>SHWS01000021.1 GCA_009693705.1 Pelagibacteraceae bacterium
AATAAAAGAGTAAATATCTTCTTAATCCCTCTTTTATTCCTATTTTTGGTCTATATTTTAATAGTTTTTTTGATTTTTTTAAACATGGTTTTCTTCTTTGGGGATTGTCACTTAAATATTTTTTATCTAGGCTTTTTTTGTAAACAATTTTACCTTTGTATTTTATATTTTTTTCAGCAACCAATTTAAATAGCGATGCAAATTTTTTAACTGATATTTCTTCATCTTCATTTCCAATATTAAAAACGTCAAATTTTTTAAATTTTATTGCATTTAAATAACCACAAATTGCATCAGCAACATAACAAAATGTTCTTTTTGGACTTCCGTTAGAGTGTAATATAATATTTTTTTTTTGGGTTATTCTTTTTAATATATCAGATGGAAGTCTTTTATCTTTGCTATCTAAGAAGGGTCCATAATTATTAAATGGTCTTACAATCCTAATCGGTAAATTATAACTTTTGTTATAAATATAACATAAAGTTTCTCCATACCTTTTTGACTCATCATAGCATGCTCTCGGTCCAATGCTTGATACGTTGCCATTATATGTTTCTTTAGTTGGAATATTCTTGGAGTCTGGATTGCCATAAATTTCGCTCGAAGAAAAAAATAATATTCTACTAACATTTTTTTTTAATGAAAAATTAAGTAAGTTTTTTAGTCCATCCACATTTGCTTCTGCAGTTTCTAGTGGGTATTTCCTATAAAAGGTAGGCGAAGCTATGGTTGCTGCATGTATTATAATATCTATGTTTTTTATTTTAAAAACCTCCGATTCTTTATTCGTTATATCGGACTTTATAAAATAAACTTTAGAATAATCTATCGGTGAAATTATATTTTTTTTTATTTTTGAAATTTTAATATCATTCAAAAAAAGAGAATGTAATTTTAAATTTTTAAACTTATATAAAAAATAATTTGAAAAATACGAACCCAAAAAACCTGATGCACCTGTTATTAAAATTTTTTTACTTTTGAAAAAATTATTTGCATTATTATTTTTATAAATGTAATTAAAATCATCAATTAAAATTTTTGACATTTTATTTTATTTATTTATCTTGAAAAAAAATCAATAATCAAATTATTTTTCCCATACTTTCCATGGGGCCTCATTAGCATTCCATAAATTTTCTAAGATAATTTTATCCCTAATTGTATCGCACGGTCGCCAAAAACCTTCGTGCTTATATCCTGTTAATTCTTTTTTTCTTGAAATATTTTCCAGGGGTTCTTTTTCCCACATAGTTTGATCATCTTTTAAATATTTAAAAATACCATTATTTAAAACAAAAAAACCACCATTAATCCAACCACCATCGCCTTTTAATTTTTCTGAGAAACTTTCAACTAAATTATTTTTACTATTAAATCTTACTGCGCCAAACCTACCTGCGGGCTGAACGATGCTAATGGTCGCTAATTTTTTTTTGGATTTATGATGTTCAACTAATTTTTTTATATTAATATCTGACAACCCGTCTCCATAAGTTAACAAGAAAGTTTCTCCTACAAAATTTTTAATTCTTAAGATTCTACCTCCTGTGAATGTTTTTTCACCAGTATCGACCAATGTAATCTTCCAATCTTCATTATTATTTTTATGTACTTTAATTTTATTTTTTAGAACATCAATGGTTACGTCAGAGTTGTGCAATGAAAAATTATTAAAATACTCTTTTATCATATAGCCTTTATGACCACAGCAGATAATAAATTCTTTATAGCCATAATGAGAATAGGTTTTCATTATATGCCAAATTAGTGGTTTAGATCCAATTTCGATCAAAGGCTTAGGTTTAATTAATGACTCCTCTTGTATTCTTGTTCCTTTTCCCCCTGCTAAAATTACAACTTTCATAAATAACTGATATAATAATAATTAAGATTTTTAAAATTTTAATTTTAAAATATTTTTTTTTCTCATGTGTTTTTGTCTTAAAAACTGCAACATAATATGCATTAAAATATGATGCATATCTTCGACAACACCATAATTATTAATATTTACATGCACATGAATTGTACAATATTTTTTTAAATAACCACCATCAAAACCACAAAAACCAATAGAAGAAATTCTTTTTTTTTTACAATAATCTAAAGCTTTCTTAATATTTGATGAATTACCCGATGAGCTTATAAATATAACTAGATCATTTCTTTTTGCTAAACTTTCTAATTGATATTTAAATATTTCGCTATAATTCAAGTCATTAGATATAGCGGAGATAAGATCTATATTTGAAATTAAACTGAAAAACTTGGGTTTTAAATTTGTTCCTGTTCTTAAAACTTTTAAAAAATCACAGATATAATGATTAGCTATAGCTGCTGACCCACCATTGCCGCATAAAAAAATATTTGAATTTGATAGAATTTTTTTTTCCACCAGATTGAAAACTTTTTCAAAATTGATCTGTGAAATTTTTTCAAGATTTTCATAAATTTGATCTTTATAATCTTGAAAATAATTTGTTAATTGAAGATACTTTTTATTAGGAAATTTTTCCATATTAAGAATGTATAGTTCAAAATTATTTTCATACAACTATTATTATACATTGTATCTATTTCTATTTATTTTAAAAATAAACTAAGATTTTAGATAAAGTATAACTAAATCAATATAATTATTTTAGTATTAATTTATTAAAAAATTTTTTACCAAAATTTCTTTGATTTCTCTATAATTGGTTTCAACAATTTTATGTGTAGCTGGATTATAATATTTTTTCCAAATAAATTTTTTTAAAACTTTATTATTTTTATTATATATTTTTTTGTACAAAAAAATAAAATTTTTCCAATGTTTATCAACATGATAAAAAACCGCATCAACTAAGATTACTTTTTTATTTAGTAAGCCAAAAAAGCCCATTGAGCCCGAAGCTGAACCAATATATCCAATTGAATTCAAGGCTAAATAGGCTTGATCTGAAATAGAATAATTATCTGAAAGATCTTTGAAAAAAAAAATATTTTTGAATATTCTTTTGTTAATTTTTTTTAAAAACAATTGAATAAAATGATCTCTTGTCGTTCCCAGTATTATAACATTAATTTTTTTATTGTTTAAAAAATAAATTAACCGTTCAATTTTATTTAGATTACGTGTTTGCCTAGTCTGAAAATTTATATGATTATTTTTATTTTTAGAAAAATTTTTAATGAACAAACATATCGTTGGATGTTTTGTAACTTCGATAATCTTATTAGATATTGTACTATTATTAATTCTTTTTTTTATAAATGCAATTGAGTCACTTGTTCCGCTATAAAAATCAGAAATTGACACTTTTATATTGTTTAAAATTACTCTTTTGGGTTTTATTGGTTTAAAAATTTTTTCTTTATTTAAAAAATTATAACCTAGATGACTTTCAGACATAAACCTTGGCATTAATATAAAAGAATTAAAAATATATTTTTTCTCAAAGAAAAATTTTGCTGTGTCGTATTGAAGTTTACTATAACAAAAAATTTTTTTACGAGAATTAATTTTTTTTCTAATTGACACACAAAAGAATAGATAGTCTCCAAATCCGAAATGTTTGGTATATAAAATATTATTTTTACTTAGGCTTGAAATATAAATTGAAAAAATTACTATCTTCGAAAAAAAAAAATAAATCACTAATTTTAAGATATGCACAATAGTATTTGAATGCTTTCTTATAATTTGCATTAATTTTAATAAAATTTTTAAAGAAATATCGATTTAGATTCTAAATTAGATAACGAAATATATGTGCCATTCAATAAATTTGATTCTTTTTTCAAAAGATATTCAATAAATTTCATTATATTTTTTGAATTTTGCATTTTTTTGCTAGGCATTAAATTTTCTAATTTTTTAAAAATTTTGTGATTTGTTTTTTTTAATCTACTCATTGATCCTTTACTTGAATTAAAAGATCCCGGTATCAATAATTTGCATACAACATTTTCCTCAATGAAGTTTAAAGCTAGATTTTTATTATAATTCATTAACATGGATTTGGCAGCAGAATATCCTATTGACGCCTTATTTTCAAAGGCAGCAATAGATCCGATCATTATAATATTAATTTTTTTATTTTTTTTCTTATTCTTTATTAATGTTTTATTAATTTCATAAATTGAAAAAAAATTTATATTGAACAAGTCTAGTAATTTATTTAACTCCAAAAATTTATCATGGTATTTGAGTCCCCCTCCGGAACAATGGATAACATGATCTATTTTGCAATCTTTAATTTTTTTTACTAAACTTTTTTCTAAAAATGGATTTTTTAAGGGATTATAGTAAAAAATATTTTTCTTATCTGAGCTTACGCTGCTTAGTCCATATATATTATACTTATAATTAAGTGCTTTAAACAAATCATAGCCAATACCTCTTGAACATCCGTTAATTAACAAATTTTCTTTTTTCATATCATTCTAATTAACGGTCTAATTACCTTTCCTTTTTTTAAATCTTTAAATGCTTTATGTATTTCATTTATTCTATATTCTTTTCCTGAAAAGAAAAAATCTGTTTCTAGTTTATTGAATATTTTTTCTAACTTTGAAAAATTTTTTTTGAAATTGATTTCGGAATTCCAGGCGCCTTTTAATGTTTTGCCTTCAATTATATTCCATGGATTTAATAAAGTGTTAATATTTTTTGGATAATTACCTACAACAATCATCTTGCCACCAAATTTTTTAACTAAAGTCAAAGACTTCTCAAATATTTTTAAATTCCCAGTACATTCAACTATAAAATCAAATCTTTCTGTATTAATATCATTTATTGAAGTATAAGTATTTACCTTATATTTTTTTTTAATAAACTGAATTCTATATTTGTTTTTATCTAATAATGAAATATTATTAAAACCAAATTTTTTTGCTAGCAACAAAAAACTTAATCCCAATCCACCAGCTCCCAAAATACAAATATTTTCATTTTTTTTAATTTTATTTTCTATAAAAATATTAAAAATTGTCGGCATTGCGCAACCTAACAAAACTTGATTTTTAAACTTTGAACTTTTTTTTAATTTATAGACTCTACTTTCATCTACAACTGCAAATTCATTAAGTGTATGTGCTGGTCCAGAATTGATTTTTTTTCCATTTTTATCACTATATATATATCCTCTAGAAATTGTTTTTCCGGACTTAACCCAGGTTATACAAACGCTGTCGCCTGATTTAAATTTTTTACATTTTTTATATGTTTTTTCAATTACCCCAACACCCTCATGACCTAAACAATGAGGCAGATATAAATCCTTGCCTCTTTTCATTTCTACTTCTTGAAGCTGTGTGTGGCAAATTGAGCTATAGAAAATTTTAACAAGAATTTGACCTGTTTCTAGATTGGTCGGCTTTACTAAGTCGTATATTTTAATTAAATTTTTTTTTTCAAGAACTGCTGCTTTAAAATACATATTTTCAAAGTCTATTTATAGTCCGTAGCTTTTTGCACCGGAAAGATAATAATCTCCTTTATAGTTTAAAAATTTAAACATTTGTTTCCAGTCTTTTTCTTTCAAAATAACGCCTCCTAGTAATGACCAGTCTAAAAATTTACTTCTCTCTTTTTCATTGTAGTAAACGGGTACAGTAATATGTGATTTTTTGGAAATAAAAATTATTTTTTTTATAACCTTAATCATGTCTCTTAAACTATACCTATAAATAGAATTGTGCGCATGAACAAAATCAAAATAACTTTTTTTAAACTTTATGTCATAATACGAATTAACATATTTAATATTTTCTTTTACTGACGGCAAAGATTTGGTTATTGGATATTTATGATCCTCTATTCCATATACAGTAATGCCAGGTACCAAATCTTGTAAATCTTTTATAAAAAAACCTTTTTTGCAACCGATATCTAATACCACTGAATCTTTGTTCAATTTATATTTATGAATAATTTTTTTTAAAAACACTTTCCATCTTTCATCATATTTAAACCCCCCATATCCATTAATTCGCTCTCCATCGTAAAATTTTTTATCTAGATCATTTGCTAATATTCTATTAACAACTGTTCTTTTTTTCATTAATTTTTTTCTTTTTTTCTTAACTGTATCTTTTTTAGATTTTTTGTAAGAAAAATAACCGTAATCAAAATAACTCATTAATTTTTCATTATTTGCCTCAACTTTAACTTATCAATATAAGGAGCCATATCATGCAATGGTTTCCCAAATTCAATTTTTGGCTCGACTCTTGCTTTTGGATCAATAAGAACATCTAACAAAACTGGTCCTTTAAGACTTAATATTGCTTTAATATTTTTTCTAACATCTTGGTTATTTTTTAATGAAAAATTTTTTATATTATAAGAAGATGCAATTTTACGATTATCTGGCAAACTTAATCCACTACTCTTGTCTGTTCCGGCATATTTAGATTTGAGCCACGTTTCTTGAGTTTGTTTTATTAATCCATAGCCCTGATTATTAAGAACTATTATAATAACATCGATATTGTAATTTTTAATTGTTTCCAACTCTTGAACATTCATCGGAACTGATCCGTCACCAATTAATGCATACACTTTTTTTTTTGGGGATGATCCTAGATAAGCGCCAACACTGGCAGCAATTGAATACCCCATTGGAGAATGGTTGAAAGCAGTAAACATATCTGGATTTTTATCTGTAACAAGAGATTGATAAGCCCATATTAAATTTGCACTGGCATCAGGTATAACAATCGAATTTTTTTTTATATTTAAATAAAATTGATTAAAAAAATAATATGGATCTACAAATTTTTTATTTATAATATTTTTTTTGCTAAGAATGGGGTAATTTTTTTTTAACAAAACAATTTCTTTCTTCCACTTTTTTAAAATACCTGCATTTATGGTAATTTTTTTATTATTGAGATCTTTTATGAAAGGAAGAACATCGCAGTTATATTTTAAATCAATTTTTGGAAGTCTGTGATTAGTTAATTCTTCTTTGTCTATTTCTACAATTATTTTTTTTGCATTAGGGGCAAAGTTTTTTAGATTTCCTCCTACAATCTGAGTACTAAGTCTTGTTCCCAAGAATAGAATTAAATCCGCTTTTTGTAATGCAAAATTTCCGAACCGGGTTGCTGCAACTCCAAATGAACCGGCATTAATAGCATCGGCTGTAGAAAAACAATGCATAGCAGCCCATGTAGCTGTATAAGGAATCTTATTTTTTTTAATAAATTTTTTAATTTCAAAAATAGAGTCGCTCAATAAACATCCATTTCCAATAACTATTAATGGTCTCTGTGCATTTTCAATTAAATTTTTAATTTGTTGAGTGTTTATTTTTTTTAATTTTGTAAACTTTATTTTTTTAAAATGAACTATTCTCTTTGGCATTTTCATTCTTGAAATATCATCAGGTATTTCAATTAATGTTGGCCCTTTTCTATCGTTATTTGCGATGTAAACACATTTTTCAAGCTCATAACACAAGTCCTCAACATTCTTTACTAAAACCGAATATTTGCAAATTGGTTTTACCATGTCTTGCACTTCCATTTCCTGAAATCCAATTTGTCGTATTTTTTTATTTTTCCTAATATGACCAACCACAGGTGCTCCCGCTATATAGATTCCAGGAATAGAATCAAAATAAGAGCACGCCATACCCTGTAAAAAATTTAAGATACCTGGACCGCTTGTTCCAATTGTAACTCCAATTTTTTTAGAGACTCTATAATACGCATCAGCTGCAAGAGAGCTTCCTTGCTCTGTTTGACCTGGAATAAAATTAATTTTTTTATTTTTGTAGATGCTATCAACTATGTGTATTACGCTACTTCCCTGACCACCGAAAGCGTATTTAGAATGCTTGGACAAAAAATCCGCTATGAAATCTGACGCTTTCATGATTCATCATTTAGACTTATTAAACTACAAAGTCAAACAATTACTTTTTACTTAAGCAAAGATTGAGCGGTTTGAAAAAAATTATTTTTATTAATTATATTTTTATTTCCGTCACTCAATCCATGAAGTCCAGCAACAATGTGTGATAAAAAAGCAATTTCCTTTAAAGAAAATTTGTGCTGCAAATAAAGATAAATAAAAATAGAAAAAAAAATATCTCCGCAACCGGTTGTATCTAGTGTTGTTTCGAAAACAGTTGGGATGTATTCTATTTTTTTTTTATGAAGAATGTAGCAACCTCCAGCTCCAGAAGTAACAACAAATATTTTGTAACTTCTTAAGAATTTTTTATTTTGCGCAATCAAATTGTAGAGATCGTCATGTTTATTTTTTACAGTTAGTCTAAACTCCGCTTCATCTACACATAAAATCTCTGCTTTTTTATATTTAGAGAATAGATTATATCCAAAGTTTGAAGAATTGGTCTGACAATTGATATAAAATTTATTATTTTTTCTTTTTAATGAATTGGAAAAATTTTCATCAAAGTAACCATAACCAAAATCAAAAATTATAACATTTTCAAATTTTTTAATTATTTTCAAAAAAGTTTTTTGAAATTTTAAATTATTTTTATCTAAATTAAAAAATTTTTGATTTTGATTTAATTGAAAAAGTCTGGCGTTGCTATATTTATCTATAAATCTTTGTTTAATCAAAAATTTTTGAATACTTTGATCATTAGTCGTAATTAAATTTATTTTATTAGAATTAGTTAAGTAATTTTTTAATAGTTTTTTCGTTTTATTGTTTCCATTAATTAAATAACCAAAAACATCCATAAACTCTGACAATAAATTAGCCACTAAAATTGATCCGCCGCCATATTTATCTGTTTTGATTTTTGAAGCTGATATTACGCTACTTTTTTGGGATTTTCCCTGAAGAGCAACGCGCGTATAATAATCTAATATCGGCTCACCTGTTAATAAAACATTGTAATTTCTTTTTTTTGTCTCAAATAGTGAGTTAGTCAATTTTTTTAAAGTCTCGTTTTTGTTGACAGTCTTTAAAAATATTTTTGTATCCTCTTTAATAAAATTATAATTTTCATTTAATATTTTACTAGAAGACCTAAGTTTAGAATTGGTAATTAAAAACTTTCCACCAAATTTTTTAAGTTCACTTATTTCTTTATTAAGATTATTTTTAGATCTTACGTCAATTTTACTATAATCGAATCCTTTAAAATAAACATTTGGTTTAATTTTTTTTATACTTTCAATTGCCGTTTCATGATTGCTTATAATTACATCGTCAACATAAATAATTGATTTTAATAGTGCCACTCGTTCCTTAATATCAAACGCAGGTCTATTAGGTCCTTTATTTACAAATTTATCCGCAGTTACAGAAACAATTAATTTATTGCAATGCACTTTAGCTTCGCGAAAATGCTCTATATGCCCTATATGAATCACATCAAAAACGCCATGAGCAAGACCCACTTCGAAAATTTTATTTTTCATATGCAGATTATTTATTAATTTTTTTGATATCTATTATAGATAATATAATTAGAAATAAAATTATTATAAATTAATATTGTGAAAAATAAAGTTCTAATTCTTGGCATATCAAGTTTTGCAGGGTCCAGCTTTGCGAATTATCTTTTAAACAAATCAACTTTTAAGATTTTTGGCACATACAATAATAAAAATAAACTACCATTTGACTTATTTTTAAAAAAAAACAAACGATACAAATCTTTAAAACTTTTTAAATTAGATCTTAGTGATAATAAAAATTCACTTGAAAAGATCAATAATTTAATTCGTCCTAATTACATAATCGATTTTGCTTCTATTTGCATGGTAAATGAGAGTTGGCTATATCCCAAATATTATTATCAAGTAAACTTTTTTTCAAAAATAGAATTTATTAAAAACTTATGCAATCAAAAGAAATTAAGAAAATATATTTATATAGGAACCCCAGAAATTTTTGGATCTGGTAACAAACCAATTAAAGAAAACTCTATGATGTACAACCCTTCAACTCCTTACGCTTCCTCAAAACTTGCATTAGAAATGTTTTTAAATAATTTTATTCAAAACCCAATCAATAAAATTATAATTGCAAGATTTTCAAATTTTTATGGCAAAGGTCAACCAATTCATAGGCTTATACCACGATTAGTTTATTGCATTAATAAAAAAAAAAAATTTCCCTTACATGGCTTCGGTAAAACAAAAAGAAATTTTATTTTTGAAGATGATTTTAATCGTGGATTGATGAAAGTAATTACAAATGGAAAAATTGGCTCAAAATATCATTTTTCAGGGGAAAAATATTTTACAATCAAAGATGTTATAAAAAATGTACTAAATATTAAAAAATATTCCTGGGATAAATTAATTGAGCAAAGTATAGAAAGGAAGGGAAAAGATAAAAATTATTATCTAGATTGCGCAAAAACTAAACGCGAACTTCGTTGGAGATGTAAAGTAACCTTAAAAATTGGAATTAAGAAAACAGTTAAGTATTATGATTCAATTATTAATAATATTAACCAAAAAGATATAAATTTTAAAATAAAAAAATAATGAAAAAAAATTTTTTAATTAATCAATATTTAGCTGACAAAAAAATGTCTATAAAACACAACTACCTAAGTAAACAATTTCAAAATTCAAAAAAAATATTTAATTTAATTAACAATACAGTAAAATTTAATGACTTTACACTAGGTAGATATTTAGAAAAATTTGAAACAAAATTTTGCAAATACCAAAAAGTGAAATATTCGATTGGTGTTGGTTCGGGGACAGACGCGATTTTTTTATCACTGAAAGCTTTAGGAATTAAAGAAGGAGATGAGGTTATTACTCCTGCTTATTCATTTTATGCCACGGCTGGAGCGATAGTTACCGCTGGGGCAAAGCCTGTATTTGTTGACATCAAAGATGATCTAAATATGGACGAAAATAAAATTGAAAAAAAAATTACAAAAAAAACTAGAGCCATTGTACCTGTTCACTGGTCAGGAAGAATTTGTAATATGGAAAAAATTATTGAAATTGCAAAGAAATTTAAACTATTTGTTGTTGAAGATGCCTGTCACGCAATTCTAGCTCATGACTATAAAAAAAGGTATGCAGGAAATTTTGGTATAACAGGTTGTTTTAGTATGCATCCTTTGAAAAACTTAAATGTTTGGGGAGATGGTGGAATTATAACTACTAACAACAAAACAATTTATAAAAAATTAAAATTATTAAGAAACCATGGCCTTATTAGTAGAGATAACTGCAAAATCTATGGTTATAACTCTCGACTAGACACTATTCAGGCTGCTGTTGGTCTAGAAATGATAAAAAAAATCAATCATATAACAAAAAAAAGAATTGAAAACGCTAAATATTTAAATTTTAGACTTAAAGAGAATAAAAATATTAAATTAATTAAAGAACAAAAAAAATATAGATCAGTGTTTCATTTATACCAGTTTTACTGCAAAAAGAGAAATAAGCTAAATAATTTCTTAAGGCAAAATAAAATTGATAGCAAAATTCACTATCCCAAACCTCTGCACTTGCATTTGGCTGCAAAAAAATTTGGTTATAAAAGGGGTGATTATCCGTGCGCTGAGAATCTATCAAAACAAGTTATATCTATTCCAGTGCATGAATTTATAAAAAGAAAACAACTAGATTATATTATTAAAAAAATAGAAAAGTTTTATAATTCATGAAAATCAAATTTACAAACTTTTCTAAAGAATTTAAAATACTAAAAAAAGATCTTCTAAAAAAGTTTAATTATTTAGGTAATAAAGGTGAGTACATTTTAGGAGATGAATTATTTAAATTTGAAAAAAAAATTGAAAAATTTTTGAAAGTAAAACATGTAATTGGCGTTGGTAACTGGACTGAAGGAACCATAATGCTACTCAAGGCTTTAAGTTATAAAACCAATGATGAAATAATTACCGTCTCTAATTCATTTGTAGCAACATGCGGAGCAATTGTTTACTCCGGACAAAAACCAGTATTGGTAGATATAGAAAATGACTTAAATATCGATCCAAAATTAATAGAAAAAAAAATAACAAAAAGAACTAGAGCAATTATGCCAGTACATCTATCTGGAATTCCAGCGAATTTAAATTTGATTAAAAATATTTGTAAGAAATATAAATTAGATTTAATTGAAGATGCAGCGCATGCCTTTGGAACTAAATATTACAACCAATATCTCGGCACGATAGGAAGGGTTGGTGTTTTTAGTTTGCATCCAAGAAAGAGTTTTCATGTTCTTGGTGATGGAGGGTTAATTGTTACAAATGACACAAAATTATATAATAAAATAATTCTTTTAAGAAATCACGGTTTAAAAAATAGAAATGAATCTGTGATTTGGGGTACAAATTCTAGATTAGATAATTTACAAGCCGGTTTTGGAAATATAATGTTAAAAAAAATTAACAAATGGAACAAAATACAATTAAATTTTGCGATTCATTATAATAACAGCCTTAAAGATGTTGTTGAGACTCCTGTTTGCAATTTAAAAATATCTAATCCTTCATTTCATCAATATATAATAAAAACTAAATTTAGAAATGCACTTCAAGAATATTTAAAAAAAAATGGCATAGATACTGCCATTCATTATCCAGTACCAATACACAGACAAAAAGCTTTTAAAAATCAATTTGGAACGGTAAAATTGCCGAAAACCGACTATTACAGTAAGAGAATATTAAGCCTACCAATAAATCCTCATCTAAAAAAAATTGAGATAGATTTTGTGATAAAAAAAATTAAAGCATTTTATAATACGCTATAATATGAAAAATATTTTAATCACAGGAGGCGGAGGTTATATAGGAACAAATCTTGTTCATAGTCTTCTCAACGAGAATTATAAAATAAAAGTTATAGATACTTTTTGGTTTGGAAATTACTTAAAAAAAAATAAAAACTTAAAAATATTAAAAAAAGATATTAGAAATAGCACCGATCAGGATATAGGCAAACCTGACTGCATCATACATCTCGCCTCGATAGCTAACGATCCTGCAGCTGAACTTGATCCTGGATTAACATGGAATGTAAATGTTCTTGCAACTTATAATCTGATAAATTTAGCAATTAAGAAAGGGGTTAAAAAATTTATTTTTGCTTCCTCCGGAAGTGTATATGGCATTAAAAAAGAAAAAAAGGTTACTGAAGATTTAAGTCTAGAACCACTTTCTGAATACAATAAATCTAAAATGATAGGTGAAAGAATATTACTAAGTTATAAAAAAGATATTGATTTAACGATTTTACGACCCGCAACTGTATGTGGTTACTCACCATCTATGAGACTTGATGTTGCGGTAAATGCATTAACCTTTGGGGCTTTAAATAAAAAAGAAATAAAAGTTTTTGGAGGCAAACAAATTCGTCCAAATTTAAATATGGATGATATGATTGATGCTTATAAGTTCTTCCTAAAAAAAAAAATTAAAAAAAATAAGCATATTAACGATACTATATTTAATGTTGGTTTTGAAAATCTATCTATAATTAATATTGCAAAAAGAATTAATAAATTATTAAAATTAAAATCGAAAATTTTTATAGAACCAAGTAACGACCCAAGATCCTATAGACAAAATTCTGACAGAATTATTAACAAAGGTTTTAAGCCGAAAAAAAAAATTGATCACGCAATTAAAGAAATTAAAAATAAATTTAATGAAAAGAAAATTTTCAAAAAAGAAAGTTTCTATAGAATTAATACTCTAAAAATAATTAACACAAAAAAATTTAATAATGTTTAGTATAGTTTTTAAAAACTTTTTTCAAAAATTATTTATTAAATTTGGATATAGAATACAAAAAATTAATACTTCAGATAAAAAATTTACTTTATTTAAGTATAAAAATTATAAAGAGTACAGAGATACTCAAATTTTTTTTAACAAAAAAAAAATTGATCACACCTGGGCAGATAAAAGGACTCTTAATTTAATAGTAAATATCATTAAAAAAAAACTTGATAAGAATCCCAAAAGAGCGATTTGTCATGGCTCTAGAAATGGATTTGAACAAAAATTCTTAAAAAAAAAGTTTAAAAATTTATCGGTTATCGGTACTGATATTTCAGAAACTGCCAAAAACTTTGAGAATTCAATCATGTGGGATTTTCACAAAACAAAGTCAGAATGGGTTAATAATTATGATTTTGTATATTCTAATTCCTTAGATCAAAGCTATAATCCAAAGAGAGCTTTAACAACTTGGGTAGCTCAACTAAGGGTTGGAGGTTTATTGTTTTTGGAAATGTCAAATCAGGACAATCCAAATAATAGCAGTAAAATGGATCCATTTGGAGTTGAAATGGAATTTTTTCCTTATTTAATTGCAAAATGGTTTGGTGATAAGTTTACTTTGGAGATTTTTAAATCTAATAAGGGTGAGAAGAAAAATTATACAGAAGTCCATATTTTTGTTTTAAAAAAATTAGGCTAGATTTGAGAATAATTAAATTTATAACAAGTATTGACAATTATAAAAATAATTTAAAAATTAATTTATTTAATATCTGGTTAATTTTAATTTGTATTTTAATTATTTATTTATCAAATACATATTTTCTAAATCTCGATATTTATTACATTTATGATTTTTTAGCTTCAGATTTTCATCATAATGTTAGTCTTAATAAAAATTTTTTAAACGTAATTCCAAATTATTCACATATTTTTGGAACAAGTACCTGGATTATTGAGCCATCACTAAATTTTTTATCGAGGTTAAATTATAATTTATCAAGTAAAAATGATTATTTATTATATTTAGTAATATTGAGATTGCTTGAAATTCTTCTTATATTTGCGTTACTATTTCT
>SHWS01000008.1 GCA_009693705.1 Pelagibacteraceae bacterium
GGGTCTTAATGGAAGAAAATTTCAATAAACATTTAGGTAATAAACTTAAGTTAAGAAGAGTGGCACTTGGATTAACACAAACTAAAGTTGCAACAGCTATTAACGTTACATTTCAACAAATTCAAAAATACGAAAAGGGAACCAATGGAGTAAGTTCAATTAGGCTTTTACAACTTTCTAATTATTTAAAAGTTCCGATAAATTATTTTTATGAAGATTTTTCAGAGTACTTGTTAAATTTTGAAAAATCAAATGGAGAACATATGAATATAAATTTTAACTTCTTAACAAAATTATATTTTGAACTTAACGCTGATCAAAAATTAAAATTTAATAAATCGCTTCAATTATCTAATCTAAATATTTCTAAAGTAGGATAATTTAATTTTTGGCTCCTCGGGCAGGACTCGAACCTGCGACCAATTGATTAACAGTCAACTGCTCTACCAACTGAGCTACCGAGGAATATAAAATAAAATAAAGTTTTTTTTACATGATCCAAGAGTAACTGTAAATCAAATAGTGATTTTTTTACTAGATCAAAAATCTAAAAAACTAGTCAACTGTCCTAATAACATTAGTTAATAATTTCCAATATTATTAAATTTAATTTTTTTATTAAATATTTAAAATAATTTATTTTTTAAATTTTATGGCATATTTATTTGGAGGCAACGCCCAGAATCGAACTGGGATACAAGGATTTGCAATCCTCTGCGTAACCATTCCGCCACGTTGCCATTAGTTTGGATCTACAATTACTTTTTATATAAAATATTTCTCATTAGTCTATCAAATAACATTCGAATTTGATTATTGTTAATTTAGATTATTAAATTATAAACTTAATTAACACATGACTAATGATAAATACGTACATTCTGATGTTGAAAATAAGATTTATACTTATTGGGAAAAAAACAAATTATTTGAACCAAAAAAAAATTTAAAGAAATTTTCAATAGTTATACCTCCTCCTAACATAACTGGAAGTTTACATATGGGACATGCCTTAAATAATTCAATTCAAGATCTTTTAGTTCGATACTATCGGATGAATAGCTATGAAACTTTATGGCAGCCAGGAACCGATCATGCTGGAATTGCTACTCAAGCTTTAGTCGAACGACAACTTGAAAAACAAAATATTAATAAGAATTCAATCGGCAGAGAAAAATTTATTGAAAAAGTTTGGGAATGGAAAAATCAATATGGAGACATAATCATTAATCAACTTAAAAAATTAGGCTGTTCTTGCGATTGGTCAAGAAATGCATTTACTATGGATGAAAATTTATCAAAATCAGTTCTCACAGTTTTTGTTGAGCTATACAAAAAAAATTTGATTTATAAAGCCAAAAAACTTGTTAATTGGGATACTGTCTTGAAGACAGCGATTTCAGATTTAGAGGTAGATCAACGAGAAGTTAATTCCATTATATATTATATTAAATATCCAATAGATGAATCAGAGAAGTTTATAACAATAGCAACAACTCGTCCTGAAACAATGTTAGGAGATACTGCAATAGCGGTGAATCCTAAGGACCAAAGATTTAAAACTCTTGTTGGTAAGACTGTTACCGTTCCTATTGTTGGAAGAAAAATTAAAATTATTAAAGATGATTATGCTGATCCCGAACAAGGTACTGGAGCTTTAAAAATTACACCAGCTCATGATTTTAATGACTATGATGTTGGTCAGAGACATAGCTTAGAAATAATAAATATTTTCACTGAAGAGGGGAAAATAAATGAAAATGGTCCTAAAGACTATGTTGGTTTAGATAGATTTGTTGCAAGAAAGAAAATTCTTAAAGAATTAAAAGAAAAAGAATTTTTTGTTAAGGAGGAAAATATAAAAAATAAAATTCCTTATGGAGACAGATCTAATTCAATAATAGAGCCCTTTTTAACAAATCAATGGTTTGTAGACGCAGAAAAATTATCTATTAAAGCAAAAGAAGTCGTAGAAAATAAAAAAATTAAATTTTTCCCAGAAAACTGGTCTAAAACTTATTTTCAATGGATAAATAATATTGAGCCCTGGTGTATCTCAAGGCAACTTTGGTGGGGTCATCAAATACCAGCTTGGTATGGTCCTGATGGCAAGTTATTTGTAGCTATGAGTGAAGAGGATGCAAAAAAAGAGGCAAAACATTTTTATAATAAAGATGTTGAATTAATGAGAGACCCAGATGTTTTAGATACATGGTTTTCATCAGGGCTATGGCCACTTGCAACCTTAGGTTGGCCCAATCAAAGTGAATATTTAAAAAAATTTTATCCTACTAACGTTTTAGTGACCGGTTTTGATATTATTTTTTTTTGGGTTGCAAGAATGATTATGTTTGGAATGGAGTTCCAGAATAAAGAGCCTTTTAAAGAAGTTTATGTTCATGCGTTAGTTAAAGATGAAAAAGGTCAAAAAATGTCCAAGTCTAAAGGTAACGTAATCGATCCTGTAGATTTAATAAATAAATACAGCGCTGATGCTTTAAGATTTACACTTTTATCAATGGCATCACCTGGAACAGATCTAAAACTTTCTGAAGAGAGAGTTAAAGGATATCGTAATTTTTTAAATAAATTGTGGAACGCTAATAATTTTTTAATTACAAATGAATGTGATTTTAAAACTACCGATAAAACACTAAATTTATCTCTAAATATTAATAAATGGATTTATAATGAATTAATTGAAACAAAAAATTCTATTGATAAACATTTAAAAGATTATCGATTTGATGAAGCTGCAAAAAGTGCTTATAAATTTGTATGGAATTCATATTGTGATTGGTATTTAGAGTTATCAAAAACAATTTTATTTTCTGAAAATGAAATTAATAAAAAAGAAGTTAGATCTTTTTCGACTTATATATTTAAACAAATTTTAGTTTTGTTACATCCATTTATACCTTTTATAACTGAAGAAATATGGTTAAAAAATAAATTTGACAATTTAGGTAAAAATTTTTTAATGCTTACTAATTGGCCAATAGGAGAAATTAATAAAGACGAATCACATAAAGATGTTGAAATAATAATTAGTATCATCTCAGAAATTAGATCATTTAAAAATCAATTAAATGTTACACCTGGTTCTTTTATAGATATGTCTATTCAAGATTTAAAAAATACAACAAAAAAATTTATCAATCATAATGAAACAATTTTAAAAAAAATGGGACGTATAAATAATTTTTATATTAAAGATCAGGAAAAATCTTCAGCTTCAATTATAATAAACGGAGAAGTATTTAAGATTTATTTTGATCAAAATGTTGATTTAAAATTAATTAAAGAAAATCTAATTAATCGTAAAAAAAAATATCAAAATGAATTAGATGTTATTTCTAAACGATTATCTAATAAAAATTTTGTCGATCAGGCTCCAAAAGATATTGTTGATCAAGAAAAAACTAATTATACTAATTTAAACAATGATATTAAAAAATTATCTTTAACAATTGAAAACTTATAGTGAAAAAATTTGATAAAAATAAATTGCCTAGTAGACACACATCTATTGGCGCTGATAGAGCACCACACCGATCATTTTATTATGCGATGGGAGAAACTGAAAAAGATGTAGCTAAACCTTTTATAGGTGTTGTATCGACATGGAATGAAGCGGCACCGTGCAATATTGCTTTAATGAGACAGGCCCAATCAGTTAAAAAAGGTGTCAGAGCGAATGGTGGAACTCCTAGAGAGTTTTGTACTATCACCGTAACTGACGGTATTGCCATGGGCCATGAAGGAATGAAATCTTCACTAATTTCTAGAGAAGTAATTGCAGACTCAACCGAACTTACTGTTAGAGGGCATTGTTATGATGGATTAGTTGGAATTGCTGGCTGTGATAAATCATTACCAGCTTTGATGATGGCTATGGTTCGTCTAAATGTTCCAAGTGTTTTTATTTATGGTGGATCAATTTTGCCAGGAAGATACAAAGGCAAAGATGTAACTGTTGTTGATGTATTTGAAGCAGTTGGAAAACATTCATCAGGTCAAATGTCTCTTAAAGAATTAAGAAAATTAGAATTAGTTGCTTGTCCGAGTGCAGGTGCTTGTGGTGGACAATTTACAGCAAATACAATGGCATGTGTTTCTGAGGCTATTGGGCTAGCGTTACCTTATTCAGCAGGAACTCCTGCTCCTTATGAAGAAAGGGATAAGTATGCTGTAGAGAGTGGCAAAACTGTTATGAATTTATTGGCAAAAAATATTAGGCCTCGTGATATTGTTACAAAAAAAGCATTAGAAAATGCTGCAACCATAGTTGCTGCTACAGGAGGCTCAACTAATGCAGCTTTACACTTACCTGCTATTGCAAATGAGATAGGAATTAAATTTGATTTAATGGATATTGCTAAAATTTTTAAAAGAACTCCTTATCTTGCTGATTTAAAACCAGGTGGAAAATATGTTGCAAAAGATATGTGGTTAGCTGGTGGTGTTCCAATGCTTTTAAAAACTTTATTGGATGGAGGTTATATTCATGGAGATTGTATGACTGTTACAGGAAAAACTATGAAACAAAATTTAAAAAATATTAAGTTTAATTTAAAGCAAAAAGTTTTAAGAAAATATGATAATCCATTATCCCCAGACGGTGGTGTTGTAGGTTTAAAAGGAAATTTAGCACCTGATGGTTCTATTGTTAAAATTGCTGGTTTAAAGAAATTACAGTTTACCGGTAAAGCAAAGTGTTTTGATAATGAAGAAGCCGCAATGTTGGCTGTACAAAAAAGACAATATAAAGAAGGTGATGTAATTATTATTCGATATGAAGGACCTGTAGGCGGTCCTGGTATGAGAGAAATGTTATCGACAACAGCTGCAATCTACGGCCAAGGAATGGGGGAGAAAGTAGCTCTAATTACTGATGGAAGGTTCTCAGGAGCAACCAGAGGCTTCTGTGTAGGCCATGTAGGCCCTGAGGCGGCCCTAGGAGGTCCTTTAGCTCTTTTACGTAACGGTGATATCATTGATATAGATGCTAAAAAAGGGACTATTAACGTAAGATTATCTAAAGCTGAATTAGTGGCCAGACGCAAAAAGTGGAAACCAAGAAAATCTGAGTTTGGATCAGGTACATTGTGGAAATATGCACAAACAGTTGGACCAGCTTATCTAGGCGCATCAACTCATCCTGGCAAAAGAAAAGAAGTAAAAGAGTACGCTAATATTTAATGAAAATTAGACCTGTTATTTTGTGTGGTGGCTCAGGGACGAGACTTTGGACAAATTCTAAAAATCAACAAGCAAAACAATTTATTGATTTTGGTGGTTGGACTTTAATTGAGAAAGCTTTGAAGCGGATCAAAGATCCAACTTTTGATTATCCAATTATTAGCACTAATTCTAAATATTTAACATTAGTTAAAAAATATTTAAAAAAAACTAAAACTATTAAATATAAAATAATTTTAGAACCTTCTAAAAGAAATACTGCGCCCGCAATTCTTGCTGCGGCATTAATTAAAGATATACCAAATCAACAACCATTAATATTTTTTGCAGCAGATCATTTAATAGACAACATCGGTACTCTTAATAAAGCTATCAATAAAAATAAAGTTCATTTAACAGATCAAAATGTATTCATTTTTGGAATTAAACCTAATAGACCTTCAAGTGAATATGGTTATTTTTTAACCAAAAAAATTAATCAAAATATTAATAAAGTAATTAAATTTATTGAAAAACCAAAAGAAATAAAAGCTAAACATATTATTAAACAAAAAGGTTATTGGAATTCAGGTATGTTTTTTTTAAGAAAAGACTCAATTATTAATAACTTTAAAAGATATCAGTTAAATACTTATAAAAATTGTCTTCAATCAGTTTCAAATGCAGTTTTAAAAAATAATATTTATTATTTAGACAAAACATCTTTTGAAAAAATAACACCAAAATCATTTGATTATGCAATATTAGAAAAAATGAAGCAAATTAATGCTATTAAATTAAATCTCTTTTGGTCGGATCTTGGAAGTTGGAAAGAAATTTTAAAAATGTACAATAAAAATAAAAAAAAATTATTTAATAAAAAAAATGTTTATTATAGACCTTGGGGCAGTTACGTAAATTTATATGAAGGCAAGGGTTTCTTAATAAAAGAATTACACATTAAATCTAAAGGTAGTTTAAGTTTGCAAAAGCATCATCATCGATCAGAGCATTGGTTGGTCACTGCAGGAAATCCTAAAATTACACTAAATAAAGATAGTTTTAACAAAAAACCCAATGAAGATATCTTTATTCCCTTAGGCGCAATCCACAGGATTCAAAATCCAAATAAACAACCTGTAAAAATTATAGAAGCTC
Source organism: Pelagibacteraceae bacterium (assembly GCA_009693705.1). Taxonomy (GTDB): domain Bacteria; phylum Pseudomonadota; class Alphaproteobacteria; order Pelagibacterales; family Pelagibacteraceae; genus Pelagibacter. The sequence goes on from SHWS01000008.1 coordinate 6,340, forward strand.
AATTAGGCTCTTTACTTAAAGAAACTGACATAGTTAGATATGAAGATATATATGGAAGAATTAAATAAAAATTATTATTTATAAATTTTATGTTAAAAAAATATTTCTTTTTTGTTTAATGACTGTAAACGAATTTACACTAATATTATTAATTTTTTTCTTAATTTACTTACTTTTTAAAAAAAAAAATCAATCAAAAAATTTAGCTTCATTAATTAATAGATCTTCAAATGATAATTCTGATAAAAAATTTGTTTTAGATCAATTAGATGATCAATTAATTGTTTTAGATAAATTTAATCTTATTGTGTATGTTAATAATAGTGCAATAAACCGTTTTGGTAACAATTTATTAAATAAAAATATATCTAGTGTTATCAGAAACTCTAATTTAATTAATTCTATTGATTTAACATTTAATAAAAAAATAACACAAAATGTAAAAGTTGAAATTGAATATCCTAATTATCAACTTTATCAGGTTTACTGCATACCGGGTCCAACATATTTTTATCCAGATCCTAATTCTGTAGTTTTATTTTTTAAAGATTTAACTGAAATAATTAAATCTCAAAAATATCGAACTGATTTTGTAGCTAATGTATCTCATGAATTAAGAACACCACTAATGTCAATTAAAGGTTCATTAGAAACAATATTAGATTCAGCTAAAGATGACCCAAAAGCCCAAAAGGAATTTATGAAAATTATACTTGATCAAACAGAAAGAATGGAGGCTTTAATTAATGACCTTTTATTTTTAAGTAAAATTGAATTAGAAGAACATATAAGACCTACTGCCATAGTTAATATTAATGAAATTTTTAATCAAGTAGAGGCTAATTTTGATTTACCATTAAAGCAAAAAAATATTAAATTAATTAATAAATTATTTATACCCACCGTTGTAATAGGAGATTATCAAAAATTGTATACATTGTTTTCAAATTTGATTGACAATTCAATTAAATACTCAAATCAAAATAGTCAAATTGAACTTAAAAGTGAAATCGGATCAAATAAGTTAATTGAAAATAACTTTATGATCAGTGTTAAAGATCAAGGCATTGGTATTTCTAAAAATGATTTACCAAGAGTAACTGAAAGATTTTATCGGGCCACTGTTAATAAAAGCAAGAATGTCACTGGTACTGGACTGGGTTTATCCCTTATGAAGCATATAGTTACTCAACACAATGGAGATTATGAGATAATAAGTGAATTAAATAAAGGAACTGAAGTTAAAATATTTATCCCAACTGCTTTATAAATTTTAAAAACCATTATAAAATTCTTAATTAAAATAAGTTCAATTTTTTAATTTATTAGATATCAAGATTATTTGCATTATCTCAATAAACACAAACTATAATTTAGCTTATTTTAACAAAACCTTAACATATCTGTAATATTAGTTTTTCAATCGAGTTCTATAAAAAGGTTCAATTTATTATAAATGAAAGGAATCAATAAAATGAAAAAAATAATTTTAATCTTAGCTGCTTTAGTTGCGTTTTCAGTTGTTACTATTGCTCAAGCTAGAGATCAATTAAAAGTTACTGGATCTTCTACTGTTTATCCATATTCAACTGTAGTTGCTGAGCGATTTGGCAAAGAGGGGAAATTTAAAACTCCTGTTGTCGAGAGCGTTGGAACAGGCGGTGGATTTAAAGCTTTTTGTGCTGGTGTAGGAGTTGATCATCCAGATTTTACTGGAGCTTCTAGAGCAATCAAAAAAGAAGAAATCGAACTTTGCCAAAAAAATGGTGTGACTGAAATAATCGAATTAGCAATCGGTAATGACGGTTTAGTATTCGCAGTTTCAGTTGATGGAAAAGATTCTAACTTTACTAAAGAACAACTTTGGAAAGCAATAGCTCATGACGTTATGTATGGTGGCAAAATTACAAAAAATCCATATAAAAAATGGAGTGATATAGATAAATCTTTGCCAGACGTTAATATTGAAATTTTAGTTGCTCCACCAACATCCGGAACACGAGATGCATGGGATGCTTTAGTAATGGAAGCGGGTTGTGATAAGGATTTTATAGGACTTAATGGTGGTAACAAAAAAGCTTGCGTTAAGTATAGAGAAGATGGAGCGGTGATAGAAGCAGGAGAAAATGATACTTTAATTGTTCAAAAAATTACATCCTCCCCAAACACATATGGTTATTTTGGTTACAGCTACTTAATTGCAAATAAAGATAAAATTAAACCAGCACAAATTGATGGAATTACTCCTACAGTTGAAGGGATACAAAGTTATACTTATCCTCTGTCAAGACCATTATTTTTGTATGCAAAAAAAGCTCACGCCGATGTAATTCCTGGTTTTAAAGAATTTCTTGGTGAGTTTGCTTTACCAGGTACAGTTGGAGTAACTGGTTATCTTTTTAAGGTTGGTTTAGTGCCAAATGCAAAAGAAACTGAAGAAAAAGTAAGAGATATAGTTGCTAATTTAACTATAATGCAAAACTAATAATTAACTAATTTTTTATAGCCGAAATAAATTTCGGCTATAAAATATGAAATTATCAAAAAAATATTAAATTTTTTATGAATTTAACCATAATAACCTTGATCATTGTTTTTAGTTTGTCTTGTTTTTTTTTTGGAAAAACTAGAGTTTCTAATAAAATAAAAATAAGTGGTAAAAAATTTAATTCCTTACCAGTTTATTATGGTTATTATTTAGCCGCATGGTGCGGCTTACCAGCTCTAATAATTTTATTCTTTTGGTCATTTTCTGATTTATATTTTATAAAATTTTTAATTTTATCTGACTTTAAAGCTGATCCAACAATTGATAAAAATAAATTAAATTTAATATTTACAGAAATTGTATCAATAGCTGAGAAAAAATTCTCAGGTCAAATTCCTAAAAATTTAGTGCCTTATGCCGAAAGATTTTTAAATCTTAACAAAATTTTTGAATTATCAAAGCTAGCCGTAATTTCTAGTACGATCGTATTTTCAATTTTTTTTAGTTATAAGCAAATTTTAAAAAACATTAAAGCAAGAGAAAGTGTTGAAAAAGTAATTAGATTTATAATGTTTTTTTGTGCTGCCATTGCAGTTTTGACAACTCTTGGAATTGTTCTGTCTCTGCTCTTTGAAAGTATTAAATTTTTTACAGTAGTACCTATTTTTGATTTTATTACAGGAACAAATTGGGCACCGGGTAGAGCGTTCATTAGAGATGCTTCGACTGAAATTGCTGATGTTGAAAATGTTTTTGGAGCGGTTCCACTATTTTGGGGAACTTTTTTTATTGCAGCAATAGCAATGTGCGTTGCTGTTCCGGTGGGTCTTTTTTCTGGTATATATATGGCTGAGTATGCACGAAGCAAAGTTAGGAAAATAGTTAAACCATTAATTGAGGTTTTGGCAGGTATACCCACTGTCGTATATGGTTTTTTTGCAGCCTTAACAGTCGGTCCTTTTTTTAGAGCTTTAGGTGAAACAATTGGTTTAGACGTATCTTCTGAAAGTGCGCTAGCCGCTGGCATAGTTATGGGCGTTATGATTATTCCTTACGTTTCATCATTAACAGATGATGTAATTAATGCAGTTCCATTGGCCCTTAGGGAAGCATCATACTCTATGGGTGCAACAAAATCTGAAACTATAAAAAAAGTAGTTTTACCTGCTGCACTTCCTGGAATTGTTGGGGCTATTCTTCTTGCGGTATCTCGTGCTGTTGGAGAAACAATGATAGTTGTTATGGCTGCTGGACTCGGTGCAAGATTAACAATCAATCCACTAGAAGCATCTACCACTATTACAACACAAATTGTTACAATTCTAGTAGGTGATCAGTCTTTTAATAATCCAAAAACACAAGCTGCTTTTGCCTTAGGAATTACATTATTTTTCTTTACATTAATTATAAATATAATTGCATTACAAACTGTTAAAAAATTTAAAGAACAATATGACTAGTAAACAAAAAGAAATTTTTTTAAAGAAAAGATATAGAGCAGAAAATAGGTTTAAATTTTTTGGGATTTTTTCAATTACTCTTGCAGTATCTTTTTTAGGTATATTATTATTTAATATTTTTAGTAGCGGTTTAAGTGCTTTTTTTAAAACAAAAATACTTTTAAAAATAAATTTTGATGAAAAAAAATTGGGTATAAATATAAATACCTCAGAAAAAGAGATTAAAGCATCTAATTTTAATGAAATTTTACAAGAGGCATTATTAAATTTAGATTTACTCACTCCTGAACTAAAAAAAATTGAATTAATTGATATAGTAAGTGTCGATGCAACATATGAACTTAAAAGATTTTATTTAAAACACAAAGACCAACTAAATAAAATGATAGAAGTTTCATTAACTTTATCAGATGATTTAGATCAATTGCATAAAGGTAATTTTCCAAGAGATATACCAGAGGATAGAAGAAGATTCTCTGATTTTCAATTAAAAGTATTTGATGAACAAAATGCACAAAATAAAATAATTACTGAATTCAACTTTTCATTTTTTACAAACGCCGACTCCAGAGATCCCGAGTTAGCAGGGATAGGATCTTCATTAATGGGCTCTTTATTAACTTTACTTGTTTGCCTTATATTATCTTTCCCTATTGGAATTTTAGCTGCAATTTATTTAGAGGAGTTTGCACCAAAAAATAAGATTACTGAAATTATAGAAATAAATGTTAATAATTTAGCTGCAGTTCCATCCATAGTATTTGGATTACTGGGGCTTGGAATTTTTTTAAATTATTTTTATTTGCCAAGATCAACGCCATTAGTAGGTGGGTTAGTTTTGGCTTTGATGACTTTACCCAGAATCATTATACCATGTAGAGCAGCTTTAAAAGCTGTACCACCTTCAATAAGAGAAGGCGCATTAGCTTTAGGAGCATCAAAAGTTCAAACAGTGATGCATAACGTTGTCCCATTAGCGATGCCTGGAACTTTGTCAGGAACAATTATTGGTCTTAGCCAGGCTCTTGGAGAGACAGCGCCTCTAATATTAATTGGTATGGTGGCTTTTATTAACGTAGTTCCATTTTATCCGATAGATCCTTCAGCTGTTTTACCTGTACAAGTTTATCTCTGGTCAGAGTCAGCAGAAAGAGGATTTGTTGAAAAAACTTCTGCTACTATAATTATTTTAATTTTTTTTCTAGCTTTTATGAATTCTTTTGCAATATATTTAAGAAATAAGTTTGAGAGAAAATGGTCTTAATATGATAAATGAAAAAATAAAAATATCGACAAAAAATTTAAATGTTTTTTATGGTTCTAAGCAAGCCCTATTCGATATAAGTATCAATTTGGTACAAAATAAAGTTACAGCATTAATAGGACCCTCTGGCTGTGGTAAATCAACTTTTATAAGATGTCTAAATAGAATGAATGATGTTATTGATATTTGTAAAGTTGAGGGTTCTATAAAAATTGATGGAGATGAGATTAATAAAAAAGATCTGGATGTAAATTTAATTAGAGAAAAAGTTGGAATGGTTTTTCAAAAGCCAAATCCTTTTCCAAAAAGCATCTATGATAATATTGCCTATGGCCCAAGAATTCATGGTCTTGCAGAAAATCGAGAGGACTTAGATAATATTGTTGAACATAGTCTTAAAAAAGCTGCCTTGTGGGATGAGGTAAAAGATAGACTTACTCAGCCTGGTACTGGCTTGTCTGGAGGACAACAGCAAAGACTTTGTATAGCAAGAACTATTTCAATTAATCCTGATGTAATTTTAATGGACGAGCCTTGTTCTGCGTTAGATCCGATTGCAACAGCAAAAATAGAAGAACTTATTGATGAATTAAAAGAAATATATACAATTGTTATTGTGACCCATTCAATGTCTCAAGCGGCTAGAGTTTCACAGGATACAGGATTTTTCCATTTAGGAAAAATATTAGAATTTAATTCAACCGAAAAAATTTTTAAGAATCCTGACAATAAATTAACGCAAGATTATATAACAGGGAGATTTGGCTAATATGAACAAACCATCACACATTGTTAAGTCTTATGAGGAGCAATTAAAATTGCTCGAAGAGACAATAATTAAAATGGGCACAAAAGCGGAAGAGCAATTATCAATGTCAATTGATGCTTTTGCAAAAAAAGATCTTGAGCTTGCAAGAAAAATTATTGCAGAAGATGAAGTGATTGATGCGTACGAAAATAGCATTGAACATCAGGTTGTAAATTTAATCGCTTTAAGACAACCAATGGGTATTGATTTAAGAGAAACTGTTACTGCACTGAAAATTTCATCCGACTTAGAAAGAATAGGAGATTTAAGTAAAAATATTGCAAAAAAAACTATGTTAATTAACAAAAACTTATCTGTAAATTTAATAAACTCATTTAATTTATTAGGCAACAAAGTAAAAAAACAACTTAAATCTGTAATAGATTCTTATCTCGAAAGATCTAAAAATTTTGCAAAAAATGTTTGGGAAAGCGATGAACAGGCTGATATTTTAACAAATCAATGTATGGAAGATGTAATCAAATATTTAAAAGAAGATGAACAAAATTTGCAAAATGGGGCACAATTATTGTTTATTGCAAAAAATTTAGAAAGAATAGGTGACCATACTACCAATATAGCTGAACAAGTATATTTCCTTGTTACAGGCGAATATTTAGAAGGGGACAGACCTAAAAACACTGAGAGTGAGATGTTATAAAAAAATGTCTTCTCATATTTTTATAGTTGAAGATGAACCATCAATCGTTTCTGTTTTGAAATATAATCTTGAAAAAGAAAATTATAAAGTTAGCGTTTCTGATGATGGTGAAGAAGCATTAAAATTAATAAAGGAAAAAAATCCAGATCTAGTTCTTATGGACTGGATGATGCCAAATTTATCTGGTGTAGAAATTTTAAGAAATCTTAAAAAAGATAACTTATGTAAAGATATACCAATTATAATGCTAACAGCTAAAGGTGAAGAAGAAGATAAATTGAGAGCTTTTGATATTGGTGCAGATGATTATATTACAAAACCATTTAATCAAAAAGAGTTAATTGCAAGAATTAAAACCGTACTAAGAAGATTAAAACCCCTAGTCTCATCTGATATTGTTGAATTTAGTGATCTTAAAATAGATAGAATTAGTAAAAAAGTTTATCGAAATAAAAAAGAGATTAAATTAGGTCCTACTGAATTTAAACTATTGGATTTTTTTATTAAAAATCCCAAAAGAGTTTACACTAGAGAACAATTGTTAAATAATGTTTGGGGAGAAAATGTTTATGTGGAACTGAGGACCATTGATGTTCATATTCGAAGATTAAGATTTGCAATTAATCTAGAAGATTCTAAACCGCTAATCCGAACAGTTAGATCAGCAGGATATTCATTAGACACTTAAATATCTTTAGGTCTAATAAAATCTCTTATCGTGCCGTTTTTTTCAATATATTTCCAGTTATTTATCTTAAATATAATTTTTACAAAAGATCCAGTTGGAAATTTATAGTTCATTAATTTAAATAAATTACTATTATTATTTTTAATTAGAACTTTTGATAAATTTTTAACAGCAGGATCATGATTTATTAAGAGAACTTTTTTATAATTGAGTGGAATTTTTTTAAGTAAATTTAGTATTACATCTTCTGATTTAAGGTATATTTTTTTGGTTATTTTAATTTTTTTTGGTTTTTTTATCTTTGAAAAAATTATTTTTGCTGTTTTTTTAGTTCTCTTAGACGTCGAAAGTATAAGATAATCAAAAGAGATTTTTTTTTTAACAAAAAATTCACAAACCTTTTTTGCATCCTTTTTACCTTTTTTGCTTAAAGGCCTTTCGTGATCTATTAAATTGCCATCGTACCAGCTAGATTTTGCATGACGCATGACATATAGTTGAATCATTTCTTTTAAATATATGAATAACTCCAATAAACAAAAAATAAATGAACACAAAAATCGATTTATTAACAGAGAGTTATCTTGGCTAAAATTTAATGAGCGTGTTCTATCTGAAGCAAATAATTTAGAAAACCCACTTTATGAAAGAGCTAAATTCTTATCAATAGCAGGTTCAAATTTAGATGAATTTTTTATGGTTAGGGTAGCTGGTTTACATAGCCAAATTAAACAAAAAGTAGCCTCCTTAAGTTCCGACGGTTTAAGTCCTGAGGAACAAATGAAGTCTGTAATTTTAAAAACAAAAGTTTTGCTACAAATACAAAACGAAGTTTTTAGTAAGTTAATCGAAGAACTTAAATTAAACAACATTGAATTAACAGTTCCAGAAAAACTAAATCAACAAGAAAAAAAAAGATTGCTAAAAATTTTTAATGAAAATATTTATCCACTGTTAACACCATCTGCTATTGATCCAGCTCATCCATTTCCCTTTATTTTTAATAAAGGTAGAGCTTTAGTTTTAAATATGACAAAAAAAAACAAAAATAGAAAATTAAATTCTATTATTTTAGTACCACAGTCCTTGCCAAGATTTGTTGAAATTTCAACAAGTAATAATTTTAAAAAGTTTTTAGTTATTGATGATGTAATAAGTTTTTTTTCATCTGAAATTTTTCCAGATTATTTACTCGAAGCAAAAATGATTTTTCGAGTGATAAGAGATAGTGACGTTGAAATCCAAGAAGAGTCTGAAGACTTGGTTAGATCTTTTGAAATCGCTTTAAAGCAAAGAAGAGTAGGCGATATAGTTAGGTTGGAAATTTTAGAAAATAGTGATCAAAAATTAATCAATTTTATCACTGATAAACTTAATATAAATAGTGATTATATTTATAAAATTAATGCATTAGTTGGAATACAAGACATTGATCAAATTTGTTTAATTAAAAAAAAAAAATTTATATTTGATATATTCACTCCAAGAAAAGTTGAAAGATTAATTGAATTTAATAATAATTTTTTTGATACAATTAAAAAAAAAGATTTAATTGTGCATCACCCATTTGAAACTTTTGATGCAGTTATTGAATTTTTAAATCAAGCTGCGTACGATCCTCAAGTTGTTGCTATTAAACAAACTTTGTATAGAACTACCTTAGACTCACCTATAGTTAAAGCCTTAATCGTGGCTGCAGAAAATGGAAAAGTAGTTACAGCTGTAGTAGAAATAAAAGCTAGATTTGATGAAGTATCAAATATCGAACTTTCTCGGCGTCTTGAAAAAGCCGGAGTTCAAATAGTTTATGGTTTTGCAAAATTTAAAACACATGCTAAATCATCATTAGTCTTAAGAAAAGAGGGTACAAAAATTCAATCGTATTTTCATTTAGGAACAGGAAATTATCATCCTGTTAACGCCAAAATATACACAGATTTATCTTTTTTTAGTGCTGATAAAAATATAGCTGCTGACGTTGAAAAATTTTTTAATTATGTGACTGGTTACGCTAAACCAAAAAAATTAAATAAAATTTCTATAGCTCCAATTAATCTTAGAGACACAATTGAGAGTAGAATCGACATAGAAATTAAAAATTCCAAAAAAAAAAAGCCCTCTGGTATTTGGTTTAAAATGAATTCCTTGGTTGATCCTAATATTATAGACAAACTCTATGAAGCCTCTCAGGCGGGTGTAAAAGTTTTTTTATCAGTAAGAGGCGTTTGTTGTCTTAAGCCCGGTGTAAAAAATTTATCTGAAAATATTGTTGTAAAAAGTATAATTGGTCGATTCTTAGAACATTCCAGAATTTATTGCTTTGCAAATGGCCATTCAATTCCTAGTAGAAAATCTAAAGTTTATATTTCTTCAGCGGATATGATGCCAAGGAATCTTAACAGAAGAATAGAATTGCTAATCCCTATCGAAAATAAGACTGTTCATGAACAAGTTTTAGATCAAGTAATGTTAGCAAATTACATTGATACAGTTCAAAGCTGGATTTTAAAAGATAATGGAAATTATGAAAAAATGAATTATGTTAAAGCCGATTCATTTTCAGCGCACAAGTACTTTATGAAAAATCCAAGTTTATCAGGCAGAGGAAAAGCTAAAATAAAATTCAAACCAAAAAAACTAAATTTTAAAATCTTTAATTATGGAAATTAAATTTCAAAACATTAAAAACAAATCTTTAAAAGAAGACTCAAGAATTGCTATAATCGACATAGGTTCTAATTCAATTAGAATGTTGATTTATGAGGATTTTAATTCCTCGATAGTACCCTTTTTTAATGAAAAAGCTGTTTGTGAATTAGGTAAAAATTTAGATAAATCTAGAAAATTAAATAAATCAGGTAAAGAATATGCAATCAAAGTATTAAAAAGGTTTAATGAAATTTTAAATGTTTCAAAAATTAATAATTTTCAAATTATTGCAACAGCAGCTTTAAGAGAAGCCACAGATGCTCAAGATTTTGTAAGGGAGATAGAAAATATTTTTTCAATTTCAGTTAAGATTTTGTCAGGTGAGCAAGAAGCTGAATACGCCGCAGAAGGTGTAAAAGTTAGCTTTAAAAATGTTGATGGTTTGGTAGCTGATTTAGGAGGCGGTAGCTTGGAACTGACACATGTTGATAATAATAAGATTCTCGAAAAAACTTCACTTCCGTTAGGCGTTTTACGTTTGTTAAATAACCCTTTGATCAAAAAAAATAACTTACCGAAATATGTAAAAAAATTATTTAAAGATGAAAAATGGTTAGCAAAAAAAAAATTTAAAAATTTATATTTGGTGGGGGGAACTTGGCGAGCATTATTTAAATTACATTTATTTCAAAATGATCATCCAGTTCATATAATTCATCAATACTATTTGGAAAAATTTGAATTACTTAGATTTATTGATAAAATTTCTAGATTTAATAAAAATAAATTGAAATCTGTAGAATATATATCCAAATCTCGAACTCAATATCTGCCATTCAGTTCTATAATCTTGAATGAAATACTTGATATTACAAGTCCTGACTTCATACATTGTTCAATATGCGGTGTAAGAGAGGGAAAACTAGCATCAGATTTTTTAGATAATGTCGATATAAATGAAAACACTAAAAATTCCTTAAATTTTATTTCAAAAAAACGTGGAGATATAGGTGAAAATTATAAAAAGTATTTTAATTTTATTAAGCCGGTTTTTATTGAAAACGAATATTTTAATGAAGAGTTGTTAATTTTAGCGTGTGTTTTAAGTCATATGGATTGGGGACTAGGAGCTTTTCAAAAAGCCGAATTAGTTTTCAATGAAACACTAAATACTCCATTATTGAAATTGACTCATAAAGAAAGAATACAGCTGGCTCTAGCTTGTTATTGGAGATATTGCAGTATTAAATATAATCCAAAAATTGAATACTTAAAATTTTTAAATAATAATGAAATTTTCTCCAGCAAACAAGTTGGTTCAGCTTTAAGATTTGCTAATAGCTTAACTTCTATATCAACAATTTTCTTAGATGAATTTAAACTTTATAAAAGAGGTAATTCTATTTTCTTAAAAATACCATCACAGCACCAAGAAATTATATCAAAACAAGTAATTAAGAAATTTAAAGCCTTCTCAAAAGAATTATTTTTAGAACCTCGAGTGATATATTCTAATAATATCTAATTTAAAATTAAGTTAAAAGTTTTAAACTACCTAATCAAAAAAATTTTATTTATTCCAATTATAAATAATGGAATTTGTAATCCAAAGTTTGTTAATATAGCCTTATCTTTTGATACAAATCCAGTAATCGTCCACCCAACAACTCCCAAACTATGTAAAAAAATATTAATCGGGTAGATATTTAAATTTGTGAGTAATATTCCAGCTAAAACCAAACTAGTGCTAATCCATTTTAAATATTTTTTAATAAACATAATTTCCTATCTGTATTTAATTAATTTTAAGAATTTATTAATTTTTAGTATTTAACCAATTATATACAATCTAAAAACCACATATAATTAATTGAACAATTGCTTAATAAAATTTGTCTTTTAATTAAGTCTTATTTCAATTGGTGTATGATCAGAAGGTTTTTCTTTGCTTCTTGGATCTTTGTTAATATTTATACTTTTTACAATATCAATTAAGCTATTTGATAGTAGAAAATGATCTATACGCATGCCATTGTTTTTTTCCCAAGCACCCCTCATATAATCCCAAAAAGTATATTCTTCTCTACGGTCGTTAAAATGACGATAGACATCACTAAAACCTAAATTTAATATTTCTCTAAATTTTTTTCGAATTTCAAGTCGATACAAAGCATCGTTCTCAAAACTTTTTACATTATAAACATCCTCAGCAGCAGGAATGATATTAAAGTCGCCACCAATAATAATATTTTGATTTTTTTTTAAGATTAATATTAATTGCTTAATTAAAGCATCCAACCAAAACTTTTTATAATCATATTTATCAGTATCAACTGGATTACCATTTGGTGTATAAATATTTATTAGCTGTATTTTTTTTTTATTATACTCAAGTTCTGCAGCGATAATTCTAGATTGTTTAAATTTGTCATTAATAAGGTCTAATTTGGGATTTTTAAGTTTGATTTTAGATATAATTGCAACTCCATTATAACTTTTTTGTCCAAAAACATGACTTTCATAATCCATGGATGCAAAATCATCATAAGGAAAATTAACATCTTCTGTTTTAATTTCTTGCATCATTAAAATATCTGGTTGATATTTTGAAAGATAATTTTTAATATTTTGAATTCGCGCTCTTACAGAATTGACATTCCAAGATGAGATTAACATCAAAGAGAAAATGAAACACCACAACCACAGGAAGATTTAGTTTGGGGATTAGTAATTTTAAAAGATTCACCTATAAGTTCTGAAACATAATCAATCTCAGAACCTTTTAATAAATCTGCAGAATTTTTATCTATCAAAATATTTTGGAAATTTAAATCGTCATTATTTTTTTCTAGGTCGAATGTGAATTCATATTTAAAGCCTGAACAACCACCACCTTTAATAGCGATTCTAAAAAAAGAACCTTTATCTTTTTTAGTTAGTAAACTATTTATCTGCTTTAAAGCGTTATCGGTAAATTTAATTTCTTTTATCATTAATTAACACTGCTATTACTAATATAATCATTAAAATTTAAAATTAAAGTATGAAAGATTACTCAAAATTAGGTTTATTTAATAGCAAGGGCAGGCTTAACAAAGAACCTACCTCAAAATACAGATCTCCATTTCAGCGTGATCGAGACAGGATCATTCATAGTGCCTCATTTAGAAGATTAAAACACAAAACCCAAGTTTTTGTGAATACAGAAGGAGATCATTTTCGAACTCGAATTACACATTCAATTGAAGTTGCTCAAATAGCAAGATCTATTGCAAAGTATTTAAATATAAATGAGGATTTAACAGAAACATTAAGTTTGGCACATGATTTAGGTCATACTCCATTTGGTCATGCTGGTGAAGACGCACTTCATGAATGCATGGTAAATTACGGTGGCTTTGATCATAATTTACAAACATTGCGTATAATTATGTTTCTTGAAAATAAATATTTAAAATTTAAAGGATTAAATTTATCCATTGAGACTCTTGAGGGTTTATTAAAACATAGCGGCCCAGTTCAAAACAAAGAACTACTTAATAATTTAATTGGCATAAAAAGCTTTAAACAAAAAATTAATTTTACTAATTATCCGTCTTTAGAAGCTCAAATAGCATCAATTTCAGATGATATTGCCTATAACAATCATGATATTCAAGATGGAATAAAAGCAAACCTTTTTAAATTGGAAGAACTAATTGAAATTAATTTTTTTAGAAATATTTATATTAAATACAAAAAAAAAATTAATAAAAAAAATTATAAAATAGTTATTGATCAAATTGTCAGAGACTCGATAGATATTATGATTAGAGATTTAATTAAAAATACTCAAAAAAATTTAAAAGAAGATAAGATTATTTCTTTGTACGATGTAAAAAATTCTAAAAGATCTTTAGTAAATTTTTCTAATAATATATCTGCATCCGAAAAAGAGATCAAATCTTTTTTAAAATTTAAAATGTATCAAAATAAAGAAGTATTAATTAAAAACAATCAAGGCAAAACTATCATTAAAAAATTATTCAAAATAATCAAATCTAATCCGTCAAAATTTATTCCTAAAGATCAATTGATGGACGATAAATTTAGAGCTATTTCTGATTTTATCTCAGGTATGACCGATCGTTATGCGATTAACCTTTTTAATAATTTTAAATGAATATTTTTGACGATTGTATAGATAAGATTAAGAAAATTCTTATAGAGCTTAGTGAAAAAAAAATTATTGTTCTACCTGAAACTTTTAATAGCATTAATGCCGAAATTCCACCGCTACAATTTGATTATGATATCTCAACTAATGTTGCAATGGTACTATCAAAAATCAATAAAAAATCGCCCTTAGACCTTGCTGAACTATTATCTAAAGAAATTAAAAAAAATGATCCATTAATTGATGTTATCGTCGTAGCAAAGCCAGGTTTTATCAATATTAAATTTAAACCAATATTTTGGACAAACTTTATTAAACAAATTATTAATTATCCAAAAACATTCGGAATTAACAATAAAGAAAAAAAATACAATTATTTAATAGAATTTGTTTCCGCTAATCCGACAGGCCCATTACATGTTGGTCATTGTCGTGGTGCTGTATTAGGAGATGTTATATCAAATATTTTGAGTTTTAATAATCATAAAGTCACTAAAGAATATTACGTGAATGATTATGGTAACCAAATTATTAATTTTACAAAATCTGTTTATTACAGAATTAGAGAGATTTTATTTAAAGATCCTTTTCCAATTAATAACCCAGATTTATATCCGGGCGATTATCTTGTAGACTTTGCAAATACTATTATTAATTCAAATAAAGAATTAGCTTTTGATAATTTTGATAAAATTTTTGAGAGATTAAATGAATTATCAATTATTGAGGCTCTAACTTTAATTAAAAAAAATTTAAAAAGTCTTGGTATTATTCATGATAACTTTGTGAGTGAAAAACAATTAGTTTTAAATAAAGAAGTCGAAAAAGTTGTAGATTTTTTAAAAGAGCAGAATTTTCTATATAAAGGTAAAATTAAAGCACCAATTAAAATTAATGATGATAAATGGGTTGAAAGAGAGCAATTGTTATTCAAATCAACAGAATTTGGTGACGATAAAGATAGAGCGCTACAAAAGTCAGATGGCACTTGGTCTTATTTTGCAAGCGATGTTGCTTATCATAAAAATAAATTAGATCGTAATTTTGATTTTTTAATTAATATACTAGGTGCTGATCATGCGGGTTATATTAAGCGAATTTCTTCTTCCGTAGATGCACTTTCTAAAAAAAAAAAAAAATTGATCTGCAAGGTAAGCCAACTAGTGAAATTAATTAAAGATAATAAACCATATAAAATGTCTAAAAGAAAAGGTGATTACATTACTGTTGATGATTTAGTAGAAGAGGTCGGTAAAGATGCCACAAGGTTTATAATGCTTAATAGAAGTAGCGATGTTGAATTGGATTTTAATTTTGATAGCGTAAAAGAAAAATCAAAGGATAATCCACTTTATTATGTTCAATATTGTTATGCTAGAATTTCATCAGTTTATAGACATTTAAATAGAGATATAAATTCTAAAGTTGAAGTGAAAGATTTTAAATTCGAGTATTCAAGGGAAGAAATTAAAATATTAAGAAAAATTTCTGAGTGGCCAAAATGTATTGAGCAGGCAAGTAATAAATTAGAACCACATCGAATACCGATATATTTATATGAATTGGCGTCAGAATTTCATTCTTATTGGAATTTAGGTAAAGACGAACCAGAGAAAAGGTTTATTAATAAACAAAAAAATATTTCAGATGATAAATTAATTTTTTTAAAATCTATTGCTAATGTTGTTAAGTCGGGAATGGACATTATTGGCGTTGAAACTCCTGAAAAAATGTAATGATTAAAGAAATTAAATACTTAATATTTGTTCTATTTATTTTTTTCTTTTTTTTTTTTACAATAAAATATTACTTTTCAGATTTAAATAAAATAAATTCTAATAGAGTCAATAATGATATAGACGATAAACTTTTAATGAACTTAAAAAACTTACCAATTTTGGAAGATGATACTAATGATAGTGTTCAATATTTGCAGGAGACAAATATTAATAAAAAAAAAAAATATAATTTTTGGGAATTAATTGAAACAAATGAATAACCGAAAAGCATTTATTGTTGGTATAAAATCTCTAATAATTACTGAACAAGAAAAATCTTTTTTAAAAAAATATAGACCTTGGGGTGTTATTTTGTTTAGTAGAAATATTAAAACTATCAATCAAACAAAAAAACTTACCGACATAATAAAAAAAATTTTTAATGATAAAAATTATCCAATTCTTATTGATCAAGAGGGTGGAAGAGTTAATAGATTAAAAAATATAATTTTATTTGATAATCTTACTTCAGAATTTTATGGCAATTTGTATCAAAGTAATAAAAAAGAATTTTTTGCATATTACCAATTATTTGTTGATAAAACTTCTCATTTATTAAAAAATATTGGAGTTAATATTAATTCAGTTCCAGTTCTAGACTTAAGATACAAAGGTGCTAGTGGTGTAATTGGCGATCGATCATTTTCAAAGAATAAAAAAATTGTCTCTAGATTAGGTGATGTTTGTATTAATTTATTTCATAAAAACTCAATCGGTACAGTAATGAAACATATCCCGGGCCATGGTCTTGCCAAGGTAGACAGTCATAATTTTACGCCCATTATAAATAAATCCCTAAAATTTTTGACAAAAAATGATTTTTATACATTTGAAAATAAAAAGAGTTTTTTTGCTATGACTGCTCATGTTATTTATAAAAATCTAGACCCAATTAATACTGTTACTCATTCAAAATTACTTATTAGTTTTATAAGAAATAAAATTGGATTTAAAAATATTTTAATTTCTGATGATTTATCAATGAAAAGTTTAAAGGATAATATTAAAACAAATACAACAAAAGCTTTTGAGGCTGGTTGTAATATTGTTTTGCATTGCAATGCTAACCTTAAAGAAATGGAGATCATTGCTAATAATTCACCATTGATTGACAGTTTTATCATCAAAAAAACATCACAATTTTATAATATTTTAAGTTAATATAATTTATGTCATTATCCGATTCTCATTTGTTTAATGTTGAAGTTCAAAACTATAAAGGCCCTTTAGATGTACTGCTAGAATTAGCTAGAGCACAAAAAGTTGATTTAGAAGATATTTCAATTACAAAATTAGCAGATCAATTTTATGAATACATAACTCAAGAAAAAAATTTAAATCTAGAAATAGCTTCAGAATATTTGCTAATGGCAACATGGTTGGCTTATTTAAAGTCTAAATTATTGCTACCTGGAGACCCGGATGAAGAATTCAAAGTTCTTGAAGTAGCTGAAAAATTAAAATTACAATTAAAAAAATTGGAATTAATACGTTTGTTATCAGATCAAATGCTCAAGAGAAACCGTCTAGGTAGAGAAATTAGAATTAGAGGTATGAAGGGAAATATAAGATCTATTTATACTAGTGAATATAGTCTTACTTTATTTGAATTATTAAAATCTTACTCATCAATTGTAGTGACTAAAGATTTTAAAAAAATGAATATACCTAAACTTCCTGTCTTCACAACTGAAGATGGAATAAAAACTATTAGAGAATTTTTTGGTAAATTAACAGACTGGAAGAAATTAGATGATTTAATTCCAGTTAGTTTTAGAATAGGAAATAAATTTAAAAAAACAGGACGTGCTGGTATTTTTGCTGGATCATTAGAATTGGTTAAAGAAGGAAATTTAATTATTAAACAAAATAATCTATTTGATGATATTTATGTGAGAGACAATAAATGATTAACAATAAACTAATTACCAAAGATAATATATTGAATTTTCCTTCAAAATTAACTGACGTTGAAAAAGAAATTGAAGCTATTATTTTTGCTGCAGCCGAACCTTTGGATATAGATACCATAGAAAATAAAATTTCTAAAAAAACTGATGTAAAAAAATCTTTAGAAAAGCTTCAAAATGAATATTCTAGTCGTGGTATTAATTTGGTCTGCATTTCTAACAAATGGTCTTTTAGAACATCTCCAAATCTTTCGAATTTAATGTCACAGGAAAAAGCTGTTGAAAAAAAACTATCAAGAGCCGCTATAGAGACTCTTGCAATCATAGTTTATCATCAACCTGTCACAAGAGCAGAAATCGAAGAAATTAGGGGGGTTGCATTTGGTACTAATACCTTGGATATTTTAATGGAACTTGATTGGGTTAAACCTGGAGGTAGAAAAGATGTTCCTGGCAAACCAATTCTATATGTAACAACCGATCATTTTTTAAGCCACTTTAATTTGCAAAAATTATCAGATTTACCAACAGTTGATGAACTGGGTGCAGCAGGTCTAATCGATACATCAAGTGTTGATAATTCCATTTTTGGCACAGGAAAATTTTTTAAAGAAAAACAAGAGGAAAAAAAAGAAAATATCTATTCAAATATTGATGGAATGCTTAGTGGCACTTTAGATCCTGAAAATAAAGAATAAAACTTACTTTTAATTATTATAAAAAAGGTTATAAGATTGCATGAGTCCAGGAATTTGGCAAATAGCGATTGTAGTAATATTACTTGTTCTTTTATTTGGTAGGGGAAAAATTTCCAGCTTAATGGGCGATGTAGCAAAAGGTATAAAAAGTTTTAAAAAAGGAATGGCATCAGATAGTGACGATGCAGAACCCAAAAATATTTCAGAAAATAATAAAGATTCTAACCAAAAAGATTAAATCAAATGCCTTCAATAGGTTGGTTTGAGATTTTAATAATCGTAGTTATAGCTATAATTGTTCTTGGACCAAAAGATTTTCCTATTATGTTAAAAAAAGTATCCTCTTGGATTGTTAAATTAAAGAGACACATAAGTAATATCCAAAACGAAGTAACAAATATTGTCATTGACGATAATGAAATAAAAAAAAACAAAGATCCTAAAGATGAGTAAAGATGAGTAAAGATGAGCAAGATGGTGGTTTTATAACTCATTTAACAGAGCTAAGAAAAAGGTTAATTCATAGTTTTATTTGTTTATTCATTTTTTTTATAATTTGTTATTATTTTTCTGAAAACTTATACAGTTTTTTAGTAGAACCGTATGCTAAAGTAGTTAAAGCTAATGGTTTAGATCGTCGTTTAATTTTTACAGCTTTACAAGAAACTTTTCTGACGTATGTAAAAGTTTCTTTTTTTGGGGCATTTTTTATTACTTGTCCTTTTATATTGATCCAAATATGGAAGTTTATAGCTCCTGGTCTTTACAAACATGAAAAAAATGCATTATTACCTTATTTAATTTTAACCCCGATATTATTTTTCCTTGGTGGATTACTTGTTTATTATTTAATTATGCCGCTTGCGATAAATTTTTTTTTATCATTCGAGAGTACAGGATTAACTACCAATCTCCCAATTCAATTAGAGGTAAAAGTAAATGAATATTTATCTTTAATAATGACACTCATATTTGCATTCGGTATTAGTTTTCAATTGCCTGTCGTTTTAAGTCTACTAGCAAGAATTGGCATTATTAATTCTGATTTTTTAAAAGAAAAAAGAAGATATGTAGTTGTGATAATTTTTTTAGTTGCAGCAATATTAACTCCACCAGATCCAATAAGTCAAATCGGACTAGCAATTCCTTTGCTAATTTTATATGAATTATCGATAATTTCTGTAAGATTTATTGAAAAAAAAAATTTAAAAAGCACTAATGCATAATCTAAAAGAAATTAGAAAAGATTTTTTTGCATTCTCAAATGCTTTAGAAAAAAGATTAATTAAAATAGATTTAGATAATTTAAAAAAATTAGACTTAAAAAATAGAGAATTAATAAATAAAAAAGAAACATTAGAAAAAGAAAAAAAGGATATTTCAAAATCAAAAGATCAAACTTTATTTAAAAAATCTAAAGAGATTTCTATTGAGCTTGAAAAAATTATAGAAAACCAAAAAATTTTAAAAAATGAATTAGATAATCTTTTATCTATAATACCAAATATCCCTCATCCCGATGTACCGCTAGGAAAAGACGAAAAAGATAATATTGAAATTAAAAAATCTGGCAATATTCCAATTTTCAATTTTACACCAAAATCGCACTACGAAATAGGTGAACAATTAGGTATGCTTGATTTTGATCTAGCCTCTAAAACTACAGGGTCTAGATTTGTTTTTGTTAAAAATAAGTTAGCATTGTTAGAAAGAGCTTTATCTAATTTTATGTTGGATGTGCATATTAATAAAAATGGTTATGAAGAGATCTCTCCTCCATTGATTGCCTCAGAAAATACGATGTTTGGTACTGGTCAATTACCAAAATTTGAAAATGATCAATTTGAAATAAAGCTTGATGAGGGATCTGACAGAAAATTTCTAATACCAACAGCAGAAGTTATTCTAACCAATATTGTTAAAGATAAAATATTAGATCAAAGAAACTTTCCAATGAGATTTACTGCATCTACGCCCTGTTTTAGAAAAGAAGCAGGTTCATATGGTAAAGATACTAGAGGGATGATTAGACAGCATCAATTCTACAAAGTTGAGTTAGTTAGTATTGTTGAGCAAGAAAATTGTTTAGATGAATTAGAAAGAATGACTAATTGTGCTACTGGTATTTTAGACCTTTTGGAACTTCCTTATAGGAAATTATTATTATGTTCTGGCGATATGGGCTTTAGTGCTGAAAAAACATACGATATTGAAGTTTGGCTTCCATCAGAAAAAAAATACCGTGAAATTTCATCTTGTTCATCGTGTTCAACGTTTCAAGCACAAAGAATGAAAACAAGGTATAAAAATAAAAAAAATGAAATTGTTTTTCCTGCAACTTTAAATGGCAGTGGGTTAGCTATCGGTAGAACTTTAATTGCAGTATTAGAAAATTATCAACAAAAAGATGGATCTGTAATTATTCCTAAAGTTTTAAGACCGTATATGAATAATATTGAAAAAATTTCAGCTATTTAAAGTTGTTTAAATCTCTCAGATAGTATAATTATTCAATTTATTTTAAAGGAGATTTATGAATACTGCTGGAATAGGACAATTTATACCGTTAATTTTAATTTTCGTAATTTTTTATTTTTTCCTAATAAGACCACAACAAAAAAAAGTCAAAGAGCATAAAAATATGATTGAAGGTCTAAAACGTGGAGATAAAGTTATTACCTCTGGTGGTATTACAGGTACCATCCAAAGAATAATTGATAACGATAAAGTTGAGGTTGAAATTGCCGAAAATGTTAAAGTTGAAATCGTTAAATCAACAGGTATTCAAGCACTTTTAAATATTCAAGAAGTAAAAAAATAAACCTATTTTACATTTAAGTGCTACATTTTTCAAAATTAAGGATAATACTTATTTCATTTTTTAGTCTTTTTTTTATTTTATTTGCTAGTTTAAATTTTTTAAAGACAGATAATAAATATTTTAATAAAAAAATTAATCTTGGACTTGATCTTTTGGGTGGATCTTATCTTTTGCTTGAAATCGATGACAAGCCCGTAATAGAGCAAAAACTTCAAAATTTGACTACTATTATACAAAACTATTTTAAAGAACAAAATATTAATATTATAGATTTAAAACTTGTTGATAAAAGTATTCTTTTTAAAGTTGATGATGCGGATAAAGAACAATTAATTAAAAATTTCAGAGATGAAAAAAGCGAAATTAATCCCTATTATCCAACTTTTAAAATGCATCAATTTAATCTTGATGAGCTTAATGATGGCTTTAAGGTTACTTTATCAAATCAAGGATTAATTGAACTTAATATTTCATCTCAAGATCAAGCCATAGAAATCGTCAGGCGTAGAATAGATGAAATAGGTACTAATGATCCAAATATTTTAAAGAGAGGAAATAATCGTATACTAGTTGAATTACCCGGTTTAGATGATCCATTAAGAATTAAGTCTCTTTTAGGTAAAACTGCAAACTTAACTTTTAGGTTTGTCACTAATGACAACACAGATAGTTTTGGTGTGGAAAAATTAAAATATGAAAATGGGCTTGAAGAAGAAATAGTAAGCAAGAGAATAGTTTTAAGTGGTGAAAATTTATTGGATGCTCAGCCTAAAATGGATAATCAAACTAATGAAACAGTTGTTTCCTTTTCATTAGATAGAGTAGGAGCTAAGAGATTTGGTAAAGCCACATCTACAGGCATCGGTAAACAACTAGCCATAGTATTGGATGGAAAAATAATTAGCGCTCCAGTTATCCGTGATGTTATAGCGGGCGGTTCAGGTCAAATAAGCGGTGGGTTTACATTTCAAACAGCTACAGATTTAGCATTATTACTTAGGTCAGGCGCATTACCTGCTCCCTTAAATATAATTGAAGAAAGAACTGTTGGACCAGATCTTGGACAAGACTCGATTAATGATGGAATAATTTCATTAACCATTGGTTTTTTTCTAGTTATATTATTTATGTTTATAAAATACAAAGTCTTTGGATTAATTGCTAACATAACATTAATTATTAATTTGTTTATCTTAATTGGAATTTTAACTATTTTTGAGTCAACGCTAACATTACCGGGTATTGCAGGAATTATTTTAACAGTCGGTATGGCTGTTGATGCGAATGTAATAATTTTTGAGAGAACTAAAGAAGAATTAAAAAATGAAAAAAATTCTATTTTGGCATTCGACAGTGGTTATACGAAATCAAGAACCTCAATTATTGATGCAAATATAACTACTATATTAGCAGCAATCGTATTATTTTTTTTAGGATCAGGTCCTGTAAAAGGTTTTGCATTAACATTGAGTCTTGGAATTCTTACAACTCTTTTTTCAGTTTATTTTATCGCAAGGTTATTAACTGTAATCTACGTATTTAATAATAAAGATAAACAAAAATTATTTTAAATGATACCTTTTAATAAACTTTATAACAAATTTAGTATTATCTCAGGAATTTTAGTTTTAATTTCATTATTACTGCTGATTTTTAAGGGATTAAATTTTGGTGTTGATTTTAAAGGTGGGACTTTAATAGAGCTTAGATCCTCAGATGCAAAAATTAATGTAACCTCATTAAGAGATTCATTTGGCCAAATGAATTTAGGCAATATTACGGTAAAAAAATTTGGTAATGATGAAGATTTTTTAATTAAATTTGAAAACAAAGATAATAAAAATAATATTATTGAAGAAATTAAAATTTCATTAAATAAATCTTTTGGAGATAATTTTAATTTTAGGCGCGTTGAAAATGTTGGTCCAAAAGTTAGCAATGAATTATTAAAATCATCCGTGATTGCTATATTTGTATCTATTATACTAATGCTAATTTATATTTGGATAAGATTTGAATGGCAATTTGGCCTAGCTGCAATTACTGCTCTTTTTCACGATGTCATCATAACTTTAGGTTTATTTTCATTATTAAATTTACAAATAGACTTATCTATTGTTGCTGCTGTTTTAACAATTATTGGATATTCAATAAACGATACGGTTATTATTTTTGACAGAGTAAGAGAGAATTTAAGGAAATTTTCCCATATTAAAATTGAAGAACTTTCCAATATTTCAATTAATGAAACTTTATCTAGAACAATTAATACATCATTAACTACTTTGTTGGTTGTGCTTGCTATTTATTTTTTTGGTGGTGATATTTTAAGAGGATTTTCTTTAGCAATGATTTTTGGTATAATTATTGGAACTTACTCATCAATCTACATTGCAAACACTATTATAGTAAAACTTAACGTGTCACAAAAAACACTTTCAAGAGAAGAAGATAATTAAAATTAATAAAGATTTTGTGCTGCTACCATTGCAAGTAGCATTGGAAGCGAAAGCAAAGTGTTGGTTCTTGAAAATAACATTGCAGTTCTTGCTGATTTTGCTTTTATTGCTGGCTCACATTCAATTATTCCTAAAGCTCTTTTCTGATTTGGCCAAATTACAAACCAAACATTAAAGGCCATAATAATTCCAAGCCACATTCCTATACCAATTGCAGTGTGTTTAGGAATACCTGAGCCAAAGCTCAATTTCAAAGCATCGTGAAGATAACCATTAAGACTTGCAACAATTAAACCTGACAAAATTGTAAATGCAGCAGCCCATCTGAAATAAAAGAGTGCAGCAGGAGCTATTACTTTTGAAATAGCGGGCTTCTGCTCATCAGGTATTTTAGGCATGTTAGGAATTTGAACAAAATTAAAATACCAAAGCAGCCCAATCCACATAGTTCCAAAAACCACATGAATGTACCTGAATATCCAGCTCCAAAATAATGTGTCAAATTCAAAACCATCGTTTTGAAAAAATAATCCTAAAAATAAAATTATTCCTAATATGAAAGACATATGAATTGTTTTGGGTAAAGATGATAATAAATTACTCATGATTCTATTTAATATATATTAAAATTTAAAATAAATATATTTTTTTTTAATATAATAATGGTTTTAAAAACTGACCGGTATAACTACCTGGTATTTTACAAATTTCCTCAGGTTTGCCCTCTGCTATAATATTTCCTCCCTTAATTCCACCTTCAGGACCCATATCAACAATATAATCAGCTGTTTTGATCACATCAAGATTATGTTCAATTACAACTACAGTATTACCTAAAGCAACAAAAGTTTGAAGAATTTCAAGTAACTTTTTGATGTCGTGCTGATGCAAGCCAGTGGTGGGTTCGTCTAAAATATACATAGTTCGACCTGTTGATCTTTTTGATAATTCTTTTGCAAGTTTAATTCTTTGTGCTTCGCCGCCAGAAAGTGTTGTGGCTTGCTGGCCAATTTTTATATATCCCAAACCAACCTTTTTAAGAGTAAGTAATTTTGTTTTTATGTTTGAAATGTTTTCAAAGTATTCACATCCTTCATCAACTGACATATTTAAAATATCAGCAATACTTTTATTTTTGAACTTAATTTCTAAAGTTTCTCTATTGTATCTAGTGCCTTTACACTCGTCACATTGAATATAAACATCTGGTAAAAAATGCATTTCATAAGTAATTACCCCATCACCTTCGCAAGCCTCGCATCTTCCTCCTTTTACATTGAATGAAAATCGTCCTGGTTTGTATCCTCTTGTTTTTGATTCAGGTAATCCTGTAAACCAATCTCTTATCGGTCCAAAAGCTCCTGTATAAGTAGCCGGGTTTGATCTAGGGGTTCTGCCAATTGGTGATTGATCTATGTCAATAACCTTATCAATTAATTCGGTACCTTTAAAACCTTTAAAAGGCATAGGAATTTTTCGTGATTGATTATTATTTAATGTTAAATTTAATGCGTTAAATAATGTTTGAAGTATTAATGTAGATTTACCACTTCCCGATACACCGGTTATACAAGTTAATGTTCCAAGTGGAATTTTAAGATTTACATTATTTAAATTATTTCCAGAAGCACCACTAATTTCCAAAAATCGACCATTTTTAGCCAATCTTCTTTTCGTAGGAACATTAATTTTAAAAACTTTTGATAAATATTTTCCAGTAATACTATTTTTATTAGATTTTATTTCATCGATTGTCCCTTGTGCAACAATCTCACCACCTTTGCTACCTGCCTCTGGGCCTAAATCGATAATGTGATCTGCGTTATCCATAGTTTCAGTATCATGCTCAACTACAATTACAGTATTTCCTAAATCTCTTAATCTTTTAAGAGCGTTGATTAGTTTAACGTTATCTTTTTGATGCAACCCTATAGAGGGTTCGTCTAGTACATACAATACACCTGTAAGACCAGATCCAATTTGTGATGCTAATCTTATTCTTTGAGCTTCTCCTCCAGAAAGAGTTCCCGACATTCTAGATAAGGTTAAATAATCTAGTCCTACATTTAATAAAAACTGCAATCTTTCATTAATTTCTCTTAAAATATATTCAGCTATCTTTAATTGCGTTGGATTGAGAATTAATTTTAAATTTTCAAACCAATCAGCAGCGTCTTGAATTGATTTTTGGGTGACTTCACTAATATGAAGATTGTCTATCTTCACACAAAGAGCTTCATCTTTTAATCTATGTCCATTGCATCTTTCACATTTAGTATCTGATTGATATTGAGCAATTTCCTCTCTTTTCCAGTCACTATCTGTTTCTAGATATCTTCTTTCTAAATTATTAACAACCCCTTCAAAAGTTTTTTTATGTGAATATTTTTCATATCCATCATCATAATTAAATTTTATTTCTTCATCATCAGAACCAAATAATATTACATCTTTAATTTTTTTTGATAATTTGTACCATTTTTCGTCAAGTGAAAATTCATAGTGTTTTGCAATAGAAGCAAGAGTTTGAGCGTAATATAAAGTTGAAGATTTTGACCAAGGCTCTATTGCACCATCGGCAATACTTTTTTTTTCATTTGGAACGACTAAATTTGGATCAACATTTAATTTTACACCAATACCCTCACACTCCTCACAAGCTCCAAAAGGACTATTAAAAGAAAATAATCTAGGTTCAATTTCCTCAATAGTAAAACCACTCTCTGGACAAGCAAACTTTGTTGAGAATATTAGTTTTTCAATTTTTATAAAATTTTTAGGTAAAGTTTCGTCTTGATATTCAACAAAAATTAGCCCATTAGCAATATTTACTGCTGTCTCTATGCCTTCAGCAAGTCTATTGCCAAGTGATGAATTTAAAACAATTCTATCAACCAGTATTGATAAATCATGTTTAACATTTTTATTTAATTCAGGTACTTTATCAATTTCATATAAGACATTATCTATTTTAATTTTTCTAAAGCCTCTTTTTTTAAAACTTAAAATTTCTTTTTTATATTCACCTTTTCGCCCACGTACTATAGGTGCATATAGATAAATAGTTGATTTATGAGGTAGTTCTTTAATTTTGTCGACAATTTGAGTTATGGTTTGTGATGCAATAGGTTTGCCAGTAAACGGTGAATAGGGAACACCTGCTCGAGCGTAGAGAACTCTCATGTAATCATAAATTTCAGTTACAGTAGCAACAGTTGATCGGGGGTTTTTGCTAGTATTTTTTTGTTCAATTGAAATTGCCGGGCTTAATCCTTCAATTAAATCAACATTTGGCTTTTTCATTTTATCTAAAAATTGTCTTGCATAAGCAGATAAACTTTCAACATATCTTCTTTGACCTTCCGCATAGACAGTATCGAACGCTAAGGAAGATTTTCCTGAACCAGATAGACCGGTAATTACAATAAATTTATCTTTAGGAATTTCTAAAGAAATATTCTTTAGATTGTGTTCTTTTGCACCCTTAATAACTATCTTTTTGATCATAATTTTAGTTGCTTTAAATTAATAAAATTAATATTTAGAACAAATTGTGGTATAAAACTTATTATTTAATTAAACAAATATTAAAATATTATGGCTGGCAGCTTAAATAAAGTATTATTAATTGGTCGTTTAGGCGCAGACCCCGAAATCAAACAAATGGTTAACGGCAAAAGTGTAGCAAGATTAAGTTTGGCTACTAGTCAATCGTGGAAAGATAAAAGCTCGGGGGAAAAAAAAGAAAAAACCGAATGGCACCGAATAGTTGTATTTAATGAAGGGTTAGTTAATGTTGTTCAACAATATTTAAAGAAAGGTGCTCAAATTTATGTTGAGGGTCAACTTACAACAAGAAAATGGAAAGATGAGCAGACTGGGCAAGACAAGTACTCTACAGAAATAGTTATTCAAGGTTATAATTCATCTTTAACAATGTTGGGTGGTGGTAATTCTAGCGGGGGCATACAAAATGATATGACACAGCCATCAAATAATATTCAAGATTCTCCATCAATAACTGATGATATGGATGATGAAATTCCGTTTTAAACAAAATGCAAAAAACCGAATTACCTAAAGAAAATAATATTAAATTAATTTCGATGCATGATGAGATGAGTTCGTCTTATCTCTCTTATGCTATGAGCGTAATTGTTAGTAGAGCACTTCCTGATATAAGAGATGGTCTTAAACCAGTTCACAGAAGAATTTTATATGCAATGTATAAAGGTGGCTACGACTGGTCAAAACAATTTAGAAAATCAGCAAGAATCGTTGGTGATGTAATTGGTAAATATCACCCACATGGTGATCAATCTGTTTATGATGCTCTAGTAAGGATGGTTCAAGATTTTTCAATGAGTGTTCCTTTAGTTGAAGGGCAAGGTAATTTTGGTTCAATTGATGGTGATCCAGCCGCTGCAATGAGATATACGGAAACAAGACTTTCTAAAATTTCCCAATATCTTATTGATGATATTGAAAAAAATACTGTTTCTTTTAAAAGCAATTACGATGAAACAGAAAAAGAACCTACTGTTTTGCCAGCTCAATTTCCAAATTTATTAGTTAATGGCGCTGGGGGTATTGCGGTTGGAATGGCAACCAGTATTCCACCTCACAACTTAGGTGAAATTATCGATGGTACTTTGGCTCTGATAGAAAATAAAGATATTAAAATTAAAGAACTAATGAAATATATCCCTGGACCAGATTTTCCAACAGGAGGTGTTATTATTGGAAAAGATATTATTAAAGAGGGATATAACAACGGCAGAGGCTCATTTAAAATTAGAGGTGAAATTTCTGTAGAGAGTTCTAAAACTGGAAGAGACACATTAGTTATTACTTCGATTCCTTATCAGGTTAATAAATCTGTTCTTAATGAAAGAATAGCACAACTAGTTCGAGAAAAAAAAATCGAGGGTATAAAAGATATTAGAGATGAGTCTAATAGAGAAGGCATTAGGGTTGCTATTGATTTAAGAAATGGTGTTGAACCCGAAACCATCAAAAGACAGTTGTATAAAAATACTCAAATTGAAAGTTCTTTTGGTTTTAATACATTAGCTATAGTTGATGGAAAACCACAAATATGTAATTTAAAAGAATTTCTATCGAGCTTTTTAACATTTAGAGAAGATGTAGTTATAAAAAAAACTAAATTTGATCTTCAAAAAACTGAGGACAGAGCACATATTTTAATTGGTTTATCTGTAGCAGTTGAAAATCTCGATAAAGTAATAAAAATTATTAGATCATCAAAAACACCCGAGGATGCAAAAAAATCTATTTTAAATACTAAATGGCAAATCAGCAAATCTCAAAAAATGATTTCTTTAATTGAAGATAAAAATGCTAAAAATTTATATTCTTTGTCAGAACCTCAGGTAACTTCAATCTTAGAGTTAAGATTACAAAAATTAACTGCTCTTGGAATAAATGAAATAGAAATTGAGATAAAAAAATTAGCAGATTTAATAATACAATATAAAAAAATTATATCTTCTAAAAAAGACTTGCTAAAAGTTATTAGCGATGAACTCAAAAATTTAAAAGAAAAGTTTGCACAACCTAGAAGAACTAAGATTATTGACGCAGTATTAAATTACGATATTGAAGAAACAATACAAAAAGAAGCTGTGATAATTACAGTTACATTACAGGGTTATATTAAAAGAGGTTCTTTAGATAATGTAAAGCAACAAAAAAGAGGTGGAAAAGGTAAAACAGGCATAATTACAAGAGATGAAGATTCAGTAGTTCAGACGTTGTCGGTTAATACTCATACAGCTCTTTTGTTTTTTTCTTCTGAAGGTCTTGTCTATAAAGTAAAAGCTTGGAAAATTCCTGAAGGTTCATTGACTTCAAAAGGAAAATCTTTATTTAATATTTTGCCTTTAAAAAATCATCAGTCAATCAGTTCAATTATGCCCATGACAGAGGATGGAACTGAAACTAAAGATTATCAAATCATTTTTGCAACGTCTCAAGGCAAAGTTAGAAAAAATAGTTTAGAAGATTTTGTATCTATAAACGCATCAGGAAAGATAGCTATGAAATTAGACAATAATGATAAAATTGTTGGAGTTAAAGTTTGTAAAGACGATCAAGACATAATGCTAAGTACTAAATTTGGAAAATGTATTAGATTTGAAGCAAAAAAATTAAGAGTATTTAAAGGACGTTCATCAAAAGGAATAAAAGGAATAGATCTTGCACCCAATGATCAGATTGTTTCACTATCTGTTATTGATAAGGACGATGTTAAAAAAAATGGTATTAAAAATAAGGATGATAAATCTGAGTTAAAAGCAAAAGAAAAATTTATTTTATCTATAACCGAAAATGGCTTTGGAAAAAAAACATCACATTTTGAATATCGACTTACAAATCGTGGCGGTAAAGGAATTATAGGAATTATTAACTCTCCAAGAAATGGCAATATTAATTCATCTTTTCCAGTTAATGAAGGAGATGAAGTTTTAATTTCAACAAATAAAGGTCGTGTTATTAGGATTGCAGTTAAAGAAATAAGAACTGGAGGCAGAAATACCCAAGGCGTAACAATAATAAAATTATCGGGTGAGGAAAAAGTTGTTTCAGCAATTAAAATAGATGATAATTTATTGTAATGAGTAAAGTTGCAATTTATCCTGGCACATTCGATCCAATTACTTATGGACATGTTGATGTTATTAAAAAAGGTTTAAAAATATTTGACAAAATTGTTGTTGGCGTTTCTGATGTTGATAATAAAAATTATTTATTTAACATAAATGAACGAATGAACATTGTTAATAAAGCGCTATTTAGCGATCTTAAATTAAGTAAAAAAAATATATTAGTTGTTTCATTTTCTTCACTAACTACCAACTTATGTAAAAAGTTTAAATCAAACATAATTTTAAGGGGTTTAAGGGCAGTGTCGGATTTTGAATATGAGTTTCAACTTGCTGGTATGAATAGAAAATTAAACAATAATATTGAAACATTATTTTTGATGTCTGATGTTGAAAATCAAATTATTTCCTCAAAATTTGTTAAAGAAATTGTTAAATTAAAAGGTGATATTAAAAAATTTACCACTAAAAGCACCATTAAGTCTTTAAAAGAAAAATATGAATAAATTATTTTTTAGTATTTTTTTTTTTTTAATTATTAACCAAACAATCGCAGAGGAAAATATAATGATATTAAAGCTTAAGGATGGAGATGTTAAAATTCAATTATTTGAAGATGCGGCTCCAAATCATGTGAAAAGAATTAAAGAATTAGCAAATAATGGTCAATATGATGATGTAGTATTTCATAGAGTGATTGATAGTTTTATGGCTCAAACGGGTGATGTTAAATTTGGCAACTCCTCATCTAAAGATTATGATTTAAGAAAAGCGGGCATGGGTGGTTCAGATAAACCTGATCTAAAACAAGAATTTAGTAATTTACCTCATGATAGAGGTACTTTATCCATGGCCAGATCATCTGATCCTAATAGTGCTAATAGTCAATTTTTTATTTGTTTCAAACCAGCGCCTTCTTTAGATAAGCAGTATACTGTTTTTGGAAAAGTAATTGAAGGAATGGAATTTGTTGACAATATAAAAAGAGGTGATGAAAATAATAATGGATCAGTTTCAGATCCAGATAAAATCATAAGTTTTAAATCTTTTTAAATTATTTAATGGCATTAAAAGATTTTGCCTTTAAAGTTTTAAATACTAATAAATTTGCTAGATATGGAATAATAGAAACCCATAGAGGCAACATTGAAACACCAACATTCATGCCCGTTGGTACTCAAGCTACGGTCAAAGCTTGCACTATAGATGATATTAAAAAAACAGGATCTCAAATAATATTATCAAACACTTATCATCTAATGATTAGACCAGGTGTAGAAAGAATTCAATCTATCGGTGGGTTGCATCAGTTTATGAACTGTGATTTGCCAATTTTAACTGACTCTGGTGGATTTCAAGTAATGTCTTTATCTAAATTAAATAAAATTGATAGAGAAAAAGGTGCAATTTTTAATTCACACGTAGATGGAAAAAAATTTTTTCTTAGTCCCGAAGAAAGTATAAGAATTCAATTAGGATTAAATTCCGATATATTAATGATAATGGATGAGTGTCCTAAAAAAACTAATGATTATAATTTGATAAAAAAATCAATGGAATTATCACTTTATTGGGCAGAAAGATCAAAAATTGCTTTTGGTAAAAATCCACACAAAGGATTATTTGGAATAGTTCAAGGTGGTTTATTTAAAGATCTTAGAGTTAAATCTTTAAATGAGTTAGTGAACATTGGTTTCGATGGTTATGCTATGGGTGGGTTAGCTGTTGGTGAAACTCAAGAAGAAATGTTTTCTGTTTTAGATGATGTTAAAGAATTTCTGCCAAATAACAAACCACATTACTTAATGGGTGTGGGCACGCCTTCTGATATATTGGGTGCTGTTAAAAGGGGTATAGATATGTTTGATTGCGTATTACCAACCAGATCAGGTCGAACAGGCTTAGCATTTACTTGGGAAGGTAGAGTTAATATTAAAAACAATAAATATCAAAAAGATAATTCTCCTTTAGATTCCAATTGTAACAATTTAAACCTAAATAAATATTCAAAAAATTATTTGAATCATTTATTTAATACCAACGAAATACTTGCATCAATGCTTTTAACTTTACATAATATCAATTTTTACCAAGAATTAATGTATAAAATTAGAGAAAATATTCAAATAGGAACTTTTGATGATTTTCATGACAAATATATTAGACAATTATAATTTATCAAAACTTCAATTTTAAGATTTTTAATCAGTTATTTAAAAATTTTTCTTTAATATGAAATTATTTTTAGGATCATTATATTGCTATAATTAGAATTTTTATTTGTTTAATTCAAATTCTCCAAAAAACACTTATTTTATAAGTCAAATTAGCTACATTTTACCTATAAAAATTAATTATATGTAAATAAACTTATTCTTTAAAACCTGATATTAAAAATTCACAAAAATTTTAATTAATAAAAGTTTGCCTTTTGTCTTTGATAAGTGTAAAGAATTCACTTTTGGTAATAAAAAATATTTTTTTTTATTGTTTAAATTTTTAAGTGTAAAGAAATTTAAAAATTTTATTTAAAACTTGACCAAAAGTTTCACTTAAAATTTTAAATAAAAACTTTTTGTTAAATTATTTTTATACGGGCTCATAGCTCAGTTGGTAGAGCAATTCCCTTTTAAGGAATGGGTCGGTGGTTCGAGTCCACCTGAGCTCACCAAAAATATTTTAAACTTACGCAATAGGAGGATAATCAAGCATAACTCCGTTCATCCATTCATTTAAACTTTTAATTCGATTTTCAGAGGAGGGGTGTGTGCTCATAAATTGAGGTTGTTCTTTTCCTTTGTTAAGTTCTTTCATTCTTTCCCAAATTTTAACAGTCTCTCTAATATCATATCCAGAAAGTGATGAAAAAATCATACCAAGATAATCAGCTTCACTTTCTTGTTTTCGATTAAATGGATTCATAATGCCTATTTCAGATAAAAGACCCACTGTATCTATGCCCGTAGTTCTATTGATTTCAGATAAAATTCCACCGCTAGCTATATCAACAATTCTTGTTCCGACATTTAATACCATTCCTCTACTTGCTCTTTCTACTGAATGTTTAGCTACCGCATGAGCAATTTCGTGTCCCATAATAGCAGCAAGACCATCGTTATTTTTTGTTACCTCAAGTATGCCTGTGTAAATGGCAATTTTACCACCAGGCATGCACCATGCATTTTTAACTTTATTATTATCAATTAAAATATATTCCCAATTAAAATTAGTTGTCGGATCTTCTATATTTGAACGATTAAAATACACAGTAATTGCATTCTCCATTTTTTTTCCAATTTTTTTTATTACTTCTAAAGTTTTAATATCGTCACTTAATTTTTCTTTTTCTTTAATTTTTTCATAAATTTGGGCCGCTTGAGAATTTAGTTTAGACTCGGGAATTATTTTAAATTGTTTTCGATCTGTAATTGGTACCGTTGAGCAAGAAGGTAGCACGATACTACAACATCCACACCCGATATATGATAAAAATTTTCTTCTATTCATTTTAGATAATTAAGTTATTATATTTTCTTTATGAATCTTAACAACAAAATTTTATTATCTTTGTTTATTGTTGCAATAATTTTTGTTATATATTCAAGTTATAATTAAAATGGAAAAAAAAGTTAAAAAATCAATTTACGCAACTTTGAGAAATTATTTCTTGACTGGTGTGGTAGTTTTAATTCCTATTGGCTTTACTTTATACCTAACCAAATTATTAATTGGTATTTCATCTAATATTATTCCACAAAATATAAATCCTAATAGTTATCTTCCATTTAATATACCTGGTGTTGAGATACTTATTACAATAATCTTTATTACTATTATCGGTGGATTATCCTTATCTTTTTTGGGAAGAAGAATTTTAAAGATAATTGATGAGCTGTTTAAAAGAATACCTCTTTTAAGAACAGTTTATTCTGCGATAGTCCAAATGACAGAAGCTGTTTCAAATAAAAATAATGACAAAAAAAGTGTTGTACTTGTCGAGTTTCCAAGAAAAGATGTTTGGGCTATTGGATTTGCAACTAGAGAAAATACCGGTGAAGTCTCAACAAAGCTTAATAAAAAATTAATTAATATTTTTATACCAACAACGCCTAATCCTACTAGCGGTTTTTTAGTTATGATTCCTGAAGAAGATGTGATTTATCTAAATATGTCTTTTGAAAATGCTTCAAAATTTATCATGTCAGCTGGCTCTTCTACAGATAAAAATTAGACAATATCGTTTATTATATCGGCTTTATCATACAATTTAATCAGAGGTTTAAATTTACTTATATCCTCTCCAGTTGTTTCTATTCTTTTGATTTCTTTTTCTGCTAATTCAAAAAGATCTAAATTATGTAGGGGGTCAGCTAACTTGAAAAGTTTTAAACCGCTTTGTTTAAAACCCAGAATATCTCCAAAGCCTCTTATTTTCATATCTTCTTCTGAAATTTTAAAACCATCGTTACTATCTTTTAATATACGAATTCTTTTTTTGGCATTTTCACTTAAATTTGATTTAAACATCAATATACAAAATGATTCTTTGGAGCCTCTACCTACACGTCCGCGCAATTGGTGTAATTGTGATAAACCAAATTTATTTGCATTTTCAATTACTATGACATTTGCATTTGGAAAATCAATACCGACTTCGATAATTGTAGTTGAAACTAAAATTTTAAACTCGTTTTTTAGAAATTTATTTAAAATTTTTTCTTTTTCATTAACATCTATTTTCCCATGCAATAAGGCAACTTGATTTGGAAAAAAATTGCTTAAATATTCAAATTTCTTAATAGCCGATGAATGATCAATTTTTTTAGACTCTTCAATTAAAGGGCATACCCAGAATACTTGATTACCTAAGTCAATTTCTTTTTTAACAAATTTAATGACCTCTTCAATTTTGTCATCAAATTTACTCAATGTTTTTATTGGTTTTCTTAAATTGGGTTTTTCTTTAATAATAGAAAGATCCATATCCCCATAAATAGTCATTGTTAATGTTCTTGGTATAGGTGTTGCAGTCATTAACAAAACATCGCAATTATTTCCACCTTTATCGGATAAATTTTTTCTTTGATTTACGCCAAACTTATGTTGCTCGTCAATTATAATGAGTCCTAATTTTTTAAAAGAAATTTTTTTTTGAAATAAAGCGTGAGTACCAAAGATGACATTAATCTGATTATTAATTAAATTTTTTAAGATATCTTTTTTTGCTTGATTTTCAGATTTTCCAGATAGTAATTCAATATTGAAATTTTTAGGGAAAATTTTTTTAGCTAACATATAATGTTGTCTTGCTAATATTTCAGTTGGTGCCATTATAGCTACTTGAAAATTTGAATTAACTACATTGATTGCTGCTAAAAGTGCGACTATTGTTTTACCACTACCTACATCTCCTTGTAATAATCTAAACATTTTAGATGATGATTTTAAATCTTGATTTATTTCATTTAAGGTTTTTTTTTGGTCATTGGTAAGTTCGAAATCTAATTTTTCTAATATTTTTTTTTGAAATTCATAATTAAAATCTTTTTTATCTTTTTTATTTTTTTTTATTTTTTTTCTAACCTCAGAATTGACCAAGAATGTACAAAATATTTCATCAAAGGCTAACCGCTGATAAAAGTTTTTTTTATAAAGTCCTATATTTTCAGATTTATGCAATTCTATGATAGCTTCATTCCATCTAATATTCTGAAATTTATTTGAAACATGTGTTGGATGCCATTCATCTAATATAGGTAAATTTTTTAAAATTTGGTTAATAATCTTATTATAAACCTTTTCTGATATTCCATCAGTTAATGAATAATTATTATGCTTTGTTTTAATTATACTAGAGTCCTCTGATATATATTTTGGGTTTGTAAGCTGATATTTGTTTCTGAAAAGTGTAATTTTTCCGCTAATTGTTATTTCTTTATTTAAAGGTAATATTTTTTTAATATAGCCTTCGTAACTATTAAAAAAAATACATTCAATCTCGCCAGTATCGTCTTTACAAAAAACTCTATTTGGTAAATTTCTAACTCTTGGAAATGAGTACTTATATGGAAAAACCGTTACAGTTTGGTTTTCACCAATTTTTAAATCTATAATTTTACTAGAAATACTTCTATCAGTAAATGATTTGGGCATTTTCCAAATTAAATCAAAAATAGTATTAATTTTTTTTTGTTTTAAAATATTAGCCGTCTTAGTTCCAACACCTTTTAAAATCGATAAATCTGATAATAAATAATTATAATTAGTTTTATAAACCATTATAACTAATATATTGTATTAATGAAAATCAATATAGAGAATTTAAAGAAAAAAATTATTTACAGATCAAATTATCGTGGCACTAAAGAAATGGATAAACTTTTAAGTGCTTTTACTAAAAAATATATTAATCAATTTAATTTTTTGGAGCTTGAGCAACTGGATAAATTTTTAAATATTGATGATAATAATCTTTATAATTTTTATAATGGTTTAGTCACTGATTTCAATTTTGAAAAAAACCAAATAAATGATTTATTTAAAAATTTTAACTTTGAAAAAGAATAGTGGCGGAGGGACTGGGATTCGAACCCAGGAAAGAGTTGCCCCTTTGCCGGTTTTCAAGACCGGTGCTTTCAACCGCTCAGCCATCCCTCCGTTAGCAAGCTTTTATAATTAAAATTATTTAATTCAACTTTAAAATGGTCTAATTAGTTTTAAAATTAAAATTATCGTATTTGTATGAATAATCAATTTACCAGAGGTCTTATACTTAGTGCACTAGGTTCTTTTTGGTGGGGTTTCTTTGGTTTAATATATTTTAAATACATATCTTTTATTGGACATATCGAGGTTGTTATTCATAGATGCTTATGGACTGCATTTGCATTGTTAATCACTACTTTTTATTTTTCTAAATGGCACTATTTTTTTAAAATTTTTTTTGATAAAAAAAAATGGTTTTGCTTTTTTTTTCTGCCTTTTTAATTTTTATTAATTGGAGTGTTTGGATTTATGCAGTTTCTGTAGATAAAATTATTGACGCAAGTTTTGGATATTTTATTATGCCAATATTAAGTGTTCTGTTTGGATATATTTTTTTTAAAGAAAAACTCAATAAAAAAAGAATTCTTTCTATAGTTTTAGTTTTAATTTCAATCGTCTTTTTAATATTAATTAATTTTAAAAATTTACCTTGGGTAGGACTTGTGGTTGGAATTAGTTGGTCTTTTTATAATTTGGTAAGAAAAAAAATTAAAATTGATACTGATATAGGCCTTCTTATCGAAAGTTTATATATATTACCATTTGCAATTTTAGCTTTTTATTTAATTTTTCAAAATAACCTTAATGATTTTACATTTTCAGATCCATTATTAATGATGTTAATATTTTTAGCAGGGCCGATGACTTTAATACCATTACTTCTTTATGTTAAAGGTGTTGAATTAAGCAGCCTAGGAGCTGCCGGGATGATTTTTTATATAACACC
Source organism: Pelagibacteraceae bacterium (assembly GCA_009693705.1). Classification (GTDB taxonomy): domain Bacteria; phylum Pseudomonadota; class Alphaproteobacteria; order Pelagibacterales; family Pelagibacteraceae; genus Pelagibacter. The sequence continues at coordinate 44,298 of SHWS01000008.1, forward strand.
TTCATTGCAATTTATTTTGGGTTATTTTTATTTTGGTGAAGAGTTTTCGTTTATTAAATTTTTAAGTTTTATCTTAATTTGGATTGGTGTAATCATTTATCTTAAAGATTTATATGAATCTAATTAGATATTTTTTTTTAATTTTTTTAGTAAATATTTCTTTCGCATCATCAAATATACAAGTTGAATTTGAACAATGGAAAAAAAAATTTGAAAAACAAGCTTTAATAAATAAAATTTCAAAAAAAACTCTTGATAAGACTATTATTAATGTTCAATACTTAGCCAAAGTTATTGAATATGACAATTTTCAACCCGAGGTATATGAAGATACAAATACCTATATTAATAAAAGGAGCACAAATAAAAAAATTGATAAAGGTGTAGATTATTTTAATGATAATAAAGATCTAATAATCGAGGTTGAAAAAAAATTTCAAATTGAAAAAGAACTATTGTTATCGTTAATGGGAATTGAAACTAATTTTGGAGCGCAATTGGGTCAAATGGATACATTGTCGGCTTTAGCCACTTTAAGCTTCGACAAAAGAAGATCAGCCTTTTTTACAAATGAGTTATTAGTTTTATTGAAACTCATCGAGGAGGACAAAGTTGATTATAAATCATTATATGGTTCTTGGGCAGGAGCGTTCGGTTTTTTTCAATTTATGCCATCATCAATAAATAGCTATGCGATTGATTATGATAACAATAATACAATTGATTTAAAAAGTCCTAGTGATGCATTTGCTTCAGCAGCCAATTATTTAAATAAATTAGGATGGAATAGTAATCAACCTTGCTTTTATAAAATTAATCTTTCCGAAGACATACCAAAGAAATTTTTGAATGATTCAGCAAATAATATAATTAATAAAAAAAAATTAAAATTTTTTATGCGATACATAAAAAACAATAACGATCTAGCTAAAATAGACCAAAACTTTACAGCCGCAATCATTACACCTGATAAAAGTATAATAGCTAATTCTGAAAAATTAAATCCATCGTATATAGTATTTAGTAATTATGAAATTATTTTAAAATGGAACAGATCACTAAGATTTGCATTAGCAGTATGCACACTCAAAGATAAATTTGAAAATGAATTATAAAATATTACTAATTTTTTTTTTATTATTTCTTTCCTCATGCATTAAAGAATTTAATGCTGATGAAAATGTAAAATTTAAATTTGACAAAAAGTATAAAAACTCAGGGTTTGCACTAATTTATAGTGATAATTTAAAAATTTCAGAAAAATTAGACAACACGTCTCTTTTTATATTTCATAAATCTCTTGAAAAAAAATCCTTTGTTAAAATCACCAATCCGTTAAATGAAAAATCTTTAATAGCAGAGGTAATTAAAAACACCGTTAATTTTTCTGATTTTTATAATTCAGTCATTACTGAAAGAATAATGAATGAGTTAGAATTGAATCAAAATGAACCTTTAATTGAGATAAATTTAATTTCACCTAATTCAACTTTTATTGCTAAGAAAGTTGAAATATTTGATGAAGAAAAAAAAATTGCTGAAAAAGCACCTGTAGATATTATTCAAACTAGTGGTTTTCAAATTTTAAATAATAAGACCAAAAAATCTGAAAAAAAAAATTTTTCTTACTCAATCAAAATAGCTGAATTTTATTATTTTAATTCTGCACAAGATACAATGGATGCTATTAATAAAAAAATAAATTTAAAAAATATGAAAATTGTTAAATTATCTGATACCAGATTTATACTTTTTTTAGGTCCATTTAATGATATAAAAATCTTAGAAGATGCCTTTATTAAAATGAAATCACTTAATTTCGAAAATTTAGAAATTTTAAAAAATGTTTAAAATAATATATTTAATATTTTTTTTTAATTTATTATTTACTTCTTTTGCAAATAGTAATATTGAAATTCAAGCTAAGTCAGCAATATTGCAAGATTTTTTATCCGGAGAAATTTTATTTGAAAAAGAACCAGATCAAATAATTTATCCTGCTTCTATGACAAAAATAATGACCGCTGTCATAGCCTTTGATTTAATTCAATCTGGAAGTTTAAGCTTAAATGATAAATTTGTTGTATCCAATAATGCTGGAAAATTATCTGAGAGAGGCAATTCTGCCATGTTTATTGAGGTTGGCGATGAGGTCAGTGTAAGTGATTTACTAAAAGGTATCATTATAGTTTCTGGTAATGATGCTGCCGTTGCTATAGCCGAAGGTATTGCCGGTACAGAAGAACAGTTTGCAGTTTTGATGACAAATAAAGCAAAAGAAATAGGCATGAATAATACAAATTTTTCAAATTCGTCTGGGATTGAAGATGAAAACAATTATTCAACAGTTAGGGATATTTTGTTATTATCAAAATATTTAATTACCAAACATCCTGATTTTTACAAATTATTCTCCGAAAAAGAATTAATTTGGCATAGAACTGGCGGTGATCCAATTGCTCAAAATAACAGAAACCCACTCTTATATAAAAATCTAGGTGCCGATGGTATTAAAACTGGATATTTATCTAAAGAAAAATATTCACTTGCTTCATCAATAATAATAAATGGAAGAAGATTAATTGCTGTAGGAAGCGGTTTTGAAAGTCCAAAAATAAGATCTGAAGAAAGTGAGAAAATATTTAACTATGGATTAAATAACTTTGATTTAATTGAAATTGCCAAATCCAACAAAACTGCTTTCAATGTGGATGTTTGGTTAGGTAAAGAAGCTTCTGTTGACACCTATGTCAAAGAAGATATTTATAAGTCAATAGATAAAGGTAAAAAAAATCTATTAAAAGTATCAATTAATTATACTGGGCCAATAGAAGCGCCAATTATTAAAGATCAAAAATTAGCCAAATTAAGACTAATTTATGACCAACAAATTATTGGTGAATATGATTTGCTGGCATCCAAAGATGTAAAAAAATTAAATTTTATATCAAGATTAATAAAATCTTTAAATTTTATAATTTGGGGTGATGTCTAAAAAACCAATTATCGTTTTTGAAGGGATAGAGTGTAGTGGTAAAAGTTACCATATTAACCAAGTTGCAAAATATCTAGATAATAAAAAAATAAACTACTTTAAATTTAGAGAGCCTGGAGGGAGTATCAATTCTGAAAAAATCAGAAAATTGATATTGGATGATAAGTATAGTTTTAATAAAAATACTGATTTATTACTATATTTAGCAGCTAGAAGTGAAAATATTAACGAATTAAAAAAACATATAAATAAAAAAATAATTCTAATAGACAGATTTATTGATTCAACTGTAGCTTATCAACATTACGGAATGAATGTTGATTTAAAAATTATAAATCAGATTAATCAATTTCTACTAAGCGATATTAAAGTTAACTTTACCTTTCTTAATATTGTAAATAAAAAAAATATGTTTTTGAGATTAAAAGAAAGAAAAAAAATTAATAGGTATGATAAATTTAATTCTGGTTTTTATAGTAAAGTTCAAAAAGGTTTTTTACAATTGGCAAGTAGAAATAAAAAATTATATCAAATTATTGATACTAATTTAGATGTAAATTCTAATCATAAAATAATCATTGATAAAATCGAAACGTTAATTTAATGAACTTAGAACCGATAAATCAAAAAAAACTTTATGGTTTTAATGACGAATTCAATCATTTAATTTATTTATATAGTAATAATAAATTTCCAAATAAAATATTATTATCAGGTGAAAAAGGATCAGGAAAATGTACTTTGGCCTATCATTTGATTAATTTTATTTTATCAGCAGATGAAGATAATAAATATGATGAAAAAAATTTTAAAATCAGTGAAAATAATAAATCTTTTATTTTAGTAAATAATAAATCATGTCCTAATTTTTATTTGATTGATGTAGATATTGAAAAAAAAAATATTGAAATTGAAAAAATTAGAGAATTATCAAATAAGATCAACAAATCATCATTTAACAATAAGCCAAAATTTATACTTATTGATAATATTGAGTTCCTAAATAAAAATTCTGTTAATGCTTTACTTAAAATATTAGAGGAGCCTAATGATAATACTAATTTTATACTAATTCATAATAATAAAAAAATTTTAGATACACTTAAATCAAGATGTTTAAATTTTAAAATCTCTCTAACTCATCAAAAATCTATTGATATAACTAATAAGATAATTGATGATAATATTCTAAATTTTTTAAATGATGATTTTATAAGTTATTATTATACACCTGGTTACTATTTAAATCTTATAAATTTTGCAAATGAATTTAAAATAGATCTTAAAAAATTAAATTTAAAAGATTTGCTAAAGTTGATTATAAAAGAGAATCATTATAAAAAAAATTCAACTATATCTTATTTTTTAAATAATTTAATCGAGCTTTTTTTTAGAAAAAATAATCATCTATTAACCGACAAAATATTTAATTATTATAGTTATTTCATTAAAAAAATTGATAATACTAAAAAATTTAATTTGGATGAAGAATCTTTATTTATGGAATTTAATGATAAAATTTTAAATGGATAAAAATTTTTATATTACAACTCCTATTTATTATCCATCCGCAAGACCTCACATGGGTCATGCCTACTCTAGTATTATTGCTGATTTTTTTGCAAGATTTAAAAAAATAGATGGGTACAAGGTTCACTTTCTAACTGGGACAGATGAACATGGATTAAAAATTCAAAGATCTGCTGAAAAAAATAATATTGAACCATTGGAATTTTGTAATCAAATAAGTTTAACCTTTAGGGATTTATCTAAAATTTTAAATTTAACCAACACCGATTTCATTAGAACAACTGAGAATAGGCACAAAGTTTCAGTGCAACATTTATGGAATGAATTAATTAAAAATGATGAAATATATTTATCTAAATATTCTGGCTGGTATTCTGTTTCTGATGAAGCTTACTATAATGATGATGAAATTATTGACCAAGAAGGAAAAAAAATTTCAATATTATCTAAATCCACAGTCGAATGGATAGAGGAGGAGTCTTATTTTTTTAGACTGTCTAAATGGCAAAAACCCCTTTTAGATTATTATTTATCGCATCCAAACTTTATTTCTCCACCATCAAGAAAAAAAGAGGTCATTAGTTTTGTTGAAAGTGGCTTGAAAGACTTGTCAGTCAGTAGAAAAAGTTTTTCTTGGGGTATTCCTGTGCCTAATAGCAAAGATCACATTATTTACGTTTGGCTTGATGCACTTACTAATTATATAAGCGCTTTAAACTATCCTGATATGAATGACTTATTATTTAAAAATTTTTGGCCAGCATCATTACATTTAATTGGCAAAGATATTATCAGATTTCACGCAGTTTATTGGCCAGCATTTCTAATGGCAGCAAAAATTAATTTACCTCTTAAAGTTTATGGTCATGGCTGGATACTTTCCGATAATGAAAAAATGTCTAAATCCAAAGGGAATATTCTAGATCCCATTGAAATAATTAACCAATATGGTGTTGACCCATTAAGATACTATTTAATAAAAGAAGTTTCCTTTGGTAATGATGGAAATATTTCACAAGAAAGATTAGAAAATTGCATCAACAGTGATTTGGCGAATAATTTTGGCAATTTATGTCAAAGAGTAAGCACTTTTGCTATAACAAATTGTAATAGCCGTATACCAGAAAATATCTCTCTCAATACTGAGGATTTAGTAATTTTAAATAAATTTAAAAATGATTTAAATAATATTAGATCCAAAATAGACGAACAGGATATTAATTTTTATATTAATTATATAGTAAATGCTCTTTTTGAGGCTAATAAATATTTTAATGATCAAGAACCATGGAAAAAAAAAGATGATTTAATTAGATTAAATTCGATTGTTTATACAGCTCTAGAGATTGTAAGAAAAATTAGTTTTATGCTATATCCAATTATTCCAAATTCAGCTTTAAAAGCTTTAAAGATATTTAATCTTAATGAAAAAGATATTATTTTTTCAACTATAGATAATTACAATTATTTAAAAAAAGGATCTAACATAAATAAAATTGATATTTTGTTTAAAAAAGTAGAAAAAAATAATGATTGATTCTCATTGTCATCTAGATCACGAACCCCTATATGAAGATCTGGTAAATGTCATAAACAGATCAAAATTAGTTGGTGTTAAAAAACTTCTAACAATTTGTACTACTTTAGAAAGTTTTGAAAAAATCAAAGAAATTGTTAATAAAGATGAAATTATTTTTGGTACTTTTGGAGTACATCCTCATGAAACTAATCAAAATAAAGTTTTATCTTCGGAAATTATTCATCAAATTTCTATTAACAAAAAAATTATTGGTATTGGAGAAACTGGTTTAGATTTTTATTATAATCATAGTGATAAAATCGCTCAAATAAACAGTTTTCGAGAGCATATCATTGCTTCAATTAAAACCAATAAACCTCTCATAGTTCACTCAAGAAATGCTGAAGTTGAAACATTTGATATATTAAATGATTATAAAAAAAATAATCTTAAAATACTTATGCATTGTTTTACGGGATCAAAAGAATTTGCTGAAAAACTTTTGACCCTTAATTCTTATTTTTCAGCTAGTGGCATAATAACTTTTAAAAATTCTACGACCTTACAGGATACTTTTAAAATATTACCTTTAGAAAAGCTGTTAATAGAGACTGATAGTCCCTATCTAGCGCCTATTCCAAACAGAGGTCAAAAAAATGAGCCTTCTTTTATTAAATACACATTAAATAAACTAGCTGAACTAAAGAATATTAATCCATTAGAAATGGATATATACACAACTAACAATTTTAACCGTCTTTTTTTTAATTAATATATGAAATTTATTATTTTGGGCTGTGGCAGTTCTATGGGTGTACCTCGTGCAGATGGTTTTTTCGGCAATTGCGATCCTAATAATAAAAAAAATTACAGATCAAGATGCTCTGCTTTAATTAAAGGCGATAAGGAGAACATTTTAATTGATACTTCGCCTGACTTAAGGCAACAATTAATAAAAAATAAAATTAATACTATATCAAGAGTTTTATACACTCATAGCCATGCTGATCAAACTCATGGTATTAATGATCTTAGAATTTTTTTTATTAAAAATAAAAAACCAATTGATGTCTATGCAGATTTTGTTACATCAAAACATTTAAAAAAAACTTTTGGATATTGTTTTCATAGTTACAGTAAAGAATATCCTTCTATATTAAAATTAAATATAATTAAAAATAAATTAATATTTAAAGATTCAAATAAAAAAATTTCTATTAAATCAATTAAAGTTAAACACGGAAATATTGAAAGTTTGTGTTATATAGTTAATGAAAAATTAGCTTACATAAGTGATGTTAGTGAAATTTACAAAAAAGATTTTACGCACCTTAAAAAAATTAATTATTTAATAATTGATTGCCTTTGGTACAATTATCATCCATCTCATTTTAATTTAGAAAGATGCTTAGAAATAATTAAAACTTTATCTCCAAAAAAAGCTATACTTACAAATCTTTCACCTATTTTAGATTATAATGAGCTTAAAAAAAAATTGCCTAAAAATGTTACTCCAGCGTATGATGGTTTAACAATTAATTTATAGAATTTTTTCAATCTCAAAGACTATCTCTTCTGACAATGGTTTAGTCGAAGACCCAAATGTTTTTTGAATTTTGCCCTCTTTATTTATTAGAATTTTGTGAAAATTCCATTTTGGTACTGCTGCTCCGCCGTAATTTTCTTTTGCCCACAAATAAACAGGATGAGCATCTTTTCCTATAACTTCATATTTATCTGTTAATGGGAAAGTTATGTTGAAATTTACTTCACAAAATTCTTTAATTTTTTGATTATTTTCTGGCTCTTGAAAAAATTGATTAGTTGGGACCCCTATAACTACCAAGCCCTTTTCTTGATATTTGTTATATATTTTTTGTAAATCAGCATATTGATTGGTAAAACCACAATTGCTGGCAACATTTACTAAAAGTATTGTTTTACCTGTGTATTTTTTTAAATCAATTTCGTTTTTATCTATAGAATTAATTTTAAAATCATAAAAAATTTTATTGTATTCGGCATTTCCTTTTGCAAAAAAACTAAGCATTGAAATAATTATATATATTATTTTTTTATATTTTGACATTTATTTGATTATATTTTTAATATAAAATTATAAGTACATTTTTTCAATACAAAGTATATAAGTTTTGTCATTACTAATTTTATAAATACATTTAATTAAAAATATGATTTTAGGTTTTCCAGCAGAATTTTATTTTTTTGTTATAATTTTATTGTGTGTGGCGTTATTTCACAATCATGTTTTAAAGATTGCGCTTACAGGTCTTGTTATCGTTAGCTTATATAAAATTGGTTTTTCTAGTTTTAAAACAGGCTTTGGTGTAGATGGCTTTACTAATCATTTAATTCATGAATGGGTCATTATAACCAACCTCTTACTTCTGCTTGTAGGTTTTGCCTTACTTTCTAATCACTTTGAAAAAAGTAATGTAACTGAAGTTCTCTCTTCAATTTTACCCAAAGGATGGCAAGGAGCATTTACATTATTAGCTATTATTTTTTTCCTTTCAACATTTTTAGACAATATTGCAGCAGCAATTATAGGTGCAACTATAGCATCTAAACTTTTTAAAAAAAAAGTGCACATTGGTTATCTTGCTGCAATTGTTGCGGTTGCTAACGCCGGAGGAGCGGGTAGTGTTTTGGGTGATACTACCACAACTATGATGTGGTTAGCTGGTATTCCACCGATTAAAGTTTTGCCTGCATTTATTGGATCAATAGTTGCTTTACTTTTTGTAGGTTATTTTTCTGCAAAGCAGCAAAATGCCTATCAACCATTGATCTCTAATGTTGAAAGTAAACATGGTCTAGACTGGTCGAGGGTTTTTATAGTTTTTATAATTTTAGTTTCAGCTGTTTTAACTAATATTTTAGTAAATTTAAAATTTAATCATTTAGCAGATTTCTTTCCGTTTATTGGTGCATCTGTTTGGGTAGCATTATTTTTACTTGTTCCACTTCGCACTCCAGATTGGTCTTTAATACCTGCGGCATTCAAAGGAAGTATATTTTTACTAGCCTTGGTTTTAACAGCATCAATGATGCCAGTTGATAAACTTCTGCCAGCTTCGTTGTTTTCAACTTTTGGGCTTGGATTTTTGTCATCAGTTTTTGATAACATCCCGTTAACAACTTTAGCAATTAAACAGGATAATTACGATTGGGGAGTACTTGCTTATGCCGTCGGATATGGTGGATCAATGATATGGTTTGGATCGTCAGCTGGTGTTGCGGTATCAAATTTATTTCCTGAAGCTAAGTCTGTTAAACGTTGGCTGATATCAGGCTGGCACATACCACTATCTTATATTCTTGGATATGTGGCTATTGTATTAATTTGGGGTTGGCATCCTATTCCAATTACTAATTAGTTTGAAATTACTATAGAAATTTTTAAATTAAATTAAATTAAAAAAAAAGAATTTTATATCTTTCATTAGTTCGTAAAATTTTGATAATTGTAACTCTAAACTAGGAAAAATAGTATTTAATTGCGTTTTAAAGGTATCTAATAGGATAATCAAAGCGATAATTGTAATTATAAATACTACTAAATAAGAAAAAAATTTAAAAAAAATTGAAGGTACATTAATTTTTATTTTTTTAGCGTCTTCCGAAACCTTGTCTAACGGTTTGTTTTCTTTATTTATTTCAAAATCATATTCCTTTTGAATTTCATTACTAGAAAATTTAGATTGTTTTAAAAAATCTTGATTTTTTACAGGATTAGCAGAAATTAATATTTCTTCTTTCTTATAAAACCATTTATGATTACAAGATCCACAT
>SHWS01000001.1 GCA_009693705.1 Pelagibacteraceae bacterium
AAAAGCAAAAATAAATTGTAAATGCTAAGAGCGGTGAAAGAAAATAGTTTATTATCAATACCGACAAACAGTCAAATAATATTGTAAACTTTTTAAATTCATAATTCGTAAGAAATAAAGTAGCAGCTGATATAATACTAATAATAACTAAAATTGGTAATAATCTATTACTTTCTATAAAATCTAAGGCTAAATAAAAATTTTCGTTAACTACCAATAGTAATTTAAAAATTCTTATTGTTTCATTAAAGTGAAAATATAGTGGTGCTGCAACAATTAACAAACCTTTCAAAAGAAAAAACAATTTATTAAAGTTTGAATTAGAATTTATTAAAAATTGAGCATCTTCTTTACCAAAGTGAAAACTAGCTACTAATAAAAAAATGATTAAAGAGCTTGCGGGAAAAATAATCCAAAGAGATATTATTAACAAAACAAAAAAAATATAAATAAAATAAAAAACGCTAACATTATTTATATTATAAATTTTTAATAATTTTTTCCCCTTCAAGAGATCTAGCGAACCATGTGAAACGCCAATACTTAAAATTAAAAGTAAACAAATAAAAGGTGAAAGTGTTAAATTTTCTACTTTTAAAGAAAATAAAATAAAAATACAAATTATAGCAAAAAAAATTAAGGAATGACCTAGATTTATCTTTTTTATTTGATTTATCATTTTTAATTAAATAAAGCCTTAATAAAAATCCATTTAGGCATTCTATTTACGATTAATAAATCCTCTAACAAATTACTTTTATTTGATAAAAAGTTTATGACTGCTTCGGTTTTACTTTCAAACATTTTGTAAAAAATATTTGGCATTTTTTCTGGATTTTTTTTTAAAACTTTTAAAAAAATTTCATCAAAAAATTTATATTTCTTATTAATTTGAAATAACTTTACTTTTTGAATATTTTGAATATTTTCTCTAATATATTTACATTGTTCTTGAATATTTAGAAAAGTATAGCCAGTACTTAATCTAGTCATTCCACCAACAGTTCCAATATCAATTTGATTTAATTTCTTGAAATTATTAAGTTGGAAGAGTGGTATTGCTCCTTTTTCACTATAATTTATTTTATATTTTTTAATTTTTAAATGATCTTTTAGATAGTTTTTAATTTGTTCTTCATAATTCATAATAGATTTATCATTAAGTTCGGATATCCAAGTAGTTTCTACAAGAGCTTGATTTTTAGAAAAGGGTAAAGTATAAAAAAAATGCACTTTATTTTTTTGGTCACAATCGAAATCCATCAAATTAAAAATCTCATCATCGAAAATGTTTTTGTCTGCCTCTATTTCGATGCCGTAAAAATGTTGCCATAATTTCTGGTCATTATCAGCAATCTTAGAGACGCTATTAAATAAAATTGAATTTTTAGTATTAATTTCATTAATATTTTTGAAAAAAAAAATATTTTTGTTTAACTTTAACCTGTTCATTATTTTTTCGTAAAATAAGCCACTATCAATTGTTTGATACGGCGTTTTACTACACTCAAGATGTTTTGTTTTGTTTGAAATATTAATTGTAAAATTTTTCCAACTTTTTTTTATACAGTCATTAAAATTATGGGAAGTAACTCTCCAGAAAGACCAGCTTTTATCTCTCTTATAATCCTCTCTAGGTTCAATAATAGCAAGTTTTTTATCAATCAGATTATTATGGATTTCAAGTTCGTAAGCAAGTGATAATCCCGCACAACCTCCGCCAATAATTACGTAGTCAAATTCTTTCATAAAGATTTATTTCCTCATTAATTGAATCATGTTCATGAAAAATGTTATCTACTGACTTATAATTTAACATTAACTTTATAAAATCAAAAATTGACAAAACGGTTTCTATAACCTTTTCAAAATTTGTAAGATAGATTTTTCCTGATTTTTTATAATTTTCAATATTATTTTTGGCAATTATCTTATGGCCTATTTTTTTATAAACTCTTCTTGCAACTAATATCGAAAATCTTAAATTTAATGGAATCTCTTTGATTGCTAAAAAAGAACTATCATAAAAAAAATTAGAAAGTTTAATTGTAGATTTGATTGATTCAAAATCTTCATCTATATAAGTTCTGTTATTTTTTTTATCTTCAATTACGTCTCTTGATATATTTGTTAATTGCATTGCAATTCCAAGATCTATTGCTGATTTTAAAGCATTTTTTTTGTTAACTCTTAAAACTTTAGCCATCATTAAGCCAACTGTTCCAGCAACTTTATAAGAATATATTAGTAAATCTTTTTTAGAATTTAATTTAACTATATCTTTTATATCTGATTTAATTCCTTCAAATAAATCATCTATTATTTTTAAAGAAATATTAAATTTATCAATTATATGCCACATATTTTTTATAATAATATTGTTAAAATTTTTATTTTTAAAATCTGCATTAAACTCAAGAAATTTTTTTTCTCGTATTTTCAATTCATTTTTTTCATCAGCGATATTATCAACAGTCCTGCAAAAATCGTATAATGTACTGCATTCTCTATAAGTATCTTTTGGTAAAAAAAATCCAGCCCAATTAAAGGATTTTGCATAAATAGATAAATAATTTTTACTAACCATTATAAAATTTTATCCAATACTTTTGCTGACGAGAGGACTCCAGGAAGACCAGCTCCAGGATGGGTTCCGGCTCCAACAAAATAGAGACCACTAAAAACTTCAGATTTATTATGAAATCTGAAATATGCAGACTGTGTGAATTTAGGTTGAATTGAAAATCCAGATCCATATTTTGTATTTAAGTCTTTTTCAAAATAATCAGGTGTTAGGTAAAAATCTTCAACTATATTTTCTCTAAGATTGGGCAGTAAGCTTTCCTCCATTTTATCTATGACTAAGTTTTTAATTTTGTCACCTTGTATAGACCAATTTATTTTAGATTGATTATTTGGCACTGGAACAAGAACATAAAAACAGTCGTGTCCTTCAGGAGCCATGGAACTATCTGTCGCCGAAGGCCTATGCAAATAGTAGCTTATGTCATCATTTAATTTTTTTTTTTCAAAAATATCATCCAAGTGCTCTTTATATTTGTCTCCAAACTTTATCGTGTGATGTTCGATATTGCCGTATATTTTTTTAGTACCAAAATAGTAGACGAATAAACCCATTGAATATTCCATTCTTTTTCTTTTCCATTTGAATATTTTATTATAATTAGTTTCGTCTAAAAGTTTGTCATAAACTGCTGGTGGATCCGCATTACAAACAACATTGTCAGCCATTATTTCTTCATTGTTATCAAGTTTTATTCCTTTGATCCTCTGATTATTTGTAATAATTTTAGTTACCTCATGACCTTTTATAATTTTAATTCCAATTTCGGTCATTAGTTTTTCTAAACCTTTTATAATATTTCCAGTTCCACCCATAGAATAATGAATTCCCCACTTTTTTTCTAAATATAAAATTAATCCATAAATAGAAGTTGTACTAAAAGGATTTCCGCCAACCAAAAGTGGGTGCATGCTTAATATTCTTCTTAATTTTTCATTTTTTATATACTGAGAGACCAAGGAATAAACTGATTTGTAACTTTTGAGTTTTAATAATGCAGGTAATTGCCGCAACATTACAAATGGTTTATCAAAGGGAGTGTCTGCAAGTTCTAAAAAACCTTTATCAAAAATTTTTTTTGTAAAACTAACTAGTTTTTGATAGCCTTTAAAATCATCTTTATTAATTTTTTCTATTTGATTTTTCATCTCTTGCTCGTCTCCAGAGTAATTAAATTTCGTTTTATCTTCAAATATAAATTGATACCAAGTTTTTAAAGGTGTTAGCTGAATATAATTTTTTGACTCCTTATTAAATAATTGAAACAATTCATCGATCAAATATGGTGCTGTGATTACAGTTGGACCAGCGTCAAAAGTAAATCCATTTTTTTTAAAAACTCTTGCTCGACCACCAAGGTCGTGATGTTTTTCAATAAGGATAACGTTATGTTTTTTTGCTTTTAATCTTATGGCAGCAGCAATACCACCAAATCCTGAACCAATAACTATAGAATTCATTTTATCAATCTATATTTTTTTAAAGAAATTGTAAGAATATTATGAATTAATTTTTTTTAATTCTTCTTTAGTCTCATCTAAATTTTTTTGAAAAAGACCATCTAATTTTGAAGAACCTATTGATGTTGAAATAATTTTTTTAGCAGCATCTATAGCAATTTTGATTGAAGCATCTCTAATATCTTTAATAGCCGCTTCTTTCATTTGAATAATTTTATTTTTTACAAGATTTTTTTTTATTTCTGATGACTTATGAAATTTATCATTTAATTCAATTATTAATTGGTCGCTATCTTTTTTTGCTTGCTCAATAATATCGTTGCTAATTCTTTCAGCACCGTCTAATTTTTTTTGTGCGTTATCAAGTAGCATTTTTGCTTCATTCCTTAATCTCTCGCTTTCATCAATTTCATTTTTTAAGTCAGAAATTAACTTATTCAATAAATCATTAATTTTTAGTGGTATCTTTAAATATATTAATAACCCAAAAAAGATTACAAATGAAACTGCTACCCAAAACGTTGCATTAATTGCCATAATATTTATCTCTACCCCTTCTTGATAGATCGTCAACTATCGCGGATACACTGCTATTATTAACTTCAGTGCCTGTTAGTTTTTGAATTAATTGAAAAGATATTTCACTAGCAATTATATTTATCTTTTCTGGAGCACTTTCTATTAAATTTTCGATTTCTTTTTCAACTATTTTAATTTCTTCATCTATCTGACTCTCCAATAGTTCTTTTTTGATATTTATATCTTTTAATGCTTTTTCTCTTGCTTGATTAAGGATTGTTTTAGAATCAAGTTTGCTTTTGGAGATAATCTCATTGTATACCAATAGTTTTGCTTCACTATCTTCTTTTTGTTTCTCTGCTGCCTCAATATTTTCTAATATTTTAGATTTTCGTTTCTCTAAATTTGTGTTTATTTTTGGCAATATAAGTTTTGACAAAACTCCATATAATAAACCAAATGTAAGTGTTAACCAAAATATTTGTGAAATCCAAAATTCAGTATTTAATTGAGGCATTCCGCTTTTTTCGACTGCAAAAGCTTCCTTCATTAGGAAGCTAAAAAATATTAACTGAAAAAATATTTTTTTAATCATCAAATCTAAAATGCAAATAGAATGATTAATGCAACTACTAATCCAAATAGTCCTGTAGCTTCAGCGAGTGCAAATCCTAAAAGTAAATTAGGAAATTGTTTTTGTGCTGCTGAGGGATTTCTCATTGCTCCTGACAAATAATTTCCAAAAATTATTCCAATTCCAACTCCAGCACCAGCTAAAGCTATTGCCGCAAGACCAGCTCCTATCATTTTTGCTGCTTCTAATTCCATTATATCCTCCTTATGTTAATTTAATGGTGTAAGTTTAATGCATCATTTAAATAGATGCAGGTTAAGATTGCAAAAACATATGCCTGAAGAAAAGCAACTAAGATCTCCAAGCCAGTTAAAGCAACCGAAAAACTCAGTGGCAACCATCCACCGACTATTCCAAGACTTATTACAAAGCCTCCGAAAACTTTCATCATGGTATGACCTGCCATCATATTAGCAAATAATCTAACTGATAAACTTATAGGTCGACTTAAGTATGAAATAATTTCAATAACGATTATTAATGGCAAAAGGATAATTGGTACTCCGCTAGGTACAAATAATTTTAGATATCCAACTCCATGTTTAATAAAACCAATTATCGTTACACCAATAAAAATAAAAGCCGCTAATACAAATGTTACTATTATGTGACTAGTAACTGTAAATGCATAGGGTATCATACCGAACATATTGCAAAATAGCACAAACATAAAAAGTGAAAAAATTAAAGAAAAATAAGGTTTTGCTTTTGATCCTGCGGTATCGTTAATCATTTTTGAAACAAACGTGTAGCTTAGTTCAGCTAAAAGTTGAACTTTATTTGGTAATAATGAATTTTTTTTTGAACCGAAGAAAAAAATTATTAAAATTGCCATTGAACTTATAACCATAAATAAACTTGCATTTGTAAAAGAAATATCAAAAGTGCCTAATTTGATTTCTGGTCCAATTCGATAAACTTCGAATTGTGTCATTGGATTTGCAGCCATAAATTTTATCTACCTTTGCATATTTTTTGCAGATCTAATTACATTCATTATTCCAGTAACCACACCTAAGAAAAAAAATATTAATATTAACCAAGGTTTAGTACCAAAGGTCTTGTCTAAAATAAACCCAATAATTGTCCCAACTACAACCGCCGAAACTAGTTCAGTGCTCAGTTTAAAAGCAGCACCAATTGATGAAGCATTCTCTGTTTCGTTGTATAAATTTCTTTTAGTAAGTTTATTTTTTGCAATCTCTAGGCGATTTTTGAACTGATCTTTTGGCATTTGTATAGTTTAAGCAACCATACTCTCTGCTTTTTGTAAATCAACTGCAACAAGCTGACTAATTCCTTTTTCTGGCATAGTTACCCCGTAAAGCCTATTCATTTTAGACATGGTTAATGCATGATGAGTTACAATGATAAATTTTGTATTAGTAATTTTTATTAGCTCTTCAAGTAAGCCGCAAAATCTTGTTACATTAGCATCATCAAGTGGAGCATCAACTTCATCTAATACACATATTGGCGATGGGTTAGTAAGAAAAACTGCAAAAATTAAAGATAGGGCAGTAAGCGCTTGTTCTCCACCAGACAGTAATGTTATCGATTGAAGTCTTTTTCCAGGAGGACTAACTAGCATCTCCAAACCGGCTTCTAGTGGGTCTTCAGAGTCTACCAATTCTAGTTTAGCAGTACCTCCATTAAATAATTTTGTGTAAACCTCATTAAATTTTCTATTAACTTTTTCAAAAGAGTCAATTAATCTTTGTCTTCCCTTTTGGTTAAGTTCACCGATGCTATCTTTTAGTTTGGCTATTGCAGATACTAAATCAGATCTATCTTGTTCCATTTTTTTAATCTCAATTTCAAATTTACTTGTTTCTTCATCTGCTCTTAAATTAACTGAACCTAATTTTTCTCGCTCTTGCTTCTTTTTATCTAATAAATCTTCTTGATCAACAGCATTAGGTAGATCACGTACATTATAAAGATTAGAGTTTTCTAAAACATTTTGTTCAGATAAGTCTAATTCAGAATTTATTCTATCAAGTAAGTCTTTTTTACGATTTTTTAATCCATCAATTGTTGCACCAGAACTAGCTTTTCTCTCTCTAATTTGAATAGATTGTTCTTGAATTTGATTGAGTTGACTTCTTAAGATTTCAATTTTTTTGTCAGTTTCAAAGATGATTGCTTTATTTTCAATTTTTTCTTTTTCAGAAACTCTCAAACTTTCAGATATTTGTCCTTTTCTTTCAGCTTGTAAAGTTGGTTGATTGTCTAATTTTTTAAATTGAGAGACTAATTTAGTTTTTCTATCTGTTAATTCAACGACCATTTTTTCAGAATTTGATAATAAATTTATCCAACTTTCAATTTCTATTTTGATAGTTTTTATTCTTTGATTTCGTTTTATTGACTCATTTTTTATTGATTGATTTTTACTATAGGCATCAGCATATTTTTCTTGAAGAAGTTTTATATTATGAGATTTCTCGTTAACACTTAATAGTTCATCTCTACTTTTTTCATTTTTTAAATCATTCAAATAATTATCAAGTTCTATGATACATCTGTCTAACAAAGTACATGCTTGATTAATTTCATTAGCATCAATTAACTCTTTTGCTAGATTAATTGTGTTTTTTACATTCTTGATTGGTCCAATACTTATATTTAGTGCTCCATTAGCAATATTTGCCACAACATCGGCAACTAATTTTTGCTCATCCTGCAAAATTCTTTTAGCTTCATATAAACTCTCATTAGACAACTTTTCTGTTTCAAAATATTTAGAATCTATTTCGATAAGATCACTTTTTTCTTCTTTGAGTCTTTTTTCATTAGAGTTTGCATCAATAATTATGCCTTTTTCTCTATTAATATCCTCATTTAATGTTTGGATTGAATTATTTATGCTTTCAATTTCGTCTTGGATTCTTGTGTTTTCCTCATCTAAACTTTGAAGTTCTAAGTTGAGTCTTTGAATTTTCGATAAAATTTCAATATTTTTTTCTCTTAGTGGAGATGCTTTTTCTATTTCAGATTTAATTAATTTTTCAGCTTCAAGTATTTGAGTATTAAATCTATTAACTTCACCTTCTGCTTCATTGTTAATTTGATTTTCAATTCTTATTTCATTATCAATTTCTATTAACTTTAAATAATAGAGACCTGCTTCAATTTTTTTAATTTCTTGGGAAATTAACTTATATTTTGTTGCCTCCTCAGCTTGTTTTTGAAGATTGGCCAGTTGCTTTTCTTGTTGTCGTCTTAATTCGTCTGCTCTTTTTAAATTATTTTCAGCAGCTCCTAGTCTTAATTCCGCTTCATGTCTTCTAACGTGAAGTCCTGAAATTCCCGCAGCCTCTTCTAAAATTGCTCTTCTATCAGTTGGCTTTGCGGTTACTAAAGCACCAATACGTCCTTGGCTAATCATGGAAGGTGAGTGAGCGCCTGTTGATAAATCTGCAAAAAACATTTGTGCATCTCTTGCTCTCACTTCTTTTTCATTTATATAAAACTTTGAACCTTTATCTTTTTCAATTTTTCTTCTTACATGAATTTCATGCAGGTCACGATATTGAATCGGCCCTTCTTTATTTTGATTTGCAACTGTTACTGAAACTTCTGCTATATTTTTAGATGGTTTATTAGACGTTCCAGAAAATATTACATCTTCCATCCCAGAGCCACGCATGCTCTTTGCTGATGTTTCTCCCATTACCCATCTTAAAGATTCTACAATATTTGATTTACCACAACCATTAGGACCAACTATACCGGTTAAACCATCTTCAATTAAGAAATTTGTTTTTTCAGCAAAAGACTTAAATCCATTAAGTTGGATTTTTTTAAACTCCATGCGTTAACTTATATCAGTTTTTCAAGAGCTTTTTTTAAATTCTTATAATCTAGGGTTTTTTCAAACTTTTCATTATTAATTATTATCGTGGGAGTAGCATTTACCTTAAAATTTTTAACACCATCGATTCGATCATTTAATATAAAATCCTCAATTTCACTGTTATTAATGCATTTTTCAAAATCTACCTCAAAACCCTCGCTATTTACAAAGTCCTGAAGATTTTTATTTGCTTCTTCAATGGTACTTCCTTTAATCCATTTTTGTTGGTTAGCATAAAGACTCATTAGAATGTTTGAATTACCATCATTTTTACATTGTGAAATTTTTGCAGCATTTAATGCCGTTATATCTAAAGGAAAGTGCCTGAATTCGATTTTTGCTAAACCCGTATCAAGATATTCTTTTTTAAGTTCCGGATAAACATTCTTATGAAAGTTTGCACAATGACTGCAAGTTAAAGACTCGTATGCAAGAATAGTTATTTTGGCATCTTCATTTCCTACAAAAATTCTTTTTATCAAAGAAGATGTTTCTGCTCCAGCATTTGAAAATAAGCCTAAAATAATAATTATTAATAATAAAGTTTTTTTCATCTTTTTTTAAAAACTTTTGCAAGTTCCATTAGTGATTTTTTTATTTTTTTATTTTTAACATTTTTTACTTTATCCTGATATTTATTAATTGTCACATTTTTATTAGATATGAGATTTTTTGATAAAAATTTTTCTTCATCATCAAAACTTATAAGCTTTAGTTTTTCAACAACAGAATAACCAAAAAAACTATTCATTTTATCTAAAACATTTTTTTTTGAATATTCCAAATCTATTTCATGCCCTCTTTGAACCATTACTACTAATGTGCTCACGCCAAATCTATTAGAATTTTTAAATGTTTTTGGGTAACAGAATTTAAATAGCTCTGTTCCAACAATATACTTCCAATTATTGATTGTTTCAGAATATATGTGACCTTTTTTGTTTATAATTTTTTTAATGTTTTTAGGCAAAGTGTCTTTAAAAGATCTTAAACCTTGAATGGTGACATTTCTCTGCTTAATATTATTTTTAAAATGCATATAAAAGATGTAACAATATCAAAAAAAATTCTCGATTGGTACGATTTTAATAAAAGAAAATTACCCTGGCGAAAAAAAACATCTTTTAAACAAAAGCAATATTTCACTTTAGTAAGTGAATTTATGCTACAGCAAACACAAGTCACAACAGTAGTTCCATATTTTAATAGATTTATTAAAGATATTCCAACTTTAGAAAAACTTTCAAATACAAGTAACAGAAAACTCATAAAACTTTGGGAGGGACTGGGCTACTATTCAAGAGTAAGAAATTTAAAAAAAGCTGCAAAAATTATTAAAAAAAAATTCAATAATAAATTACCTGATAATTTTTTTGAATTAAAATCTCTTCCAGGCATAGGTGATTATACAGCAAATGCAATCTTGGCAATTGTCTTTAATATACCCGTAATTCCATTAGATGGAAATGTAGAGAGAGTTTTAAAAAGATACTTATATTTAAAAAAAAAAAACGAAATAGTGAAAGAGAGTCTTAATCAAAAAAAAAAAATATTTACCAAGTCAAATAGACCTGGTGATTACGCCCAGGCTCTAATGGAATTAGGAGCAACAGTTTGTAAACCTTTAAATCCACTGTGTAATCAATGTCCAATTTTTAAAAATTGTAAATCATTTATTAGAAAAGACTTTAGCATGAGAAAAGCAATTAAAAGAAATATAAATAAATATTTCTTAATAAAAGTTTATAAACATAATAATAATTATTTACTTATTAAGAATACTGAATTTAATTTTCTAAAGAATTTAAATATTTTTCCAATGGATGAAATAGTTAATCAAAAAAATTTTAATTCGAATTTAAATTTTAAAATGTCTAATATGAATATGAATATTCAGTTTATATTCAAAAAATTCAATAAAAAGATTCCTTTTTCATATTGGATCGATCCTCAAAATATAAAAAAATATATTTTGCCTACTTTTACTAAAAAAATTATTAATTTTCTAGAACACTATTAATGAAAAAAATTGCAATTATTGGAGCAGGGATATCGGGTTTATTTTTTGCAAATTTATTTAAAGGAAATCCGAATTACCAAATAACAATTTATGAAAAAAACAATTCATTAGATCTTGATGAGGGATATGGGATTCAATTGTCTGTTAATAGTATAAAACTTTTAAATAAAATTGGATTTGAAAATCTTAACTCACAAGACAAATTTAATCCTAACAAGATTGATTTTTATTCGGTCAATCAAAATATGAAAATATGCGATTTAAATATTTCAGATTTTAATACCATAGATTGTAAATATACTACTCTAAAAAGATCAATTTTGATTAATTATTTAAAAGAAAATTTAAATACTGAAATAATTAAATATGATCATAATATTTCACAAATAAATTATACTAAGAATTTAATTAAATTAGTCTTTCAAAATAATATTTCAAGGGAATGTGATTTTTTAATTATATCGGACGGCATATTTTCAAAAGCCAAAAGATTAATTACAAATAATCTTGTCAAACCATCATTTAATGGATCAGTTGCCATAAGAGGTGTAATTAATAAAAAGGATTTAACTGGTATAAATTTAGACAACATTTCCTTATTTTTAGGAAAAAATTTTCACAATGTTATTTATCCAGTGAATAAGACGGAAGATTTTAATTATATTGCAATTTTAAAACACTATTTAAAATTTCAGGAACCTAAAAACTATGAATTTTTTAATGACGACTTTTCTATCAATAAATTTTTAGGAGGGTTACCCTACAATACCAAAATAAAAAAAATTAAATATTATCCTGTTTTTATTAGTAAAAATTTTTATGAACCAGTTAAAAACAATCTTTTCTTAATAGGAGATGCTTTTTTTGCTGTTCCACCATCATTTGCTCAAGGTGCTTCCCAATCAATTGAAGGTGCTTTTGAATTATATGAAAGTATCAAAAATAATTCTTATAGTAATTTTCATATTAATAGAGTTAAAAAATTGAAAATGATTAAAAATAGATCAAAAATAAATCAATTTGCTTTTCATTTATCAAGTCCGATTATGATATCCATGAGAAACTTTTTTTTAAAAATTCTAACAAAAAATAAAAAATTTTTAGAAAATTATTTAGGAAAAGTTTATAGAAATTAATTTTTTGAAATCAATCTTTGTCTTAAATTATCAATGGGTAAAAAATTTCCATTTAAATTATAGTGCCAATAAGTCCATCCGTTACAACTTTCAGCTCCCAAAATTATTGCTGCTACTTTATGAATAGATCCTTTTGCTTGATCATGCTTAATGCTACCATCTGCCATAATTTTTGCACTTATTTTCTTTTTATTATCAAAAATAGAAGTTCCTGGTTTAATTATTCCAAGCTCAACCAATGATCCAAATGGTATTCTTGGTTTAGATCTATTATTTTCTAATGTGTCCAGATAATCATCTTCGATTGGTTTAGTAAATTTCAATCTTTGATCTGCTGCCTTAACGTAACTGATCTCTTTTTCAATTCCATAATAATTTCTTCCTAATTTTTTAGCAACAGCCGCTGTTGTTCCTGAACCTAAAAAGGGATCTAAAACAAAATCGTTTTTATTAGTGCTTGCCAATAATATTCTATGTAATAAAGATTCTGGCTTTTGAGTTGAGTGTATTTTTTTACCATTTTTTTTTAGTCTTTCTTGTCCACTGCAAATAGGTAAATTCCAGTTAGATCTCATTTGTAAATCGTCATTTAAACATTTTAAAGATTGATAGTTAAAAGTATATTTTGATTTGTCGGATTTTGAAGCCCAAATTAGGGTTTCATGGGCATTAGTAAAACGCCTACCTCTAAAATTTGGCATTGGATTATTTTTATTCCAAATAACATCATTTAAAATCCAAAATCCCAAATTTTGAATAGTCGTACCTACTCGAAAAATGTTATGATAGCTTCCTATAACCCATATAGCACCATCTTTTTTTAAAATTCTCTTACATTCACTTAACCACGAATAAGTAAATTCATCATATTGTTGAAAACTTTTAAATTGATCCCATTTATCGTTTACTGCATTTACTTTTGATCTATCTGGTCTGGTTAATTCTCCTTTTAATTGTAAATTGTATGGAGGGTCTGCAAAAACTAAATCAAATGTATCGCTCGGAATTTTTTTTAATTCTTCCAGACTGTCGCCATTAATAATCTTATTTTTTAAATCACTTGTCATTTATATAAAATAATTAGACTCCAAAAGGATTCTTGGGTCAACCCATGATTGAATTATTTTAATTTTTTTGTGTAAGTTTATTTTTTAGCAACCAGATGTTGTGTTTTTTAGGAGTATTAATTATAGAAATCGGAGAAAAAGTTTTTCTGTGGTGTCTTGTAATTCCAAGTTTTTTAATAGCTAGTAAATGTTTTTTTGTACCATAACCAAAATTTTGGTTCCAAAAATAACCTTTATTTGTATTTGCCAATATGGTTATAAATTTATCTCTAGAGACTTTTGCAATAATGGATGCTGCTGAAATAGAAGGTATTTTTTGATCACCTTTTATAACTGTTTTGAGATTATAATTTTTTAAATTTGGTAATTGATTTCCATCAATTAAAACAATATTGGGTTTTTTTTTAAGTTTTAGAATTGCTCTTTTCATTGCAAGCAAACTGGCCTGTAAAATATTAATTTTTTCTATCTCTTTAACCGAAGCCTGACCAGTCGCCCAAATAGAATTTTTTTTGATATATTTAAATAAGAATTCTCTCCTATTTTTGGATATTGATTTTGAATCTTTTAATAATTTTTTTTTAATAGACTTATTTAAAATAACTGCTGCAGCATAAACAGGTCCTATTAAACTCCCTCGTCCTGCTTCATCAACACCAGCAATAATCTTCATTAAATTTTTAAATTTAAATCTTGTATTTTTTGTTTTATTTTTTTTAAATCTTCCCAGGAATATTTTTTGTTTTCAGGGAATCGAATTAAATAAGACGGATTAAAAGTTATTATGATTTGGTAAGTTTTATTATTTATTATAATTTCTTTCCACTTTCCTCTTTCTGATGATATTTTTTCATTAAAGCCTATAATCGACTCCATTGCAGTGCTACCCATTAAAATAAGAATCTTTGGATCAATTATTGAAATATGTTTTTTTAAAAAAATTGAGTATCTTTTTATTTCTTGAGAAGTCGGTTTTCTGTCTTCAGGTGGTTGAAAATTTATTGCATAACTTAAATAAGTATTTTTTTTTTCAATATTTATAGCGGATAACATTTTATTAAGTAATTTCCCAACATCACCTTGAAATGTTAATCCAGTTTTGCTCTCTTCTACTCCGGGGGTTTCACCAATTATCATAATTGGGCTATTTAAGTTTCCATCGCCTAATATAAGTTTTTCAGAGTGGGATTTTAAATTACAATCTTCAATTGAATTTATTTGTTTTTTAAGTTCAGTCAAAAGTTTATTTTTATTAATTGAATTTAGTTCACATTGACCTTGGATAATTTTAAATCTATTTATTGGCTTATTAGCAAATGTAAAATCTGGTTCAATTGAATTTATAAATTCTTCATCATATATCGTATTTTGATTTATTCTTTTTTTAGACATAGAATGATTAAATGTATTTTAAATTTTTAAAATTACTAGTAATAGCTTCATTAATTTATCAGAGCCCTTTATACTCTAAAAGCATTAGTTTAGATGATTTTAATTCAAAAAATTTATCAGATTATTTCTCTGGAATTGTTGCTTTTGAAAACAGAAAAAATTCTGATGCACTTAAGTTTTTTAATTCATCAAAAAATCTTCTAAATAAACATGATCTATACTTAAAAAGATATGTCTATGCTTTGGTTTTGGATAATAAAATACTCCAAGCAATTGATGTTTTAAAAAACAATAGTCAAAAAGATAACATTAATTTTTTTGATGCATATTTACTCCTAATAGCTGACAGTTTAAAAAAAAATGATTTTGAAATTGCTGAAAAATATTTAATCCAATCATCAAAATTTATAAATGAAGATAAGTTTGAAATAGTTGTATTTAACTCTTTGAGACAATTTATTTATCTTTTTGAACAAAAAAAACTTTTGGCTGATAAAGAAAATTCTGGAAATCTAGCTTTAATTAATAAAACTTTTTCAAATTGCTATTTAAATGATGAGAAAACTAACTCATATTTTTTAAATTTAATTAATAACAATGAAGGAGATTATTCAAGGTATATTTTTTTTTACATTAGCTATTTAATCGATAATAAAAAAATTGATGAGGCCAACTTAATTCTTGAGCAATTAGATTTTATTAATTCAAATCTATTATTACTGCAAGCCAAAAATTGGATGGATAATAAAAAATACAATGAGTTTAAAAAAGTTTTTTCATGTAATAACCATAACGATATTATTAGTGAGTTTTTATTTTTAATTTCTAATCTTTATTCTTCAAGTGATAATTTTGAAAAATCTAATTTTTATATAAATCTGTCAATTTATTTAAATCCAAAATTTAAATTTAATTATTCACTAGTAGCAGAAAATTTTTATATTAATGAACAGTATGATGAAGCTAAAAAAATATTAATTAATTTTAATGAAAACGATGAGTTTTATTATTGGTATAGAATAAAAAAGGAAGCAGACATTATTGTAAAGCAAAAAAACAAAGACGAAGGATTGAAGTATATTAGTTCAAAATTTGAAAAGATTATAAATCCTAGCTCAAAAATGTTATTTGATATGGGAAATTTCTACAAGAATTCAAAAAAATACAATAAAGCAATTGAATATTACTCTAAAATTATTTCAACATTAGATGATACCTCATATATTAAAGCAGATCTGCTGTATAGAAGGGGCGGTAGCTATGAGCGAATGACTAATTTTAAAAAAGCAGATGAAGATCTACTGCATTCCCTAAAAATAAATCCCGATGATGCTTATGTTTTAAACTATTTAGCTTATTCATGGTTGGAAAGAGATTATAAAATTGATGAAGCAATAAAAATGTTGGAAAAAGCATATTTGCAAGAAAAGGATGATCCATTTATTATAGACTCAATTGGTTGGGCGTATTATTTAACATCCAACTACATAGAAGCTGAAAAATATCTTAAAAGAGCAGTTGAATTAATGCCTGACGATCCAGTAGTGAGCGATCATTATGGAGATATCCTTTGGAAATTGAATAGAAAAATTCAAGCAAGATATTTTTGGTTTAATGCCCTAGCTTTGCAGGATGTGGAAGAAGAAATGAAGAAAAAAATTAATACTAAATTAATTAAAGGCCTCTAAAACATCCTAGAAATGAGCTATAGTGTTATTAAATCTTTTGCAAAAATTAATTTAGCACTTAATATTACTGGTAAAACTACTTTATTGCATAAAATTGAAACTCTAGTTACATTTATTGAATTACATGATTTAATTTTTATTAAAAAAACTAATAAAAAAAATCATCAAGTTTTTTTTTATGGAAAATTTTCAAAAAATATTAGCAATAATAACAATACTGTAATTAAATTATTAAATATTCTCGATCAAAAAAATCTATTAAATAACCATAAATTTCAAATTAGAATACAAAAAAATATTCCACAAAAAGCTGGACTCGGAGGTGGATCGATGAATACTGCAAATATTTTAAACTATTTTTTAAAAAAAAAAATTCTTAAAATTAAAAATAAAGACATCGTAAATATTACAAGTTTAATTGGATCTGATGTATTTTTAGGCATTAATCCAACAAATACTATTTTTACGTCAAATAATAATATTAAAAGATTTTTTAAATGTCCTCAGTATCATGTTTTATTAGCTAAACCAAATTTTGGATGTTCAACGAAAACTATTTATTCTTTGGTTAAAAATTTTACAAGGGCAAAATTTCATTTCCAAAAAAAACTATTGTTTAGTTCTGAATTTTTGATCGACCAAAGTAATGCTTTAGAAAAAGTTGCTTTCTTAAAATATCCGATTTTAAAAACGATTAAGTCATTTCTTGAAAGTTTCATAACTCCAATTTTTGTGAGAATGACTGGATCTGGATCAGTAATTGTTGGTTATTATCAATTCAAAAAAGATTGTGAAATGGCTAAAGTACATTTTAAGAGAAAATTTAAAAATTTTTGGTGCATTACGTCAAAAACTATATAATTTTTTTTTTTTATGTTATATGATTTTATTATTGGGGCTTAGCCAAGCGGTAAGGCACGGGTTTTTGGTACCTGCATCCTAGGTTCGATTCCTAGAGCCCCAGCCAAATATGAATTTTTTTTTAGATAAACTCTTTTTAAGAGCAAATAATCTTGATTATATTAGTCAGAATTTACAAAATATTACTAACAAAACACCAATAAAGAAAATTTTTGATGCAATCAACTCTTACTCATCAACAAGTGAATTAAGATATGTGGGTGGTTGCGTAAGAAAAATCGTAAAAAAAGAAAAATTCGACGATATTGATCTTGCCACAAATTTGAAGCCAAAAGAAATCTCTGAAGTCTTAAGAAAAAATAAAATTAATTATTATGAAAGCGGAATAGAACATGGAACAATAACAGTAGTTTTAGATAACCATAAGTATGAGATTACTTCATTGAGAAAAGACATCTCCACAGATGGTAGACATGCAAAAGTTGAATTTTCTAATGATTGGAAAGAAGATGCTTCAAGAAGAGATTTTTCAATAAATGCAATTTACGCTGATAGAGAAGGAAATTTGTTTGATCCACTTAATGGAAAAAAAGATTTGGAAAATGGTGATGTTAATTTTATTGGTGATCCAGAAATAAGAATTAAAGAAGATTATTTGAGGATATTAAGATACATAAGATTTTTTTTGAATTATTCTAACAAGAAGCATAAACCACAAATAATCAAAATTATAAAAAGAAATATTGAAGGTGTTTCTAATTTATCCACTGAAAGACTTTTAGATGAATTCCAAAAATTATCGCAGTCAAATGGATTTTTAAAATTATTTAAAGACAAAGATTGTCTTGAGCTTATTCAAATAATTTTTCCGCAATTTAAAAATTTAAATTTTTTTTTAGAATTAAATTTTTATACAATGAAAAAAATATATGAAATTGATTTTATTTTTCTTTTATCTTTAATGATCGTAGATGGTACTGATAACGTTGATTATTTTTTATATAAATTTAATATATCAAAAAAAAATCAAAAAAGATTAAAATTAATTGATAATTTTTATAAAAAAAAAGTTAATATTAATTCATTTTCAGAAAAAAATTTAAATCAGTTTTTTTACTTTAATGGAAAACAAGCTGTTACAGATATTATTAATTATAAAATATTTAAATCAAAAAAGTTTGAAAAAAATTTAGTAAAATTACTAAATACTTATCAAGATAAAATTATTCCCACTATGCCGATTGGAGCAAATATTTTAATGTCCAAATATAATATACCTGAGGGCAAAATGTTAGGAAGCAAATTAAAATTAATTGAGGAAGCTTGGGTAAAAAATAATTTTCAAATTTCAGAGCAAAAAATTAAGTCTATTATTAGTAATTAAATATATTTTACATCTATAATTTTAAAATTTTTCACCCCCGCAGGAGTTGAAATCTCAACAAGTTCACTCTTATTTTTTCCTATTAAACCTTTACCAATTGGCGATTGAAAATAAATTAGTTTTTGTTTTAAGTCCGCTTCATCTCTACCTACAATTTTGTAAGTTATTTTTTCACCTGTATCTAAGTTTTCTAAGAATACCGTAGAACCAAAAATAACTTTTCCATCATTATTTATTTCGGCTACATCTATAACATTGGCTCGTGCAATAATGTCGTTGATTTCCGAAATTCTGCCTTCATTATGAGACTGTTCTTCTTTTGCAGCATGATATTCTGCGTTCTCTTTAAGATCTCCGTGAGATCTGGCCTCTGAAATAGCAGCAACTATCTGAGGTCTTTTTTTTTCTTTTAGATAAATTAATTCTTCTTTTAATTTTTTTAATCCATTTAAAGTAATAGCTTCTTTATCCATATTATTTCCATTTTGCTAAAGGTGGTAATGACATTAAAATTCCTTCTACATTACCTCCTGTTTGTAATCCAAATTTAGTGCCACGATCATACAATAAATTAAATTCTACGTAACGACCTCTTTTTATATATTGCATTTCTTTATCTTTTAAAGTCCACTTTTTTTTTATTTTTTTTTGAATAATTTGATTAAAAATTTCCTGAAAAGTAATACCCAAATCTCTTACAAATTTAAAATTATTTTCGAAATTATTTTTTTTATAATCGAAAAAAATTCCACCAATTCCTCTAGTCTCTTTTCTATGAGATAAATAAAAATATTTATCACACCATTTTTTATATTTATTATAATAATTTTTATTATGACGATCACACATTTTTTTTAAAATATAATGAAATTCTTTTTTTTCTTTTTCATCTTTATATGACGGAGTAACATCCATACCTCCTCCAAACCAATCGTGAGTAGTACAAATATATCTAGTATTAAAATGCATTGCAGGTATTAGAGGGTTTTTCATATGCATTACTATTGAAACGCCTGAGGCCCAAAATTTTGGACTTTTATCAGCACCAGGTATATTTTGTTGAAATTGCTTTGGAAATGTTCCATAAACTTTTGAAAAATTAACCCCAACTTTGTCAAAAACTTTTCCGTTTTGCAAAATTCTATATTCACCTCCACCCTCATCTTTCTTTTCATTTCTTTTCCATGCAGTAGATGTAAATTTTATTTTATTATTTTCTAGATTATAAATATCGTTACAAATTGAATTTTGAATCAATTTGAACCAATTACTTGCTAAATCTTTTTTGGTTTCTAAATTCATTCTAAATTATACTAGTTTGTCTTAAACTTTCTGCCAAAACAATTGCAACCGAAGAAGCAACATTTAATGATCTCATATTATTTTCCATAGGTATTTTTAATCGATTTTTAATTAGTTGATGAATGTTCTCTGGCACACCTGCACTTTCCCTTCCAAATAAAATTGTATCACCTAATTTAAATTTAAATTTAGTATAAGACATCGATGCTTTAGTGGTCATTAATATAATTCTTTGTTTTTTTTTTCTTTCAAAAAACTGATCTGCGCTTTGATAAAATTCAATTTTATTTAGATCCATATAGTCCATCACTACTCTTTTAAATCTTTTATCGTCTAACAAAAATCCACAGGGTTCAATTATTTCTAATTTTGTCCCTAAACAAGCGCAAGTTCTAATTATAGCAGCGGTATTTTGAGGTATATCAGGTTCATATAAAGCAATTATAGGTCTTAAATTAATATAATTATGTGTCATTCTTTCAGTAGAAAAAAAGTTAATTTCTTATATGAAAGCATATATTAATTAAATTTTAACTTAAAATTAACATATGTCTGATAAAAAACCTGAAAGAAGAGAATTTTTATTTACAGCTTCTTATGTGGTAGGTGCAGTTGGAGTAGCAGCGGCAGTTTGGCCATTGGTAGATCAAATGAACCCAGATGCTTCAGTTAAAGCATTAGCAAGCACAGAGGTAGACATCAGTTCTGTTAAACCAGGTAACACCATAACAGTTCTATGGAGAGGAAAACCAGTGTTTATAAGAAGAAGAACTCAAGATGAAATTACAGAGGCAAAGTCAGTTAAAATGGAAGATTTAAAGCATCCAGAAAAAGACGAAGATCGAGCTAAAGATCCAGAGTGGTTGGTGATGGTAGGAGTGTGCACGCACTTAGGTTGTGTGCCTTTGAATGACAAGGGAGATTACAACGGATGGTTTTGTCCTTGCCACGGATCGCATTATGATACATCTGGCAGAATAAGAAAAGGACCAGCACCTTTAAATATGGAAATTCCTAAATATGAATTTGTTGATGCTGGTAAAATTAAAATTGGGTAAATTATATGAGTGACCACGAATATACACCTAAATCAAAAGTTGGAAAATGGTTCAATGATAGATTGCCAATTCTTACTCTTGCAAACCATTTAACTGACTACCCAACACCAAAAAACTTAAATTACTGGTGGACATTTGGTGGAATACTAACTTTTTGCTTAATCACACAGATTATAACAGGACTAACACTCGCAATGCACTACATTGCCCATGCAGACATGGCATTTGAGAGTGTAGAGCAAATTATGAGAGATGTAAATTATGGCTGGTTAATTAGATATATACATGCAAATGGTGCTTCAATGTTTTTTTTAGCAGTATACATACATATATTTAGATCATTATTTTATGGATCTTATAAATCACCAAGAGAAATTATTTGGATTATTGGAATTATTATTTATTTATTAATGATGGCAGCAGCCTTTATGGGATACGTACTTCCATGGGGACAAATGAGCTTCTGGGGTGCAACGGTAATTACAAATTTATTTAGTGCAATACCTTTGGTGGGTGAGGGAATTGTTGCGTGGCTATGGGGAGGCTATTCAGTTGACAATCCAACTTTAACAAGATTTTTTACCTTACATTATTTAATTCCTTTTTTAATTCTAGGACTTGTAGTTTTGCATATTTGGGCACTACATGTTCCAGGAAATAATAATCCTGTTGGAATAGATATTAAAAAACCCTCTAAAGATACGGTACCATTTCATCCATATATAGTAATTAAAGATGGATTTGCTTTATTAATGTTTATGATTGTGTTTGCATTTTTTGTTTTCTATGCCCCAAATATTTTGGGTCATGCTGACAATTATATCGAAGCAA
This sequence comes from Pelagibacteraceae bacterium, assembly GCA_009693705.1. Classification (GTDB taxonomy): domain Bacteria; phylum Pseudomonadota; class Alphaproteobacteria; order Pelagibacterales; family Pelagibacteraceae; genus Pelagibacter. The sequence goes on from SHWS01000001.1 coordinate 21,796, forward strand.
ATCCAATGGTTACTCCCGCTCATATTGTACCTGAATGGTATTTGTTACCTTTTTATGCAATTTTAAGATCAATCCCAGATAAACTTTTGGGCGTTCTTGCAATGCTATTTGCAATCATAATTTTAGCTCTACTGCCGTGGCTCGATACTTCCAAAATTAGATCTGCAGTGTTTAGACCTTTGTACAAACAGTTTTACTGGATTTTGTTAGCGGATGTTTTGATACTGGGATATATGGGAGCTATGCCAGCTGAGGGGCTTTATTTATTGATTGCAAGAATAGCTACTTCTTATTATTTTCTTCATTTTTTAGTTATATTACCAGTTCTTGGGTTTAAAGAAAAAACTTTGCCTGTACCTTTAAGCATTACTGATCCAGTGCTTGGAGGATCGCCCAATTTAGCGATCGCTAAAAATAAAGAGAGTTTTGAAAAATAACGTGAAAAACGTAATTAAATTAATCACAATTTTAACTTTAATAAATTTTACCAATCATATTAGTAATGCAGCTGAAAAAATTGAACTTTTAAAAACTGATTGGACTTTTAAAGGACTTTTTGGAAAATTTGATAGAGGATCTCTTCAAAGAGGTTATCAAATTTATTCAGAAGTGTGTTCTTCTTGTCATTCAATGAAATACCTTAGTTATAGAAATTTAACCGAAAAAGGTGGCCCAGAATTTACTGAAGAGCAGGCTAAAGCAATAGCTGCTTCATTTGAAGTTAAAGATGGACCTAACGCAGATGGAGAAATGTTCGTAAGACCAGGAAAACTATCCGATAAATTTGTAAAGCCCTACGATAATGTTAAAGCTGCTCAGGCTGCAAATGGTGGCGCTTATCCTCCTGATATGTCAGTTTTAATTAAGGCCAGAAGTGGAGGAGCTAATTATATTTATTCTTTGCTTCAAGGATACGAAGATCCACCAGCAGAAATTATTCTTGATGAAGGTGTTTATTATAATAAATACATAGATGGTAATAAAATTAAGATGGCAAGCCCACTATCTGATGGTATTGTGACATATTCAGATGGAACTGAAGCAACAGTGGCACAAATGTCAAAAGACATTACAACTTTTTTAATGTGGACTGCCGAACCTCATTTAGAGTCTAGACATAAAATGGGCTTTAAAGCAATTCTTTATTTAATTATTTTAACTATCTTGGTTTATTTTAGTATGAAGAAAATTTGGTCACGTATTGAATCTAAAGTTTAATACATCGCCATCTTTAACTATATAATCTTTTCCCTCTAATCTCATTTTTCCATTAGTTTTAGAATTAACCCAACCTTCATTTATTATGAAATCTTCATAAGAAACTGTTTCAGCTCTTATAAATCCTTTTTCAAAATCTGAATGAATTTCACCTGCCGCTTTAGGTGCTGTACAGTTTTTTTTAATAGTCCATGCCCTAGTTTCTTCAGGTCCAGATGTAAAGTAGGTATCTAGTTCAAGAATTTTATATCCTTTTTGAATTAACATGCTTAACCCAGTTTCTTTTAATCCAATCATTTCCATATAATTTTTTTTTTCTTCTACTTCAAGAGAATTAATTTGATTTTCTATATCCGCTGAAACTATTAATGTATTTTCTTCTCCGAACTTTTCAATAAAATTTTTTGTATAATTATTTCCCTTTTGAACACTTTGTTCATCAACATTACAAACAAAAATTTTTTGTTTAATAGATAGTAGACCACTTTGGTTAAGCTTTTTAGTTTCAAATTGAGATTTTAAAATTGATAAATCTTTACCATGATTGATACAATCAGACGCAATTTCAAGTATTTTTAACTGCTCTTCATCGATATTTTTTTTATTATTTTTTTCTAGTCTTTTTTGAATCGACTCTAAGTCAGCTAGCATCATTTCAGTTTCTATTATCTCAAGATCTCTCACAGGATCTACAGTAGGATTTACATTTTGAATATCATCTGAGTCAAAGCATCTAATCATATGAATGATAGCGTCTACTTCTCTAATGTGGGATAAAAATTTATTACCTAATCCCTCTCCTTTTGAAGCTCCTTTAACCAATCCGGCAATATCAACAAATGAAATAGTTGTATTGATAATTTTTTTTGATTTTGAAACTCTAGCTAAGTTTTCTAATCTATTATCAGGAACGGGCACGACACCAACATTTGGATCAATTGTACAAAAAGGAAAATTCGCAGCTTGAGCTTTGCTTGAGTTGGTTAATGCGTTAAATAATGTAGATTTACCAACATTAGGCAATCCTACTATACCACACTTGAAGCTCATTATTTATTATTAACGGCACTAGAAAACAAATCTAATTTTTTATCAATTAGCATAGAAATAGAGTTGGTAATATTTGATACTATTTTTTCAAGTCCCAACATTTCATCCCCATCAAAATTTTGCAATACATAATCAGTAACTTCCATACCATTTTTGGGTTTACCAATTCCAATTCTTATTCTAGAATAATCTTTTCCAATAAATTTATCGATAGAATCGATACCATTATGACCAGCGCTTGATCCCCCAAATTTTGCTTTAATTTTACCGAATTCAATATCCAAATCGTCATGAAAGACCATAACATCCTGAGCCTCAATTTTAAAATATTCAATTAATTCCCTTATACAGGTACCTGAGTTGTTCATAAAAGTTAGAGGTTTTATTGCATAGATTTTTTGTTTTGCTACATTTCCAGTAGTTAGTAATCCTTTAAATTTTGGCTTTTGTTTTGATAAACTAAATTTTTTATTTATAGCATCGATAATTTTAAAACCAACATTATGTCTGTTGTTCTCACTATCTGGTGTTGGATTACCTAGACCTACAAGTAAAAGCATATTTTTAGATTTGAGAAGTAGTAAATTTCAAGCTTGATTTATTATTTTTTTTCTTCAGCAGATTTTTTAGCTTCACCAGGTTTTTTTGCTTCGCCAGGTTTTTTATCACCTTCTGCTCCCTCGGCGGCTACTTTTTCACCATCCGCCAATGCTTCAGCGCCTGCAGTTGTTTCGGTTGGTTTTTCTGGTTCTTTCATTACTGTTGGTGCAGCAAGTGTCGCAATAACAAAATCTCTTCCCTTAATTGTTGGAACAACATCATTTTCTAATTTGACTGAGGAAATTTTAAAGCTTTGCCCGATATCTATTCCATCAAGATCTAAAATGATGTTTTCAGGAATTTTTTCGCTTGGACATCTTAGTTCAACTTTTCTTCTTACGATATTTAATACACCACCTCTTTTTAAACCTGGTGATTTTTCATGATTTATAAATTTTACAGGAATTTCAATTCTTATGTTTGCACCTTTAACTACTCTTAAAAAATCCACATGAATAGGCTCATCGGTTATAACATCATACTTAATTTCTCTTGGTAAAACATTTTGAGAATTACCATCAATATTAAGCTCAATGATAGTTGATAAAAAATTTTCTTTTTCAATTAATAATTTAAGCAATTTTTTAGATATAGAAATCTTTTCATTCTGAGCTTCACCACCATATAAAATAGCTGGAACATTTCCATTTCCTCTAAGAGAACTTAATTCTCCTTTAGTTTTAGTATTTCTAACATTGGCTTGTAATGAATTCATAAGAGATAGGGGTTTTAACTCAAGTTTTTCAATAACTCAAGTTTATTATTTAAATAAATCCGAGACAGATGTTGAATTAGATATTCTATTAATTGCTTCACCCATTAAGGAAGATACAGATAAAATTTCTATATTTTTTGCACCTTTTATTTTCTCACTATTATCAATAGTGTCAGTGATAACTAAATTTTTTATTGAAGAATTCTTTATTTTTTTGACCGCATCACCAGTTAAAACTCCATGAGTAATATATACATATACCTCTTTAGCCCCTCTTTCTTTTAAAGCTTGTGCAGCATTTATAATAGTTCCTCCTGAATCGATAATGTCATCAACAATTACACAGATTTTTTCTTTAACATTTCCAATTATATTCATCACCTCTGATTGGCCTGGCTTTGCCCTTCTTTTATCTACTATAGCCAGTCCGCTATTTAAAATTTTTCCAAGTGCTCTTGCTCTTTCAGTGCCGCCTACATCAGGCGCAACACAAACCAAATTTTTATTTTTAATTTTTTTTTTGATATGTCTTGCAAAAATGGGTGTTGCAAATAAGTTATCAACTGGAATGTCAAAAAAACCTTGAATTTGTCCCGCATGCAAGTCAACGGTGACCACTCTATCAGCGCCAGCTGTAGTTATTAGGTTTGAAACAAGTTTTGCAGATATAGAAGTTCTGGGAACTACTTTTCTATCCTGTCTAGCATAACCAAAATATGGAATTACCGCTGTAATATTTTTTGCAGAAGATCTTTTTAAAGCATCAATGCAAAGCAATAATTCCATTAAATTGTCATTGGCTGGAAATGATACTGATTGAATTATAAAAATACTATTACCTCTAATGTTTTCATTAATTTCAATATAGATTTCACCATCTGAAAATTTTTTTATACTTGAGTTGACAAGCTTAGATTTTAGATATTTTGCTATATTTTTACTTAAAGGCTTGTTGCTATTTCCAGATAATAGTTTCATTAAAATGTTATTTAATCATAATTATTGAAATATTTCTACCATAATCATTCTGATTTAATCTTATAGATCTTCTTGCGCTAAAAAAATTATTCTTATTATCATAAGTGTCTATATTTAGTGACTCTATATTCTTAATTTTGCTATTTTTAAGCTTGGAATAAACATACTTTATTAAATTAAAATAAATTTTACTATTTTTTTTTTTAAAAAATTTCTGATTCAATTTACTTTTTTTAAGAAATTTTTCTTGAAAATCATATTTTACTTCATAATTTTTTACAGAAATAGAAGGACCAATAGCAGCGGTAATATCACTGTGTTTGCATCCTTTATTTATCATAAATTTTATTACCTTATCTAAAATATCTTTATAAGCACCCTTCCAACCTGCATGGATAGCTGCAATCATTTTTCTTTTTTTATCACAGAGTAAAATTGGGACACAGTCAGCTGTTAATATACCAATAGGTATTTTTGTTTGATCTGTTATTACAGCATCGGCTTTAGGTCTAATTCTATTAAGAGACTTTCTATTATTTAAATAAATTATTTTGTTACTATGAATCTGGTGTAATAAAAAAATTTTTTTTGAATTATTTCCAATTTTTTTTCTAACTATTTCTAGATTTTTTTCTATATTATTTTTTTTATCTTTTGAACCTGGTCCACAGTTTAAGCTTTTATAAATACCTGAGGATTTCCCACCTATTTTATTAAAAAAACCATGTTGAATGTTTTTAATTTTGGATAATTTTTTTGATTTAAACAATTTAAAAACCTGTTTTAAATTTATTATTTTTATTTTTTATTAACATAACTTTAAATAGGTTACCCATTTCATTTTCATCCAATAATCTTTTTAATCTGTAAAATATATCTGCTTTTTTTGAAAATGTTTGATTTTTACTAATTATTTCAGCTCTTTCAATTATTCCCATTTTTGTTAAGAACTTTTTTTGGTCAGTAATAATTGTCTCTAATTTTTTAAATTTATTCACTATTTTATGAAATAAATTAAAGTTTATATTGTGTGTAATATCGGAATTACCAATATTTTTTAGAACGTCTGAATATTTATGATTAGAAATTGCCTGAAGGGTATTTTGCATTTTTCCATTTAAGTACCCATAATCAATTATTAATATTCCACCTTGATTTTTAATTATTTTTGAGGATATCTTTTTTAAGTATTTGATACCTAATAGTGAATATTCTACCACTTTTTGCTTTTTTGATATTTCAAATTTAATTTGATTTTCAAATTTCCGCATATCAAATTTTTTATCTAAAAAATTTATTCTTCCATCGAGAAAATTTACACATCTTTCAAACCAAGTATTTTTTTTCTTAAAAAATTGTTTTATCGGCATAGCGTCAAAAAACTCATTTGCTAAAAAAATACTTGGTATTGATTTAATTTTGTTTAAGTTTGAAATCCAAATTATATTTTTATAATTAATGTTTTTTTTCTGTGATTTAATTAATAGTTGACTTTTTTCGTGTATAATTAAGTTACATGATTTTAAAAAATTAGGAAATTTTTTAAAACTTTCAATTAATATTTCCATCATTTCTCCATTCCCGGAACCTAATTCTATCAAATTAAACTTTTTAGGAGAGCCCAAGCTTTGCCAAAATGTAATAACCCAGATAGCTACCATTTCAGAAAAAAGTCTTGAAATGCCTGGTGCGGTTATAAAGTCTCCTTTTTTTCCAAATGGATTATTCTTCATATAGTAGCCTTTTTGTTTATCGTAAAGTGCCCAGTTTATAAACTTATCTAAAGGTAAACTAGTTTTGTTGTACATTTTTATTTTTAAAAATAACTAAATAGATGCCTATTAAAAAAAATAACAGACTAATAATTTGTCCCATTGTTAAATTAAAAATGAGATAGCCAAGCTGTTGATCTGGAACTCTAAAAAATTCAACTGAAAATCTAAAAATTGAATAAAATATTAAAAATAAACCTGATATCATTCCAGGTCTGTTGAGAAAGTTTTTTTTTTTAAAGTAGATTAATATTATAAACAAAATAATACCTTCTAGAAGCGCTTCGTACAATTGAGATGGATGTCTTGTTAAATCATCAATTTGAATAAATATAACTGACCAAGGTACACTAGTAACTTTCCCATACAATTCAGAATTAATAAAATTAGCCAACCTACCAAAAAAAATTCCAATTGGAGCAACTAAAGCAACAATATCCATGTAAATAAATGGATTATGATTATATTTTTTTGAAAATAGAATACTTGCAACTATTATACCAATCACTCCTCCATGAAAAGACATCCCACCTTCCCAGATTTTATAAACATCAGTGAGATTATTTAAATAATAATCAAAATTATAAAATATTATGTAGCCCAATCTTCCACCGATAATAATACCTATAATCAGATAGGTTATGTAATCATCAAATTTTTCTTTTAAATATGATTTTTTAATAAAAATTTTTTTACTTAATATCCATCCAAGCAAGATTCCAGTAATATAAGCTAATGAATACCACCTGACCTCTAACGAAAGTATTTGAAAAGCGACTGGGTCAAAATTATTGGTGAACATTTTAAATAATAATTATAAAGTATAATAATTTTATAAATAAATAAATGAAAAACTCAAAATTTATAATTGATAAATTAGCTAAACTTTTTGAACAAGGTTTAATATCTTCAAAAGATCTAGGTGTAGAACTTTTATCTATATTAAAATCAAAGAGAGAGGAATTTATTTTTAAAATGAAACTTGTAAGCAAAGATGAGTTTGATGTTCTTTCAAAAAGAGTTGAAAATCTTGAATTGAAGATTCAGAAAATAGAGTTGAGCCGAAGAAAAAAATCTAAATAGGAAAAACAACCTTAACACTAAGCCCATTCATAGAGGATTTTTCTAATTTAATATTGCCACCGTGAGATCTAATTATATCTGATGCAATTGATAGACCAAGACCCACACTAGATTTTGATGCAGATCGTCCTTTATCTATTTTATAAAATGGTTTAAAAACATTCTCATATTCTTCAGCAGGAATGCCTGGACCATTGTCATCAATATGGACAAATATATTTGTATTTTTTTTAATCAATTCAATTTTTATTTTATCAGCATACTTAATAGCATTATCGATTAAGTTATTTAGACACCTTTTGATTAAGTTTTTCCTACCGTTGATATAAATTCTTGGAATTAGAGAATTTGAAATGTTTTTATTGTCATATTTTTCAATTATTTCCTCAATTAATTCAGATAAATTAAACATTTCATCTTTTTCTAAATATGACGAACTTGTAAATTGAAGATATTCATTAAGCATTTTCTCCATTTCATTTATATCCTCAGTTAGTTTTTTGGATAGCTGATTATCTTTGATAAATGCTATTTTCAGTTTCATACGTGTCAATGGCGTTCTTAAATCATGACTTATGCCAGATAACATTTCAGATCTTTGATTAAGATGTCTTAAAATTCTTTTTCTCATTTTATCAAACTCATAACCTGCTTTCCTAATTTCCAATGCGCCAGAAGGTTTAAATTTCTCTATTTTTTCTCCTTTCCCGAATCTTTCTGCAACTTTAGCTAAATTAATTATTGGTCTTGTCTGATTTTTTAAGAAAATTATTGAAATAATTACTATTAAAATTCCCGGTACTGAAATCCAAAGAGCAAATATTCTTGCTGAAGAACTTGTTATTCTGTCTCTAGGAACTAAAAATTTAAAATATCCATTTTCATGTTTTATTCTTATATCAATTAATTCTTTATAACTCTTTGTATCAAACCAAAATTTACTAAAACCAAATTTAGATTTTAATTCTCTTCGAAGTGTTCTGTCTATTGGACTATATTTTTGTTCGTTATATGGATCATCGAAATTTTCACTTTCAATTAACTTTATATTTAAATCAAGTGATCTAGAAAAAAAATTTTCTAATTCTTTTTTATTTAATTTTTCATTTTTATAAGACTCGATAAAAGCGGCAATTTCATTTACCAGTGCTCTAGTCATTCCTTGGTTTGTTTTAATCCAAAGACTGTCAAAAAAAACAACTGAGATTATTAATTGGATAACAATTGCAGGTATAGCTACAATAAGCAATGCTCTATAAAATAATCTTTTTGGTAGAAGGTTTTTAAAAAAATTACTCAATCCATAGAACATAACCTGCTCCTCTGATTGTTTGAAGAAATTTTGGATTTTTTGGATCAATTTCTATTTTTTTTCTCAATCTAGTAATAATAACATCAATTGATCTTTCTTTGTTTAAGTCTATAAAATTTCCTATATCTTCCCTAGAGAATATTTTACCAGGATTGTTAATCATTTTTTCTAGTATTATTTTTTCTGTATTATTAATTTTAAATTCAATATCTTTTTTAAAAATTAAAAGTTTATTCAAATCAATTTTAATATTTTCAAACTCAATTATTCTTTTTTGCTCATTTTTAATTGTTTTATTTAAAATGTTATTAATTCTTAAAACAAGTTCTTTAGGTTCAAATGGTTTCGATAGGTAGTCATCTGCACCAATTTCTAATCCTTCAACTCTCTCATTTGACCGATCTTTAGCTGTTAATAAAATAATTGGAGTGTCTATTTTTTTTTTATGTTCTTTAATAAATTCTAATCCACTTTTACCAGGCATCATGACATCTAATATAATTAGGTCAAATTTAATTACTTTAATTTTTTTTGATGCATTTTCTGCATTTTCAGCTGTTGTAATTAAAAAATTATTTTCATTTAAGTATTTTTTTAATAGAGACCTAATTTCATGATCATCATCTACAATTAAAATGTGAGCTATAAATTTATCCATTAATAATTTTATTTAACACATTATCGAAATTGATTGCTTCTTCTGAACTGGAGTTAAGTAGTGCATTATGGATTCTTTTTTTTTGTGTCTCAAAAACTTCATTGAATATTTTTTTCCCTTTTTCATTGAGGTAAATATGTTTTATTCTTGTATCTTGCTCATTTTTTTTAAAAGTAATTATTTGAATTGTAATAAGATCTTTAAGAACCCTATTTAAACTTTGCTTGGTAATTTTTAAGCGTTTTAACAGCTCTGAAATAGAAATACCTTCGTACATTGATAATAAGTGAATAACCTTATGGTGGGCCAAACCAATTGCATATTTTTTTAAAACTTTTTTTGCATCATTGAAAGTTTCTCGATAGCTAACAAATAGCTTTTCTATTAATTCTTTTAGCTGCTCATCTTTTAAATATAGAAGTTCTTTCATTATATAGGTAAGTTATATTGACATAATCAAGATACAAAGATATTTTTCAAATATAATTTATTTATTTCACACATGATACCCTACGATAAAAGATCTGGAAAAATATGGTACAACGGAGAGTTGGTTAATTGGACGGATGTTAAAATTCACGTATTAAGCCATGGATTACATTATGCAAGTTGTGTGTTCGAGGGAGAGAGAGTTTACGATGGTGCAATATTTAAGTTAGAGGAACATACCTCAAGATTTTTTCACTCAGCAAAAAGAATGGGCTTTGAGATTCCTTACACTGAACAAGCAATAAATGCTGCATCTAAAGAAATTATTTTAACACAAAATATAGCAAATGGTTATGTGAGGCCTGTCGCATGGAGAGGTAGTGAGATGATGGCGATATCAGCTCAACAAACAAAAATTCATGTAGCAATTGCCACATGGGAATGGGGATCTTACTTTGATCCAAAGTTAAAAATTGAGGGAATAAAATTAAATATATCCAACTGGAGAAGACCTGCTCCTAATACTATTCCTTGGGATACCAAAGCGTCAGGCCTTTATATGATTTGCACTCTTTCAAAGCATGAAGCTGAAAAACAAGGTTATACAGATTCTTTAATGTTAGATTACGAGGGAAATGTTGCAGAGGCAACAGGCGCAAATATTTTTTTTAAAGATAAAAACGATGAAATTCATACACCAATACCAGATTCTTTTTTAAATGGGATTACGAGGCAAACAGTGATTGATATTGCCAGGTCAAAAAATATAAAAGTTCATGAAAGAAAAATTAACCCAATTGAACTTTCAAATTTTGTTGGATGTTTTTTAACTGGAACTGCAGCTGAAATAACTCCTGTTTCGAGCATTGCGGAATATAATTTTAAAGTTTGTAATGTTATTATGGATTTAAATGAAAGCTACCAGTCTCTAGTTAGAAAAAAAAGAGCAGCTTAATTTTTGCTATCTTCAGAAATAGCATAGTCAATTACTTTCCGCAGATATTTATAACCAGTAAAAAGAGTTAAAGCAGCCGAAATCCACAAAAGAATTATCCCAATCATTTGCGCATTATAATTTTCAAAATTGATAATTTTATTTCCAGTTTCTCCTGAAAGCAATAAACCAATAGAGGTCATTTGCAAAAAAGTTTTTAATTTTGCAAGATTAGAAACTGGCAGTTTGACCTTATCTTCAGCTAAAAATTCTCTAAGACCTGAAATTAAAATTTCTCTAGTTAATATTATAATTGCAGCAATAACTTCATAATGTTTAATGGTTTCGTTCATAACTAATAAAATTAATGCAGTAGCTACAATAATTTTGTCAGCAATTGGATCTAATAATTCGCCTAATTTTGACTCTTCCCCAAGCATACGAGCAAGTAATCCGTCTAAAAAATCAGTAAATGAAGCTACAATAAATATTATTAATGCAGTTAAATCACTATAAAATCCAGGAAGATAGAAAGCAATCACAAAAAAAGGTACCAGGATAATCCTGCCAATTGTTAATATATTTGGAATTTTTTTGAGCATATTTAATCGTGAAAAAAGTTATATATTTTTTTTGCAACTTTTTCCTCAATTCCTTCTACCGATTTAATTTCATCAAAGCTAGCAGACTCAACAGCTTTAGCGGATCCAAAATGGTTTAACAATGCACGTTTTCTAATAGTCCCGATACCAATAATTTGATCAAGTAAAGATCTTCTAATTCCTTTGGCTCTTTTTGAACGATGTGAATTGATTGCAAATCTATGCGCTTCGTCTCTTAAACGCTGCAAAAAAAATAGCGCAGGATCATTTTTTTCAAATTTAAAAGTTTTTTCATTATGAAAAAAAGTTTCATTTCCACTGTTTCGATCCTTGCCCTTGGCAATCGCTATCATTGGTAAATTATTAAGCCCAAACTCTTGTAAAACTTCTTTAGCGGTAGAATATTGTCCTTTTCCCCCATCTATCAAAATCAAATTAGGTAATGTTAAAAAATTTCCAGTTTCCGATATAGCTCTTTTAAATCGTCTTGTTAAAACTTCTTTAAGCATTGCAAAATCATCTTGTTCAGCACCCTTGGTTTTTATATCAAATTTTCTATATCTTTTTTTAACAAACCCTTCTTCCCCAAATGTTACCATCGCACCAACGCTATTAGTTCCCTGAATATGACTATTATCGTAAATTTCAATTAAATTAATATTATTTTTAAGTTCAAATTTTTTAGCAACAATTTTAAATAAATTTTTATTATTGTTTGTTTCATATATTTTTCTATTCAGTGCTTCTTTTGCATTTTTTTCAGCTAAAGCAACAACTTTTGCTTTGGAACCTTTTTTAGCAATTGTAATAGTAATATTGATATTTTCTTTTTGCGTTAAAGCATCCTCTATTAGTTTCTTATCTTTGATATCTATATTTATAATAATTGACTTAGGAACATTTTTATTTTCATAAAACTGCATTAAAAATGACGACATGACTTCTGAAACATTTTGTTCAGGATCATGTTTAGGAAAATAAGATTGGTTTCCCCAGTTTTGCTTTGCTCTATAAAAAAAAACTTGTATGCACGTTTTTCCAGATTCTTTGTAAGCTGCAATCACATCTGCATCAATTAAGTTGGCTTCATTTATTCTTTGAGAGGATTGAATAATATTTAATGATTTTATTCTGTCTCTAAAAATTGTTGCTTTTTCATAGTCAAGTTTTTCACTTGCTTCTTCCATTTGTTTAGAGAGATTTTTTTGTATTTCTCTAGATTTGCCAGAGACAAATTGAATTGCATCATCAACAGATTTTTTATATTCATCTTTATCGATATAACCTACGCATGGAGCTGAACATCTTTTTATTTGGTATAAGATACATGGCCTTTTTCTATTTTTAAAAGTCGATTCGTCACAAACCCTAATTTGAAAAATTTTTTGAAGCATTTTAATAGTCCAATTAGCTGAACCACCAGATGCAAATGGTCCAAAATAAAAACCTTCTTTTTCTTTTTTTCCTCTGTGTTTAGTAACTTGGGGCCATTGATCTTGATTACTAATAAATATTGATGGAAAAGATTTATCGTCTTTAAGTAAAATATTAAATTTAGGTTTATGTTTTTTAATTAAATTTGCCTCAAGTAGCAAAGCCTCAGATTCATTGGTTGTTGTTGTAATTTCTAGCTTAAAAGTTTGAGAAAGCATTCTCTCGGTTCGGATGATGTGATTTTTTTCAGTTACGTAACTTTGTAATCTATTAGGTAAATTTTTTGCTTTTCCAACATAAAGAATATCTCCTTTATGATTTAGCATTTTGTAGACACCAGGACTTTTTGGAATTAATGAAAGCTCTTTTTTAATTACTTGCTTACCAAGTTCAGAACTTTTCATGACTTCTTTTTTTGGTAATTTGAATACCAACAGAGGCACACTCTTTTAAAATTTCCAACTTTTCAATTTTTAATTTTATTTTTGCAATTCTTTGATCTTTAAAAAGCTCACTAAATATTGACTCTGCAAGTGTTTCCAAAAAATTATAATGTTTTATGTTAACAAGTTTTGTAATTAGTTTAACTACAGTTCCATAGTTAACTATTGATTTAATATCCATATCGTCTGTAGGTTTTTTATTTTCATAATCAATTTCAAGACTAAATTTTACTCTTTGAGGTTTTTCTTTTTCATAATCATAATATCCAAGTTTTAATTTTAAAATTAATTCATTGATAAGAATTTTTTTCTCATAGTTAAACAAACTTTTATTTTGACTTATTTTAACAATTTTAAGATTATTTTTTTTCATTCTTTTCCATTCATTATATCTGGTGTTTGCCAATTTAAATTTTGACCACTATCAATAGCTAAAACTTGTCCTGTAATAGACTTATTTTTTATAAAAAAATCAACTGCATTGCATATTTCTTCAACATCAACTTGTTTTTTTAAAGGTGTTGCTAAATATTGTTTTCTAAAGTGTCTATTGCTTTGTCTTTTGTTTTTTATTGTAGGTCCTGGCGCTATTCCATTTACTCTAACATTGGGTGCAAGACTCATAGCGCTTGTTTTAGTTAAAGTATATAGCCCAGTTTTACTAATGGTATATGAAAAGAAAAAAGGAGTTAATTTAAAAACTCTTTGGTCAATAATATTAATGATATTATTATTTTTTCCTCTGAGATTTTTAGCAAATTCTTTAGTTAATAAAGCAGGCGCTCTCAAGTTTATTGTTAGATGTTTCCTCCAACTATCTGTTGTAAAATCCTCAAGATTATCATTTTCAAATAATGATGCATTATTTATTAAACAATTAAAATATTTTAACTTTAATTTAGCAAATTTTACTATTTTGTTTATTTCAGTTTCTTTACTTAAATCACCTTTGACCAGATAAATTTTTGTACCATTTTTTTCTAATTCTTTTTTTAATTTTTGAGCTTTTAATTCTGATTTATTGTAATGAATTAAAATTTCTTTATTAGGACCAGATAATTTTTTTGCAATAGCTGCACCAATTCTGGTTGCCCCTCCAGTGATAATTATTTTATTTGCTTCCACTTTTTTTTACCTTTTTGCGCACGTGTTCCTGGCAATCCCATTGTGGATCTGCCTTTAGGATAGACTTTATTTGTTAGATTATATTGTGTTATTTTTGGGTTTAATACAATTTCTAAATCAGTAGCTTCTAATTTTCTTATTTCATCTCTGATTTTTGAGGCTTGCTCAAACTCAAGGTTCGTTGCTGCTTCTTTCATTTTTTTATTAAGTACTTTTAAATGTTTTTTTAAATTACCGCCTATGTTGGCATCGGTACCAACTTTTACATAGTCTTTTTCATAAACACTTTGTAGTACGTCGTTGATTTCTTTTTTAATTGTCGTAGCATTTATGTTGTGTTTTTTATTATAAGCTAACTGTACAGCTCTTCTTCTGTCAGTTTCTTTGATTGCATTTTTGATACTGTTAGTTTCTTTATCTGCGTAAAGAATCACTTTTCCGTCAATATTTCTTGCAGCTCTTCCAATTGTTTGAATAAGTGATGTTTCTGATCTTAAAAATCCCTCTTTATCTGCGTCTAAAATTGCAACTAATGCACATTCAGGAATATCCAATCCCTCTCTCAGTAGATTAATACCAACCAATACATCAAACACTCCTAATCTTAGATCTCTCATGATTTCAATTCTTTCTAAAGTATCAATGTCAGAGTGAAGATACCTAACTTTTATGCCATTTTCGTGCAAATACTCGGTTAAATCTTCGGCCATTCTCTTCGTGAGTGTTGTTGCTAAAACTCTATAATTTTTTTCAACTGTTTTAATACATTCGTACATTAAATCATCTACTTGATTCTTAGCAGATCTTATTTCCACAGGAGGATCAATTAATCCAGTTGGTCTAATAACCTGCTCTACAAATTTATTTTCAACTAATTTTAATTCCCAAGGTCCTGGAGTTGCAGAGACAAAAATAGTTTGGGTTCGCATTGCATCCCATTCTTCAAATTTTAAAGGTCTATTGTCCATACAAGAGGGTAATCTAAATCCATATTCAGCTAATGTGCTTTTTCTTGATCGATCTCCTTTATACATTCCATTTAATTGTGGAACAGTAACGTGACATTCATCAACAAAAATTAAAGTATTATCTGGAAAATATTCAAATAGAGTAGGTGGTGGTTCTCCAGTTTTTCTTCCTGATAAAAATCTAGAATAGTTTTCAATTCCCGCGCATGAACCAGTTGCTTCGATCATTTCTAGATCAAATTTTGTTCTTTCTTCTAACCTTTGAGCCTCAAGTAATTTATTTTCTGATCGATGTTTTTTTAAGGTTATTTCTAATTCTCTTTTAATTTGAATAATCGCTTGTTCCAAAGTTGGTTTGGGAGTTATGTAATGGCTATTGGCATATATCTTAATAACTTCTAATTCTTTGACAAGGTCGCCTGTTAGTGGATCGAATTCCTCAATTTTTTCTAATTTATCTGAAAATAAACTCAATCTCCAAGCTCTATCTTCTAAGTGAGAGGGGAACACTTCAAGATATTCACCTCTTGCTCTAAAAGTTCCTCTATAAAAATTTTGATCATTTCTTTTGTACTGAAGAGCTACTAAAGATTTTATTAATTGTTCTCTATTATAGTCATAATTTCTTTTAAGACTTAAGGTCATTTTGCTATAAGATTCAACAGAGCCTAGTCCATAAATACATGACACACTGGCAACTATGATTACATCATCTCTCTCTAAAAGAGATCTGGTAGCCGAATGTCTCATTCTATCAATTTGCTCATTAATCGAAGCTTCTTTTTCAATGTACGTATCTGATCTTGGAACATAAGCTTCAGGAGTATAATAATCATAATACGAAACAAAATATTCTACTGCGTTGTCAGGAAAAAATGATTTCATTTCACCATAAAGCTGTGCTGCTAAAGTTTTATTTGGAGCTAGAATTAAAGCAGGTCTATTGGTTTCTTGAATAATTTTTGCCATCGTAAAAGTTTTCCCAGATCCTGTGACGCCAAGTAAAACTTGGCTTAATTTGTTTTGATTGGCTCCTTCAACTAGTTGCTTAATAGCCGCAGGTTGATCTCCCGCTGGTTTAAAATCTGATGAAAACTTAAAT
Source organism: Pelagibacteraceae bacterium (assembly GCA_009693705.1). Taxonomy (GTDB): domain Bacteria; phylum Pseudomonadota; class Alphaproteobacteria; order Pelagibacterales; family Pelagibacteraceae; genus Pelagibacter. Next base: position 38,219 of record SHWS01000001.1, read on the forward strand.
TTCTTTCCACCTTCTAATTTATGGTGAATTTGAGGATTTTTACTTTGAACTTCAGTAATTAAATCTTGATAAGTATTCTGCATTAAATATAAAACTAGTTGAATAAATTAATATTTCAATGAGCATTATATCTAAAAACCTAAATAAAATTAAACCATCTCCAACTATCGCAGTTAGCCAAAAATCTAGAGAATTAAAAGCTGCTGGTAAGGATGTAATAGGATTAGGAGCTGGAGAGCCAGATTTTGATACTCCAGATAATATTAAAGCGGCAGCAATTAAAGCAATTAAAGATGGAGATACAAAATACACAGCTGTAGATGGCACTCCAGTTTTAAAAAAAGCAATTAAAGATAAATTTAAAAGAGAAAATAATTTAGATTATGAATTAGAGGAGATCACTGTAGGCGCTGGAGGTAAACACGTGATTTATAATGCAATGATGGCAACTTTAAATGAAGGTGACGAAGTAATTATACCAGCACCTTATTGGGTTTCATATCCTGATATAGTTTTGTTGGCTGGAGGAACTCCAATTATTTTAGAGTGTGATGAAAAACAAGATTTTAAGTTACGTCCTCAAGAATTAGAAAAAGCGATTACTTCAAAAACTAAATGGATTATTTTAAATTCACCATCTAACCCAACAGGCGTATGTTTTTCTGAAAATGATATTAGAGAAATTGCTAAAGTGTTAATTAAACATAAGCATGTTTATATTTTAAGTGACGATATTTATGAGCATGTAATTTATGAAGGTTTTAAGTTTTTTACAATCGCTCAAATAGATCAGCTCAAAGATAGAGTATTAACGATGAATGGTGTAAGCAAAACTTATTCAATGACTGGCTGGAGAATTGGATATGCAGCAGGCCCAAAAGAAATTGTTAAAGCGATAGCAAAAATTCAATCTCAGTCTACAACTAATCCATCATCAATTAGTCAAGCTGCAGCAGTAGAAGCGTTAAACGGTAATCAAGATTTTATTAAAGTGCGTAATAAATCATTTCAAGAAAGAAGAGATTTTGTTGTTAAAGAATTAAATGCTATTGATGGAATTGAGTGTTTAAATCCCCAGGGTGCTTTTTACGTTTTTCCAAGCTGCAAAAACTTAATTGGAAAAAAAGATAGCAATGGAATTCAATTGAAAAATGATACTGATTTTGTTCAGTCATTGTTAGAGCACACGGGTGTTGCAGTTGTTCAGGGTTCAGCATTTGGTTTAGAGGGTTTTTTTAGAATTTCTTATGCCACTTCAATGGAAAATCTTAAAATAGCTTTAAAAAAAATATCCAATTTTTGCAAAAGTTTGAATTAAAAAATTTAAATAAAGCTCTAATGAGATAAAAATTTCTCAGCTTCAAGTGCCGCCATACATCCCATCCCAGCCGCAGTGACAGCTTGTCTGAATATTTTATCTTTAACATCACCTGCAGCATAAACACCTGGAATATTAGTTTCTGTTGAATCTGGTTTTGTAATTAAGTATCCTTCTTTATCCATATCTAATTGATTTTTAAAAAGTGCAGTTGCAGGATCGTGGCCAATTGCAACAAAGAGACCATCAACTTTAATTTCGTCAATTTTATTAGTTTTAAGATTTTTAATTTTAATGCTTTTAACGTTTTTTGGTTCTTTTTCGCCGATCACATCTTCAACTACTGTGTTCCAAATTATTTCAATTTTTTTATTTTCCATTAATTTTTTTTGAAGAAGTTTTTCAGCTCTTAATTTATCTCGTCTATGGATTAATTTTACTTTTGAAGCAAACTTTGTAAGAAATATAGCTTCTTCAACCGCTGCGTTACCCCCTCCAACAACAGCAACTTCTTTTTCTTTAAAGAAAAAACCATCACAAGTAGCGCAAGCGGATACGCCAAATCCTCTGAATTCTTGTTCAGATTTTAAATTTAACCACCTGGCTTGAGCACCCGTTGATATAATAATGCTATCAGCAGTATATTTTTGACCCCTGTCTCCAGTTGCCTCAAATGGACGTGATTTTAAATTTACAGAAGTAATATGATCTTCGATTAATTCAGTGCCAACTGCTTTTGCTTGATCTCTCATTTGATCCATTAACCATGGACCCTGAATAACCTCAGAGTAACCAGGGTAATTTTCAACATCAGTTGTGGTTGTTAATTGTCCACCTGGTTGAATACCATAAACTAAAATTGGATTAAGCATCGCTCGAGCCGCATAAACTGCCGCAGTATAACCCGCAGGACCTGATCCAATTATTAACACTTTTGTGTGTTTAGTTGGATTTTGAATCATACAAAAGTTATATAAGGATAAATGGCAAAATTAAAAGGGTTATTATTAACAGAGGGAATGCACGGCATGATAAGTCAAGTAGAAGGTTTAGCCAAAGCATTAGATTTAGATTTTATACACCAAAAGATTGAACTTAATAATTTGTGGAAATTGATACCACCAAAATTTACTCCAGTTTCAGTGAAAGTTTATAAAACTTTCAAAATTCCAGAATTTGATATGATTATTTCTTGTGGTAGAAAAAGTGTAATACCTTCAATTTATTTAAAAAAAAACTCAACTAAAAGAGTTTTTAATATTCATATACAGGATCCAAAGGTTAATTTGAAAAATTTTGACTTTGTTGTTGCTCCAGAACATGATGAGATATCAGGCGATAATGTCCTCAATACTAAGGGAGCGATTCATTACTTAACTGAACATGAAATTAATAAAAAAAAAGATTATTTAAAATCTTTTATTAAAAACGATCAGAGAAAAATATTAACATTAATCATGGGTGGACCAACAAAATATTATGATTATTCAATTAAAAATTTTAAACAAATCTTTTCGACTTTATCTAATTTATTAAATCAAGAAAATCTCCAACTTGTGATCATACCCTCAATGAGAACACCACAAAATATGATTTATTATGCAAAAGATTTTTTTGGCAATAGTCACACGATAATTAAAAATGTAGATAAAAATGCTTATTTATCAGCTTTAGCTATCTCTGATTATATTGTGGTTACCTGCGATTCTAGTTCAATGATTTCAGAAGCGGCTATAACCGGTAAACCTATTTATATTGCCAATATTTTACCTAAAAAAAAAGATCAAAGATTTCAAAAATTTAGAAATTTGTTTAGAGAATTAAATATAACTAGAAATTTAGGTGAACCAATAGAAATTTGGAACTATGAAAAATTTGATGAAACAAATAGAGTTGCAAATATAATCAAACAAAAAATTAATTTTTAATGTCATTTTTAAACTCTATAGAGAATAAATCTAAAAAATTCAGTTATCCCTTTTTGCACTGGGAATTAAATGAACCCTTAACCGCAGCACAAATTGATGAAATAAATAATGCAGATATCGACGATCCATTAAAATATAATCTAAATTATGATGGAACACGAGCAATAGATGGGGGTGCTCCAGAATATAGAGAGGGAATCGCAAACGGTGGCAAGGCATTAAAGTTTAGATGTTTTATAACCAATCAAAATTCAAAAGAATTTCCAAATTTAACAAAATTTATTAATGAGCTTCAAGAAAAGAAAACTTATGAAAAAATTTCAAGCTTAATTGAAAAAGATTTATCCAAAGCCTTTGTTAGAGTTGAAGTAATTTGTGATCGGAAAGGTTTCTGGTTAAAACCACATTGTGATATTAAAGAAAAGCTTATGTCATGTTTGTTATTTTCCAATAAATTTAATGAAAGCGAACTATTGGGTACCGATTTTTACAGCGCTGATTTAAATAAGGCAAAAACACTCCCTTATCGAAATAATTATGGGTATTTTTTTACTAGCGGTCCAAATACTTGGCATGGAATGGAAAAGAAAGAAATTGTTAAGGAAAGAAGGTGTCTTCAAGTTAATTATGTCTCTTTTAAAACTGACTGGAAAGTAAAATAATCTAAATATCTTGAAGAGCAGTTATTTCTAATTTTTTTGTTTTAAGAGATTTAATCGCTTCTAAACAAGCTTGAGCAGTTGACATATTCGTACAATAAGGAACTTTATTTTTAAGAGTTGCTCTTCTTAGTGCCATCGCATCATTAAGTCGATATTCGGTATTTCCACCACCTGTGTTAATCACTAGTGCAATTTTTTTGGAATCCAGAACATCAACAATATGTGGTGAGCCGCTACTTACTTTGTTAATAATTCTACATTTCATTCCATGTTTTTTTATATATTCTGCAGTGCCTTTAGTTGCACAAAGAGTAAAATTTAATTTTAATAATTGTTTAGCTAAATCTATGCCTTCATCTTTATGTGAATCTTTTAAAGAAATAAACGCAAGTCCATTTTTAGGTAAGGAGTTTTGAGCAGCAATTTGACTTTTAGCAAACGCCATTCCAAAATCTTTATCAAAACCCATGACTTCCCCCGTTGATTTCATTTCTGGTCCTAAAAGTAAATCGCTATTTGGAAACTTGTTAAAAGGAAATACAGCTTCTTTAACTGCGTACATATTGTTTGACTTATTTTTTAAATTAAATCTAGATAATTTTTCGCCAGCCATTATTCTTGAGGCAATTTTAGCAAGAGGCAAACCTTTTGCTTTTGAGACAAATGGTACCGTTCTACTTGCTCTTGGATTTACTTCAATGACATAGATTTCATCTTTTTTTATTGCAAATTGAATGTTCATGAAACCCTTAACTTTTAAAGCTAAAGCTAGTTTTTTAGTTTGATTTTCAATTTCTTTTATTAAAAAAGGTTTAATTGATATAGGAGGTAAACTACAAGCCGAGTCACCAGAATGTATGCCAGCTTCTTCAATGTGTTGCATAATTCCTGCTACAAAAACTTGTTTACCATCTGATATAGCATCCACATCTACTTCCATTGCATGGTCAATGAATTTATCAATTAATATTGGGTTGTCTTCAGCTGCTTTAAATGCTTCTTGTACAAAATTTTTAAGCTGATTTTTTTCATAGACTATTTCCATAGCTCTGCCACCTAAAACATATGAAGGTCTGACCATGAGAGGCAAACCAATTTTCTCAGCAATTTGAATTGCTTGAGTATATGATTTGGCTATACCACCTTCGGCTTGTTTTAATTTTAATTTATTAATAAATTTCCTAAATAGATCTCTATCTTCTGCCAAATCTATAGATGAATATTGAGTCCCTAATATTGGCAGTTTGTTGTCATATAAAAATTTTGCAAGCTTGATTGGTGTTTGACCACCAAACTGGGCAATTATACCTATTAAATTTCCTTTTTCTTGTTCCTTTTTAATAATATTAAAAACATATTCTTCTTTTAAAGGCTCGAAGTATAATCGATCGCTTGTATCATAATCTGTTGAAACTGTTTCGGGGTTACAATTAATCATAATCGTTTCAAAACCAGCGTCTCGGAGAGCAAAACTTGCCTGACAACAACAGTAATCAAATTCTATTCCTTGACCTATTCGGTTAGGTCCACCCCCTAAAATAATAATTTTTTTTTTATTCGAGGGGTTTGCTTCACACTCTGAATTTGTAGAAAAACTTCTTTGATATGTTGAATACATATAAGGAGTAAAAGATTTAAACTCAGCTGCACAGGTATCTATTTTTTTATAAACTGGAAGTATTTTTAAAGCAGTTCTTTTTTTTCTAACTAAATCTTCTGATGTTTTTGTTAACTCAGCTAATTTTTTATCTGAAAAACCAATAGATTTTATTCTATTAAACTCATTATAATCTTTTGGCAGACCTTTGTTTTTTATCCCGTTTTCATTATCCACTATTTCTTTTATTTGCTCTAAAAACCAAGGGTCAATTTTGCATAAACTATAAATTTTTTTAATATTTATTTTTTTTCTAAATGCCTCTGCAACGAGTAGGATTTTATTAGGGATATTTTCTTTAAGTTTTTTTTCTATTTCCTTTTTTTTTAAATTAAAAATTCTATCTAATCCTGAAAATCCAGTTTCAAGAGACACCAATGCTTTTTGAAGCGATTCTTTGAAATTTCTTCCAATGGCCATAGCTTCACCAACAGATTTCATCGATGTTCCTAGAATGGCAGGTGATGTCGGAAATTTTTCAAAAGTAAATCTAGGAATTTTTGTAACCACATAATCAATGCTTGGTTCAAATGAAGCGGGGGTTATCTTGGTTATTTCATTCTTTAATTCATCCAAAGTGTATCCTACCGCTAGTTTTGCTGCTACCTTGGCAATTGGAAAACCGGTAGCTTTTGAAGCAAGAGCTGAGGATCTTGAAACTCTTGGGTTCATTTCAATTATTACCATTCGACCATTCTTTGGATTGATTGCGAATTGAACGTTAGATCCTCCGGTCTCAACTCCAATTTTTCTAAGACAAGCAATTGAGGCATTTCTCATTACTTGGTATTCTTTATCGGTCAATGTTAAAGCTGGCGCAACCGTAACGGAGTCACCAGTATGAATTCCCATTGGATCGACATTTTCAATTGAGCAGATAATAATACAGTTGTCTTTTTTGTCTCTAATAACTTCCATTTCAAATTCTTTCCACCCCTCCAAACTCTCTTCAACTAAAACTTGATTGACCGGAGACTCGCTCAGACCTTGTTCGATAATTTTTAAATATTCTTTTTTATTTTTAGCAATTCCTCCACCAAGACCACCCAATGTATAAGCAGGTCTTATAATTGCAGGCAGTCCAATTTGTTTCAAAACACTAGCTGCCTGTTTAATGTTATTGACGATTTTTGATTTAGGTAAATCTAAACCTATTTCAATCATATTTTTTCGAAATTTTTTTCTATCTTCAGCATTTGCAATTGCTTTAGAGTTTGCGCCAATAAGTTCTATTTTATTTTTTTTTAAAATTCCTTTTCTATCAGCTTCCATTGCTAAGTTAAGAGCAGTTTGACCTCCCATAGTCGGAAGAATTGCATCTGGTTTTTCTTTTTTTATTATTTTTTCTAAAACTTCTATAGTAATGGGTTCAATATAAGTTTTGTTTGCAATCTCAGGATCGGTCATAATAGTTGCTGGATTTGAGTTCATTAAAATAACTTTATAACCCTCAGCTCTTAAAGCTTTGCAAGCTTGCGTTCCAGAGTAATCAAATTCACATGCTTGTCCAATAATAATAGGACCAGCACCAATTACTAAAATTTTCTTAAGGTCAGTTCTTTTTGGCATGTTTTTTCATGTGGTCGATAAATTCTTTAAATAGGTAGACACTATCTTGAGGCCCCGGATTAGACTCAGGGTGATACTGAACTGAAAATATTGGTTTATTTTTTAATCGAATGCCCTCAATAGAGTTATCAAATAAAGACTGATGAGTAATTTCTATATTTTTTGGTAAACTTTCTCTCACCACCTCAAAGCCATGATTTTGAGTTGTAATTTCAACATTATCATGAATTAAATTTTTTACTGGATGGTTAGCACCTCTATGCCCCAGTTTCATTTTTTTTGTTTTGGCGCCTAAGGCCAAAGCAAGTATCTGATGACCTAGACAAATTCCAAATATAGGCAAGTTTTTTTTCATTAAATCTTTAATTATTCCAATAGCATACTTTCCGGTTGCCGCAGGATCACCTGGACCATTAGATAAAAAAATTCCACTAGGCTTAAGAGATAAAATTTTTTCAGCAGTAGTTTTGCAAGAAACCACAGTTACTTTACAATTAAAGTTTGAAAAATATCTTAAAATATTTTTTTTTATTCCATAATCAATAGCAATAACATGAAAAGAATTTTTAGTATTTTTTTCATAACCAGCATCTTTTTTCCAGGTTTTAAATCCTTTCCATAAATAATTTTTTTTTGTAGATACTTCCTCCGCTAAATCTAGATTTTTTAAGCCACTCCAATTAATTGTATCATTTGTTATTTTGTTAAGGTTAAATTTTCCTGTTTTTGAAAAAGCGATAGTGCCTTTTGGTGCACCTTTATCTCTTATAAAATTAGTTAAACTTCTTGTGTCAACTCCAATAATTCCGACAATTTTATTTTTTATAAGCCAAGTATCTAAATTTAAAAATGATCGGTAGTTTGATGGAGAGGTTATTTCAGAATTAAAAATTACTCCTCTAGTCCATATTTTATCAGACTCATAGTCCTCATTGTTTGTTCCAACATTTCCAATATGGGGGAAGGTAAAATTTATAATTTGACCAGCATAAGACGGATCAGACATAATTTCTTGGTATCCAGTTATTGAGGTATTGAAACAAACTTCTCCAGTTGCTGAACCCTGATATCCAATACCAATACCTTTAAAAATTCTCCTGTTTTCAAGAACTAAAACGGCAGTATGATTTTGAGAAACTTTTTTTGAGTTTGTTTTTTTTGCTTTTTTGATCAATTACAACTCATGAGTTAAAGTTTAATACAATAATTGCTTAATTATCGCAACAGAGATGTATTATAAAATTGTAAAAAAACAATTTTTCTTTTGAAGAATTTTTTTCTTACAGTAGATTAAAAAAAATATGACACTAAAAGAAACCATCGCAACTGAATATAAAAACGCTCTAAAATCTCAAGATAAAACAAAAATATCAACTTACAGGTTAATACTATCTTCGATTAAAGATTTAGATATTGTAAATAGATCTGGTCCAAATAAAAAAGATACAGACGATGAAGATATCAAAAAGCTTATAAAAAAAATGGTTAAGCAGAGAACCGAATCAATTGAAATATATAAAAAAAATAATAGAAATGACCTATTAGAAGTTGAGCAAAATGAGTATGATATTTTAATTAGTTTTCTACCAAAACAAATCAGCGAAGAAGATGCAAAAAAAATATGCATCGAAACTATAGCCAAAATAGGGGCAAACTCAATTAAAGATATGGGCAAGGTAATGGGTGAACTAAAAAAACAATATGCAGATGAAATAGATTTTGCAAAAGCGGGAGCTTTACTTAAAGAATTATTAAATAAGCGATGAAGTACCCTAAAGAATATCTTGATGAGATTAAAACCAGACTTAAAGTTTCAACTGTAGTTTCTAAAAGTGTATCTTTGAAAAAAAAAGGTAAGGAATTTGTAGGTTTATCTCCTTTTAAAAATGAAAAAACTCCATCATTTACAGTTAATGATGAAAAAGAATTTTATCATTGTTTTGCAACCGCAGAGCACGGTAATATTTTTGATTTTATAATGAAAATGCAAAATCTTAAATTTGGTGAAGCGGTTAAATATTTAGCAAATCTCGCTGGGATGCAGCCTTATATGTTTTCTAAACTGGATGAAGAAAGAGAACAAAAATTTAAAGAATATTTGTCAGTTTACTCTCAATATGTTGATTTTTATCATGAAGAATTATTAAAGAACGAAAATCACGCTAACGTCAGAGATTATTTAAAAAATAGATCATTAAATAAAGATCAAGTTAAAAAATTTAAAATTGGCTATGTAGAAAAAAACCCTAAGTTCTATGAAAAATTAAAACAAAATTTTAGCGAACAAACTTTAGTTGAAACTGGCTTATTTTTCCTAGATGAAAAAAATAAAATTTATATTGAAAGATTTAAAGGTAGATTAATTTTTCCAATAAATAATATTTCAGGTCAACCAATTGCTTTAGGAGGAAGAATAATTGAAAACACAGATTACTTAGCTAAATATATTAATTCTCCAGAAACTACTTTTTTTAAAAAAGGATCAAACTTGTATAATTTAGATTTTGCGAGAAAATTATCTAATAAACTGGATCATATTTATCTTGTTGAAGGTTATATGGACGTTATTGGTTTGAGTAAAAATGGAATTGAAAATGTCGTTGCTAATCTTGGAACTTCTTTAACTGATCAACAAATTTTAATATTAAATCAATTTTTTGAAGATATTATAATTTGTTTTGATGGAGATGAAAGCGGATACAAGGCAGCGGTAAGAGCAGCAGAAAATTCAATCAAAGAACTTAAGCCAGAAAAGCAAATTTCATTTTTATTTTTACCAGACAAAGAAGATCCTGATAGTTTTGTGAACAAAAATGGCAAAAATTATTTTATTGATTTTATGAAAAATAATAAAATATCTATACATCAATTTATTTTTAGTCATTATAAAGAACAAACTGAAAACAATCCATCGTCTATGGCAATTTTTGAAAAAAAACTTAGATCTGTTACAAATACTATTAAGGATGATTTTATTAAAAAATATGTTCTAGAATACTTTCTCGAAAAAATATCTGAATTAACGCCTCACTCCAATCAAAATAAAAAAAATTTTTATTTTAAGAAAACAAAATCACTAGAAGCTACTAAAAAATACTACAATGAAAGCCAATCTATAACAGGTGTTGAGTTAAAAGAGTTTTCACTATTATATTTAATTATTAATAATTTAAGTCTACTTCAAGCTAATATACATTTAATAGAAAATATTAAATTATTCACTAAAGTGAATAAACAAATTTTTGAGATGATTGTCACTAAACTTAAAAATGGCGAACCAATTAATGCCGAAACTTTAAATTTGGACAGACAATTGTTAGAAAAAATTAGTAAATTTGCCCCAATAAAACATATTTTAAAAAACAAACCAAATGATGATCATATAATTATAGAATTATTGGAGGATATCTCTAGAGATTTAATTAATTTCGATCTTGAGTTTAGAATCCAGGAATTAGAATCGAAGTTTTCAAAAGATTTGAGTGAGGTGACATTTAATCAACTTAAAGAGCTCAAAAAAAAGCAAAATATCAATTAATACAGTCAAATTAATAATGGATTTTTATCAATTTGACATTATATAAGGTCTCCAAACTTATATTGCTGTGGAAAGAATTATAACCAAATCATTTGCTAGATTAATGGGCCGTGGAACTCACAGGGGTTTCATCACTCATGAAGAGTTAAATAAGTCACTTGGAAAAAGAAATCTATCCGATGAAAATTTGTCTCAAGCCCTTTTGCATATTTTGAATGAAGGTGTTTTACTTGTTGAAAAAAAATCTGATTTTAAAGTTTTAAGAAAAAAAGAAAGCTCTTCCAAAGACGAAGGTAAGAGCATTGAAAAAAGTGATGATCCAATCAGAATGTATTTACGTGAAATGGGTGGAGTGGAATTGCTTTCCAGAGAAGGTGAAATTGCAATTGCAAAAAGAATTGAGGCTGGAAAAGATGTAATGTTAATAGCTTTAGCCCAAAGTCCTATTACCGCACAACAGTTTTTTGAGTGGAATGAAAAATTACAAAAAGATGAAATTTTAGTTAGGGAAATTATTGATATCGATACCAATTATATGGAAGACGAGACTACAGGCCTAAGCGCAAAACAGAAAAATGCCAGTGAAATAAACACAGAGGATAATGGAACAGATGATGACGAATTTAATCCTACTCTCGATGCTATGGAGACTGAAATTAAGCCAAAAGTTTTAAAAACAATAAATACACTAACAAAAGAATATAATAGATTAATTAAATATCAAAAAGAAAAGCTAGATTGTGTTTTGAATTCTCAAATTTTTTCTCCAACAAAAGATAAAGGATATGAAAAAATTGTCAGTGATATTTTGGAAAATATTAAGTCACTTCAGTTGTCCCCATCAGTTTTAGAAGAACTGGTTCAAAAGCATTATACTGAAAACAAAAAAACCATATCTCTTGAGGGAAATCTTTTAAAATTAGCTATGGATCAAAAAATACCAAGAAATGAATTTGTTAAATTTTATATCGGCAATGAAATAAATCCAAATTTTAAAAAATTTTTAGATACTAATCAAGTTTGGAGACAATTTTTTATTAAGAATAAAGAAGAATTCAAAAATATAAGAGAAAGATTAATTGAATTAAGTCATAAGCTTGGAATGTCGATTACTGATTTTAAAAAATTAGTCAGTCGAGTTCAAAAAGGAGAAAAAGAGTCTAGAATTGCAAAAAAAGAAATGGTCGAAGCTAATTTAAGATTAGTAATTTCAATTGCTAAGAAATACACGAATAGAGGTCTTCAATTCTTAGATTTAATTCAAGAGGGAAACATTGGTTTAATGAAAGCTGTAGATAAATTTGAATATAGAAGAGGATATAAATTTTCGACCTATGCAACCTGGTGGATTAGACAAGCTATTACAAGATCAATTGCTGACCAAGCAAGAACCATTAGAATTCCAGTTCATATGATTGAAACCATAAATAAAATAGTTAGAACCCAAAGATTAATTTTAAGCGAGTTTGGTAGAGAGGCAACGCCAGAGGAATTGGCTCAAAAGTTAAGAATGCCATTGGAGAAAGTTAGAAAAGTGTTAAAAATTTCTAAAGAACCAGTTTCATTAGAAAAACCGGTTGGAGACGAAGAAGATAGTAGCTTAGGGGATTTTATTGAGGACACAAAGGCCTTAGCTCCATTAGAACAAGCAATTAAATCTAATTTAAGTGAAGCAACAACTAAAATATTATCAACATTAACTCCAAGAGAAGAACGAGTTTTAAGAATGAGATTTGGTGTTGGAATGAATACGGACCATACTTTAGAAGAGGTTGGTTTACAGTTTTCTGTAACTAGAGAAAGAATTAGACAGATCGAAGCAAAAGCTCTAAGAAAATTGAAGCATCCTAGTAGATCTAAGCAGTTAAAAAGTTTCTTAGAAAGTTAATTCATCTGGGCCGTTAGCTCAATAGTAGAGTACTGCATTGACATTGCAGGGGTAGTTGGAGCATAACCAACACGGCCCACCATAAAGTAATTATCTATAATTGATAACTCTAAAAAAATGATATAATTAAGATTGAGTTTTGGGCCTGTAGCTCAGTTGGTTAGAGCAGTACACTCATAATGTATTGGTCCCTGGTTCGAGTCCAGGCGGGCCCACCAAATCTTTTATAATTTTTAATTTTTTGAATACTCTTCTAGAATTTTAAATAGTGCATTAATATCACCATTGTTAGAATTTAAGACAGACTCAAATTCCTCTTTTTGTGTTCTTGCTAAACTTAATCCTTCAATAATTAGATCTCTTATTAGTGGGTTGTCCGGATTTTTAGTATAAACTCTCCAGTCAATTTTAATTTCAGGCCTATTGCTAGTGCCTTTGAGTAAACTATTAACGATGGTATAGCTTTCATTGACAACTTCTTTTGATGAAATAATAATTTCAGGATTCTCATAATCTGCCAATCTACTAGAAAAGCTTTTCAAGAAATAAGCTTCAAATAATCTAGTATATTCATTCTGTTGATTTTGATCTAAAGTTTTTACAAAAGATCCAAGCGTGTAAAAACTAATGCCCTTTATATCTACAACATCTTTAGCAATAACTTCGAGTTCACTGATTTTTTGTTCTTTTGAAATATTGTCTGATAATATTTTTGAAGTTCTATTAATTAATGATTGAACAAATACATCTGCCTCCTCTGAATAAGATGTGTGGGCGAAACTTATCAAATACACAAGCACTATAAAAATTGTTTTTTTTATTTTCATAAATTAGTAATTCAGAATACTAGTTTTCGATTTCTTCCCAATTACTATTGTCTTGGGTATCCACAATTTTGTTTGTATTTAAAATTTTTTGTTGTCGATCCTGAAGATATAAACTTTTAACTGAAGCATAAAAATCAATTGAATTTTTCTCTAAACTATTGATGCTATCATAGTTTTTTGCTCTAAAATCAATTCCAGATATTACTTGTGAGGCATGGTAATCAAAATCACTAAAGTAGTGGGTATCATTTTTCACAGTCACATTATACCAGCTGTCTCCGCCCGCTATATTTATTAATAAGGCAGCGCTATCTCTAACTGTGCTAGGACCTAAAACAGGTAACACAAGATAGCATCCAGGTCCTACGCCTAGAGTTGCTAAAGATTGACCATAGTCCTCTTTTTCATAATCGGGCAAACCAACATAATGCGCTACATCAACTAAACCTAAAATACCAATAGTAGTATTTATTATAAATCTTCCCGAATTTTTTCCTGCTTTATTTAAATCACCCTGAATTATATTGTTTGGAATTGTAACTAAGTTAGAAAGATTATCTAAAGCATTGCTTACACCGCTTCTTACCGGTGAAGGTACAACTTTATAAACTCTAGCTGCAGGCTTAAATATCAATCCATCTAACACTTTATTAAAACCAAAAGTAGCTCGATTTAGAGTTTCAAAACAATCTTTTATTTCAGAGGGTTGATTTTTACTTAAAAGTAATTCTTCTTTAGAAGATGCATTAATATTTGAGGTCAAAAAAAAACTCAAAAGAAGTGTAAATATAATTTTTTTCATTTAGTAAGCAACTTTATAGTAGAATTAAACTTAAAGTAAATCCCGATTATATGATAAATTTGTTCATATAATGTCTAATAAAATGTTAAAAAAATATTCACCAAATTTTAGTTTGCCCAAAAGATTAAGCGGCACAATAAGGTTTATTATCTTTCATTACACTGGAATGAAAAAAGAATCAGAAGCTATTAAAAGGCTAACAAGCGCCAAATCTGAAGTTAGTAGTCATTATTTTATTAAATTAAATGGTCAAATTATAAATTTAGTACCTGATTTATATACCGCCTGGCACGCGGGAAGATCAAAATGGCAAAAATTTAATTCTTTAAATAAAAACTCAATAGGAATTGAAATTAGCAATCCAGGGCATGATCATGAGTATCATAACTTTAAAAAGACGCAAATAAATTCATTAATTAAACTTACTAAATATTTAATAAAAAAATATAAAATTAAAAAATATAATATTTTAGGACATTCAGATGTTGCGCCAGATAGAAAAAAAGATCCTGGTGAAAAATTTCCCTGGAGATATTTATCAAAGAAAAAAATTGGATTTTGGCACAATATCAGTAATAAAGTTTTAAAAAAAAACAGAAATAATAAAATTGATATTAAAAATCAAAATCTTTTTTTTAAAAATTTAAATAAAATTGGATATATAGAACAACTAAATACTAATTTTAGTAAAAAAAAAAATAAAATATTTATTATTGAAGCATTTCAAAGAAGATTTCGTCAAGAATTGATAAATGGTAAAATAGATAAAGAATGTTTGTTAATTAGTAAAAACCTAGCTAAATTGATCAAATAATATTACTTGTAAATTTTACATTTTTTATTAAATTAAGCTTGCCAGATAAATGACTTATCGCTTTAATCTATTTTAAAGAGGAAAGTCCGGGCTCCACAAGAATACAGTGCCAGGTAATACCTGGCGGGGGCAACCCCAGGGATAGTGCCACAGAAAATAAACCGCCATAACATGGCAAGGGTGAAAAGGTGTGGTAAGAGCACACCGGTTCTATTGGTAACAATGAACGCTGGAAAACCCCACTGGGAGCAAGACTAAGTAGAGATGACATTGTTGAAAAACTAAAAGCCATTCTTGGTTCGTCATCAGGGTTAGTTGCTTGAGCTTAAGAGCGATCTTAAGTCTAGATAAATGATAGGTTTGAAGGACAAAACCCGGCTTATAGTTTATCTGGCTATAAACTTAGAGATTAAATTTAGATAAAAATACATTCTATATTTTAAGTTTAATTAATTCATCCATGAGATTAATTTTTCAAAAGATAATTAAAGTAAATCCACACTTTTAATTAACCTGATAATATTTTTAATTATTAGTATTTGATAAATTCTTTAATTGACTAATATATTAAATACCCATATATTCCCATATATTCCCATATATGGAATTAACTTATTATAAAATAAATGTTTCTCTCTACTTTCGAAAACAAGTTAGACAAAAAAGGAAGAGTCTCAGTGCCTGCTAGTTTTAGATCACACCTGTCAAATCTAGGTTATAATGGTGTAGTATGCTATCCTTCTTTTAACAATCCTTCAATAGAAGCATGCTCTCAAGATAGAATAGAAAAAATTTCATCCACAATAGATTCTTTAAATCCTTTTGATGAAAAAAGAGATTTTTTTGCAACATCAATTTTATCAGAAAGTATTAATCTACAATTTGATACTGAGGGTAGAATTTCTATTTCAACAAATTTATTAAAACACGCAAATATCAAGAACAGCATATTATTCGTTGGTCAAGGCCAAACATTCCAAATTTGGGAGCCAGCGACATTTGAAAAATTTAAGGTGCAAGCAAGAAAAAAAGCAAATTTAAACCGTGCAAGCCTTAAATGGGAAAAACAATTAAATAACAATGAGGGGAAATAACAATGGCAATAAATTTTAAAACACCAGAAATAAAAGAATTACATCCACGACTATTAGTT
This sequence comes from Pelagibacteraceae bacterium, assembly GCA_009693705.1. GTDB lineage: Bacteria > Pseudomonadota > Alphaproteobacteria > Pelagibacterales > Pelagibacteraceae > Pelagibacter. The sequence goes on from SHWS01000001.1 coordinate 54,375, forward strand.
TTAGGAGTAGGAGGAGCAGGCGGGAATGCAATTAATGAAATGATCGAAAAAAATCTACAAGGAGTAGAGTTTATTGCAGTAAATACTGATGCACAGGACTTAAAATTAAGTAAAGCTAAAACAAGAATTCAAATTGGTCTAAATTTAACTAAAGGATTAGGTGCAGGAGCAAAAATTGATATTGGTCAAGCTGCTGCTGATGAATCTTTAAACGATATAATTAACACATTGCAAGGTTCTAATATGATTTTTATTGCAGCTGGAATGGGTGGAGGCACTGGTACAGGCGCTTCACATGTTATTGCTAGAGCCGCAAAAGAATTAAATATTTTAACAGTTGGAGTTGTTACTCTTCCTTTTTTATATGAAGGTCCTACTAGAATGAGAAGAGCACAACAGGGTTTGGAAGAATTAAGAAAGCATGTTGATACAATTATTGTAATTCCAAATCAAAATTTATTTAAAATTGCAAATGAACAAACTACTTTTGAGGACTCTTTTAATCTTTCAAACAATGTATTGTTGCAAGGCGTTCAAAGTATAACTGATTTAATGGTAAGACCAGGATTGATTAATTTAGATTTTGCTGATGTAGAAACAGTAATGGCTTCTATGGGTAAAGCGATGATGGGAACCGGAGAAGCTGAAGGCGAAGGTAGAGCTTTAAAGGCTGCCGATATGGCTATCAATAATCCTTTAATTGACGATTATACTTTAAAAGGAGCCAAAGGATTACTAGTAAATATTACAGGCGGCAAAGATCTGACACTTTTTGAGGTAAATGAAGCGGTAAATAAAGTTAGAGCCGAAGTAGATCCTGACGCAGAAATTATAATTGGCGCAATTAATGATAGTGAACTTAACGGTAAAATGAGAGTTTCAATTGTTGCTACTTCTTTAGATGGCCAACATCCAGAGTCTAAATCTATAATTAACATGGTTCATCGTATACAAAATCGAAACCCAGGTTATTCAGATTTTTCAAAAATTGGATCAACAGTTCCGTTTAATTTTTCGAACACAATGTCAAGACCAATTTCTCACGGCGCAAATGCCTTAAAGATCGATGATGAAATTGCTCAAGAACAGGTCATTAAAAATTTTTCTATGGATGAAATTAATGAAAATAAATCACAAAACACAACAACTGACACAGGAAGCATCTTAGATCATACTTCAATTAATGAGCATGAAAGATCATTTACTCGAGAAGCAATAGATTCATTGAATATTCAAAATAATATTTCAAACGATTTAAAAGAATTTGGAGTTGATAAAGACGCTCCTGATTTATTTAACTCAGATAACGAAAATTCAAATTCTTCAGGATTCTTATCGAACGAAGATAATCAAGACGAAGAAGATGATCTTGAAATCCCAGCATTTTTAAGAAGACAAAAAAATTAATGGTCTTTGAAAAAATAAATGGAAGCCACCATAGAACTGGATGCAAAAAAACATTATCCAGTTCTACTAAAAGAAGTTATTAGTATTATATCCCCTCAATATGGTGGCACATTTATAGATTGTACATTTGGTCAAGGTGGATATACAAAAAAATTATTAGAATTTGAAAATACAAAAGTAATTGCTCTTGATAGAGATATTGAGAGTAAAACTAAAGCAGAAAAATTTTTAATTGAGTATCAAGATAGATTTATTTTTAAAAATTTAAAATTTAGTCAATTAAATAATCTCAAATTAAAAAATGAAAATATTAAAGCAATAGTTTTTGACCTTGGATATTCATACTCACAAATAAAAGATCCAAAAAAAGGTTTGTCATTTGAATCTGAAGGCAATCTTAATATGCGGATGGGATTAAATAGTTTTTCTGCTGATGATGTTATTAATAAACTTGAAGAAAATGAATTAGAAAAAATTTTTAAATTTTTTGGTGAAGAAAAAGAGAGTAAAAAAATAGTAAGATATATTATAAATGAAAGATTAAAAAAGAAAATCGACACCCAAACTTTAGTTGAATTAATTGAAAGATCAAAAAGAAAAAAAAATTTTAAAATACATAGTGCAACTAAAGTTTTTCAAGCATTAAGAATATTTGTAAATAAAGAAATTAGTGAATTAATTAATGGTTTAATTAATGCCACAAAAGTACTTCAGAAAGATGGTATTCTTTTGGTTGTAACATTTCATTCGCTAGAAGATAAAATAGTAAAATATTTTTTTAAAAGTCTTGCAGAAAATAAAAGTATTTCAAGATATGTTCCCAAAACCGAGCAACCAGATATTTTATTTAAATTAATTCAAAAAAAACCAATTATTCCATCTAAGGAAGAAATCAGAGAAAATCCACCATCAAGGTCTGCAAAACTTAGATATGTTTTAAAGAAGAAAGATTTTTATGAATTTGAAACTGATATTTTTGAAAAATTTAAAAATCTCTTAAACATTGAAAGTTTCGGCAATAAATTATGAAAAGGTTTATATTAACATTAATAATTTTTTTTTTAATTTTATCAACATCACTTATTAAAAATACTACTAAAAAAATTGAGGATGAAATTTATAATATAAAAGAAAATTTAAGAAGTTTAAACTCTCAATTAGAAGAAGTTTTTTTTGAATATATTTATCTTAGTTCATCAGAAAAATTATTAGAATTTCAATTACTCTATTTTGAAGATCAATTAATTCCAAAAGATATTAGTGAGATAAAACTAATAACAACCAAGCATGACGCAAACACAATAGAAGATTTAAACATAACAAAAAACTAAGTAAAAAATGAATTCAAGAATTATTTCAGAAAATAATAAAAATGATTTTTCTTCTAAAAAAATTAAATCAAATACTAGTGTTCAATTTAATAGAATAGCATTTATTTTCTTTTTTTTTTTTGTTATTTATTTAATTTATACTATTCATCTCATTCATTTAGGTTTAAGAAAATCTAACAATAAACCAATAAATAATTTTAATTCGATATCTACAAAATTTCAAAGAGCAGATATAATCGATGTTAATGGCAATTATCTAGCAAAAACAGTTAGTTCTATTGATGTTGGTATTAAGCCAGTAGACATAATTGATAAAAAAAAATTGATTTTAAGTCTAAAGTATATTTTTCCAAACAAAGATTTTGTTGAGATTGAAAAAAGAATTGAAAAAAACAAATTCTTTAAGTTTGAAAGAAGAATTTCACCAGATAACTATGAAAAAATAATGAAATTAGGAGACAAATCTATCGTATCAGAGGAAAATGTTATTAGGCTTTATCCGCAAAAAAATTTGTTCAGCCACATAATAGGTCAAATTGATGATGGAAATAGAGGAATTTCTGGACTTGAAAAATCTTTAAATCAAAGATTAAAAGACTCTAACGATCCAATTCGTTTAACTGTTGATAAAGAAATACAATTTTTAATTCGGAGTGAATTAGTTAGGTATCAAGAAATTTTCAAAAATAAAGGTGCTGCAGCATTGTTAATGAATGTTAATAATGGTGATATAATTTCTTTATTATCATTGCCTGACTTTGATCCAAATCTTAGACAAAATATTACAGATGTAAATTATATCAATAAAGTTACTAAAGGAACATATGAGTTGGGTTCAGTATTTAAATCTTTCACTTATGCAGCAGCATTAAATGAAGACTTGATTAAACCAGAAACTGAGTTTTTAGATCTTCCAAAAACAATCTATTGTGGCAGATTTCCAATATCGGAATATGATGAAAAAATGCCTTCTGACTTAACTGCAGAAAAAATTTTAATAAGATCTGGTAATATAGGATCTGTAAGAATTGCAGAAAAAATTGGTCCTAAAAAATTTAAATTATTTTTAGAAAAAATTGGTGTCCTTGGTCAAATAAATTTTGATATTGAAGAGATCGCTCTTCAGAAAAATCTTGAATTTGACAGATGTAGACTTGAAACAGCAGCATACGGCCATGGCATAACCACAACCATCTTACAGTTGGCTAAAGGATATTCGATTTTATCAAATGGTGGATTTGATATTGAACCAAAATTAATTAAGAGAAAAAAAAATAATGAAAAAAAAATCCAAATTCTAAATGTTGGAGTTTCAGAAAAGGTAGTTTCAGCTTTAAGAAAAATTGTTAATACAGAAGAAGGTACCGCAAATCTTGCGGATGTAAATGGATATGAAATTGCTGGTAAAACGGGTACAGCTCAACAGCCAATTGGGGGAGAATATTCGAGTGCAAAAATAAATACATTTGTCTCAGTATTCCCATCATCAAAGCCTGAGTACGTTTTTATTGTAATGTTAGAAACTCCTAAAATTGCCAGTGATTATGTTTATACACTTAGAAATAACAAAGGAACTATAAAAGGTACGCCTCGTAATACAGCAGGCTGGACTGCGGTTGAGGTTGCCGGAAAAACTATTGAAAAAATTGGGCCTATTTTAGCCACAAAATCCTTAGAAGTTGAAGAAAAATGATTTTGAAAGATTACTTCAGCAATATTAAAAAAAATTATCAAAACTTTTTTTTTTCAAATATTGCATTAAATAGTTCAGAAATAAAAAAAAATTACATTTTTTTTGCTATAAAAGGCAATCAATCAGATGGAAATAAATTCATCAATCAGGCCATAAAAAAAGGTGCAAAAATAATAATCTCAGAAATTAAATTTACTGGAATTAAAAATGGAATTTTATTTTTAAATTCTAAGAATATTAGAAAGTTATTAGCAGAGACTTCATATAAAATTTATAACAAAGTTCCAAAAACATTAATTGCAGTGACCGGAACCAATGGTAAGTCATCAATAGCAGATTTTTATTATCAGATATTAAAACTAAATAAAAAGAAAGTTGCTTCAATTGGTACTTTGGGTCTTAAAACTAATAATTATAAAAAAAATCTTTTAAATACTACGATAGATTCAATTCAACTAGCTAAAATTTTAAGTAATTTAACAAAAAAAAATATTAATCATGTTATTTTAGAAGCATCGAGTCATGGATTAAAGCAAAATAGGTTAGATGGTTTATTATTTGATGTTGGTATTTTTACTAATTTATCTCATGATCATTTAGATTATCATAAAAATTTAAATTCTTACTTAAATGCAAAATTATATTTGTTTAAAAAACTTATAAAAAAAAATGGAATTATTATTTCAGATGAAAATATTCCAGAATATAAAAAAATAAAAAAAATTTCTGTTAAAAAAAAATTAAAATTATACTCAATATTAAATAATCAAAATAATTTTGAACTAATGTCACATCAATTCCAAGATGAAAGTCAAATATTAAATATCAGATTAGGTAAAAATATTTATAAATTGGTATTAAATCTAATTGGAAAAATTCAACTTAAAAATATTTTAATGGCTATAATGGCCGCTTCTAAAACGGGTATAAATATCAAAAAAATATTAAAAATCATTCCGAAAATTAAATCTGTTAATGGAAGATTAGAAAAAATTGGAAAAATTAAAAATAATTCTAAGGTTATCTTAGATTACGCTCATACTCCAGATGCACTGATGATTTGTTTAAAAAATTTGAGAGAACAATTTCCTAATAAAAAAATCTCTGTTTTATTTGGATGTGGAGGAAATAGAGATCAAAGAAAAAGAGCAAAAATGGGTAAAATTGCAGATATTTATTCTGATCAAATTTATTTAACCGATGATAATCCTAGATTTGAAAGTCCTAGCAAAATAAGAAGTGATATTAAAAAAGGCATAAAAAAACAAAACCCAGTTGAAATTTCAAGTAGAGAAAAAGCGATTTTAAGTGCAATAAACGATTTAAATACAGGAGATATACTTTTAGTGGCTGGTAAGGGACATGAAAAAATACAAGATTTTGGAAATAAAAAAATTCTTTTCTCTGACAAGAAAATAATTATTAAGGCTATTAAGATCAAAAATTTCTCTTTATCAAAAAATTTAAAATTAAATATCATTAAAGAGTTATCAAAAAATAAAAATTTAAATTCAAATTTAGTTATTAGAAATTGCTCTATAGATTCAAGGGTAGTTAAAAAAAATGATATCTTCTTTGCAATAAAAGGAAAAAAAAATGATGGAAACAAATATATTGATCAAGCTTTTAAGAACGAGGCCTCACTCGCTATAGTAAATAATCTAAATAAAAAATATAATCTTTCTAAACAAATTAAAGTCACAAAAACTTTAGATTTTTTAACTGAAAGTTCAAAAATATATAGAGAGAATTTAAATGCTAAAATTATTACTATTACAGGAAGTTGTGGCAAAACAACCCTTAAGGATCTTTTGGCCCATACATTAAAAAAATTATTTAAAGTAAGTTTTTCGCCAAAATCATACAACAACAAATATGGAGTACCATTAAGTTTATTTAACTTGAATCAAAAAGATGATTTTGGAATTCTAGAGGTTGGAATGGATAAGAAAGGTGAGATTGATTACTTATCAAATATTATTAAGCCTGACTTGGGTGTAATCACAAATATTAATTATGCACATGCAAAAAATTTTAAAAATATAAAGCAAATAGCTTTAGCCAAGTCAGAAATTATCAAAAATATTAAAGATAACGGCTATATTGTCTTAAATGCAGATGATAATTTTTATAACCTTCACAAAAAAATCGCATTAAGTAAAAAACTTCATATTTTCTCGTTTGGGATTAACAACAAACAATCTGAAACTAAACTTTTAAATATAAAAAAACTTGGAAAAAAATTTATAGCAAAGATTAAAATTAATAATCTTATAAACTATTTTTACCTGCCTAACAATTTTGAAAGTAATATTTTAAATTTTTTAGCAGCAATTACGGTAATGAATATATTTTTCGACGTATCCAAGTTAAATAAAAATATTTTTTTTGATTTTAAAGTTCCCAATGGTAGAGGGGACATTTCTAAAATTAAGATTAATAATAAAAAAATCTTCTTAGTAGACGAAAGTTACAATTCGAATCCATTATCATTAAAATCGGCCATTATAAATTTCGATAAATTAAATTCAGGGAATTCTAGAAAGTATTTAATTCTTGGTGATATGTTGGAATTAGGTAAATATTCTTTGATGCACCACAAAACTATAGCAAAAATAATTAATAGTTCAAAAATTCATAAGACCTATATTATAGGTAAAAAAGTTATTTTTACTTTTGACAAAATTTCAAAACATCAAAAAGGTGGAATTTTGACCAACACATCAGAAATAATTGATTTAATTAAAAACGTTTTAAAAAAAAATGATTATTTAATGATTAAAGGTTCCAATTCTACCGGATTGCACAAATTTACAAATAATTTAAAAGGTTTAAAATAAAATGTTATACGAATTTTTAATAAATTATGTTGAAAAATATTCATTTCTTAATGTTTTTAGATACATAACTTTTCGAACTGGACTATCAATATTTACCTCCCTAATTGTAGTTCTTGTTATAGGAAATCCATTTATCAAATATTTTTCAAAAAGAAAAATTTTAAATCCAATTAGAGACGATGGTCCAAGTGAACATATTGTAAAAAAAATTGGAACCCCAACAATGGGAGGTGTGATTATTTTAATCGGATTATTATCTTCAGTTTTTCTCTGGGGAGATTTGTCAAACATTTATGTTTTATTTTGCATTTATATTGCTATTTCACTTGGCTTGCTCGGAGCATTAGATGACTATAAAAAAATCAAAGATAATCACTCATCAGGAATCTCTTTTAGATCTAAAATATTGTCTCAAATTTTTATTGCAACTATTGGGATTATCCTATTCACATATTATGTTGACAATAAAGAAATAACTAATTTATATTTTCCATTTTTCAAAAATCTGGTTTTAAATTTAGGATGGTTTTTTATTCCGTTTTCAGTATTTATAATTGTAGGATCATCCAATGCTGTAAATTTAACAGATGGATTAGATGGTTTAGCAACTGTTCCTATAATTTTAGTTGCAGGATGTTTCGCTTTTATAAGTTACTTATCTGGAAATATAATTTTTTCAAATTATTTGAATATACCGTTTATTTCAGGTTCTGGAGAAATTTCAATTTTTTGTGGCGCTATGATAGGATCATGTTTAGGTTTTCTATGGTTTAATGCACCTCCAGCAAAAATATTTATGGGAGACACAGGTTCGCTTTCTCTAGGTGGTTCCTTGGGCGTTATTGGAGTAGTAACAAAACATGAAATTGTTTTGGCTATTACAGGAGGTTTATTTGTTCTAGAAGCAATATCGGTAATATTGCAAGTAATTTCATTTAAATTAACTGGTAAACGAATTTTCAGAATGGCACCTATCCATCATCATTATGAGAAAAAAGGGTGGCAAGAATCAACTATAGTAATTAGATTTTGGATCATTTCAATTCTTTTAGCAATTATAGGTTTAGCTACTTTAAAATTAAGATAATGGAAAAAAATGAGAATTTTTTTTTAAAAAAAAAAATATTAATTTATGGCCTAGGCAAAACTGGCGTAGAAACTTTTAATTTTTTAAAAAAAAAAGCTGACGTATATGGATTTGATGATGCGATCATTAAACCAAAAAACTTAATCTTAAAAAAAAAAATTCTAAATCTAAAAAAATTATCAAAAATTAAATTTGATAGAATTATAATTAGCCCAGGAATTAATATTAATAATTGTAAACTATCATCAATATTAAAGAAAAATTTTTTAAATATTTATTCAGATTTAGACATTTTTTATTGTTTCTTCAAAAACAAAAGTTTCACTATCACTGGAACCAATGGAAAATCAACTACCTCAAAAATACTTCATGAGGTTCTTTTGGACCAAAAATATGACTCAAGGTTAGTTGGAAACATAGGAAATCCTATTTTATCTGAAAGAAAAATAACAAATAAAACAGTTTTTGTAATTGAGGCTTCATCATATCAATTAGATTATAGTAAAATATTCAAATCAAAATTTGCAATTATATTAAATATTTCTCCAGATCATCTGGAGCGTCACAAGACTTTAAATAATTACGTTAATGCAAAGTTTAAATTAATAAAATCACAATCAGCTAACTCAATAGCATTTGTAAAAAAAAATGATCAACAAATAATTAAAAAAATAGAAAGTAATAATTTTAAATCAAAAATTGTAAGAGTTGATACTTCGAATGTGTTAAAAATTTTAAAAAAAATAAAAAATAGGTATTTTTTATCAATTGGAAATCAAGAAAATCTTTCTTTTGTTTTAAAAATATCAAAATTTTTAAAATTAAATGAAAAAAAATTATACAAAACATTAAATAAATTTAAAGGTTTGAAATATCGGCAAGAAACTATTTTTAAAAGTGAAAAATTAATAATTATTAATGACTCAAAATCTACAAGTTTTGCTTCATCTGAAAATTTATTAAAAACATTAAACAATGTTTATTGGATAGTAGGTGGTATTCCTAAAAAAGGAGATAAATTCACACTTTTTGAAAAAGATTGTAAAGACATAAAAGTATATATTTTTGGTAAATATTTTAAAATCTTTAATAAAAGACTTAAAAATAAACTAATTATAAAAAACTATAAAGATTTAAAAGCTACTCTAAAAAACATTTTTTTAGATATTAAAAAAGAAAAAAACAATTTAATTAAAACAATTTTTTTTAGTCCATGCGGAGCCTCGTTTGATACTTTTAAAAACTTTGAAGAACGTGGATTATATTTTAATCAATTAGTAAAAAAATTTATTAATGCAAACAAGTAATTCAATTTATAAACTATATTATCAATGGTGGAAAAATATTGATAAACCAATTTTCTATCTAATTAGCTTGCTATTTGCCATGGGTTTATTTTTTTCTTTAGTTTCTACATCTTTAATAGCTTCAGACAAATTAGATACCAATAGTTATTTCTTTTTTTTCAAACATTTCATTTTTATATGTATTGGAATGTTTATTGTTTTTTTTTCTTCTTTTATTAGTTTGGAAAAACTATTTTTTTTTTCTACGATTATTTTTTTTATTTTACTAATTTCATTATTCTTAGTTCCAATAATTGGTATTGAAGTGAAAGGTTCAAAAAGATGGATAGATTTATTTATATTGCCGAGATTTCAGCCTAGTGAAATATTAAAACCCTTTTTTATAGTAATAATTGCAACCATTCTTAGCAATGAAAAAAATCCAAATGCATTTATAAAATATTCCTTATCATCTATTCTGGTTTTAATAATTTCTTTTTTATTAGTAATCCAGCCAGATATTGGACAAACATTGTTAGTATTATTTTCTTGGTCAGTTTTAATTTTTATTTCAGGTGTAAATCTATTTATTATTTTTAGTTTTTTTTTATTGGTTATATTTTTTTTGTCTTATTTGATTATATATGTTCCAAGGTTTTCATATGTTCAGGGAAGAATACTATCTTTTTTTGATAGGGATACTGGAACCTATAATTTTCAATCTGAAAAATCAATCGAGTCAATTGTTAGTGGAGGTTTTTTAGGAAAAGGGATTGGTGAAGGAACATTAAAAAGTAAAGTACCGGAAGCTCATACAGATTATATTATTTCTGTGATTTCCGAGGAATTTGGAGTGATTGCTATTATATTAATTTTATTATTATTTCTTATTTTTATTTATACGATATTCAAAAAAACTTATTTTGAAAATAATCAAAAAAAAAAATTAATCTTAGTTGGTTGTGCAAGCTTAATTTTAATGCAAGCAACTATTCACATAGGTGTCAACATAAGACTTTTTCCAACTACCGGAATGACCTTACCATTTCTAAGTTACGGAGGATCATCAATTATAAGTATATCTTTTTTATCTGGAATAATTTTAAATTTAACAAGAAGACGAATAAACCATTAGCTATGAAAAAAAAAATTTTAATAAGCACTGGAGGATCGGGCGGGCATGTAATACCAGCGTCTGTCTTATTAGACCATTTAAATAATTCATATGATGTTTTAATTTCTAGCGATCAAAGAGGTATTAAATATTTTGATAAAAAAATTAAAAATATTATTATTATTGATACTCCAAGATTAAACAATTTTTTTTTGTTACCTTTTTATATAGTAAAATTTATTTTTCTAAGTCTAAAATCTTTTTTTTTATTGAAAAAAGAAAATATTAAAATTTTAATTTCTACAGGCGGATATATGTCTTTACCAATTTGTTTATCTGCAAAATTACTTAATATAAAAATTTTTTTGTTAGAACCGAATATGATATTGGGCCGAGCAAACAATTTTTGCTTGCATTTTAGTGAAAAAATATTTTGCTACTCAAAAGAAATTCCAAATTTTCCAAAAAAATATCTTTATAAAATAATAGTTTTAAAACCATTGGTAAGAAAAAAATATTATGAAAAGAAATTAATTAAAAAAAAAAGAGATAAATTTACTATCATCATTGTGGGTGGCAGCCAAGGTGCAAAAATATTTGATGAAGTAATTCATGAGGTCATAGCTGAAATTTCTCCTAATTATCCCTTAAAAGTAATCCATCAAACCAGTGAACAAAATTTGCAGTCTTTAGAAAACTTTTATTTTAAACACAATGTTGAATGTGAAGTGTTTAATTATAATGATAATTTGTACAGATTTTTTTCTGAAGCAGATTTAAGCATATCCAGAGCCGGAGCTTCAACTCTTGCTGAGCTATCATTGCTTAATGTTCCATTCTTAGCAGTGCCATTACCAAAAGCAAAAGATAATCATCAACTTGAAAATGCAATTTATTATAAAAATAAAAACTGTTGTTGGATAATTGAACAGAAAGATTTTAGTAAAAAAAATTTTAATAATTTTTTATTAAATATAATAAATAATAAAGATCTATACCTTGAAAAAAAAATAAATTTGCAAAATTTTAATTATCAAAACACCTGGATTAGTGTTAATGAAAAAATATTAAATACAATAAATGAATATTAAAATAGCAAAATCCGAAGTTATCCATTTTATAGGAATAGGCGGAATAGGTATGAGTGGATTATCCCTAATAATGAAAGGCAAAGGATTTAAGGTGCAAGGTAGCGATATAGAACATAATAACAATGTAGATAGATTAAAAAAAGAAAAAATAAAAGTTTTAATTGGTCATAAAAAACAAAACATTAATAATGCAACTATACTGGTTATTTCTTCTGCGATAAAAAAAAATAACCCTGAATTAATTGAAGCTAAAAAAAGACAATTACCAATTTATGGGAGAGGCGAAATGCTTGCAAACATCGTCTCATTGACCAAAAATATTGTTGTTGCCGGTGCTCATGGCAAGACTACTACAACCTCATTAATTGCCTCTATTTTTCAAAATACAAAAATAGACCCAACAATAATTAATGGTGGCGTTATTAATTCTATTAATAATTCAGCTAAACTTGGTAAAAGTAATTGGACAATTTTAGAGGCAGACGAGTCTGATGGTAGTTTTGTTTATATACCACCAACTTATTCAATTATTACAAATATTGATAGAGAGCACATGGATTATTATAAATCTATGAAGGATATTAAAAATCATTTTATTAAGTTTATTAATAAAGTTCCTTCATTTGGAAAATCATTTATATGTCTTGATGATACAATTAATAAGGAATTACTTAAAGAGATAAAAAATAAAAATTTTTACACATATGGTTTTAATATAAAATCTAATTTTTGTATTCAAAATACTAAACAATTTAAAAAATTTTCAGAATTTGATTTAAAAATATCCCTTCCAAATAAAAATAACAAAACAATTAAAAAAATAAAAATTCCTTTATTAGGTTTACACAACATCCGTAATTCAGTAGCAGCAGCTGCTGTGGCTTTGACAGTAGGAGTATCTATTTCTGAAATTAAAAAAGGTTTAAAAACTTTTCAGGGTGTGCAAAGAAGATTTAATAAAGTTTTTACATTTAAAAATGTAGATTTCTTTGATGATTATGCACATCATCCTACAGAAATAAAAGAAGTCTTAAATAGTATAAAAACTGTTTATGATAATTATGAAAAAATTTGTATTTTCCAACCTCATCGAATATCAAGGTTAAAAGATCTAAAAAAAGAATTTACTTTTGCATTTAAAGAAGCAGATAAGGTAATTTTATGTCCTATCTACGACGCTGGTGAAAAGTTTAAATTAGGTTTTAGTTATTTAAGTTTTGCTAAAGAAATAATAAAAAACTCTAAAGTTAAGTTATTTTTAATAAACGACCAATTTCAATTAGCTAAGTTCCTTAAATATAGCATTTATGGAAAAAAAATAGTTGTTGGGATGGGAGCAGGATCTATTTCTGCCTGGATTAGAGAATTACCAAATTTATTAAAATGAAAAACTTAAATACAAACGAATTATTATTAGAATTTAAAGAAAATATAATACTAGATTGTGATTTAAAAAAAAAAACCTGGTTCAATATTGGTGGTAAAGCTAAAATTTACTTCAAAGCTGAAAATCTTAAAGATTTAATTAAATTTTTAAAAAAAATTAATAATAAAGAAAAAATATTTGTGATTGGAGCGGGTTCAAATACTTTAATCACAGACGGTACCTTTGATGGTGTAGTAATAAAATTGTCTAAAAATTTTAATAACATTTCACATTTATCTGATGATATAATAATTGCAGGCAGCGCAGTCTCAGATAAATCACTTTCTGAATTTGCAATGAATATTGGACTAAGTAGTTTTGAATTTTTATATTGCATACCGGGAACAGTGGGAGGCGGCATTAAAATGAACGCAGGGTGTTTTGGAAGAGAATTTAAGGATATTTTAATTTCACTTCAAGCAATCGATAAGTTTGCAAAAGTAATAACCATTCCCATAAAAGATATTAATTTTAAATATCGAAACAGTGGATTGCCAGATGATTTAATCTTTTTAAGCGCCTCATTTAGAGGTATTAAAAAAGACTTAAAATTAATTAAAAATGAAATGCTAAGGCTTAAAGAAAAAAAAGATCAAACTCAACCTACTAAAATTAAGACTAGCGGAAGTACTTTTAGAAATCCGATTGATCAATCTGATAAAAAAGTTTGGGAATTAATAAAAGAATCAGTTCCTCTAGAAAAATCTTTTGGCGACGCATGTATTTCCAAAAAACATTGCAATTTTTTTATCAATAAAGGAAATGCAAAATTTACAGATATGAAAAAATTAATAGAATTTGTATCTAAGAGTGTTTTAAAAAAAACTGGTATTAAAATTGAAACAGAAATTAAAATTTTGGAATAAATTGAAAAATAAAATCTTAATACTTTCTGGTGGGATATCTAAAGAAAGACTAATAAGTCTTGATACAGGTATGCAGGTTGCGAAAGAGTTAAAAAAAAATAAATTTAAAATAAAGATTTGTGAACCAGATCTAAATCTATCGAAAAATATTAAAAAATTTAAGCCAGATATAATTTTTAATGCACTTCATGGACAGTATGGAGAAGATGGCTACATTCAATCTATTCTCGAGAGATTTAAAATACCTTATACTCATTCAGGTGTAATCGCCTCTGCAAAAGCTATGGATAAAGAAATTTCAAAAAAAATTTTTATAAGTCATAAAATCAAAACGCCAAAATACATAACCTACTCCTTTGATAAAAAAAATTCAGATTTAATAAAACTAATTGAAAGAAAATTAAATTTTCCAGTAGTAATTAAACCATTAAATGAAGGTTCTAGTGTTAATGTTTATATTTGTACGAAAAACAATCTTTTGAAAAAGCTTAGATTATTAGAAAGTTATAAAAAGATTTTAATTGAAGAGTTTATTGGAGGTAGAGAGATTCAGGTTGCAATTATGGGAAAAATAAAACTTGGTGCTATTGAGTTAAAACCAAAGAGAAAGTTTTATGATTATGAGGCAAAGTATAACCCAAAAGCAAATACCGAACATATTATACCTGTCAAATTAGATAAAAAAAAATTTGATGAAGTAATGAACATTGCATTAAAAGCGCACACAGTAATTGGCTGTAGAGGTGTTACAAGATCAGATTTTAAATATTATCAAAATAGGTTTTATTTATTAGAAATAAATACACAGCCAGGAATGACAAAATTATCTCTGGTACCAGAGATAGCGGCCTATAATAGAATTAATTTTATAAATTTAATTAAATGGATTTTAAATGACGCATCAACGAATAGGTAAAAACATTACAATTTATTTACTTGTCTTTGGTTTACTTACAAGCATTAATAATTCTTATTTAAATAAATTTAATTTTCCAACAATTACAGATGTTCAAATTTCAGGATTAGAAAATGAAAATAATTTAAATTTATCCAATAATATTAGAAATTTAAATTTAACAAATATTTTTTTTTTAGATAATTACACAATTCGTAATATAATCAATTCTGATGACTTAGTTGAAAATTTCGAAGTTTTTAAAAAATATCCATCATCATTATATATTAAAATTAGCAAAACAAAATTCTTAGCCAGAATTAATAATAATGGAGAAAATTTTATACTTGGTTCAAATGGAAAATTCATTAAAGATACTAATAACACTTTTGTTCTACCTTTTATATTTGGAAAACCAACAATTGATGAAGTTCTGAAAATTAAAAAAATTCTTGATGAGTCTAAATTTAAATATGAAAATATTAAAACCTTATATTTTTTTCCCTCTAAAAGATGGGATATAGAAATTAATAATGGTCCTAATATTAAGCTTCCTCAAGACAATATAAAAGAAGTTTTAGATTTGATTCATGAAATAGAACTATCTGAAAAATTTCCAAATACAAAACTTATCGATGCTAGAATTAAAAATCAAATTATTTTGAATGAATATTGAATTAGATTTTGAAACTTATTTATATGTAAGTAATAATAAATATATAATTTCAATATTTGATAAAAAAGATTCTTCTCTTATTTACAAGAATGAATTTAACTATGAAACTAAATTTAGTGAGCCTAATTTCGATTTATTATCTGAATTTCTCGATAAAAATATTTTTAAAATAGAAAAATTAACAAAAAAATTTATTAAAGATATTTTTTTAGTAATCGAATATAACGGTTATTTTAATGTTTTGATCTCTGTTAAAAAAAAAAATGACGGTAATTTAATAAATAAAAAAAACTTAGAATATACTTTTATTGAATTAAATGATTTATTTAATAAAAATTATCCAGATAATATGCTTTTACACATGATAATTAATAATTGTATAGTTGATGGAAAAATTTTTCCCTCATTAATGTTTGACTTAAAATGTTATTATTTTTGTTTGGAAGTTAACTTTATTAGTTTACCCCAAAAAATTATTATTAATCTAGAAAAAATTTTAAGAAATTACCATATTGAAATTAATAAAATTTTAAGCGGAAATTATGTAAAAAGTTTTACTAAAAATAATCAAATAGATTTATGTGAAATGTCACAACAAATTAATAATGGGTTCAATAAAAATGAAATAATATTAATTCCAAAAAACAATGTTGAAAATAAAGGCCTTTTTGAAAAATTTTTTCACTTATTTGGTTAATATTGTCTTTTCCAGTAATATTTGTTGTTTTTGAAATTAACTAAATTGATCTTAAAGATCTTGTATGTCGTATCTAACTCAAAAAACAATCAAAAAATCTATTTCATTTAGAGGTATTGGTTTACACAATGGTAAAATTGCTAATTTGTTTATAAAGCCAGCTGATCCCAACTTAGGCATTATTTTTAAGAGAGTTGATCTAACAACTAATAACTTAGTTTATCCAACTTTTATGAATGTTACTAATACATCATTAAACACAACTATAGAGAACGAAAATGGAATAAAAGTTTCTACCATCGAACATTTAATGGGAGCATTATTCGGATTGGGTATCGATAATGCTATTATCGAGATAGATAATGAAGAAGTTCCGATTTTAGACGGATCTGCAAAAGAATTTATTGAAAAAATTAAATTAGCAGGGGTTAAAGTTAGTGAAGCTCCGATAAAAATTATCAAAATAAATAAAAAAGTTGAGTACTTTGATGGAGAGAGATTTATTTCAATTGAACCTTCCAAGCTTAGCTTAGATATTGATTTTGAACTTAAGTATAAAAATCAAATCATAGGCAACCAAAGAAATACAATTAAAGTATATGAAGATGATTTAACAGATATTTTTAATTCGAGAACATTTTGCTTATATGAAGATATCGAAAGTATAAAAAAAAAAGGATTAGCCAAAGGTGGCAGTTTGGAAAATGCAATAGTAGTTAAAGATAAAGAGATTTTAAATGGCGAAGGCCTACGAAATAAAAAAGAATTTGTTAATCATAAGATACTAGATTGTATTGGAGATTTATATACCTCTGGTTATAGGATTATAGCTAGTATTATCTGTTCCCAAGGTGGTCACTATTTAACAAATCAATTGCTAAGAAAAGTATTTGAAAATAAAGACAATTTTTCAATTATTGAAATCAAAGAAAAAAACCTTCCACATACTTTAATAAATAGAAAATTGTTAAGATCTATAGCTTAATAACAAAGATAGCTTTAAAATTACTAGTTAAATCAGTATAAATTCTTTATGAAAATAATTAATTTTTTTTTATTAGTAACAGTTCTTATAAGTTTTTCTTGTTCAAAAGATTCAAAAAAAATTTCTGTTATTAGTGAAAAAAGTTTAGAACTACAAGTTTTAGAAGCTTACCAGGAAGGTAAGAAATCACTAGAAGAAGGCGATGCTTTGTTTGCTGCAAAAAAATTTAATGAGGCAGAAATACTTTTCCCCCAGTCTGATTGGGCGCCAAAATCAGCGCTGATGGCAGCATATTCATATTATTCACAAAATTATTATCTAGATGCTATCGAAGAATTAAAGAGGTTTATTAGGATATATCCTGAGCATAAAAATATAGATTATGCATATTATCTTTTGGGTATTTCTTACTACGAATTAATTGTTGATGAAAAAAAAGACTTACAATCAATTGTTAATGCAAAAGAAACTTTGGATACACTTATAAAAAGGTACCCAAGCTCTACATATGCCTTGGACGCGACATTTAAGATTGATTTAATCAACGATATTCTTGCCTCAAAAGAAATGTACATAGGTAGATTTTATTTTGAAAAAAGAAAATGGATACCAGCTATTAATCGATTTAGAACAGTAGTTGATCAATATGAAACTACTATATATACAGAGGAAGCACTTCATAGATTAGTCGAAATTTATTATACTTTGGGACTTAAAGCAGAAGCGGAAAAATACGCTAAACTTTTAGGATATAATTATCAATCTTCGCAGTGGTATGAGAAATCTTATAGTGTTTTTAATAAAGACTATGAGAAAGATAGAAGAAATAATAAAAAAAAAAATAGAAGTACTATTAAAAAATTCAAATCTGTATTTGATATAGATGGATAAAAAAAATATTAAAAATCTATATAATCAAAAAAATAAATTAATAAAAAAATATAATCAATATTACTATGATAAGAATAAGTCTCTTGTTTTAGATCAAGAATATGATGAGCTTAAAAAAGATATTTTATTATTGGAAGCAAAATATAAATTTCTTAAATCAAAAAATTCTCCATCAAACATAGTTGGTTTTAAGCCATCAAAAATATTTAAAAAAGTTTCCCATAGAGTTCCTATGCTTTCACTAGCCAATGCTTTTACTGAAGCAGATTTAAATAATTTTGAAAAAAAAATTCAAAACTTTATTTCTCACAAAGATGGTTTTCTAATCGAGTATAGCGCAGAACCAAAAATAGATGGTATTTCAGCATCTTTGATTTATAAAAATGGTAATTTTATAACTGGACTATCAAGAGGCGATGGTAAAGAAGGAGAAGATATAACTGAAAATTTAAAAACTATAAATGATATACCAAAAAAAATTTTGTCAAAAGATTTTCCTGAAGAAATTGAGATAAGAGGTGAAGTATTTATTCAAAATAGTGACTTTCATTCTCTTGAAGGAAATTTTGCTAATCCTAGAAATGCCGCATCTGGATCTTTAAGACAAAAAAATTCTGAACAAACAAAAAAAATACCGTTAAAATTTATTGCTTATACTTTTGGATACGAGAATGGACTAAAAGCTGATAATCAATTTCAATATTTAAAAAAATTAAACGAATGGGGTTTTAAAATAAATCCATTAAATAAACTAATAAGTGGTGTTAAAAATTTAATGAATAATTATTTTGAACTTGAAAAAAAAAGAAGTCAAATAGATTTTGATATTGATGGTATTGTCTATAAAATTAATGATTTTCAACTGCAAAAAAGATTAGGAAATATTGCTAATGCACCAAGATGGGCCATAGCACATAAATTCTCTTCTAATAAAGCTGTATCAATAATTCTAAATATTGATATTCAAATTGGAAGAACAGGTGCGCTAACGCCAGTAGCAAAAATAAAACCAATAAATATTGGTGGTGTAGTTGTTTCGAACGCAACCCTTCATAACGAAGATGAAATTGCTAGAAAGGATATTAGAGTAGGTGATACCGTAATCGTTGAAAGAGCAGGAGATGTAATACCTCACATACTGGATGTGGATTTAGGTAAAAGAAAAGAAAATGTTAGTAAATTTATATTTCCCAAGAATTGTCCATCGTGTGGATCAAAAACTGAAAAAGATTACAATATAATTACAAAAAAAATTGATGCAGTTAGAAGATGTACAAGCGAAGGTTACGAATGTGAGAAAGTTGCAATAGAAAAAATAAAACATTTTGTGTCTAAGGAGGCTTTTAATATTGAAGGACTAGGAAAAAAAATAGTAGAGAATTTTTACAAAATAAAATTTATTAAATACCCACAAGATATTTTTAATTTAGATTTTAATAAAATAGAAAAAATGGAAGGGTGGGGAAAAAAATCAGTTGCAAATCTAAAATATTTTATAGAACAAAAAAAAAAAATAACACTCGAAAGATTTATTTATGCAATAGGTATTAGACATATTGGATTAGAAAATGCAAAAATACTTTCATATTATTTTAATTCACTAGATAATTTTTTATCTTTATCGGAGAAAAATAAATTTGAAGATCTATTAAATATTGACGGTATAGGAGAAACACAAGTTAATTCAATTAAAAAATTTTTTTTGCATAAGTCAAATTTAAAAGCTTTAAAGGAATTAAGAAAAATTTTAGTTATTGAAAATGTATTAGCTATCGAAAAAAATGGTTTATTAAAAAATAAAACTTTCATGATAACGGGCAAGTTAGATGATATTAGTAGGGCTGAAGTTAAATCTATTATTGAGAAAAATTCAGGAACCATCGTAAGCAGTGTAACGAAAAAATTAAATTTTTTAATAATTGGCGACAAACCCACAAAAAGAAAAGTTGATGCTGCCACTAATTTAAAAATAAAAATTATAAATAAAAATGAATGGTTAGAAATGTTAAAAAAAACTAGTTAACCAATTTTTTTCTTTATGATTTAAATATTTAGATATTTTTGAATAGACATCTAAATGATATTTAAATAAATATTTTTTTTCATTTTTATTTAAAAGTTTGAAATTAATTAAATCTTTGTCAATTGGTGCAAGGGTTAAATTTTTAAAATATAACTTATCTTTATCTTTCTTAACAAAAACTAAATTTTCTATTCTAATTCCAAAACGATTTTTTTCATAATATCCTGGTTCATTACTAATGATCATTCCTTCCTCAAGTTTAATATTGTTATTTTTCGAAATTGATTGAGGTCCCTCATGCACATTTGAAAAAAAACCAACACCGTGGCCAGTACCATGCTCATAATCAAGCCCCTCTTTTTTTAAAAATTGTCTTGCTCTAACATCAATTTTTTTACCAGTATCAAATTTATTCAGATCTGATGTAGCGACCGCAATATGGCCTTTTAATACTTTGGTAAAAATATCCTGAATTTTTTTTTTTGGTTTAGAAAAACAAATTGTCCTAGTAACATCAGTCGTTCCATATTCATATTGACCACCTGAATCGCATAAAAAAATATCGTTCTTTTTAATCAATCTATTTGATTTTTTTGTTGATCTATAATGAGGAAGTGCTGCGTTAGGTCCCGTTCCAGCTATTGTATTAAAACTTGGTTTTAAATAATTTTTGTCTAATTTTCTAAACTTTTCTAGCTTTTTTTCAGCATCCATTTCTGTAATTATTTTTTTTTTTAAATTTTTTATCCAAAAAAGAAATTTAGTTAATGCTACACCATCTTTAATATGAGTATTTATTGAATGCCTAATCTCAAATGTATTTTTAATTGATTTTAATTTGTAACAAGGATCGTTACTACTAATAATTTTAAATTTTGATTTTATAATTGATTCATTTAATACAGAGCATGATAATTTATCTATTATAAAATTTTGGCCTTTTAGATTATTTATTAATTCTCTAAATTTTTCTGGTTCTATTATTTGATTTTTATTTAATTTTTTTTCTTGAATTAGTTTTGTAGTTTTATTTTTATCAGCTATTAAATAAATTTTTCCATTAGATTTAACTATCAATCTACAATTAGGCACTGGACTATTAGGACTGTCCCATCCCCTTATATTTAATGTCCAAGCTACATTTTCAGGTGCGCTTATGAATAAATAATCCGCTTTATGATTTTTAAGTATTTTTTTAATTTTTTTAATTTTAGATAAATGAGTTTCTCCAATTATATTTTTGTCTAATGAAAAAAATAAATTTTTATTTTTTTTTTTATTTGGATAAATTTCATCAATTAAGTTTTCTTCAATTTGTTTTAATTTTAGTTCACTTCCAAAGTAATGGTTTATTGATTTACTAGTGAACAAACTTGGATCAAATCCTAAAATTAAATTCCCTATAATTGTTTTCGGAAGAAATTTGTGAATTTCTACTATTTTGAAATTTTTACTAGATTGTTGATGCGCCTGTACAGTATATCTTCCATCTACAAATAAATAATTTTGTTTTTTTAAAACAATTGCTAATCCAGCTGATCCACTAAAATTTGAAATAATTTTTAGGCGATCTTTAGCAGCATACTCAGAAAAAAATTCATCATTTTTAGGTATTACATATCCATCAATATTATATTTTTTTATTTTATTTCTTAGTATTTTAATTCTATTGTTAATCATTTAATTTTTTTTTGGTACCTTATCCAGCCAGGGCTTCTTTTTCCCCCGTCTATTTCAAGGTCTTGATTAAAATCCGAGTCTTCAAATTCATTTTTGCTTTCATCAAAGACAGAGTTTTTTTCTAGATATTTTACAGGTAGCTCATCAATGAATCTAGATGCCATACTGTCTATATAGTCTCCTTGGTAAAATCTATTCATTGAAAAAGAAATAATAGCTTTTTTTTTTGCTCTTGTAATCCCCACATAAGCAAGTCGACGCTCTTCCTCAAGCCCATTTTGTCCTTTTTCTTCAATAGATTTTTGATGAGGAAATAAACCTTCCTCCCAACCTGGTAAAAAAACTACATCAAATTCCAATCCTTTAGAAGCATGCATAGTCATCATATTGATTTTTTCACCTTCCCATTCCTGATCAACGGAGGTTGCTAAAAATACATGTTCAAGAAAGCTCTCTAGATTATCAAACTCTTTCATTGCACTTAATAGTTCTTTTATATTTTCTAATTTATTTTCATTATCAATATCTTTTTTATTTTTTAACATAGCTGAGTAACCAGACTCGTCCAAAACAAGCTGTAGTAATTTGATATGACCAATTTTCTTAATTAATAAATCATTTCTCCATTTATTTAAAAGATCTAGGAAAAAATTAAGACCTATTTTCGTTTTAGGTGTAATTAAATTTTCTTCCAACATTTTCTTTGAAGCTTTTTCTAGGCTTAAATAGTATTTTTTGGCATATTCATGAATAGTTTTTAATGTATTATCGCCAATTGATCTTTTTGGAATATTAACTATTCTTTCAAATGCCAAATCATCTTTTTCTTGATAAATTAATCTTAAATAAGCAATACAGTCTTTGATTTCTGCACGTTCATAAAATTTAGTTCCACCTAAAATTCTATAGGGCATTCCAATTTTAAGAAATCTCTCTTCAAATTCTCTGGTTTGAAAAATTGCTCTAACTAAAATAGCAATATTATTAAAAGAATAGTTTTTTTTTAGTTTTTTTTCTATTTCATCAGAAAGTCCAATTGCTTCATCTTTGCCATTTTTAAAACAATTTAATTTTATCAAATCTCCTTCTTCCATTGTGGTTATTAAATTTTTGCCAACTCTATTTTGATTATTGGCAATTAAATTTGAGGCGACTGATAAAATATTTTGTGTTGATCGATAATTTTGCTCAAGTCTAATAACTTTAGTATTTTTATAAATTTGATCAAATTCAAGGAAGTTTTTAATTTCTGCTCCGCGCCAGCTATATATTGACTGATCATCGTCACCTACGCAGCATAGATTCTTATTTTTTTCTGATAAAATATTTAACCATTTACTTTGAATAAAATTTGTATCCTGATATTCATCTACAAGAATATACTTAAAATTATTAATATAAATTTCTCTTATATTTTTATTATTTTCTAAAATTTTAACAGTATGTAAAATTAAATCTCCAAAATCACACGAGTTTAAATCAGTTAATTTTTGTTGGTAGATTTTATAAAGAGGTAGTACTGTTTTTTCATAAATATCTTTATTATTAATAATAACTTCTGAAGGATAAAATCCTCTATTTTTCCATTTATCGATTACAGAAATAATAAATCGAGGTGATAATTGTTTCACATCAATATTTTCTGCTTTACAAATATTTTTAATAAGTCTGCTTTGATCATCTGTATCTATAATGGTAAAATTTGAATTTAAATTTACTGCAGACGCATGTTTCCTTAATAGTTTTGCGCAGATAGAGTGAAAAGTTCCAAGCCACGAAAGTCCAATTGCTGTCGAGCCAAGAATTTTACTAACTCTTGTTTGCATTTCTTTTGCAGCCCTGTTTGTAAAGGTCACAGCTAAAATTTGGTTAGGATAAGCTTTTTTTTGATTAATTATGTTAGCAATTCTCGAGGTTAATACCCTTGTCTTGCCAGTTCCAGCCCCCGCAACAATTAACAAAGGTCCCTCAAGACACATTACAGCTTCTTTTTGTGAATTATTTAAATTTTTTAAATAATCAGAGTTTATCATTTTAAAAAATACTTTATAAGTTTTTAGATTTTATATGGAAAGTCATAATAAATTTTTTAAAATTTTACAAAAAAAAATTCTACAAATAGATAGTCTATTAAAAAGAAATTTAAACAAATTAAACATCTTTAATTATCTAGATAAAAAAAAGAATTTAAAGAAAAGTAATCAATTTTTTTTAATTTTGGTTTTTTTTATTTTTCTAATCTCAGTTTATTTATCAATTCCTACTTTATATGATAAAAATAAATTAAAATTAGAATTTGAGAATCAGATATCGCAAAAATTTAACCTTACTTTTGATTCTTTAGAATCTCTAAATTATCAGATTTTTCCTAAACCACATTTTGTAATTAAAAATTTATCAATTTTAGATAATGAAAAAAAAGAGTTGGCTGAAGTAAAGAATTTAAAAATTTTTTTTTCTTTAAAAAAATTTTTAAATCCTAAATCAATTCAAATTAATAGCCTGGTTTTTGAAAATTCAAACTTTAACTTAACAGATAAAAATTCAGATTTTTTTATAAAGCTTTTAGATAATGATTTTTTAAATACTACTATCGTAATTAAGGATAGTAATATTTTTTATAGAAATTTAAGTGAAGAAGTTTTGTTCATTAATAATATTAAAAATATTAAATATTATTATAATTCTAAAAAATCCTCAAATACTCTAAAATCGAATAATGAATTATTTGATATCCCATATTTTTTTGAACTTGAAAATAATAAAGTCAATAAAAAATATTTTTTAAAATTTAATTTAAAAGATTTCAATTTTAAAATTGAAAGTGAACACAACCATGTTACTAAAGATAGAAATGGAATTATTAATTTTTTTTATTTAAAAAAAAAATTCCCGATTAAATATCAATTAAAAAGTAATTCTTTAAATTTTCAAACGCTCGAAGATTTGTTGAATTTAAATGTGTTCTCTGTTGGAGAAATAAATTTTAAACCTTTTTTTTTAGATGTAGATGTGAATCTTAATGAATTTGATATCAATAATTTATTTAAATCCAATTCTCTTTTGGTTGATTTTCTTAAAACTGGAATTCTTAATAATAAAAATTTAAGTACTAATACCAAATTAAGCTCAAAAAAAATTAGTCCTATTAAGGTTGATAATTTTTTAGTCAATTTTAAAATTGAAGAGGGTCTAATTAATTTAGATTCTAGTCAATTTGATTGGTTAGACTATTTGAATTTAAAAATTTCCAACAGTTCTATTTATGTTAAAAACGATAACCTTATTTTTGACGGTTTAATAACCATTGATATTAAAAATTTAGATATGATTTACCAGTATTTTCAAGCAACTAAATCATTAAGAGCTGATATTAGAAGTTTACAATTTAATTTTAGTTATAATTTCGATCAAGAAAATATCAAATTTAATACAATTAAAGTTAATAATATAATTAATGAAAATATTAATAGTTTATCTGGTAAAACTTTTTTTGTAAAAGATAATTTTAAAAATCAAATATATTTTAAAAATTTTATAAATAAATTTTTAAAGGCCTATTCTGGATAAATCATTTTTATTGGATCAACAATTTTATCATAATCCATTTCAGTTATCAGTTTTGTTTTTAAAGCCTCAGTCTTAAGGGTCGTATTATTTTTCAAAGCCAATTTTGCAATTTTTGCAGAAGCATCATAACCAATGTGTGGAGTAAGAGCGGTAACCAACATTAAAGAATTATCCAAATGTTCTTTTATTTTTTTTTCATTTGCTTTTATACCTTTGATGCAGAACAGAGCGAAATTTTTTGTACTGTCAGCTAATAAATCAATTGATTGTAAAATGTTGTGTGCAATTAAAGGTTTAAAAACATTCAATTCAAAATGACCATGTGTTCCAGCGATAGTTATACCATTATGATTACCTATTACTTTTATACAAATCATTGTTATTGCCTCACATTGTGTAGGGTTAACTTTACCAGGCATAATTGAAGATCCTGGCTCGTTTTCAGGCAAGATTAATTCTCCAAATCCAGCTCTTGGTCCTGAACCTAAAAATCTTATGTCGTTTGATATTTTCATTAAAGCAACAGCACAGGTGTTTAATGTGCCAGAAAAATTTACTATTGAATCATGTGCGGCGAGTTCGGCAAATTTATTTTGAGCTGGTTTAAAAGGTAATTTGCAATATTTTGAAATTTCTTTTATTATTTTTTTATCGAAATTTTTTTTTGAATTAATTCCAGTTCCTACAGCTGTTCCTCCTTGTGCTAAATAATAAATTTCTTTTAAAGCATTTTCAATTCTCACAATACTCTTTTTAACTTGAGTGTAGTACCCTGAAAATTCTTGGCCCAAAGATAATGGAGTTGCGTCCTGTAAATGTGTCCTACCAATTTTAATAATATTTTTGAATTTTTTTGTTTTTTCTTTAAGTTCTTTTTCTAAAATTTTTAAATTAGGCAACAGTTTATTAATAGTTTCCCTTGCTATGGACATATGCATTGCAGTTGGAAAAACATCATTAGTAGATTGAGATTTATTAACATGATCGTTAGGATGTACTGGTTTTTTTGATCCTTTTTTTCCACCCAAAATTTCAATTGCCCTATTACCAATTACCTCATTAACATTCATATTTGTTTGAGTGCCAGAGCCAGTCTGCCAAACTTTTAAAGGAAAGTTATCATCTAAATTACCTTTTATAACCTCATCAGAAGCTCTAACAATTGCATTAGCAATTTTACTTTTTATTAATTTATCTTTTGAATGTACTATTGCTGCAGATCTTTTAATTATCGCAATTGATTTAATTATTGATAAATTTACTAAAATTTTTCCAATATCAAAAAATTTATTCGATCTTTGTGTTGAAGCACCCCAATATTTATCGTTGGGAACATTGATACTTCCTAAGCTGTCAAACTCTTTTCTTAATTTCATTGATTAATAAGTAAACAATAAATTAATATAGATATACAATAATTTTTTTAAAACTAATAGGAACAAAATGACAAATTTTAATAAAGTTGGAATTTTTATGAAAACATTTGGTCAAGAAGTTAAAAATTTACCCTCTTTCAGCAGTGATAAAATTAATAAACTTAGATATGATTTAATTAAAGAAGAGCTGGATGAACTTAAGGAGGCAATGGATAAAAAGGATATTTTGGAAGTTGCAGATGCTCTAACAGATATACTTTATGTTACTTATGGTGCGGGGCATGCATTTGGAATTAATTTAGATAAATGTTTTGAAGAAGTTCAAAATTCTAACATGAGCAAATTAGATGAGAACGGAAAACCAATATTTGATGAAACTGGAAAAGTAATGAAAGGTCCAAATTATTTTAAGCCAAACCTTTCAAAATTTATCAATTAAATTTCTAACTTGTAGTCTATAGCTTTAATACTGTTTGTTAAACTACCGATAGATATTCTATTAACATTAGTTGCTGCATATTTTTTAACATTTCGCAGGTTAATATTACCTGAAGCTTCTGTTTCATATTTTGATCCGATCATTTTAATTCCTAATTTGATGTCTTTAATTTTCATATTATCAAATAAAATTCTATTAAATTTAAGTCCAATAATTTTTTTAAGTTGCTGAAGATTGTCTACTTCTACAGTAATTTTTCTTCCTTTTTTATTGCTAATAGCTCTTAAAACCACAGTTTTAATATCCGCGCTAGCTATATGATTGTCTTTAATCAAATATTCATCGCTTAAATTATATCGATGATTAGTTCCACCACCAATTTTAACTGCATATTTTTGCATTAAACGCATATTTGGAATTGTTTTTCGAGTGCAGCAAATTTTAGTTTTTTTACCAACTAATTTTTTAAATATCTTGGTTGTTGTGGCAATTCCAGAGAGATGAGCTAAAAAATTTAGCGCAACCCTTTCCCCAATTAATATATTTTTTGCTCTACCAGTTATTTTAACAATAGCAGTGCCTTTCTTTACAAATGCGCCTTCTTTTTTTAAAGAGCTAAATTTAATTTTATTATCAATTAAATTAAATGTCTGTTTTGAAAATTCCAAGCCTGCTATTACCGAGTCCTCATTTGCTATGATTTTAGCATGAATAATTTTATTATTTTTTATTAGAGATGATGTGATATCTCCATGAGGATTAAGATCTTCGTTTAAAGCTAGTTTTGCAGTTTTTCTTATAAAATTTTTACTAATTTTAATTTTTAACACTTACTCTATCTGCCAATTGCAACCATTTTTTCAACTGATAACCTTGCTTTTTCAATTATTTTTTTTTCCATAATAATTTCACCTGTTTCATTTTCTAAACAGTCAAGAATTTTTGGCAGTGTGATTTTTTTCATATGTGGGCAAAGATTACATGGTTTTATAAAATCGACATTAGGATTTTCAACCTGAACATTGTCGCTCATAGAGCATTCAGTAACCAGCATAACTTTTTTCGGCTGATTGTCCTCTACATATTTAATCATTGCTGAAGTAGAACCTGCAAAATCACTAACCTTAATAACTTCAGGAGGACATTCTGGGTGAGCAATAATTTTTATCCCAGGATTATTTTTTCTAATTTCAATGATTTCTTTTGCATTAAATTGATCATGAACAATGCAAATTCCTTTCCAAGAAATAATTTCTACGTCAGTTTGAGAAGCAACATACTTCGCTAAGTAATTATCTGGTAAAAAGATTACTTTTTTAACTCCAAGCGATTTAACAATTTTAACCGCATTAGCAGATGTGCAACAGATGTCAGTTTCTGCTTTTACTTCTGCAGATGTGTTAACATATGAAACAACAGGTACACCAGGATATTTTTTTTTAAGAAGTCTTACATCTTTTCCAGTAATTGAAGAAGACAATGAACAACCAGCAGCCATGTCAGGTAAAAGTACTTTTTTATTTGGACTCATCAATTTAGCAGTTTCGGCCATAAAGTGAACTCCTGCCATTACAATTATATCTGCAGAAGTTTTAGAAGCTTCAATTGCTAGCGCTAATGAGTCTGCAGAAAAATCAGCAACACCATGATAAATTTCTGGAGTTTGATAGTTATGAGCAAGAATGACTGCATTTTTTTCTTTTTTAAGTTTATTTATCTTATAGATATACGGTGCATGTACCGACCATTCTATTTCAGGCATAACTTTAGCTATCTTTTTATAAATAGGAGCTGTTGCTTTTTGAACTTCTTGTGTAAATTCCATTTTTAAATTTTATCAATTTGAAAGCTAAATGTCATTCATTTATTGTGAGACATAATGCGGTCGTGCTGAAATTGGTAGACAGGCACGCTTGAGGGGCGTGTGGGTTTCCCGTGAGAGTTCGATTCTCTCCGACCGCACCACTAAAATAAGCTAAATTTTAATCCAGTCTGGCTGTTTTATTTTTAAAATTGCATTTTTACTCTTAAATTCATTTTTTTGATTAAAATTTTGGTCTAAATATTTAATTAAAGCAAATGGATATTCGTTTTCTATTAGCACTTTGCCTATTTCAATTTCGTTATGATAAATACTATCATCAATGTTTAATTTTCCTTTTAGTAAATTTACTGGGAGCAATCTTTTTGAAAGTTTATTTTTTAATTTTATTCGTGCTGTATTTTCTTGCCCAACATAACATCCTTTTTTAAAATCGATCCCGTTAAGCTCTTCATAATTACATTCAATTCCAAATAATTTATTTTGTAATTTATTTAAATTTTTTGGGACAATGCCTAGTTCATGACTGAATCTATAATAATCTTTTAATTCTGAATTTATAAAATTTTTTTCTTTAAATAATGAAGGAAGTTTTTTTAAATTACTTATTAATCTGGCTCCTAATTTTTTATTTCTTGGATCCAATAAAAACAGATCATCTTCAAAATTAATTGTGCAACCTTCAATATCCTTTGCATTTTCAAAAGACATAAATTTTTCATGACTAAGTGCTGCCACAAAAAAATTATCACTTAAATTTTGAATTTCAATTTTAGATCTAAGTTTATAAATATTTA
Source organism: Pelagibacteraceae bacterium (assembly GCA_009693705.1). GTDB lineage: Bacteria > Pseudomonadota > Alphaproteobacteria > Pelagibacterales > Pelagibacteraceae > Pelagibacter. The sequence goes on from SHWS01000001.1 coordinate 84,367, forward strand.
ACTGATTTAATAAACTTTCTAGTTGTGATTTTTCACAGTCAATAAAGAAACCTGATTGATATTTAATAATTATGAATTCATACAAAAATTTACCCTGAGGAGTAAACAATGATGAAAAAATACTTTTTTGTTCATTTACTTTTTTTATATCATTGGAAATTAAATTTTGCAAAAAATCTTTGCTATCTTCTCCAAATATATAAAGTAGTGCTCTATCCTCTATAATATAAACTCTATTATTCATATTTGATTAATTTAATTATTTAATATAAATACTTTTTCTACAAATGTTAGATCTTATTATTAAAAATGGACAATCTTATATTGATAAAGAATTAAAAAAACATGATATAGGAATTAAAGATGGAAAAATTATAAATATTGGAAAAATTACTAAAGAATCAAAAAATACAATTAATGCAGATGGATTAATAGTTTTACCAGGATGCATAGATACTCAAACTCATTTTAGAGAACCAGGATCAACTGAAACAGAAGACCTTCACTCAGGAAGTAGAGCGGCCATAGTGGGTGGAATTACAAGTGTTTTTGAAATGCCAAATACTAATCCACCAACTTCTAACAAAATTGAATTCCAAAGAAAATTAGATCTCGCAAAAAATAGAATGTACTGCAATTATGGATTTTATTTTGGAGCAACGGCTGACAATGCTAAAGATTTAGGAGACCTAAAAGATTTAGAAGGATGTTGTGGAATTAAACTTTTTGTTGGTTCTTCGACGGGAAATTTATTAGTTGCTCACGAAAACGATATTGAACAGGTATTTAAAAACAGTTCAAAGGTAGTAGCGGTTCACTCAGAAGATGAAGAAATTTTAAATTTAAGAAAAAAATTGATTATAGAAGGAGATGTTCATTCCCACCCTCTTTGGAGAAATGAAGAATGTGCAATTTCATCTACTCGACGAATAGTAAGAATTGCTGAAAAGTATAAAAAAAAAGCCCATATTTTACATGTTACAAGTAAACAAGAGATTAATTTTTTATCACAACATAGAGGCAATATTACTTTTGAAATTACGCCTCAGCATTTGACCATGTTTGCGCCTGACTGCTATGACAAACTTGGAACCTATGCTCAGATGAATCCCCCAATCAGAGATAAATCTCATTATGATAGATTATGGTATGCAGTGAAAAATAATCTAAATGACACCATTGGATCTGACCATGCACCACATTTAAAAGAAAATAAGGAAAAAGTTTATCCAAAATCCCCATCGGGGATGCCCGGTGTTCAAACTTTGATGCCTGTTATGTTAAACCATATCAATGAAGGAAAACTAAGTCTTCAACAATTAATGAATTTTGTATGTGAAAATCCAGCTAAAATTTTTGGAATTAAAAATAAAGGATTTATTAAAGAAGGCTTTGACGCAGACTTTACAGTCGTAGACATGAATAAAATAATTAAAATTACAAACGAGAGTATAGAAAGTAAATGTAAATGGTCGCCGTTTGATGGTTTAGAGTTTAAAGGAACACCCGTTTTAACAATTATTGCCGGACAAATAAAAATGAGGAATGGAAAAATTTTAGGTCAACCCGAAGGAAAACCTTTAGTTTTTTAAAATATTATTTTTAATTAAATCATTTTTAATTTCATTTAAAATTGCAGGATCATCAATAGTAGCTGGCATTTTATATTCTTCTTTGTCAGCAATTTTTCTAATTATGCCTCTTAGTATTTTTCCTGATCTGGTTTTTGGAAGTCTTTTAATGACAATGGTAATTTTGAATGCAGCAACTGGTCCAATTTTATCTCGAACCATTTGCACACATTCTTTAGAGATGGTTTCGTGATCTTTATCAACCCCCGCTTTAAGCACAACTAGACCTATGGGTATTTGTCCTTTTAATTTATCAGAAATTCCTAGCACTGCGCATTCGGCAACAGATTGATGTTCAGATAAAACCTCTTCAATTGCTCCTGTCGATAATCTATGTCCTGCAACATTAATAACATCATCTGTTCTAGACATAATCCAAATGTATCCATCTTCATCCATGTACCCTGAATCATAAGTTTCGTAGTAACCTTGATAATTAAACATGTAATTATCTCTGTATCTCTGATCTGCATTCCATAATGTTGGAAAAGTTCCCGGTGGCAATGGAAGTTTAACAACGATGTCTCCCATCTCATTTGGTTTAGCTGCAATTTTATTTGGTTTAATTATTTTAACATCATACCCAGGGACCGCTTTGTAAGCAGAACCGTATTTAGTTTTCATCATCTCAATTCCAGTACAATTAGAACTTATTGCCCAACCAGTTTCAGTTTGCCACCAATGATCTATTATTGGCACATTTAATAAATTTTCTGCCCATTTAATTGTATCAGGATCAGCCCTTTCACCCGCAAGGAATAAACTTTTAAATTTACTGAGATCATATTTTCTAAGAAGTTTACCCTCTGGATCCTCTTTTTTAATAGCTCTAAGAGCTGTAGGAGCTGTAAACATTGATTTTACCTTATAATTTTCAATAATTTTCCAAAATGCACCAGCGTCAGGGGTACCAACAGGTTTGCCCTCATATAATAATGTAGTGCATCCTTTAAATAACGGAGCATAAACAATATAAGAATGTCCAACTATCCAACCAATATCACTTGCTGACCACCAAACATCGTCGCTATTGATGTTGTAGATATTTTTCATTGTCCATTTAAGAGCAACTATGTGTCCTCCGATATCTCTTACTATACCTTTTGGAATTCCAGTTGTACCAGAGGTATATAAAATATAGCTAAATTCATTAGAATTCATCTCTACGCAATCAACTTGTTGAGCGTTTGAAATTGCTTGATCCCAACTAATCTCATTTAATGAGTTAAGTTTTGCTTCATGACCCTTTCTTTGAAACAAAATCACTTTATCAATTTTATGAGAGGCTATTTTAATAGCTTGATCGACCAGAGGTTTATATTCAATTTTTCTTCCCGGTTCAAACCCACATGAAGCTGTAATTAAAATTTTTGCTTTACTATCATTAATTCTGCTTGCTAATTCACTTGAGGCAAATCCCCCAAAAACAACTGAGTGAATAGCTCCAATTCTGCCACAAGCCAACATGGCAATTACTGCTTCAGGTATCATGGGCATATAAATTATCACTCTTTCGCCTTTGTTGACCCCTTGAGCTCTAAGAGCACCGGCAAATATGGAGACTTTTGATCTTAATTCTTCAAATGTGAACTGACTTTTATTTCCCGTAATCGGGCTATCGAAGATCAAAGCGATATTTTTTCCTCTGCCTTGATCTATATGAACATCCAGGGCATTATAACAGGTATTAGTAATGCCATCTTCAAACCATTTGTAAAAAGGTGGATTTGATTTATTTAATATTTTAGTTGGTTTTTTAAACCAAAAAATTTCATTCGAGGCCTCTTGCCAAAATTCTTCAGGATTTTTTATGGATTTATCATAAATTCCCTTAAATTTATCTGACATTATAATTTGATTCGTTTTTAATATTTAATTTGGTTTTTAAACCTATAATTGTATTTAAATTTAAAATACAAGTAAATTCAATGTTTATTAATCATAATTATTGCTTCATTAATCTTATTTAATTTGTTATCTAATCACAATCTTAGTTCAAGGTGACTTGAGCTTAGTTTATATAAACTAATAAAGTAAAAACTAACATAAGAGGGAGTTTTTTATGAATAAACTAAAATTGTTTGCTCTTACAGCTGTAGCCCTAATGGGTGTTACAGGTGCAGCAAACGCAGAAACTGCCATGTTACAATCAAGTGATTTCGTCGGTATTTCATTTTGGTTAGTATCAATGGGATGTTTAGCTGCAACTGTGTTCTTTTTCTTAGAAAGAGGATCAGTTCCAGCGGCATGGAGAGTGTCAATAACTGTTGCTGGATTGGTAACAGGTATTGCATTTGTTCATTACTTGTACATGAGAGATGTATGGATCTCTACTGGAGAATCACCAACAGTCTATAGATATATTGACTGGTTAATTACAGTTCCGTTACTAATGTTAGAATTCTATTTTGTACTAGCAGCAGTAGGAAAAGCAAACTCAGGAGTATTTTGGAGATTGTTAATCGGATCATTGGTAATGCTAGTGGGTGGATATTTAGGAGAAGCTGGATACATCAACTCTACATTAGGTTTTGTTATCGGTATGGCCGGATGGATATATATTCTTTATGAAGTATTCTCTGGTGAAGCTGGTAGAGCTGCAGAAAAAAGTGGAAATAAAGCGCTTGTGACTGCTTTTGGTGCGATGAGAATGATTGTTACAGTAGGCTGGGCTGTTTACCCATTAGGTTATATTTTTGGATACCTAACAGGTGGAGTGGACGCTAATATACTTAACATAGTTTACAACGCAGCTGACTTTTTGAATAAGATCGCTTTTGGTCTAATCATTTGGGCAGCAGCTATGCAACAAGGTAGTAGAGCTAGTAGATAGTTTTACTAATAAAAGTTTAAAATAAGGCAAGTATGTTTTTGCATACTTGCCTTATTTGTTTTAATCCATATAGATGGTTAATGGCTAAGATTAAATACATAACTCATGACAACAAAATCTATACTATTGATGTAAAAAATGGACTTTCAGTGATGGAAGGTGCGGTTCAAAATAATGTTCCTGGAATTGACGCAGATTGCGGAGGTGGTATGGCCTGTGCAACGTGTCATGTATATGTTAGAGAAGATTGGCTTGATAAGCTCCCGACAAAAGAAGATGGTGAAGAAGATATGCTGGATATGGCTTTTGAACCTAAAACAAATAGTCGACTAAGTTGCCAATTAATAGTTTCAGATGTGCTAGAAGGTTTGGCGGTAAGTATCCCGTCAAAACAAGGTTAAATGAATAAAACAGATGTATTAATTATTGGAGCTGGTCCAACAGGTTTATTTTGTGCTCATCAATTAGGTTTGATTGGGCTAAAATCTGAAATAGTAGATAATTTAGACAAAGTTGGAGGACAGTGTATTGAGCTTTATCCCGATAAACCAATTTATGATATTCCCGCAATACCAGAATGTACTGGTGAAGAATTAACTAACAATCTTTTAAAACAAATTAAACCATTCAATATTAAATTTTATCTAAATGACAGAGTTGAAGAAGTAAAAAAAAATCAAGATCGATGGAATGTTATTACCACTAATAAAAAAGAATTTAATGTTTCAAGTATAGTAATTGCAGGTGGAGTTGGATCTTTTGAACCAAGAAAATTCTCGATAAAAGAATGCGAAAAATTTGAGGGAAAGTCTCTTTTTTATTCAATTAAGGACAAAAATTTATTTTATAATAAAACTGTTACAATTTTTGGAGGAGGAGACTCAGCTTTAGATTGGGCGATTGAATTATCTAATAATTGTAGAATAAATTTAGTACATAGAAGAGATGAGTTTAGTGGAGCTCAGGCCAGTGTAGATAAAATTAAAAAACTTCAAAGTGAGGGCAAATTAAATCTTTATACTAAATTTCAATTAATGCTAGTTAGAGGAAGTCGAAATATAGAGTCTGTAACTATTAAGCACGACGATGAAACAACTAAAGAAATTCAAACAGATTATTTGTTAGGCTTTTTTGGGTTAATTATGCAGCTTGGCCCAATTTTAAATTGGGGATTAAATTTAAATAAAAAAACAATTGAGGTTAATACAGAAAACTTCGAAACCAATCAGCCTGGAATTTTTGCAATAGGAGATATTTGTTCTTATCCAGGAAAATTAAAATTGATTTTATCAGGTTTTCATGAAGGTGCCTTAGCGGCAAGAGGATGTTTTAAATATGCTAGGCCAGAAGAAAAACTAAGATTTGAGTTCTCAACCACTTCTAAATCAGCAAAAGAAAGACTTGGAATTAATTAACTACTTATTAGTCTGAAATCTATTAGAAATAAATATTTTTTAAGTTCTAATCGTCAGCGTAAACTTTTTCATCTTTTTCGTGCTTCTCTTGTGCCGCAATACAAAGATCAGCAACAGGTCTTGCCATTAATCTTTTTAATCCAATAGGTTCAGCAGTTTCTGCACAATAGCCGTAAGTACCATCTTTAATTCTCATCAAAGCTTTATCAATTTTAGAAATTAATTTTATTTGTCTATTAATTGCTTTCATTTCAACATTTTTATCAATATATGAGCTTGCTTGATCTACAATATCAGAAGAGATACTATTGTCATCCATACTACCATTATAAAGCGCTTCATTATTTATTTGAATCAGTTCTTTCTTCCATTCAGTAAGTTTAATTCTAAAATAAGTTTTATGTTTTTCGCACATATATTTTTCATTTTCTTTTGGAATATAATTTTTTGAAATTTTAATAGGCGCTTTCGGCAGTTCTTTTACTTTAGGTTCAGTTTTAAGAGATTTTTTAGAAACCTTTTTTTTTAATTTAGTGATTTTTTGCATATTTAAATTTTGAATTTACGCAGTATATTCAGCAAATTATAAGTGTCAAGGACGGTTAATTGTTGTAAATATTTCTAAATGACGACTTATAGTAAAAATATAAATAATCTTTTATTTATATTTATTATTTCACATTTAATTATTTGGACATTAGTTCCAGCATTAACAAATAAAAATTTACCTTTAGATACGATTGGGGCTCTAGCATGGTCTAGTAATCTTGATTGGGGTTCCAATAAATACCTTTCGGCAAGTGCCTTTTTTCTAGAAATATTTTTTAAAATTTTCGGGCCGTTAGATTGGTCTTACTATTTATTAAGTCAAATTTTTATGACAGTTACTTTTATTTATGTATTTAAATTTTCTAATGAAATATTTAAGAATAAACTTTTAAGTTTAATCTCAGTAATCTTACTTGAAGCTATTTATTTTTATAATTTCACAACTCCAGAATTTAATGGGAATATCTGCCAACTACCTTTTTGGTCTTTAACGGTTTATTGCTCTTGGAAAATTTATAAAAATGATGAAATTAATTTTACAGATTGTTTTTTACTTGGCTTGTTTGCATCTATAGGCTTTTTATCAAAATATTTGTTTCTTTATCTTTTAATTTCAATTGTTTTATTATTTATTTATTTAATTTTTTTTAAAAAAGAAAAAAAATTTGATTTTAAATACCTAATAATTTTAGAAGTTTTTGTGGTTATTCTCATTCTGCATTTAATTTGGTTAAATGATAATGATTTTATAATAATAAAATATGGATTAGCCAGAACAGGTCTAGAAAATTCTGATATTTTAGATCATGTGAAATTTCCAGTAATATTTTTATTAAAACAAATTGGATTGTTGATACCTTTTTTATTTTTGATCTGGCTTTTAATAAAAAAAGTGAAACTTAATTTAAATTTTAGAGACAAAAAATTAATTTTTTTAATTACAATTAATTTATTACCTATTTTGTTCATGATGATAACATCATTAATTACAGGACTAAAAATTAAAACAATGTGGATGACGCCATTTTATTTATTTTTTGGTGTATTATTCGTTTATATACTCCAATCCCAAATTAATTTAAAAAAATTGAATTCTTTTTTATATGGATTTTTAATTTTGTTTTTTCTATCTCCCACAATCTACGCTTATATTTCTATATCAAAGACAGATAAACGCACAGACTATCCAGGAAATGAAATTGCAAAAAAAGTTCAATATGTTTGGGACCTAAAATTTAATTCGACTATTAGTGAAGTCTTGGGAGATGAATGGAGTGCTGGAAATTTATCTTATCATCTTAAATCAAGACCAGTTTGGAAGGGTTCTGTAGATCAAAGAAAAATAAATGAGTTTAAAGATTATATTTGTATAGATGATATTTGTGTTGGATCTAAATAAAATATGAAGAAAATTAAAATTTTAATTCCTATCTATAATGATTGGAATTCATTGTCTAAGCTGTTAGAGGAAATTAATAGCGAAACTAATAAAATCCAGGTAGAATTATCAGTAATAATTATTAATGATTGTTCATCAGATCTAAAATTAATTGAGGTTAAAAATTTTGATAAAATTAATTCTGTCAAGATAATCAGCATGAAAGAAAATAGAGGTCATGGTCGATGTATTGCCACAGGATTAAAATATATTTATGAAAATGAAGAATTTGATTACATTATTCCAATGGATGGTGATGGCGAAGATAGACCTCAAGAAGTCAAAGATTTTATTCAAAACACAAATTATACACCTGAAAAAACTATTGTTGGTGAAAGAGTAAAAATATCTGGGAATTTATTTTTCAAATTTTGTTATAATGTTCATAAAATTTTAACTTATTTTTTTACTGGACAATCTATAAAATTTGGAAATTTTACTTGTCTTACTAAACTAACAGTTGAAAAATTGCTCAATGAAAAAGCTAGTTGGAGTAGTTTCTCTGGTGCTTTAGCAAAAGTAGAAAAAGAAAAATCTTTCATTCCATCTATTAGAGGCAGTCGATATTACGACTCTTCTAAAATGAGTTTTATTAATTTAGTTAAACATTCTTTGTCTATTATTGCAGTGTTTAAAATAGCAGTATTAATTAGATCAATATTATTTTTGATTATCTATTTTTTTTTAATTTTGAATAATATTTCATTTGTAACTATCCTCCCAATTTTACTTGTTGTATTAATGAATTTCTTAACTTTTAAATTATCGAAAAGAGAGAATCTTTCAGATTTTAATAACGCACTTTTAAATATCTCTGATATTAAAACTCTTAAATAATCATTTTAAGCATGTATTTTTGGTAAGCTATAAAAATTAGCGGTATCTATTTTTGATGAGTGATTTCTTCTCATGTTCCATTTTTTTTGAACCCCGGCACTAGCAAGACTTAAAGCAGATCTTCCGTATTTAAAATTAGTGCTGTCCATAGATCTCATTAAGGCGCTTATTTTCTCATCTTTTTCTGATGAAAATAGGTTTGTCTTCTCATTAGCATTGGATAATCCGGTGAGCATAACTCCCGCTTTTTGGTATTGGTATCCATTTCTAAAGATATTTTCTAAAATAGAAACTGCAGTTTTAACAATTTCGATGCTATTGTTTGTTGATATTGCAAAATCAATAGTTTTTGAGTTTGAGTAGTATCCAAAGTTTTTTTGAAAAGAGCTCGTTCTAATAAAAACTGTTATTGTTTTTGCAATTAAAGAGTCAGATCTAATTTTTTCAGATGCATTTAAACAATAATTTGCCACAGCTTCTTTTAATTCTTGAAATGTTTCAATTCTTTTACCAAACGACCTTGATACTACGCAACTTTTTCTTTTTGTAGTCGTAGTTTCTAAATGAATGCAAGAAATTCCTCTAAGTTCTAGAGCGGTTCTTGAACTTAAAACATTAGAATTTTTTTTTATCCAAGTATTAGATTTATTTTTTAACTGTTTAGCATTATAGATTCCATTTTTTTTATAAAATTTTGTTAACTGTTTACCAACTCCCCAGACATCATTAATATCTATTGTTTCTAAAATTGGATCAATATTTTCAATTCCAATTAAATTAGTCACCCCAGATAATTTTTTTTTCGCAATATGATTTGCTATTTTACTTAAAGTTTTTGTTTGAGCAATACCAATACTAGTTGGAATACCAGTCCATTGCAGAACAGTTGCTCTAATTTCTTTTCCTATACTTTCAATCTGATGATCTGGAAAATTTGACAAATCTAAAAATGCTTCATCAATAGAATAAATTTCTATAGCTGAATTAAATTTTTTTAATGTACGCATTACTCTTCTAGATAAATCTCCATATAGAGAATAATTAGATGAAAAGACCTCAACTTTATTTTTGATGATAATATCTTTTGCTTTAAAATAAGGTTCACCCATCTTAATTCCTAAAGCTTTTGCTTCATTAGACCTGGAAATGATACAACCATCATTGTTAGATAAAACAATAACAGGTTTTTTTCTTATTTTAGGGTTAAATAATCTTTCACAAGAAACATAAAAAGAATTACAGTCAACTAGTGCTATTTTTTTAGTAAACGGAATGGATGACATAAGTGACAACTCCCCAAATAAATATATCTTCGTTTTCATTGATTAAAATACGATCAGTAAAATTTTTAGATCCTGATGTTAAAAATTTTCTATCTCTTTCTTGAATTAAAGTTTTAACAACTAATTCGTCATGAACATTTGCAATCACTGTTGAAAAGTTTTTTGGTGTTAAGCTTTTGTCAACAACTAGCAAGTCACCATCATTAATACCACTCTCGATCATGGACTTGCCCTGAACTCTGATAATAAAAGTAGCTGGAATATTTTTTATTAAATGAATGTTTAAATCAATATCTTCTTCAATATAGTCTGTTGCAGGAGAGGGAAAACCAGCACCAGCTTTATGCATATAATAAGGGATTGTTAGTTTCATGTTCTTGTTTTGTTCCTATTATTAGATGACTTATCTGATACAGTCAATAGGTTGCATTTCGAGTCTGTAACAGAATCAAAAGAGAATCAAAACGTGAACATCCAAAATATATTTTGTATACTTGTGAGTAACTTCAACCAAAGGTAGTTTAATTTTAAGCTAAATATGAAAAAAATTTTAATTTTAATCATGTTAATTCCGACGAACGTTTATGCAGGGTGTTCAGAACCGGTGGCTCCATCAGAGCGCCATCTAATTGGAGCAAACCTTCAAAACCATCAGCTCCTTTTTGTCTAAATGAATGGGATAATACCCATGCTTGCGATGACTATACAATAAACAATTATAATAGCGATTTAGAAAGATACAGATATGATTTAGAAGATTATCAAACAGAATTGCAAAACTATGTTAATGATGCACAATATTTTGCAAACAAAGTTTTAAATTATGCAAACCGCGAAATAACAAACTTAGATTAAACAAATTAAAAAAAAATATTTGAAAAAATGAAAAAATTAACATGTCATTGTGGAGCTGTTGAAGCAGAAATAAATGTACCGGATAATTTAGAAAAAATTGTAAGATGCAATTGTTCAATCTGTAAAAGAAAAGGAGCAATGATGTCTTACGTGAAAAATAAAGATTTTAAAATTATTAAAGGAAAAGATAAAATAAAACTTTACCAATTTAATACAAAAGTTGCCAAACATTATTTTTGTTCTAATTGTGGAATTTACACACACAGTCATCCAAGAAGAGATCCGACATTAACAGGATTTAATCTTGGTTGTGTTGATGAAATAGATACTTTCAAATTAAATGATATTGTAATATTTGATGGGCTAAATCATCCCCTCGATCAAAAATAATTTTAATGAATTTTGAAAAAAAATGTTTCGATATAGTTAAAAAAAATTATTTTATATTTATTAGGTCACAAGAAACTTCTACTGAAAAATTTAAAAACAAAGAAAAGATGCTTAAATCTTTTCTAATTCCACTCTGTTTTTGGATTACACAAAAAATGAATAATAAAAAACCATACTTTGTTGGATTAGCTGGTGGGCAAGGCACTGGTAAAACAACCATTAGTTCAATTATAAAAATAATACTTGTAAAATATTTCAAACTTAAAGTATTTAAGATTTCAATTGATGATTTTTATAAAACGAGAAAACAGAGATTTAATTTGTCAAAAAAAATTCATCCAATGCTAATGACAAGAGGCGTTCCCGGCACCCATGATATCAAAATGATGTTGAATTTTTTTAAGAAAGTAAAAAATAAAAATTTTAGAGGTTTTAAATTACCTAAATTTGATAAAGCAATTGACGATAGAGTAAATAAGAAATTTTGGTATTTGCTTAATCAAAAACCAGATGTAATTATTTTTGAAGGGTGGTGCGTTGGTGCGAAAGCTGAAAACTATAAAACACTAAAAAAACCAATTAATTACTTTGAAAAAAATAAGGATCCAAAATATATTTGGAGAAAATATGTAAATCAGCAGCTAAAAACAAACTACAGCACTTTATACTCTCAATTGAATTGTATGATTTATTTAAAAGCAAAAAATTTTAATTTACTGAAAAAATGGAGGTTAAAGCAGGAGCGCAAACTTCGACTTAAAACTAAAAATTCTTCCAACCACAAAATAATGAGCAAAAGTGATTTAATAAATTTTATGCAGACTTATCAAAGAATTACCGAAAATATGTTCAAGTTTATGCCTAAATATGCCGCAATTACTTTTAATTTAAATAGTAATCATCAAATTAGTTCTGCAGTATATAAAGACAAATGAAAAAAATTTATTTAACTGTATTGTTCTCAATCGCTTTTATTACAAACGTACTAGGAGAAACTTTTTCTTCAGCACTTCTAAAAGTATACAATAACAACGCAGAACTTAATGCTGAAAGACAAAATATAGATGTGTCAAAACAAGATTTAAAAATTTCTCAAGGATCCTATTTACCTTCGGTCACCATAAGTACCAGCAAAACCCAAGAAGAAACAAAAAAATTAACTAATCAATCTGGAGGAAATGCAACAATAAATGATGTAGATCCATTAACAACATCGATTACAATTTCTCAATCGCTAATTGATTTTGGTAGAGGTGCTCAATTAGAAAAAAGCAAAGTTGAAATTGATCTTGCTAAAGCTAAGTTGTTAAAAAAAGAACAAGATATTATTTATAAAACAGCTGAAGCATACACAGGGCTAATTTTAGCTGATCAACAATTAAAAATTAATCAAGAAAATGTCGAATTATTAATAAGACAAGTAGAAACTAATAAAATTAGATTAGAAAGAGGACAAATTACTTTATCAGATGCTTCGCAATCAGAGTCATCATTGGCCGAATCTCAAGCTAAGTTGATACAAGCAGAGAATGAATTACTAATTAGTAAACTTAATTATGAAAATGTAATTGGACCGATAAATGATCAAAATTCCTTAGATAATAAATCTATCCCAAATTATACGCTTCCTGATAATTTAGCTTCAGCACTAGAACTGTCCAAAGAAAATAATCCTGATTTAATTATAGTTAAATTAAAATATGAACAATCAAAAAAAGATAAAATTATTGCAAAATCAGAACTAGCCCCATCTGCTGATTTATCAATTTCCAGATCTTACAGCAAAGATTTAAGCACAACTTACAATGAAAGAGAACAAGACTCTATAAATGCAACTATATCATGGCCGTTTTACTCAGGTGGTAAAAATATAGCTTCCTTAAAAAAGAGTGAAAGTATTGAAACTAGAAGTAGATTAAATTTAGATTCAGCGGTTAATCAAAATCAAATGAATGTTTTAGGAGCCTGGTCAAATTTTCAAACCAATATTAGTTTACTAAATTCTTTTAAATCTCAAGTTAAAGCAGCAGAGATTGCAAGCGAGGGAATAGTAGCAGAATACAATAGTGACTCAGGCAGAACTAATTTAGAAGTAATTCAGTCAAATTCCCTTCTGCTTAATGCTAAAATTTTTTTAGCAAATGCGGAGAGAAATTACATTCTTTCACAATTTAATGTTCTTAAATCAATTGGTCTGCTTAACAACGATTATTTAAAAATTAGATAATTCTTGAGTTTTTCAGCTTAAATAAAATTAGCCTTGCCAATGAGAACAAAATGTGTACATTTAATCTATGATTCGACACTTAAAAAAAATTAAAAAAAAGGCTAAAAATGACGAAAAGTAACTTAAAAGTAGTGAAATCCACTAAAGATCAAGAAATAGATATTAAAGAAAAACAAAAAGCATTAGACGCAGCAATTAGTCAAATCACAGAAAACTTTGGAAAAGGTTCAGTTATGAAGCTTGGTCAAAGAAGAGCGATGGATATAGAGTCTATATCTACCGGATCTTTAAGCCTTGATTTAGCTTTAGGCATAGGCGGATTGCCAAAAGGAAGAATTATTGAAATTTATGGACCTGAATCATCAGGAAAAACAACTCTTGCTTTGCAAGTGATTGCTGAATCTCAAAAATTAGGTGGAATTTGTGCGTTTGTAGATGCTGAGCATGCTTTAGATCCAGTTTATGCAAAAAATATAGGTGTAAACACTGATGAGCTTTTAATCTCTCAGCCAGATACAGGTGAACAAGCTTTAGAAATAGCTGATACATTGGTAAAATCAGGTTCAATTTCAGTAATAGTTATTGATTCAGTTGCGGCATTAACTCCGAGAGCAGAAATAGAAGGTGAGATGGGAGATCATCATGTTGGATTACAGTCTAGATTAATGAGTCAGGCTTTAAGAAAATTAACAAGCTCAATATCAAATACTAATACTATGATGATTTTTATTAATCAAATTAGAATGAAAATCGGTGTAATGTTTGGTAGTCCCGAAACTACTTCGGGTGGAAATGCGTTAAAATTTTATTCATCAGTTAGAATGGATATAAGAAGAATTGGTGCAATTAAAAATGGGGAAGAAATTGTTGGAAATACCACAAGAGTTAAAGTAGTCAAAAACAAAGTAGCGCCACCATTTAAAGTTGTTGAATTTGATTTAATGTATGGAAAAGGTATTAGCAAAACAGGTGAGTTGGTTGACCTTGGAGCTAAAACTGAAATTATTGAAAAGTCAGGTGCTTGGTATGCTTATAAAGGTGAAAAAATTGGCCAAGGAAAAGAAAACGCTAAAATTTTCTTAGAACAAAACCATAGGATTGCTGATGAAATTGAAAAAGCAATTAGACAAAAAGTGGGAGAGGTTGCAAAAAAAATTGAAGGAAACCCGATTGATCCAAATAAAATTGTTAAAGACCAAAAAGAGGATTTAAAAGAAGAATTAATAGTAGAATAGTTCTTTTTAAAAAGAATTAATTAATAGGCCATCTTTAATTATAAAAGGCGCTTAATTTAAGCGCCTTTTCCCCACTGATCTCTAGACATAAAATAAAAAAGCTGTATTTTAAAATTATGGCTGACAAATCTTTAAATGAAATACGAAATAAATTTCTAAATTATTTTGAGAAAAATGATCATAAAATTATACAGTCTAGCAATTTAGTTCCTAATAATGATCCAACTTTAATGTTTGCTAATTCTGGAATGGTACAATTTAAAAATGTATTTACCGGGCTAGAAAAAAGAAGCTATGTAAGAGCAACAACATCACAAAAATGTGTTAGAGCAGGAGGAAAACATAATGATCTTGAAAATGTAGGCTACACTCCGAGGCATCATACTTTTTTTGAAATGCTAGGAAATTTTTCATTTGGAGATTATTTTAAAGAAGAAGCTATTAGTTATGCCTGGAATTTAATTACGAAAGATTTTGGTATTGATAAAACTCGACTGTATATAACAGTGTTTCATCAAGATGATGAAGCTTTTAATTATTGGAAGAAAATTACAAGTTTTGGTGACGATAAAATCATAAGAATTTCATCAACAGACAATTTTTGGTCAATGGGCGAAACAGGACCGTGTGGGCCCTGTTCAGAAATTTTTTATGATCATGGAGAACATCTTAAAGGTGGATTGCCAGGATCTAAAGATGAAGATGGAAATCGATTTATTGAAATATGGAATTTGGTATTTATGCAGTATGAGCAAATTACTAAAGAAAAAAGGATAAACCTTCCCAAACCTTCAGTGGATACTGGTATGGGATTAGAAAGAATTTCAGCTTTACTTCAGGGAACTCATGATAATTACGAAACAGATCATTTTAAAAAATTAATTCAATCAATTTCAGAAATAATTAAAAAAAAACCTGATCATTCAAACTTATCTAGTTTTAGAGTAATTGCCGATCATTTAAGAGCTAGCTCTTTTTTAATTGCCGAAGGTGTTTTACCATCTAACGAAGGTAGAGGCTATGTGCTTAGAAGAATTATGAGAAGAGGAATGAGACACTCACATTTATTAGGAGCCAAGGATCCTATTTTTTATAATATCTTTAAAACATTACAATCAGAAATGTCTCAAAGTTATCCAGAACTTAATAGAGCAGAAGCGCTAATAAAAGAAACATTAAAAATGGAAGAAGAAAAATTTTTAGTTTTACTTGATCGAGGCATAAAAATTTTAAATGAAGAAATAAATAAGATTGATAAAGTTTTACCAGGAGAAGTTGCTTTTAAACTTTATGACACCTATGGATTTCCCTTAGATTTAACTGAAGATATTTTAAAAAATAAATCATTAAAAATAGATACTGCAAAATTTCAATCATTAATGAAAAATAGTAGAGAGCTTGC
This sequence comes from Pelagibacteraceae bacterium, assembly GCA_009693705.1. Classification (GTDB taxonomy): domain Bacteria; phylum Pseudomonadota; class Alphaproteobacteria; order Pelagibacterales; family Pelagibacteraceae; genus Pelagibacter. Next base: position 100,462 of record SHWS01000001.1, read on the forward strand.
CAAAAAAAACTGGAAAGGCTCTGGAGACTCCATAGTCGAGGATATTTGGTTTTCAATTAGAGATCAATTGGGTCCAACTGAATTTTTAGGATATGAAACAAATCAAGCTGAAGCTCTAGTGCTATCTTTGTTAAAAAATAATAAAGAAGTTGATATTTTAAACCAAGATGACGAAGGCATGATTATCACAAACCAAACGCCATTTTATGGAGAGTCAGGAGGACAGGTTGGTGACACAGGAGAAATTACCAATAATAATTTTATATTTGAGGTGAGCGATGTTAAAAAAAAACTAGGAGATTTATTTATTCACTATGGAAAAGTAATTAAAGGATCAATAAAATTAAAGCAAAACGTTCAGATGAAAATAAATGTCGAAAGAAGAAATAATACTAGAGCATATCACTCTGCCACCCATTTATTGCATGAGTCTTTAAGAAGAGTATTGGGTTCTCATGTAACTCAAAAAGGGTCTTCCGTAGAGCCCAATAGGTTAAGATTTGATTTTAGCCACATGAAACCAATGTCTGAAGATGAAATAAATACTATCGAAAATTTTGTTAATTCAATAGTTAAAAAAAAAACAGATGTAAAAACTAGAATTATGACAACGGCTGAAGCTGTTGAAAATGGAGCTTTAGCTTTATTTGGAGAGAAGTATGGAGAAGAAGTTAGAGTATTGTCTATGGGAGAAGATAACGGTAGTTATTTTTCAACAGAGCTTTGTGGCGGAACACATGTTAAAAATACAGGTGACATAGGAAAATTAAAAATAATTAGTCAATCATCGGTTGCTGCAGGCGTCAGAAGAATAGAGGCGTTGCGAGATAAACAGTTAGATGAGTATCTCAAAAATAAAGAAAAATTATTAGACTTATCCAATGATAAAAATGACGAAACAATTAAAAAATTATCTAAAGAGATTATTAAGTTGGGTGGAAAACCTCATTTAGATCAAGAGGATCAAAAAACATTGATAAAAAATTTATCTAAGCAATTAGAAATTTTATTAATCAATTTAGTTATAAATGATAAATCGAAAAATATTATAAAAGACGAACTGATTAATGGAGTAAAGCTTAGATGTCAAAAAGTTGAAGATCTTCCATTTAAAGAATTAAGAAATCTTGTAGATAAAGGAAAAAAAGAATTACTCGAAGGTATTATTATTGTTTTTGCTATTCAAGATGGCAAAGTAGGAATTGCTGTTGGAATTACAGATAAATTGACTGAATTATATGATGCTGTTAAATTTGTTAAAGTTGGTTCCGAGATCATAGGTGGTAAAGGGGGCGGAGGTAGAAAAGATTTTGCCCAAGCTGGTGGTCAGGATCAAACTAAAATTGAAGAAGCTTTTAAAAAATTAAAATCTTTAATTTAGTCTCTTTTTTAAACTTCCCTCAATTTTATCAAGAAACTGTGAAGTGGTTAAATACTTGCTTGAAGGCCCAATTAATATTGCAAGATCTTTTGTCATTGATCCATTTTCAACGCATTCAACACAAATTTTTTCTAGTGTATTGGAAAACGTTATAAGGTCGCTATTTCCATCAAGCTTACCTCTATGTCCCAAGCCTCTTGTCCAGGCAAATATAGAAGCAATTGGGTTTGTTGAAGTTTCTTTGCCTTGTAGATACATTTTGTAATGCCTAGTAACTGTTCCATGTGCTGCTTCTGCTTCCATAATTTTTCCATCTGGAGTTAATAAAGTGCTAGTCATTAAACCTAAAGATCCATAGCCTTGAGCCATAGTATCAGATTGAACATCACCGTCGTAATTTTTACAAGCCCAAATATACTTTCCACTCCATTTCATTGCACAAGCAACCATATCATCAATTAATCTATGTTCGTAAGTTATATTATTTTGATTAAATTTTTCTTTAAATTCTTTGTTAAACACTTCTTGGAAAATATCTTTAAATCTTCCATCGTATTGTTTTAAAATTGTATTTTTAGTTGACAAGTATACTGGCCATTTTTTTATTAGCCCGTAACTGAAACAAGATCTGGCAAAATCCTCAATAGATTTATCAAGGTTATACATTGCCAGTGCTACGCCTGGACCTGTAAAATTAAATACATCATATTTTATTTCATTTTTACCATCTTCAGAAGTCCATTTTATTTCTAATTTTCCTTTGCCAGGTACTTTAAAATCTGTTGCTCTATATTGATCACCAAATGCATGCCTTCCAATAACAACAGGATCAGTCCATGATGGCACAAGTTTAGGAATATTTTTACAAATAATAGGTTCTCTAAAAACTGTACCACCGATAATATTTCTTATAGTTCCATTAGGTGATCTCCACATTTTTTTTAAATCAAACTCCTTAACTCGAATTTCATCAGCGGTTATGGTTGCACATTTAATTCCAACACCAATTTTTTTTATTGCATTAGCAGAATCTATTGTAATCTGATCATTTGTATTATCTCTGCTTTTCATTCCCAAATCATAGTAATTAATTCCAATATCAATATAAGGTAGAATTAATTTTTGTTTAATAAATGACCATATAATTCTCGTCATCTCATCGCCATCAAGCTCAACAATTGGGTTTTTAACGCTAATTTTGCTCATTATTGTAAAGTATATCTTAGTAATTGAATTTCTCTATTTTATATACATATTAATGAAAAATCATCAATTAATAGAATATGTTTAACAAAATTTTTCCAAAAATTCACATCGAAGGATATAAATTTTTAATTATTTCAGTGTTTTTAACAATTGTTTTTTTTACATTTAATGGATTCTTGGGTTTTATTGGAACAATACTAACAATTTGGATTTATTATTTTTTTAGAGATCCAGAGAGAGTTAGTATTGGTGACGATAATTATTTAGTTAGCCCAGCAGATGGCGAAGTCATAAATGTCGAAGAAACAGATGGTCCAAAAGAATTGGGGTTAGAAAATAAAAGGTTTAAAAAAATTAGTATTTTTATGAATATATTTGATTGTCATGTTAACCGAACCCCATGTTCGGGAAAAGTTGAGGAAATTTTATACAAACCTGGAAAATTTTTAAATGCTTCTTTTGACAAAGCCAGTGAAGATAATGAGAGAAATTATTATAAAATAAAAGATCTTGATGGAAATCAAATTATTCTAGTTCAAATAGCTGGATTGATAGCTAGAAGAATTGTGTGTGAAACAATGAAAGATCAACAGTTAAGTCAAGGTGACAGGATCGGCATGATTAGATTTGGAAGTAGAGCTGATGTTTATTATGAAAAATATGACACTTTGGTAAAAGTTGGTCAAAAGGCAATTTCAGGTGAAACACTGTTAGCAAAAAAATAAACATGCAACAACTAAAAAATAATCTTAAAATAGTTTCAGATAAAAAAGATGCTAGGGTAATTCTACCTAACATGTTGACTTTAGTAGGTGTATGTATTGGATTAACATCGATAAAATTTGCATTAGATGGAAAATTTGAATTTGCAATTATTGCGATAATTTTTGCAGCAATTATAGATGGCCTAGATGGTAGAATTGCAAGATTAATTAAAGCAACATCAAAAGTTGGAAAAGAATTAGACTCTTTAACCGATATGATCAGCTTTGGAGTCGCTCCAGCATTTATTATGTATTTTTGGAAATTAAATACTTTTGGAAAATTTGGTTGGTTATTATGTTTGATTTATGTAATTTGTGTAGCATTAAGATTAGCAAGATTTAATATCAATTCTAATCAAGAGCCTAGTTGGAGAGATAATTTTTTTGAAGGCGTTCCATCTCCCGCAGGCGGTATATTAGTTTTAACACCATTAATCATAAGTGTAAGCAGCTTCAATTACATCAAGTTAAATTATGATGTAATTGTACCTGTATTTTTCGTCTTAACATCATTCCTTTTAATAAGTAAATTTCCAACTTATTCTTTTAAAAAAATTGTTATTCAAAGAAAAACAACTATTTTTTTATTATTTAGTATTATTTTATTTTTTGGACTATTGTTAATATACTCATTTAACGTTGTATCAGTTAGTGCTCTAATATATTTGTGCTTACTTCCGATTAGTTATATTCATTTTCAAAATATTAAAAAAGTAAATGAAAATCAAAATATTGAAGATGAAGATGACAATCTTGAAGATGAGCTATAATGAAAAAAAACGTCATCGTTTCTTTAGCTGATTCAAATTACTTTCCTTTATTAGATGAATTAATCCACTCGATTAAGAGATTTAAAGAAAGTGAAAATATTGCAATTTGTATTTTAGATGCAGGATTAACTGAAGATCAAAAAAAAAAATTAGCTCCAAAAATTGATGAAATAAAATTTGCCGAATGGGATATTCAAGTTTCAGAATATAAAATTAAAGGAAGAGAATGGTTGAAGAGCCAAATATCCAGAGCTTTTTTGCCAAAATACTTTCCAAATTATGAAAAATATTTATGGATCGATAGTGATGCGTGGGTAAATAATTGGGAGTGCATTGAATTATATTTTAAAGCTTGCAATCAAGGTAAATTAGGTATTACCCAAACAATAGGCCCAGGTTATAAAATAACTTCAAAAGTCACTTGGATTTTTAGAAAAATTGCTATTATTAAATCACAAAACTTTAAACACGCTATAAAATCCAAAATAAGTTATCAAAAAGCAAGAAAATTAGCTTTTGCACCACATATAAATATAGGTGTTTTTTCTTTAGAAAAAAAATCAATAGTTTGGAAATCTTGGCAAGATAATTTAAAACAAACATTAAAGTCTGGTGATATTTTTGGCTCAGAGCAATTAGCCATGAACATGTCAGTTTATATTGATAACATTGAGACTGAATTTTTACCGTTAAATTGTAATTGGCTGACTAGTAATTTGTTGCCAAAATTTGATGAAGAAAATAATATTTTTGTTGAACCGTATTTGCCTAATTATAAAATAGGAATTATGCATCTTGCGGCCGGTATATGGAGGGACAATCAAGATATGAGACTTAATAAAGATGTTAAAATTGAGATAGTCACACTTCAAGGAAGAAAATTAATTAAAAGCCTAAGATTTAATAATTAATTGAAAAAAAATAAAATTTCCAAAGCCTGGGTAAATAAACAACGGAGAGATATTTATGTTAGACAATCAAAAATTGATGGCTATAGAGCAAGATCAGCATATAAATTAATAGAAATTGATCAAAAATTTAAAATCTTTAAAGGTGGCATGATTGTAATTGATATAGGTGCTGCTCCAGGAAGCTGGTCACAATATTTATCAAAGGTTGTTAAAAGTGGAAAAATAATTTCAATAGATTTAAAAGCAATGGTTCCAATTAATAACACTATTCAAATTCAAGGTGATTTTACAGATTTACAAGTGCAAAAAAAAATTAGTGATTTTTTAATTAAAAAACCAGATGTAATTATTTCAGATATGGCGGTAAATACAACTGGAATTAAAAATATAGACTCTATTCAAACTGGTGAATTGTGCAAAAGTGCAATGATTTTTTCTAGTAATGTTTTATCCGAAAATGGTTTTTTTATTTCAAAAATTTTTATGGGAGGTTCTGTGAATGAAATTATTATGCTTGGAAAAAAAAATTTTAAGGAAGTTAAGGTTTTTAAACCAAAATCTAGTCGAAAAGAATCAAAAGAAAGTTTTATAATTTGCAAAAAGCTAAGATAGGCTCTTTAAAAATTAATTAAATTGTATATAAATCCTTATGATTCCTATAAAAGAGGCTCTTACCTTTGATGACGTAACACTTGTGCCTCGATACTCTGAAATTTTACCTTCGGAAGTTAATACCGAAATATCATTAACAAATTCCTTAAAACTTAAAATTCCAGTTTTTTCTTCTGCGATGGATACCGTAACCGAAAGTAAAATGGCCATAGGAATAGCCAAAGCTGGTGGAATGGGAATTATTCATAGAAATTTAGATATTAAAGATCAAATTAGTGAAATTAAAAAAGTAAAAAAACATAAATTATTAGTTGGTGCCGCCGTTGGAGCGGGACCAAACGAATTAAAAAGATTGGAAGCAATAATTAAAGAAGGTGTTGATATGATAGTGGTAGATACAGCACATGGGCATAGTAAGAAAGTTGCAGAAATAATAAAATTTATAAAAAAAATAAATACTAAAAAAATTCCTTTATGCGCAGGCAATATTGCAACCGCAGAAGCAGCAAAATTTTTAGTTAAATTAGGAGTGGATATTGTAAAAGTTGGAATAGGACCAGGATCAATATGTACTACTAGGCTTGTGGCTGGTATTGGAGTTCCACAGTTAAGCGCCATTTTATCTGTTAGACAAGGATTAAAAAATAAAAATATTAAAATAATATCAGACGGTGGTATTAAATACTCAGGAGATCTTGCGAAAGCTTTTGCAGCAGGAGCTGATGCGGTTATGATTGGATCGTTATTTGCTGGTACAGATGAAGCGCCTGGAAAACTAATTAAAATGAATGGAAAACTTTATAAAAGTTTTAGAGGGATGGGCTCGATCGGCGCTATGAACAAAGGTTCTTCTGATAGATACTTTCAGTTGAAGCAAAAAGATTTATCAAAATATGTTCCTGAAGGAGTTGAGGGTTTTGCTAAATACAAAGGAGATGTTGGAAGTATAATATATAAATTAATTGGTGGTCTTAAATCCTCAATGGGATATCTTGGTTCTAAGAATGTTGCTAAGTTGAGAAATAAAGCCAATTTTGTTAAAATTACTAAAGCAGGATTTTACGAGAGTATGGTTCATAATGTTGATATAATTAAAGATGAAGATAAATATTAATGAATATAAAACGTAAGCTATTTTTTTTAATTATTTTATTTTTTTCTTTATCTAATTCGGCTTTTCCTCAAGAAAACTTTTTTAATGAAGCGTTAAAAATGTATGAAAATAAAAAATATGATGATGCAAAATTTATGTTTGAAAGAAATATAGTATACAATCCAAAAGATGCAAATTCTTATCTTTATTTAGCGAAGATTTACAATCAAGAAGAAGATAAAATTAAAGAAGAAAAAAATCTTACTACAACTTTGTTAATTGAGCCTGATAATGAAGAGGCTCTTTTAATGCTAATTAAAATCTCTTTAGAAAAATCTAATTATGAAAAAGTAAAAGATCTTTCTCAAACCTTTGCTAAAGTTTGTAAAAATTTATGTAATGAAAATAAAACAATTCAAGATTCATTAAAAAATATAGAACCAAAACCATGAGTCTTGATCCAAATCTAGATAAAATTTTAATTATAGATTTTGGCTCCCAGTTCACTCAATTAATAGCAAGAAGAACAAGGGAATTCGGTATTTATTGTGAAATTATAAGCCACCATAAAACAAAAAATTTAGATTTTAATGAAAAAATTAAAGGCATTATTTTGTCAGGGGGACCGCTAAATGTTTACGAAGTTAATAAGTATTCTTTTGATAAAAAAATTTTAAAATACAATATACCAGTTCTTGGTATTTGCTTTGGACACCAGATATTATCCAAGTTAAATGGCGGTAAAGTAAAACAATCAAAGCATCGTGAGTTTGGTTTAGCAAATATTTTTCAAAAAAATAAAAGCATCTTAACAACTAATTTTTTTAATAAAAAAAATTTAACTGAAGTGTGGATGAGTCATGCTGATCAAATTACCAAACTACCAAAAAATTTTAAAGTTATTGCTTCTAGTCTAAATTCTGAGTTTGCAATTGTTCAACATAAAACTCAAAGTCTCTTTGGGGTTCAATTTCATCCTGAAGTAACTCACACAAAAAATGGAAAAAAAATTATTAGTAATTTTATTTTTTTGATATGTAAAATGAAAAAAAACTGGTTTGTTAAAGATCAAAAATTAAAGCTTATTCAGGAAATTCAAGATCAAGTAGGCTCTAATAAAGTAATTTGTGCATTATCGGGTGGTGTTGACAGTAGCGTAGTAGCTCAATTGTTAAATAAAGCGATTGGAAAGAACTTATATTGTATTTTTGTCAATACTGGACTTTTAAGAAAAAATGAAGAAGTTCAAGTAGTTGAAACATTTAAGAAAAAACTTAAAATGAATTTAATTTATGTAAATGCAGAAAAAGAATTTATTTTAAAACTTAAAAACATTACCGATCCAGAAAAAAAAAGAAAAATAATTGGTAATCTATTTATAAAAATTTTTGAGAGATATGCAAAAAAAATTAAAAATGTTAAGTTTTTAGCCCAAGGGACTCTTTATCCTGATTTAATTGAAAGTAAATCCGTTACAGGAAGTCAAACCTCAAAAATCAAATCACACCATAATGTGGGTGGTTTACCAAAAAAAATGAAACTCAATTTAATTGAACCACTAAAATTTTTATTTAAAGATGAGGTCAGAAATCTTGGTTTAGAGTTAAAATTAGATAGGGAAATTATTTCAAGACATCCATTTCCAGGTCCCGGACTAGCAATAAGGATACCAGGACTAATCACGAATGAAAAAGTTAAAATTTTAAAAGAAGCTGATTTTTATTTTATTGAATCATTAAAAGAGCATGGTTTGTACGACAAGATTTGGCAAGCTTATGCAGCTTTACTTCCCGTTAAAACAGTGGGTGTTATGGGCGATAATAGAACTTATGAATATTTATGTTTACTTAGAGCCATAACTTCTGAGGATGGTATGACCGCTGATTTTTATGATTTTAAAAAATCCTTTATGCAGAAGATTTCTAATAAAATAGTTAATAGCATTAGAGGAATAAATAGAGTAGTTTATGACATTACTTCTAAACCGCCCAGCACCATTGAATTAGAGTAGAGTGCAGATATAAATATAAAAATATGAAATATTTACACACAATGATCAGAATTAAAAACGTCGATGATTCTCTAAGATTTTTTTGTGAAGGACTGGGTTTAAAAGAAACTAGAAGAATTGAAGACGAAAAAGGTAGATTTACACTTATATTTCTTGCCGCACCCAATGACGACAAAGCAGAAATTGAATTAACTTATAATTGGGATGGTGACAATCTTGGAGATGGTTCAAGAAACTTTGGACATCTTGCTTATCGAGTAGACGATATATATGAAACTTGTCAAAGGCTCATGAATATGGGTTATACAATTAATAGACCTCCAAGAGATGGACATATGGCATTTGTTAGGTCTCCAGATAAAATTTCAATAGAAATTCTTCAAGAGAATTATTTAGAATCAAGAGAGCCATGGAAATCGATGGCTAATTCAGGTACTTGGTAATCTTTAATTGAATAATTACAGTGAACAAAATTCAAAAAATTCAAAAAAAAAAATATAAATCTAAAATTGTTTGTCTTACAGCTTATTCAAAAAATGTTGCAGAGGAAATTGACAAATATACAGATTTAATTTTAGTCGGAGATTCTTTGGGTTCAGTTTTATACAATTATAACACAACACGAAATGTTACACTGAAAATGATGATTGAACATGGCAAAAGCGTCAGACAGGGTGTTACCAAAAGCTTAATGGTAGTTGATTTACCTTATAATACTTATCGCAATAAGATAGAGGCACTAAAAAATTCAAAAAAAATAATAAAAGAAACTAAATGTGATGCGGTAAAGTTGGAAGGTGGTTTAAAGATTATTAAAATAATTAAACATTTAACTAAACATAAAATAGCAGTAATGGGACATGTGGGAATTTTACCACAGTCTGTTAAAAAAAAATTTAGATTTAAGGGTAAAAACCCAAAAGAACATAAACAAATTTTAGCAGATGCAATAGCCCTAGAAGAAGCGGGTGTATTTTCAGTTGTTATAGAAGGGGTAGAAAAAAATCTGTCAAAATTAATAACTAATAAAATTAAAATACCAACAATTGGTATTGGGGCGTCAAATCATTGTGATGGTCAGATTTTGGTAACAGATGATATTTTAGGTTTAACAAAATCAAAAATAAAATTTGTAAAAGAATATTTTGATATGAAAAAAAATATTAGATTAGCAGCTAAAAAATATAAATTAGATGTGATCAATAAAAAATTCCCAAATAAAAAACATCTTTACTAGAAAAATCTTCTAAAGCTTTCGTTAATTGAGATAACATCTAAATCACTTAAACCACCGATTATAAGCTGAAGAGCTACAATTAATATCGCAATTAATCCAACATAACCCAACCATTTATATTTTTGAATTTGCAGAGCAAAAAATCTTGCTAATGTCCCAACTAGAATTACTGATAAAAAAAGACCAAAAATAAGCAAATTTAAATTATTTTTTGCAGCACCAACAATCCCAATAACATTATCAAAACTTAAAGTAATATCTGCAAATAATACTTTATAAACTCCTTTGACATAGGAAGGTTCTTTAGAAGCCTTAGTTGGTGATTTAATTATTTTGCTATCAAATAAATCTCTTCTCAAATCATTTACTATCCAAATCAATAATAATCCTCCTAAAATTTTTACATAGGCAAATCCAAACAAATATGAGGCAAAAAATGCAAATATAATCCTAAAAACTAATGCCCCAAACATTCCCCAAAGTATTATTTGATTTCTATGCTTTGGTGCAAAATTGGCAGCAACCATTCCAATAATAATTGCGTTATCTGCTGCCATTATTACGTCAATAATTATTATTTGAAAAAGTATTATAAAATTTTCGAACAAAGTATATTTATCATACTAAAAAAATTTAAATTAATCAATATTCATTATATATTCTTTCCATGAAAGAAAAAATTAGTTATGAGATTTTTGAAAAAATTGATATTCGCGTTGGTACAGTTATTTCAGTAAAAAAAAATGAAAAAGCTAGAAAATCTTCTTTAGTAATTGAAGTAGATTTTGGTAAAGAAATTGGTATTAAACAATCCTCCGCACAAATTACACATTATTACAATGAAGAAAATCTTAAGGGCAAGCAAGTTATTGGGATTTGCAATTTTGATGAAAAAAATATTGCTGGAGTAATTTCTCAAGTATTAATTCTAGGATCAATAGACAAAGAAGGAAAAGTTATATTAGTTCATCCATCTCAAAAGTCAGAAAATGGATTACCAGTAGCTTAAATATTAAATTATGATATGTCAATTTACTATAGTCTATATAATAGATTTAAGTGTCTAAAATAATAAAAAATGAAACCAGGAAATAAAAATTCTTATAATTCTTTAAAAACACTTAAAATAAGTGGTAAAGATTATAAATATTATTCTCTAGCACAAGCAGAAAAAAATGGGTTAGAAGGTATATCAAAATTACCAAAATCTTTAAAAGTTCTTCTTGAAAATCTCTTAAGATTTGAGGACGATCTATCAGTTACAAAAAATCAAATTCAAGCGATTAAAGATTGGTTAAAAACAAAAACCTCAAATATAGAAATAGCATATCGTCCAGCAAGAGTTTTACTCCAAGATTATACAGGCATTCCAGCGGTTGCAGATCTTGCTGCTATGCGAGAAGCGGTAAAAGAAAAAAATAAAGATCCTAATACTATCAACCCGCTTTCGGCTGTTGATTTGGTTATTGATCACTCGGTACAAGTCGACCAGTCTGCTAAATCAGATTCATTTGAAAAAAATGTTGATATAGAGTTTAAAAGAAATGGTGAAAGATACTCTTTTTTAAAATGGGGACAGCAAGCCTTTAATAATTTTAGAATAGTACCGCCTGGTACAGGAATTTGTCACCAAGTAAATTTAGAATACTTATCTAAAGTAGTTTGGTCTGAGGAATTCAATGGAGAAAAATATCTTTTTCCAGATACGCTAGTTGGAACCGATAGTCATACGACTATGGTCAATGGTTTATCTGTTTTAGGATGGGGAGTAGGAGGTATTGAAGCTGAAGCAGGAATGCTAGGGCAACCAGTATCGATGTTAATACCTGAAGTTATTGGTTTTGAAGTAAAAAATAAAATGCCCGAAGGGACTACCGCAACCGATCTAGTTTTAACAGTAGTTAAAATGCTAAGAGACAAAGGTGTTGTTGGAAAATTTGTTGAATTTTATGGAGATGGTTTAAAAAATTTAACACTTGCTGATCGAGCAACTATTGCAAACATGGCACCAGAGTATGGTGCAACATGTGGTTTTTTTCCAGTTGACGATGAAACTTTAAAATATCTTAAATTTTCAGGAAGAGATCAGGAATTATTAGATATTGTTGAAAACTACACCAAAGAACAAGGTTTATGGGTTAGTAATGAAATTGAATTTACTGACACTTTGTCTCTAGATATGTCAACTGTAATGCCAACTATTTCAGGCCCTAAAAGACCTCAAGATAAAGTTTTGCTTGTTGATGCGGCAAGTAGTTTTAAAAAAGTTTTTGAAGAAACAACTCATAAAAAAACTTATTCTGTTTCGAATGTATCTAATACAGATTATCAAATTAAAGATGGATCAATTTTAATAGCAGCGATTACATCTTGTACCAATACTTCTAATCCAAATGTGTTAATCGGAGCAGGATTGTTAGCAAAAAAGGCAGTAGAATTTGGTTTAGAGGTTAAACCTTGGGTTAAAACTTCTTTAGCACCTGGTTCACAGGTAGTTACGGATTATTTAGCTAAAGCTGGATTAAATATTTATCTAGATAAACTCGGATTTAATTTAGTTGGTTATGGTTGCACAACCTGTATTGGAAACTCAGGGCCTCTCCCAGAAAATATTGTTGAGTCAATTCAAAAAGAAAATATTTATGCAGTATCTGTTTTATCGGGTAATAGAAATTTTGAAGGAAGAATTTCGCCTCACATCAAAGCGAATTATTTAGCCTCGCCACCGCTGGTAGTTGCCTATGCTCTTGCTGGACACATGGAATTTGATTTATACAAAGATTCTCTCGGCAAAAATAAAGAAGGTAAGAATGTTTATTTAAAAGACATTTGGCCATCTAATCAAGAAATTGATGAAATATTAAAAAAATCTTTAAGCCCAGACATGTTTATTAAAAGATATTCAAATATATCTGAAGGCCCGAAACAATGGCAAGAAATTAAGACGATAAATAGCAGTATCTATAACTGGGATGAGAATTCTACCTATGTAAAAAAACCACCTTTTTTCGACTCCTTACCTGATCTGCCGGAAGGATTTAAAAAAATTAAGGATGCTAGACCATTACTAATCTTAGGTGATATGGTAACAACTGATCACATTTCTCCTGCAGGCAGTATTCAAAAAGATAGTCCAACAGGTGAATATTTTATGGAGCGTCAAATTTTACCTAAAGATTATAATTCTTATGGGTCTAGAAGAGGTAATCACGAAGTAATGATGAGAGGTACATTTGCTAATATTAGAATAAGAAATGAAATGGCTCCTGGGACAGAAGGAGGTTTTACAAAATTATATCCTGAAGAAAAAGTAATGCCGGTTTATGACGCGGTAGTAGAATATAAAAAAAGAGGAACTGACTTAGTTGTTATTGGTGGTAAGGAATATGGCACTGGATCTTCAAGAGACTGGGCAGCAAAAGGAACGAAATTATTAGGTATTAAGGTAGTAATAGCAGAAAGTTTTGAGAGAATTCATAGATCTAACTTAATTGGTATGGGAATTTTACCACTGCAATTTATTGATGGCACAAATAGAACTAATTTAAATTTGATTGGCTCAGAGTTAATAAGTGTTTTTGAATTAGAAAAAGGTATTAATCCTTCTGATAAAGTTACTTTAGAAATTAAATATGCTTCTGGACATATAAAGAAAATTAAAACTTTATGCAGAATTGATACAAAAAATGAATTAGAATATTATAAAAATGGCGGAATACTCCAATATGTTTTAAGAAATATGATTTAAATATGGACGAGGACTTATCAATTATTAATGCTAATACAAGAAATGAAAAAATTAAAAACTTTTTAACTAAAAATAAAAAAAAATTAGTTTTAGTAATATCAATTTTTGTTTTGCTTCTGATGGGATATTTTGGATACAATGAATATAAAAATAATCAAAAAATTAAAATTTCTAATGAATTTAATGCTATAGTTACAGAATATTCAGAAACAAATACTGAAAGTACTATCAAAAGATTGATAGATATTATTAATAAAAAAGATCCCACTTATTCGCCATTATCATTGTATTTTATAATTGATAATAAACTTATTTCGGATCATGAGCAGGTTGCTAATTTTTTTGATGTTTTAATTAATAAAATCGATCTAGAAAAAGAAATTAAGAATTTAATTATATACAAAAAAGCACTTTATATTGCTGATCGAGTTGATGAAGGGGAATTATTAAACACGCTTGGTCCATTAATTAATACAGAGAGCATTTGGAAATCGCATGCACTATATTTGGTTGCTGAGTTTTTTTATTCAAAAAATGAAAAAGAAAAATCAAAAGAATTTTTTAATCAAATAATAAATTTATCAACTGCTAATGAGGATATTAAGCAGCGAGCTCAAATTAGATTGATTAGAGATTTAAGTGAATAAGATAATTTTATCAATTCTAGTAATATTATTTTTTAATAATTGTTCTTTTAATGAAAATTCAAAAATATGGAAAAATAAGGATAAAAATTTAGCAAACCAGAAAAATATTAAAAAAATATTTAATGAAAATGAAAAGTTAGTTTCGGAGCTTAATCCGCAGCTAAAACTTGATTTATCCAATATTGAAACTGGCAATAAAGCCATAAACAATCAAAATAATATAGGATCTCAAACTTATAAAGGGTCATTAATTAAATCTGCAAACTATAAATTTTCTACAATTGACGATATAAATGGTTTAAATTTAAAGCCTGTTTTTTTAAACGATGGTTTAATTTTTTTTAATAATAAAGGCTCAATTATTAAATATAATAATGATCAAAAAATTGTTTGGGAAAAAAACTATTACTCAAAATCTGAAAAGAAATTAAAGCCTAAACTATATTTTGCAAATAATAATGAAAATTTAATAATTATTGACAATATTTCAAAATATTATTCTGTAAATATTAATACAGGAGAGCTTAATTGGTCTAAAGCTAACGCTTATCCATTTAATTCTGAAATAAAACTATACAAAGAAAAATTTTTTGCTGTTGATTATAAAAACACCCTAAGATGCTATAATATTTCTAATGGATCAGAGTGCTGGAATTTACCAACACAAGATTCATTTACATTGTCTAATGCGCAGCATTCTGTAATTATAATTAACAATCTAGTTATATTTAGTAATTCTATAGGCGAAATTACTTCAGTGGATATCGAAACAGGTTTAATAATTTGGCAAGTATCTACTCAAAGTGTTGGTATTGTTAATGAGGCTTTTAAATTTAAGACATCAAAGTTAGTATCTGATGGTAACTCAATTTTTTTTTCAAATAATAGAAATGAATTTTATTCAATAGATGTAAACACAGGAACTACAAATTGGACCAATGAAATAAATTCTAATCTTACACCCGTTATTATTGATAAACTAATTTTTACTGTGTCTAATGATGGATATTTATTTATTGTTGAAAAAGATAAAGGGAATATTGTTAGAATTAATGATCTACTTATCAATCATGATATTAAAAAAAGAAAATATATTAGACCTATAGGATTTGCTATTGGTGAAAAAAATTTATTTTTAACATTTAATAATGGTAAAGTAATAGTAGTAAATTTAGAACAAGCAAATATTTTGTATATTGAAAAAGTTTCTGGAGATTATCTTTCTGAACCCTTTATATTTAATGAAAAGTTATACATTATAAAAAATGGTTCTATAATTGTTTATAGTTAAAAATGTTTTTAAAGCTTCTAGAAAAATTAGGTCGTAAGAAAGTTGTTTTAGACAGGGGTTCGTCCCATCTAAAATTTAGCGAGGCCAAACCATGGATGAACAGATATTATGTTTTATTTAGACATAGACCTAAATGGTTTCCATTTAATATTTTAATTCACGAAATGTTAGCAGATGATCATGGAGAGGGAGTGCATAATCATACATTTCCTTATATGACGATTATTTTAAGAGGAGGTTATTGGGAAACTTTGAAATCAGGAAAATACTGGCGACCACCTGGATATATCGGTTTTAGATCAGCAAATAATTTACACAGAGTTGATCTAAAACAAGGAACAAGACCATTAACTTTATTTATTGCAGGACCTTTTGGACTAAGAAAAGGACCAAGGTCTGAATATGGCATTGATTTCACAACTAAAAAATGAATTTAGGTAAATTATATCTCAATTACTGCGAAGAAAAAGGATTAGAAATAAACCAAAGCCAAACAGAGATAGTAGGGTTAATAAATACATTTTATCAGACAAATTTTAATAATTTTATTTTTTTAGATTTGTTTTCTAAAAAATCTAAGAAAATAGGCTTTTATTTATATGGAGATGTTGGAGTCGGCAAAACTATGATTTTAGATTTTTTTTATGAAAACTTTAATCCATCAAAAAAAAAATTTCATTTTAATCAATTTATGATTAGTTTTCATGATTTTACATTTCAAAACAAAAACAATAAAAAAGAAAACGTAATTGATAAGTTTGTTAAAAAATTAAAGCAAAAATATAAATTAATCTATTTTGACGAATTTCAAGTCACTAACATTGTTGATGCAATGATACTGGGTAATTTGTTTAAGAAAATTTTCGATCAAAATATAAAAGTTATTTTTTCATCAAATACGAAAATAAGTGATCTTTATAAAGAAGGACTTCAAAGAGAACAGTTTTTACCATTTATTAAGATTATGATGAATAAGTGTTTTGAAAAAAAACTTCTTATAAAAGAAGATTATCGTAAATCTAAAAAAAATAGAAAGGAAGGTTTTTTTTATCCCTTAAATAAATCTACTAATTTTAAAATAAATCAACTTTTTAGACAAATAACTGCAAATAAAACTAAACAAGAAAAAATTTTATCCATCAAAGGAAGAAAAGTTGTGATTAAAAATTTCTACGAGGGATATGCAAGATTTGATTTTAAAGATCTTTGCGATAAAAACATTGGTGCAGAAGACTATATTAAAATTGCAGAAGCCTGCAATTTTATGGTAATAGAAAATGTGCCAAATTTTAGCAATCAAAATTCAGATCAACAAAATAGGTTTATTACTTTAATTGATATTCTCTATGAAAAAAAAATATCATTATTAATTTCTTGTGTTGTTGAATTAAGATTAATTAAATCTTCATTAAGTTTGGCTGAACCATTTAAAAGAACTTTAAGTAGATTGTCCGAACTTACATCTAATAAGTTAAATTGATAAAACACTATTATCTTGGTCAAACAAGATTGTTTTAATTTTTTTTTATACGTTTAAAAGCTTCCAAGGCAGACGCTCTTGCTTGTTCATGCACAACAATGGGCTCAGGATAATTTTTTCCAATAGTTATTTTAATTTCTTCTTGAATTTCTTTTTCTAATTCCCAGGGTTTATGAAGAAATTTATTTGGCATATTTTTAAGTTCTGGCACCCATTTTTTAGTATAAGTTCCTTCTGGATCAAATTTAATTCCTTGTATTGTTGGGTTAAAAATTCTGAAATAAGGTGCAGCATCAGCTCCGCAGCCCGCAACCCATTGCCATTGAGCAACATTGCTGGCTTCATTGTAATCCACTAGGCAATTCTTGAAGTATTTTTCTCCCTCCATCCAGTGAATTCTTAGGTGTTTTACTAAAAAAGAAGCAACAATCATTCTTACTCTATTGTGCATCCAGCCAGTTTCATATAGTTCCCTCATTCCAGCATCAACGATTGGATAGCCTGTCTTTCCTTGTTTCCATTTTTTTAAAAATTTATCATTTTTAACCCACGGGAAATTATCAAATTCTTTTCTTAAATTGCCCTGTAACATTTGAGGAAAATAATTAATCAAACTATGAGAAAATTCTCGCCAACCAAGCTCATTTATATACTTCCTGTATCCTTTGGCTTTTTTTGCTAGGGAACTACATTTGTTCCAAATACTCTCAACATGTATTTGGCCAAATTTTAAATAAGGAGATAGTTTGGATGTACCATTAACCCCAGGGATATCTCTTGCTTCACCATAATTATTAATTTTATCTTTTATTAACTCATCTAATTTTATTTTTGCCTCAATTTCTGAAGGTCTCCAATATTTTTCAAATTTTTTAAACCAATTTTTATTAGGCAAAATTTCTTTTGCTTCAATAGTACTTTTAAAAAAAGTAAACGACTTGTCTAACTTCTTTATTTGAGATATTTTAGAAGGTACTTGATTTAAATATTTTAGTTCAGCGCTTTTCCAAAATGGAGTAAAAACTTTAAAAGGCGTTCCATCATTTTTAGTGATATCTTGAAATTCATTTAATATATTACCTTTAAAATATTTATAATTTATTTGGTTTTTTATAAATATATCTCTAATTTTTTTACCTTTGGCAATTATATCTGGTTCATAGACTTTGCTCCAATAAATAGTAACGTCATCATTTTTTTTAATCTTAGATAATATTTCTATTTCATCACCTTCAATTATTTCTAATGATATATTGAATTTTTTTAAATCAATTTCAAAAGCTTCAAGAGATTTTGATAACCACCATTTCTGTGCTTCTCTTTTTTTATCAAAATTTTTATTATTATAAATATATAATGCAGAAACTTTTTTGTGATTTTGACTTGCAAATGATAAAGCGGAATTATGTTCAATTCTTAAATCTTCCCTGATCCACACAATTGCATTATTAGTCATTGAAATTATTTTTTATTAGTTAAAATTTGTGTACTCTAAAATTGAATTAGCTTTAAAAGGAATTGAAAATTTTTTCAAGATGTTAATCTATTCCAAGATGTTTTTTTCTTTTATTCACCCAAGTTCTAATTAAATTATCAAATATCAGACCTATGAAAGCAACACAAACTCCGAGGAGCAATCCTATGCCTGCACCTTTTTTATCAGATAAAGCTTTAAGAATATATTGTCCCAAGTCTTCAGTTCCAATAAAAGCCCCTATAATTACCATAAATAAAGCAAATACAATTGTTTGATTTAAACCAAGCATCATGTGAGGAAATGCTAAAGGAAATTCTATTTTCAATAATCTTTGTATTTTTGTTACACCGGACATTGAAGCTACATCATGTAAAGCTGCTGGAACACTTTTTAATCCCTCTATTGTGTATCTTACAGCTGGTATAGTCGCATAAACTACCACCGCAATAAGGACGGATGTATCGGTTATTCCGAAAAGCATCATTACTGGAATTAAATAGACAAATGAAGGAAATGTTTGAAAAATATCACAAAGGGCCAACATAAAGCTTGTAGTATGTTTGTTTTGAAAACATAAAGTTCCTACAATTAATCCAATTATACATGACACAATAACTCCAAAAGTTGCCATATAAGTTGTAACCAAAGCTCTGTCCCACCATGGGCTTAATGCTATGAATAAACTTAATCCACCAACGATTAACGCCGAACGAATTCCACCAACTATATAACCTGCTCCAATAATTAATACTAAAGTAGCAACAGCTGGCATTCTTAAATACAAGGCCCTCATTGGTTGAAGTACCTCTATTATTAACCAAGTATTAAATATTTTTAAACTATAAAAGAAAGTATCAAAAATCCAATCAACTCCTTTGTTCCAGAAATCTGCAGTTGATATTCCTTTGTTGTGTGGAATCTCAAATAAATAATTAAAACCATTTATTAAATAAAAAGATCCAATATATGAAATTGTCACCCCAACAATTACTGACCCAGCAAAAAACAAAGTATTTTTATAACGTTGAAAAAATGTTAAGTTACCAAAATAATCATTTTGTTTATTTGCCCAGGCTAAAGACATTTTATCTAACAGTATTGCAATCAAGCTAATACATAAACCGGCTTCTAATGCTGCTCCAATATTTAGTTGGTTTAAAGCTACCAGTAAATAATGACCTAATCCTTGAGCACCAATATAAGCTGCAATAACGGCCATAGAAAAACACACCATAATAACCTGGTTCACTCCAATTAAAATATCTCTTCTTGCAGTTGGAATTAATACTTTAAACATTAGTTGATAATTATTACATCCACTCATTTTACCAGCTTCTATAACTTCTAAAGGCACCGATCTAAGACCTAACAAAGTTAATAGGATCATTGGTGGAATAGCAACAATCATTGTTATAATAACTGCAGCATGATCACCATTACCGAACAGAACCAACGCAGGTACAAGAACTGAATATTGAGGCATAGTTTGCATAACCATTAGTATTGGATTTAAGAATTTTTCAACACGTTTGCTCTTGAAGGCCAAAATACCTAAGATCAATCCAAAAATAAATGAAAGCGGTGTTGCTACCAATATAAACGAAAGTGTTTTCATTGAAGGTTCCCACTGACCAAAGATGGAAACGTAAATCATTGTTAGACCAGCAAAAATTCCTAGACCTTTGCCGCTTAATTTATAGCCTAATATTGCAGTACCTGCTGCAACTATTGTCCAAGGTAAACCTGGAAGTTTTGCCCATGGGTTTGCATCTATCCAATCCCAACTTGTAAACGTAACAACGGTTTCAACCCCGCCTAAGATAATTTCTCTAATCAATTCAATGACAAATGTCATAATTGCACTTATATTTCTTGTTATTTTTAGTATTAAAGGTTGAGTTCGAAATTCCTGAGTATCTTCATTCCAATATTCTACTGGCATCCATTCTTCTAGTAAAAAAACTATAAAGTCATTTACCCAAATAGGCAGCCAACCAAGTAATGGAGGTAGTCTCCAAAAGTTATCAAATGGATAATATCTAACTTCTGTGCCAAACATTGTATAGCTAACTTGATTTGGGTCTTTAATAAATTCTGCCTGTACTCTTATAAATTTATAAGTTTCTGGAACATCAATTGCAAAACATAAGAAAAAAAATACAACCAACAAAAATAACCATTGAATTAATTTTGGATATTTTTTTAATAATTCCATATTTTAATTATTATTTCTTTTTCCTCCAAAAACAGTGTTAATAATTTTTGAAGGATGAACTGTTCCAACAATTTTATTATTAATATCAACTACAGCAACATTTTTTTCTTGAGATAAAATTTTCTTAGCCACATGTCCGATTATTGAATTTTTTGAAACTTTGAAATCACTTAAATTTTCATTACTTATCTTATCCATAACATCTTCAATTTTTAAGACTTTTTCTCTAGGCACTTCCTCGGTAAACCTTCTTACATAATCTGTTGCTGGATTTAATACAATATTTGCTGGTGTATCTAATTGTTCAATAATTCCATCTTTCATAATTGCTATGCGATCAGCAAGTTTTAAAGCTTCGTCAAAATCATGCGTTATGAACATGATTGTTTTTTTTAATTTTTCTTGAAGCCTTAAAAATTCATCCTGCATTTCTTTTCTAATTAAAGGATCTAATGCAGAAAAAGGTTCATCTAAAAACCAAATGTCAGGTTCTACTGCTAAAGATCGAGCAATACCCACTCTTTGTTGTTGTCCACCAGAAAGCTCTCTTGGAAAATAGTTTTCTCTTCCATCAAGACCAACAAGTTTAACCATATCCATAGCCTTATTGATAGTTTCTTGAGTTTTAATTCCTTTAATTTGAAGTGGAAAAGCAATATTTTCCACAACTGTTTTGTGCGGAAGCAAAGCAAAACTCTGAAAAACCATTCCCATTTTATTTCTTCTAAGATTAATTAGTTGTTTGTTATTTAATGAGAGCAAATCTTGACCTTCAATAAAAATTTTTCCTGCAGTAGCGTCTGTTAATCTAGAAATACATCTTAATAATGTAGATTTTCCTGATCCTGATAAGCCCATAACAACCAATATTTCTCCTTTTGAAACCTCAAAAGAAGCGTTATTAACACCTACAATACACCCGTTGTCTTGAAATGTTTTTGCATCGACATTACCATTTGCTTCTTGAAGCATTTTCTGAGCTTTTGCTCCAAAAATTTTATAAACAGAATCACATTTAATTACTGGTTCGGTCATAATATTTATAATTTTATACGAAATAAAAGTTAAAATATAGTTTAAAATAATTTGTATTTACATTTCTTTTCTAAAAATTTTTAATAAAATAAACTCTTGTATCAATCCCTGTGCTTAAAAAACTTAAAGCATCTCCACTAACTGTAATTGTTTCTTCTTTACCGTCAATAGTTCCCTTTAAAACATATCCAGCAACGCATTTTTTATTTTCACTATCCCATTTGACAAATGTTTCCTGAATTTGATTTCCATTGTTAGTATATATTTGATGAGCTTTTAAGTTGATTAAATTAGCACCCAATAAAGTACGTTGAGGAATAAGTTTTGTTGCATTACAAACTTTTTCATAAAGCTCTTCAGACAATTTATAATTATCAGTTCCATCATAAGTTACTAAAATACCAGAAGGTAGATTTGACATCATTTCACTTAGTTTTCTTTTTTCTGAGTTTTTTTCTTCTTCTTTTTTCATTTTGGCAACCAGATCTTTATCATGACCAAAAAAAATATTTAAAATAGCAAAAGATAAAATTACAATAATTGTTATAATAACAAGGCCCGCTAATTGTCTAACTGGCTCGGGTAATTCTCTTAATTTATTTAAATGTTTATCTTGCAGCATTATTTTAATTATTCTTGCAATTCGCCATTTTTCCAAATTCCTGTTTTTTCTTTTCCATCAGCCCAGGTAAAAGTTCCTTTTCCATTCATAAAACCATTCGCCCATTCACCTTTGTAAGTTGAACCATCTGGAAAAATCAAAACACCTTCACCACTCCAAAGACTTTTTTTAAATTCACCCTTATAAATATATCCATTTGGCCAAGTTTCAGTGCCTTGACCATGTTTTTTTGTTCCAGCCCATTCTCCTTCGTACATTGTTTTATCTGTATAAATCCATTTTCCAAAACCATTATCACAATTTCCTTCTTGGCATCCTGTGACAGCAGCCAAAGTTAGAGAGGTAATAAAAAAACTAAAAGTTATTGAGATAAGATACTTTTTCATTACTATATTTTACATCAAATTTGATTGAAAAATCAAATTTGATTCTCATTTTTTCTGCATAAATAAAAAGAAATATCCTTTTCAAAGTCATCATTTTTTAAATATTGTGTAATTTCGTGAATTAATTCACCTGTTTTTCTATCTATAATACCAGATTCCGAGTAATTTTTTACTTTATCAGTAGCTTTAAAAAAAACTATGTCTTTATTTAAAATTTTGATTTCAAGTTTTTCCGTATTAGATATGAATAATGACAATCCGTTAATTAAAAGTATATCTGGTAGTTTTGCGTCTATTTCAAATTTATCTAAATTTTTATTATTTAAATCTTTGGCTAAAAAAGTTTCATAATTATATTCTGAATTCTTAAGTATTTTTTTTTCTAAGTCACACGCAAAACTAAGTTTAATATTTTCTTGAACATCAACATCTTTTGCAAAAGATAAAGTAAAGGCTAATAAACTAAGAGATATATATAAAAAATACTTAATCATTTATTTATTTTTTAAAGTTCAGCGTTCATTGTTGGATATATTCATAAAAAAAAATCTCCCCCTAACTATTTTATGTCGGGGGGAGATTTAAACTTGTTAACCTTTGGTCTTTATTTAGTCCAAGGCTCCCAAACACTCTTGTTATCAGCTACCCATTTTTTAGCTGCATCTTGGTGTGACAATTTTTCGATATCAACTAATTTCGCCATTGAACCAATTTGAGCGGTAGTGAATGTTACTTGCTTAAACATTTTAGCTGCTTTTGGATGAGTTTTTGGAAAATCTGCATTTACAGCTTTTTTCAAATAACCATCTGGTGATCCACATTTTCCATCACCACCATCTGCTGGTCTGCAACCAGCTGTATACGGAGGCCATTCTATGAATGTAAAACCATCAGCATCAGTATAGTTAGGTGTCCAATTGAAAATAATTGTTCCTCTTCCTTCTTTTTCAGCCGCAACTAATTCTGCCCAAAGTGCTTCTGCAGTTCCAGCAAATTTAACTGTCCAAAGATCTGATAATCCTAATGCTTCAAATCTTTGTGGCATTAAATCTCCATGCCAAGTTTGTGGACCTTCTAAAACTTGTCCTTTTCCACCTGAATCTGGAGTTTTAAAATTCTTAGCACAATCTGGATTTTTCATAGCAGTCCAATCTGGAAGACCAGGACATAATCCTTTTTCAACAACCCAATTTGGATATCCTAAATCCTCAAGTGTTCTTGCTTCGTGATCACCCCAATCAAGTATTCCACCTTTTTCAAGAGCTGTAGTAAATGATTTACCAAAAGTACCTTCCCAAACTTCGTGGGATATTGTTACATCACCAAGTCTTATGGATTCGTAGACTGCTTGTGTGTCAGCTGGCACGTATTTAACCGTATTTCCCATACTTTCAAAAATCCCTCCAAGCACATAAGCCGAAACCAGTTGGCTTGACCAATTGTGAAGTGGGATAATGATAGGTTTTTTGCTATCCGCAGAGTTAGCAATTCCAGAAAAACTCACTGCAGAGATTACTAAAGCAGATAACAGAGATATTATTCTATTCATTTATATCCTTTGTTGAATTTAATTAATTAAAGCACCACTATCTCTAAAATTAATACGTTAGTCAATTTTTTATTGTTATAATGAATTATTAAATTTTAAATTTAAAAACAATTGAAAAACTTGCAGACTAGTAAGAATATAAATAATCCAGGGCTAAGAACATTACCACCTGGGGTTGAAAGATATTTTGTTAAAGGTGGAGGTTTATCCGTTATTCAAGTTGCCGCAGATGATCAAATTGAAATTATAAATGATGAGGGAAAACAAATTTGTGAAATCATTGTTTTTAACTTTAAAGGAAAATCAGATTTATCTATTTTAAATTTAAAAGAAAATGCAAATGGCGAGTTTTCAAAAAAAACAATTTATAAAGATGAAAAAATTACAAAATTGTTTAAGAAAAAAAACTTAATTCTAGATCAAGCAAAATCCTCAATAATTTTTGATCAAGATTGTTTGATGGGTGAACGTGTTGTGCTTAAATCAAAAGACAATTGTTTGGTAATGATTGCAGCGCCAGGTGATGCAATGAATGTGCACAATCAAAATCCACCAACTGACTTAACCGTTTTTTTAAACAAAGCTAAATACGAGGAAAATGAAGAACAATTTATTTTGCCAGATCCCTTAGATGACCCAATAATTGAGCAACTAGTTAAAAGACGAACCGCTGAAACTTATTCCGTTAAAGCTGGAGAGTATATTCAAATTATTGATCCAGGCGGACGACAGTGTTCAGATTTTTTAGCTTTTGATACCCATAAATTAAATGAAGGAATTGAAAGTTTTATAGATGATAAAACCACAAGAACCTTTATGGGCAGTGCTTATCCAGGCCCAGGTTTGTTTTCAAAGTTTTATGATAGCAACCACGAAGCAATGATTGAGGTTGTAAGGGACACTGTTGGACGACATGATACTTTTAATCTTGCTTGTACTTCTAAGTATTATGAAGATATGGGTTATATGGGGCATATTAATTGTACCGATAATTTTAATAAAGGCCTAGAAAAATACGATATTAATTCAAGAAAAAGTTGGTCTGCTATAAATCTTTTTTTTAATACCGCTATAAGTGCAAATAATGTTGCTTCTTTTGACGAGCCCTGGTCTAGACCAGGTGATTATATTCTATTTCGAGCGTTAAAAGATTTAACATGTGTATCATCTGCTTGTCCTTGTGATATTGATCCTGCAAATGGATGGAACCCAACAGATATATTTGTTAGAACTTACCCTAAAGAAAAAAAATACACAAAAGCTATAGCATTTAGAATGAAAACAGATTCAGAACCAAAATTAACTCAAGAAACAGGTTTTCATAAAAAAACTTCTGAGCTCACTAGAAACTTTATTGAGTACAGAGGTTTTTGGCTTGCAAGTAACTTTACCAATTCAGGTACGATTAAAGAGTATATAGCTTGCAGAGAAAGTGCAATTGTAACAGATTTATCGCCTCTGAGAAAGTTTGAGGTTTTGGGACCCGATGCTGAAAATTTAATGCAATATACATTAACTAGAGATGTAAAAAAGCTTTCGATTGGTGACGTTGTTTATAGTGCCATGTGTTATGAAAATGGGACAATGCTTGATGATGGTACCGTATTTAAATTGGGACAAGATAATTTTAGATGGATTGGTGGAGACGAGTACAGTGGTGAATGGCTAAAAGAACAAGCTAAAAAAAAGAATTACAAGGTTTGGGTTAAATCTTCAACTGATCAAATTCATAATATTGCAATTCAAGGACCCAACAGTAGAAAAATTTTAGAAAAATTTATTTGGACTGGTCCAAAACAAGCTTCGATAAATGAATTGCAGTGGTTTAAATTTTCTATAGCTAGAATAGAAACTGACACTGGGATTCCTATAATTGTATCAAGGACTGGATACACGGGTGAACTTGGATATGAAATATGGTGTCATCCAAAAGATGCTTGCGCTGTTTGGGATAAAGTTTGGGAAGCGGGAAGAGAATTTAATATCACCCCACTTGGATTAGAAGCTTTAGATATGGTTCGAATTGAAGCGGGTTTAATTTTTTATGGCTATGAATTTAATGATCAAACAGATCCTTTTGAGGCGGGAATTAGTTTTACCGTGCCACTTAAAACAAAAGAAGATGACTTTATCGGTAAAGAGGAATTAATTAAAAGAAAAGCTAGCCCACAAAAAAAACTAGTTGGATTAGAATTAATTGGTCATGAACCAGCTAAACATGGAGATAGTGTTCATTATGGTAAAGCTCAAATAGGAGTTATAACTAGTGGTATGCTTTCACCTAAGCTTGGAAAAAATATTGCACTTTGTAGAATAGACGTTAAATATTCTAACATTAACACTGAAATAGAAGTGGGCAAGTTAGATGGACATCAAAAAAGAATTGTTGCAAAAGTTGTAAGTTTCCCATTCTATGACCCTATGAAATCTAGAGTTAAAGCTTAATGACAACTAATAAATCCATAATACCAAACAATAAAACATTGTTAGATTTTTGGGAGGATCAAATGAAGCAATCTCACACATCAAGTAATTATTTTTTTAGAAAATCACCATCTCATTATCACATGATGTTACTTGTGATGTCTGCTTATAAGTTAAAACAGAAGTTGTCTGTAGAAACACTTAAAACAAAATTATTTAAAACCTCAAGACCAAAATCAGCTTTGATAATTAATGAGGCATGTGAAAAAGGGTTTTTTAAACTTTTAAAAAATTCAACTGACCAACGAGTTAAGAATATAGTTCCAACAGACTCTTTTATTAATGAATACGAGCAATATTTAACTACATTAAAGAATATTAGCTATTAAATCTGTAAATTTATATTTTTTATATATAATTAATATTTATATAAGAAATCATTTTAATCATTATTGAAAAAAATAAAGTATTAATATGGCATTACCA
>SHWS01000009.1 GCA_009693705.1 Pelagibacteraceae bacterium
GTGGAAATAAATATTTTAATAAAAGAAAAGACGATAATATTGAAACGGTAATGTTTAGATATGATGTTTATAAAAAAATGACGCAACCTGTTCTTGATTATTTAGCTGTTAACTCAAATTTTAAAAAGATAGATGGCACTCTTCAAATTGATGAAATAACTAAGGAAATTGAACGTTTTATCAACGTTTAAGACATTGACTTTAAAAGATCTTCTTATATAAAAGTCTAAAATTTATCACATAAATATGGCTCGTATTGCAGGTATAAACATCCCACAAAATAAACTTGTTCATATCGGTCTTACTTATATATACGGGATTGGAAATAAGTTCTCTGAACAAATTTGCTCATCTCTAGATATTCCAAATTCAAAAAGAGTTAATCAGTTAACAGATGATGAAATTTTAAAAATCAGAGAATATATTGATCAAAATTTTAAGGTTGAGGGTGATCTAAGAAGAGAATATTCTTTAAGTATAAAAAGATTAATTGATTTAGCTTGTTACAGAGGTACAAGGCACAGAAAAAAATTGCCAGTAAGAGGTCAAAGAACCCATTCTAACGCAAGAACAAGAAAAGGTAAGGCAATTGCTATTGCTGGAAAAAAATTAACTCCACTTAAAAAATAATTATGGTTAAAGATGATAAAGTTCAAAAGACTGAGAGTAATGATCAGAAGATAGAAAAGTCCTCAAAAAAAAGTAACAAAAGTTCCTATTCGAAGAAAAAAAAAATAAAAAAAACCATTTTAAATGGAATAGCTTATGTACAATCAACTTTTAACAATACAATTATTTCAATAGCAGACACTAATGGAAATGTAATTTCCTGGTCTTCTGCTGGACAAAAAGGTTTTAAGGGTTCAAGAAAATCAACACCTTATGCAGCTCAAGTAGCAGCTGATGCAGCCGCTACAAAAGCCCTAGAGTATGGTATGAAAACTTTGTCTGTTGAAGTCAAAGGACCAGGTTCTGGACGTGAAACAGCTCTAAGAGCTTTACAGGCAAGAGGATTTAAAATTTTATCAATTAAAGATACTACACCTATGCCACATAATGGGGTTAGGCCACCAAAAAAAAGGAGAGTTTAATGGAAATAGAAAATGTAAATGTCAAAAATTGGAAATCGCTTATTAAACCATCTAAATTAGATGTTAAGATTAGCGAGGATTTAACTCATGCAACAATTGTAGCTGAACCCTTAGAAAAAGGTTATGGTTTAACACTTGGTAATTCTTTAAGAAGAATTTTGTTATCATCTATAAGAGGATCAGCAGTAACTTCTATTCAAATTGATGGAGTGCTTCATGAGTATACTTCAATTAAAGGTGTGAGAGAAGATGTTACAGACATTGTTTTAAACGTTAAATCTTTAGCTTTAAAATGTTTATCTGAAGGAACAAAAAAACTAATATTAGATGCGAAAGGTCCTGGTGAAATTAAAGCATCGGATATAACTTCTGTTTCAGATGTTGAAATTTTGAATCCAGACTTAGTAATTTGTAATCTTGATGAAA
The DNA here is from genome assembly GCA_009693705.1 of Pelagibacteraceae bacterium. Classification (GTDB taxonomy): domain Bacteria; phylum Pseudomonadota; class Alphaproteobacteria; order Pelagibacterales; family Pelagibacteraceae; genus Pelagibacter. The sequence continues at coordinate 1,518 of SHWS01000009.1, forward strand.
ATACTCATTTTCATATGGAAATGAATGTTAATTCAGGCAAAGGATATGTACCTGCTAATTTAAACAAGCCAGAGGAACCACCTCTTGGTTTAATTGCAATAGACTCTTTATATAGTCCCGTTAAAAAAGTATCATACTCAGTCAGCACAGCAAGAGAGGGTAAAGCTCTTGATTATGATAAATTAATAATGGAAGTTGAAACTAATGGCTCTATATCAGCGGAAGATGCTGTTGCTTATTCGGCCAGAATTTTTCAAGATCAGTTGAAAATGTTCGTTAATTTTGATGAGCCAGTTGAAGCGCCTGTTAAGCAAGTATCATTGGAACCAGAGTTTAATAAAAATTTATTAAGAAAAGTTGATGAATTAGAGCTTTCAGTTAGATCAATGAATTGTCTAAAAAATGATAACATAATTTACATTGGAGATTTAGTTCAAAAATCAGAAGGCGAAATGTTAAGAACACCTAATTTTGGAAGAAAATCCTTAAATGAAATAAAAGAAGTTTTAACAGCAATGTCTCTTTATTTGGGTATGGAAATTCCAAACTGGCCACCAGAAAACATAGCTGAGATGTCGAAAAGATTAGAGGAACAAATCTAATGAGACATGGAATGGCAAATAAGAAGTTAAATAGAACTTCTGAACATAGAAAGGCCATGCTTAAGAATATGCTGAATTCTTTAATTAAGTATGAACAAATTAAAACAACATTGCCAAAAGCTAAATTTCTTAAGCCACAAGCGGACAAGATCATCACTTTAGGTAAAAGAGAAACTTTGCAGACTACAAAAATGTTAGTTTCTAAATTGCAAGATATAAACTCTGCAAATAAAGTAAAAAAAACTTTATCTAAAAGATATGAAAAAAGAAATGGTGGCTATACTAGAATTATAAAAGCTGGTTTCAGGTATGGTGACAATGCACCAATGGCAATTATTGAATTTGTTGACAGAGATGTTGAGGCAAAAAGAGTAGATAAAAAGAAAAAAAATACAGAAAATACTGAAGAAAAAAAAGTAGCTACAGCTTAATTTTTAAATCATGAAAAAGACATATATCGTTGACACGACGTCTACTGATATGCGTTTTGATCGATGGATAAGGAGTATTTTAGGCAAAATCCCACAGTCGTTAGTCGAAAAATACCTAAGATCAGGAAAAATAAAACTAAATAAAAAAAAAATTAAAAGTTCATACAAAGTTCAGCCCAATGATAGCGTTGACGTATTTGATTTAAATTTTAAAGAAATTATACCTCAAAAAAAAATAATATTTGAACCTACAAAGGAAATAATCAAATCTAATGAAGATCAAGTTATTGACAATAATGAAAATTTTTTAGTCCTAAACAAGTCTGCTGGTATTTCGGTTCAAGGTGGTACAAAGTCTAAAAAAAATCTTATTGATATATTTTCAAAAAGTGAAATTTTTCAAGGCACAAAGCCATATTCTGTTCATAGATTGGACAAGGAAACTTCAGGAGTTTTTATTATTGCAAAAAATAGAGAAACTGCACAACTATTTACTTCTTTATTCAGGTTAAGAAAAGTTTACAAAACTTATTTAGCAATATGTCATGGAGAATTGCAGCAAGATTCAGGAGAATGGAATGACGATTTGATAAGATTTGATGATGGAAAAAAAATTATTGAACCAGCTAAAACTATTTATAAAGTTTTAGATAAAAATTCAATATGTAGTCTTGTAGAGATGAAGCCAATTACTGGCCGTAAGCATCAATTAAGAAAACAACTTTATGCGATTGGACATTCGATTTATGGTGATAAAAAATATAGATCTTTAAATTCTGATAAAGGGTTGAATAAAAATTTAATGTTACACTCATACCAAATTAGATTTATGATAAATGATCAAAAATATACATATACAGCATTACTTCCTGAATATTTTAGAAAATTACTTCAAATTAAAAGACTTAGTTTTCCAAATTTATTATAAATTTATCTATTAAAACATTTTTTAAATTTTCATAATTTTGATCTTTTATTAATTTTAAGTTTGTTATGCCTCTATCTGCTATGCCACAAGGTATAATTTTTTTATATTTATTTAGGCTATTATTAATATTGATAGAAAAACCGTGATAAACTATCCATTTGCTTATCCTTAAACCAATTGCTGCAACTTTTTTTATCTCATCTTTATCTTTATACCAAATACCGATATTTTTATTATCAGCAAATACATTAATACTAAAATAATCAAGCGTTTCAATAATTGTTTTTTCAATTATTTTTATGAATTGACGTATATCTTTTTTTCTATTTTTAAGATCTAAAACAAAATAGCAAACTAATTGACCTGGTCCATGATAGGTAATTTTTCCTCCTCTATTAGTTTGGATAACTTCAATTGATTTATCTAATATATCTCCTTGATTATAGGTTTTACCCCCTGTAAAAACGTCGTGATGTTCTAAAAGCCAAATTAATTCATTAGATTTTTTGTCAATTATGTCTTTTAATCGTTTTTCCAGAAAACTAATTGCATTTTCATAATTTATTGGCTTTATTGATTTTTTAATTTCTATATTCATTTAAAAATTGTATTCTTTTATTATGTAATAATAGATTAAATAAAATATCATAAAAACTTATGACTTTAATTAAAAAAATCAAAGATAAAAAAGTCAATTTTGAATTTAATAAAGAATATATAAAAGTTGTCACAGATAAGATTGCATCAAATGATGCTTTATTTATTACTAATTCTTTTAAAGAAATGCACCCAGCGGATGCAGCTGATATTATTGAGCATTTAAGTCAAAATGAAAGAGAAAGTTTAATTAAATTAAATAATTTTAAAGTGGAACCTGAAGTTTTTATTGAAATAAATGAGTCAGTTCAATCAGAAATATTTAAGTTTTTATCCTCAGAGTCCATTGTTAGAATATTAACCAATCTTGAGTCCGATGATGCTATTAAAATTTTAGAAAATGTTAACGAAAAAGATAAAAATGATATTCTAAGTTCTTTACCACCTAAAGATAGATTTGCACTATTAGAGTCTTTAAGTTACCCAGAAGATAGTGCTGCTCGTATCATGCAAAGAGAATTTACAGCAATTCCAAGTAATTGGTCTATAGGACAAACAATTGATTATTTGAGAGAAAATAAAGAATTGCCCGAGGAATTCTTGGAAATTTTTATTGTTGACGAAAATTTCAAGCCAATTGGTACCGTTCCATCATCAAAAGTATTACGAATGCCAAGAGAGACTAAGATGACTTCAGTAATGTCAGATATACCATTTCTAATACCTGTTGATATGGATAAAGAGCAAGTTGGTAATATGTTTGAAAATTACAGTTTAAATTCAGCGTGTGTTGTTGATAAAAACAGCAAATTAGTTGGAATGATTACTCACGACAATATGCTAACAGTCCTAAAAGAAGAAGCTGAAGAGGACGTGTTGCGATTGGCAGGTGTAGGTGACGAACAAATTACTGATGGTGTCTTCACTAAGACTAAAAGAAGATTTAATTGGTTATTATTAAATTTATTCACAGCTTTTTTGGCAACTTGGTGTATCAGTTTATTTGGAGCCACAATAGAACAAATGGTTGTTCTTGCTTTTTTAATGCCAATCGTAGCCTCCATGGGAGGTAATGCTGGTATGCAAACTTTAGCAGTGACAATCAGAACTCTCGCAACTAACGATTTAACTAAAAATAATTTTACCCAGAATATTTTAAAGGAATTCAATATTGGTCTATTAAATGGAATTATTTTTGCAATTATCACCTCAGCAATTGTCCAATTATGGTTTCAAGATTTACGTCTTTCATTAATTATTTCAATTTCAATGGTGCTAACCCTCGTAGTTGCAGGATTGTTTGGCATACTTGTGCCAGTATCATTAAAAAAAATGAACATTGATCCCGCTATAGCTTCAAGTGTTTTTGTAACTACAATTACAGATGTAATTGGTTTTATTTCTTTTTTAGGCGTAAGCGCTTATTTTTTTTAAGTTTAAAAGTTATCAATTAGTCTCACATGATTTATATGATAAGCTATGAAAAACCTTGAATTTAAAATTTTTTTTGAATTATATAAATTTTTTAATTTTCTAAGCTCCAAATAATCAATTTTAATCTTAAATTCTTTCTCTAAATTTTTTTTTTTATTTAGTAAAAAATTTTTTGGAATTTTTTTAATTTTAAATTGTCTTTTTAATTTAATTAATTCTTGACTAACATTTCTAGCATTTGATATATCAGTTTTACTTAATAAAAAGTTTCTAGAGGATAAAGGTAAATTTTCCTCATCTCTAATTGTCTTGCAAGATATAATTTTAGATTTATATTTTTGTTCAATAAATTTTTTAACTAAATAGATTTGCTGAAAATCTTTTTCACCCATAAAAATTTTGATGGGTTTGATAATTTTTACAAATCTATCCATTACATCTAGAACGCCTTCAAAATGATTTTTTCTAAACTTTGCGCATAAAATTTGATCATTTGAGTTTATCTTAATTTTAACTTTACGTTTAAAATTATATATATCTTTAACTTTAGGAATGTAGACAAAATCAACTTTATTTTTTTTTAATATTTTTAAATCATTATTTAAATTTTTAGGATATTTTTTAAAGTCATTTTTATTATTGAATTGTGTTGGATTAATAAAAATACTTACAATTGTTTTTTTACAAATTTTTTTTGATTTTTTTATTAATGATACATGCCCGTTATGTAAAAAACCCATCGTTGGCACAAAACCTAACAATTTAATATTTTCTAAAGCCTTATTTAAATCGGTATTGTTTAATATAATTTTCATTTGTAATAATTGTTTTTATAAGTAAAACATTTAAATGATTAAACAAGCAATAATTCCTTTAGCTGGTCTTGGTACTAGATTGTTGCCTCTCACAAGTATTTTCCCTAAAGAACTTTTACCAATCAATGGTGTACCTGGAATTGAATATATTATTGATGAATGTATTGAAGCAGGAATTAAAGAAATTATTTTTATTATTTCTAAAAAAAAAAACTTAATTAAAAAATATTTTTACCAGGATAAAATTTATAAAGATTTCTTAGCTAAAAAAAAAAATCCTAGAGTTAATAATCATTATAAAAAAATCCTAAAAAATAGAAAAATGATTAAATTTGTTTATCAAAATAAACCGTTAGGTACCGGTGATGCTGTTTTAAAAGCATATAAATTTATTAAAGATAAATACTTTTTGATGTTATTGCCTGATGATTTAATTTTTAAAGAAAATTGTTCTAAAGCAATGATAAAAATACATAAAAAATTCAATTCTTCTGTTATGGCGAGTATGTCTGTTGATAAAGATTCTGTTTCAAGGTGGGGCATTTACAAATTTAAAAAAAAACTAAGCAAAACAGATTATTTAATTAGTGATGTAGTAGAAAAACCTAATAAAAAAAATGCGCCTTCAAATAAAGCTGTTATTGGGAGATATATTTTACCTAAATCAATCTTTTCAAAATTACTAGCTCTTAAACCAGGAAAAAGTGGTGAAATACATATTACAGATGCAATAAGATTACTTATTAATCAGAATGAAAAATTTATTGCTCATAATTTTTCAGGTAAATATTTAGATTGCGGTACTATGAGTGGTTATATTAAATCTAATCTAGAAATTTCTAAATTATGAAACTATGTATAATTGGTACTGGATATGTTGGACTTGTAAGTGGAACATGTTTTGCTGATTTAGGCAATGAAGTTATTTGTGTGGATAACGATCATGGTAAAATAGAAAATCTTAAACTTGGCATAATTCCTATTTATGAACAAGGTCTAAAGGAGCTAGTTATCAAAAATTATAGTTCAAAAAGATTAAAATTTTCTACTGATTTAAATAATTCAATTAAAAAATCAGATATCATTTTCATATGTGTCGGCACTCCAACAAAAAAAAATGGATCCGAAGCTGACATATCTCAAGTTTTAAAAATCGCAAAAAAAATTTCTTCTTCAATAAATAAATTTAAAATTATAGTTACTAAATCTACAGTCCCAATTATCACAGGCGATCTGATTGAAAAAATATTATCCAGAAATGTAAATAAAAAAAAGTTTACAGTTGTTTCAAATCCAGAATTTTTAAGAGAGGGAGATGCTATCAGAGATTTTAAATATCCTGATAGAATAGTTGTTGGTACCAATCACAAAAACGCTAATAAAATTTTAAAAAAACTTTATAATCCATTAATTTCTAAAGGTGCTAATTATTTGCAAACTTCAAGAAGAGCTGCTGAATTAATTAAATATGTTTCGAATGCTTTTCTTGCAACAAAAATTACTTTTATAAATGAAATTGCAGATTTGTGTGAGATGACTAACATTAACATAGAGGATATCTCTTTAGGCATTGGTCTTGATAAAAGAATTGGTCAAAGGTTTTTAAGGCCTGGCCCTGGTTATGGCGGATCTTGTTTGCCAAAAGATACTAAAGCGATTCTATCGATAGCTAAAAAATTTAATATAAATTTATCAATTATTAAAAGTGTCGTTAAATCCAATAATGATAGATCAGATTTAATATTAAAAAAAATATTTAAAATTCTTAATCACAAAATTCATAATAAAAAAATTTGTTTTTTGGGTGTTACCTTTAAAGCTAATACGGATGATATGAGAAACTCAATTTGTTTAAAACTGATCCCATCTTTAATTAAAAAAGGAGCTTTAATTAAATATTATGACCCAACGGGATATAAAAAAGAATTTAAAAATTTTAAAAATGTTTCGTACTCAAATAATATTATTTCTGCTGTAGAAAATTCTGATTTAATTATTGTTCATACAGAATGGGATGAATTTAAATCATTTAGTTTTAAACAATTTTTAAAATCTAAGAAGCTGGTTATTTTTGATTTAAAAAATATTTATTCTCAAAATCAAATGATTAGTAAAAATTTAAAATACTATAGTGTAGGTAGATAACTAAATTAGTTTAATTCAAATATTGCATCAACTTCTACTGCCACACCAAATGGCAAACTATTAACACTGACAGCAGCTCTTGTGTGCTTGCCGGCTTCTCCAAAAATTGATACGATTAAATCTGATGCACCATTGATTACCTTTGGCTGCTCATTAAATTCACTGGTTGAATTTACGAAGCCAGTAAGCCTTACACAAGATTTAATTTTAGATAAATCATTGTCACAAGCTTTTTTTGATTGAGAAATAATATTCAACGCACATCTTTTAGCAGCTTCATATCCTTCTTCAGTGTTTAAATCTTTACCTAATTTGCCAGTTATTAATTTTCCATTTTCACTTATGGAAATTTGTCCAGATATAAATAAAAGTTTTCCTACAACTTTGGTGGAAACATATGAACCGACAGGATTATTTATATTTGGTAAATTAATTTTAAGTACTCTTATTTTATCTTCATAAGACATATTTATTTTTCTAAAAATTCTCTATGGGTTTTACTTGACTTTAATTTTAATAGCTTTTTATAAAAATTACTTTCTACTAATTGATTTTTGGTATTTTCTACACTTATTTCAGAATTTTTTTTTAAATCTTGAGATTTGTTAGCTAAATTTTTTGATGAACATTCAATATATTTAGCGCTAAGTTTTTTAAATTGACTGCAATCCATTTCCTCAGAAATAACTTTATTGGTTAGTAAAAAGCAAATTATTATAATTATAAATATATTTATTTTATTCATTTTTTTTTTTTATTTTTATCGTATTCTTTTCTTTTCTCAATTAAAATTAGTGCTTCTTCAATAGTAAGTTCAGTTGGGTCTTTTTCCTCTGGAATAGTTGCGTTCAACGATTTATACTTTATGTAAGGTCCAAATTGACCTTTCATTACTCGTATAGGTTTTTTATCATCCGGATGTTCACCTAAATCTTTTATTATTGATGATGATATTCTCCCTGGTTTTGCCTCAGATATAAGTGTAATTGCCCTATTCAAGCCAATTGAAAATATTTCTTCAATATTATCAATTCTCGCTGATTTATTTTCACATTTTAGATAAGGTCCAAATCTTCCATTATTTAAAATAATCTCTTTTTGGTTTTCTGGATTAACTCCTAAAATTTTAGGCAAAGAGCACAAAAATTTTGCTATATTCAAATCAATTTTGTCTAGTTCAATTCCCTTTGGTATTGATACATTTTTAAATTTATCATTTTTCTTATCATCAATTACTTTTTTTTTTTTTACTTTTTTTTTAGTTTCGATAATTGTTTCTAATAATTTTTCATATTGCAAGTAGGGGCCAAATCTTCCATTTTTTAATGTAATGTCATTGCCATTATCATCTTTCCCAATAATTTTTGGTTCGGCTAATTGTGATTGTTGTGATGCTTTTATCTTGGATAGAGGCCTTGTGAACTTACATTCAGGATAATTTGAACATCCTATAAATGCTCCACCTCTATAACTATTTTTTAAACTGAGTTTTCCGGTATTACACAATTGACAATTTCTTACAATATTGCCTTCTTTATCTTTGTTAAAAATTAAATCTCCCAAACTTTCATTTAATAAATCCAAAACTTCTCTCGTTCTTTTTTCTTTGACCTCACAAACATTTTTATGAAAATCTTTCCAAAATAAGTTTAAAACATTAATCCAACTTTCTTTTCCAGCAGTTATTTCATCAAGTTGATTTTCTAAATCTGCTGTAAAATTATAGTCTACATATTTCGAAAATAACTTTTCAAGAAAAGCTGAAATTAATTTACCTCTATCAGTTGGAAAGAATCTCTTATTAATAATTTCAGCATATCCTCTATTTGAAATTGTTGAGATTATGCTTGCGTATGTTGATGGTCTACCTATACCTAATTCTTCTAATTTTTTAACTAAACTTGCCTCAGAATATCTTGGTGGTGGTTGTGTATAATGTTGTTCATCTATAAATTTTTCAATATCTATTAGACCTTTTGACATTTCGGGTAAAATTTCTTCATTCTCCTCGTTGTCTAAGTTCTCAAACACTTTTAAATAACCATCAAATTTTAATAATGATCCACTTACTTTTGCTATAGTTTGATTATCTTCCGAGGATATTGTTATTGTGTTTCTATAAAATTTTGCTGACTCCATTTGAGATGATAATGCTCTGTTCCAAATTAATTCATATAATTTATATTGGTCTAAGCTTAAATACTTTTTTACAATTGAAGGTGATTTAGATATGTCAGTAGGTCTAATTGCTTCGTGAGCTTCCTGGGCATTTTTAGCTTTTTTACCTGAATAATTTAAAGAACTAATTGGGAGGTATTCTTTACCAAAATTATGATTAATATAATCTCTAAATGATTTTATGGCATCATTAGATAAGTTTGTTCCATCTGTTCTCATGTAAGTTATTAAACCTAAAGTTTCTCCTTCTATTTCAATCCCTTGGTATAGTTTTTGAGCAATTTGCATAGTTCTTGATGCACCAAAATTCAATCTACCTGAAGCAACTTGTTGAAGTGTTGATGTTGTAAATGGACCAGAGGGATTTCCACTTACTATTTTGCTAGTAATATCAATAATTTTAAACTTTAATTCTTTTAATTTGATTATTGCGTTATCAATTTCAATTTTTTTAGTAAATGAAAATTTTTCAATTTTTTTACCATTTAATTGATGGATATTTGCAATTATAGATTTTTGATTATTATCAATGAACTTAATCTTAAGAGTCCAAAATTCTTCAGGATTGAAAGCCTCAATTTCGTGCTCCCTTTCTGTGATTAATTTCAAAGCTACAGATTGCACTCTTCCAGCTGATTTCGATCCAGGTAGTTTAGTCCAAAGTATCGGAGAAATATTAAATCCCACTAAATAATCTAACGCTCTTCTAGCCATGTACGCATCAACTAGCATTTGTTCAATTTGACGAGGATTTTCAATAGCATAGATAACTGCTTTTTGAGTAATCTCGTTAAATACAACTCTTTCAATTTTTTTGCCTTTTAAAAGGTTTTTATCATTTAAATATTCTTTAACATGCCATGCTATCGCTTCACCCTCACGGTCTGGGTCTGTAGCAAGTATAATTTTTGAAGAATCTTTTGCTGCATCAGTAATTTCCTTTAAATATTTTTTTGAAAAACTATCAATTTCCCATTTCATTTTAAAGTTTTGTTCCGGATCTACTGACCCATTTTTTGAAGGGAGATCTCTAATGTGACCATAGCTTGCCAATACTTTATAATCATCACCAAGATATTTATTTATTGTTTTTGCTTTTGCTGGACTTTCGACTATAACTAAATTCATAATTTCAGAAACTACTCAAAAGTCGATGATAGTCAAATTAATAAATTTTTGTTTTGGTTTCCTGTCTATTTTTCAGACGTTTAATATTTTCTCTATGTGTATATAAGATTAAAATCAACATAATCATAAAGAAGCTTATTTGCTCTAATTGATTTATAACCAATAAATAAATTGGTACTGATAAAGATCCAATTAAAGATGATAAAGATGAATATTTTGTTATTAAAAATATTATTATCCAACTAATTATAAAAATAATTCCAAAAACTAAGTTTAATGAAAATAAAATTCCAATATAAGAAGCGACCCCTTTACCACCTTTAAATTTAAGCCATATAGAAAATAGATGACCCAAAAAAACGCATAAAGACGACAAGTAAACTAAATCGTAATGATTAAATTTAACATACAGTACTGGTATAATCGTTTTTGAAATATCCAATATTAGAGTTGAATAACCAACAATTTTATTGCCGGTTCTTAGCACGTTAGTTGCGCCAATATTTCCTGAACCAATATCTCTTATATCTTTTTTTAAAAAAATTTTAGTTAATAGATATCCAAAAGGTACAGAGCCAAAAAAATATGAAATTATGCTAATGTAAAAAAGATCCATTATTTCAACTCAAATAACTCTTCGCCTCTTACAAAAGTATTAGTAACTTTGCCTTGTAGTTTTTTACCCTCTATAGATGTGTTCTTTGATTTTGACACCATATTTTCTTTTTTGACAATCCAAGGTTTATTTAGATCAACAATGCAAAAATCAGCATCATTACCTATAGATAAATTTCCTTTATTAATTTTTAAAATCTTTGCAGGATTTGAAGTTAAGGCTTGAATAATTGTTTCCAATTTTAGAGATTGATTATGATATAACTCTAAACTTAAAGATAACAATGTTTCTATTCCGGATGCACCTGTTGCTGCCTGTGCAAATGTTAATCTCTTAGACTCCTCATCCTCAGGTTTATGGTCAGATACAATAACATCAATAGTCTTGTCTCTTAATCCTTGAACAAGCGCGACTCGATCTTCTTCTTTTCTAAGAGGAGGCGACAACTTCAAAAAGGTTCTAAAATCTCCAATATCATTTTCATTTAATGAAAGGTTATTTATTGAAACTCCACACGAAAAACTTAGATTTTCTTTTCTTTGTTCAATAACTTCTATTGATTTCTGTGACGATAACTGAGAGATATGATATCGACATTTAATTTTTTCCAACAAAGTTAAATCTCTTTCAATAATAATTCTTTCAGCAATATCTGGAATACCAGCTAGACCAAGTTTTGTTGCAATTATTCCTGAATTAATCATCCCATTTTGGGCAAGTTCATAATCTTCGGCGTGTTGCATTATTAAACATCCAAAATCATATGCTGAATTCATTATTCGAGACATTAATCTTGTATTTTGAATAGTTTTAATGCCATCTGTGAATGCAATAATACCTCTACTTTGAAGCAGTCCAAATTCAGTCATATTATTTCCTTCAATGTTTCTTGTAAGTGCTGCACAAGGAAAAATATTTATTTTTGATTTGTCTCTGCCGCGTCTCTTCAGAAAATCAACAATTGAAACATTGTCGATTACTGGGTCTGTGTTTGGCATTGTAACTACTGAAGTTACACCACCCGATAAAGCAGCACCACTTAAAGTTTTAAAATTTTCTTTGTACTCATATCCTGGTTCACCCACAAATACTCTCATATCTACTAATCCAGGAAAGATATATTTACCCTTTAAATCGATTGTTTTTTCTCTAGTAGGTAGATTGTTTGTATTTACTTTTTTGCCAATTGCTTCAATTTTTCCATTTTCGTCAATAATCAATCCTCCGTTTTCATTTAAAGAATTGTACGGATCTATGATATTTCCATTTATAAAATATTGTTTTTTCATCTATTCACAAAATATTTTTAAACAAGCCATTCTAACTGCAACACCTAATTCTACTTGTTCTTTGATTACACTTTTGTTTATGTCATCTGCTAGTTTTGTGTCAATTTCAATTCCTCTATTCATAGGACCAGGATGCATAATTAGTGCATCAGGTTTAGCGTGGTCAAGTTTATCTGGTGTTAAACCATAATATTCATAATATTCCCTATTAGACGATAAAAATGAATTTGACATTCTTTCATTTTGCAATCTTAACATCATTACAATGTCACAATCTTTAAGGCCTTTATTCATGTCGGTAAAAGTGTTAACTCCAAATTTTTCAATTTCCTTTGGCATTAAATTTGTTGGAGCAATTATATTTACTTCTGCTCCAAGCATATTAAGTAAATAAATATTTGATCGTGCTACTCGAGAATGTAGAACATCACCACAAATTGCTATCCTTAAACCTTCAATTTTTTTTTTACGATTAATTATCGTTAGAGCATCTAATAAAGCTTGGGTTGGGTGTTCACGTCTACCATCACCAGCATTTAAAACTGTACAATTAACTTTTTGAGATAATAAATTGCAGGCACCAGAGTCTTGGTGCCTTATAACAATAATATCTGGATGCATGGCGTTTAAAGTCATGGCAGTATCAATTAATGTTTCACCTTTTTTTATTGACGAATTATTCACATTTATTGACATCACGTCAGCTCCTAAACGCTTGCCAGCTAATTCAAATGAGCTTTGAGTTCTAGTGGATGGTTCAAAAAAAAGATTAATTTGAGTTTTTCCCCTTAAAATATCAAGTTTTTTATTTTTGCTTTGATTAAGTTTAATAAATTTTTGAGATTCATTCAAAATGATATGAACATCATTAATAGACAAATCCTGGATTCCTAAAAGATGTTTTTGGGAGATTTTAACAGCTTTAGTTATTTTAGTTGCCATTAAAATTAACTCTATAACTATAAACCTATGTTATATCAAGTATTAATTATTCAAATAGTCTATAGCGCCCTGAAGTATAAAAGCTGCTGCATTTTGATCAATAGATTTTTCTTTTTTGCTAACATTTATATCTAATTGACTCGACAAATTAAATGCTGCAACAGTGGAAAGTCTTTCATCCCAAAGGCATATTGGAATATTGATTAATTTAGCTATGTTTGTTGAAACATCTTTGACAGATTGAGCGGATCGACCGAAGGTTCCATTCATATTTATTGGGTTACCTACAATTATTCCTTTAATATTATTTTCTAAAATAATTTTTTTTAATTCATCAACTAATTCTTTTGTGTTTGATTTATGTATAGTTTTGAATGGAGTTGCAATTAATTGTTTATCGTCGCATATTGAAATTCCAACCCTTTTAGAACCAAGATCTAATCCTATCAATCTGCATTTTTTTAAGTTATTTTTTTTAAATTCCTCTAATGTGATCATATTGTATATTTTAGACTTAAGTGGTAGTTTGCTGCATATTTTAATACCATATGATCATAGATCTTAAAACTATAAAGCATATTTCTAAGTTATCCAGAATATCAGTGGATGAAAAAAAGGCTCAAAAATTAACGGTTGATTTAAATTCTATTTTTGAATTTATTGAAAAACTTAATGAATTAAAGACTGATAATGTTCAGCCACTAACATCAGTTGCAGAAATAACACTGAAGTTTAGACCTGATGAAGTTCAAAGTTACAATATAAGAGATGAAATAATTAAAAATTCTCCAGAAGATAATAAAGATTTTTTTGTTGTGCCAAAGGTTGTAGAATAATGAATAGTATAACATCTCAATCCTTAACAACTTTAGTAAAAAATATTAAAAATAAAAAACTCTCCTCTGAGGAAGTTACTAAAGCATTCATAGAAAGATCTGAAAAATCTAAAGATTTAAATGCTTACATCACCGAAGATTATTCAAATGCGTTGTCAAAAGCAAAAAAATTTGATCAAAACCCTAATTTTGATTTAAAAATTCCAGGTATACCGATTGCGGTCAAAGATTTATTTTGTACTAATAATGTAAAAACTACAGCAGGTAGTAAAATTTTAAGTAATTTTATCCCGACATATGAGTCTACTGTCACTCAAAATATTTGGAATGAAGGTGGTATCTTACTTGGTAAATTAAATTGTGATGAATTTGCTATGGGCTCTTCTAACGAAACTAGTTTTTTTGGTAATGTAAAAAACCCAATTGATAAAGATTTGGTCCCCGGAGGATCATCTGGAGGTTCAGCTGCAGCTATTTCGGGTCAACTTACACCAATAACTATAGGCACTGATACTGGTGGATCTATAAGGCAACCAGCCTCATTTACAGGTACTGTCGGTTTAAAACCCACTTATGGCAGTTGTTCTAGATATGGAATTGTAGCTTTTGCATCTTCTTTAGATCAAGCAGGTCCAATGGCCCAATCAGTTCAAGATTGCGCATTACTTCAAGAGATTATTAGTACTTATGATCCTAAAGATTCTACATCAGCAGATTTTAAGAGAAACAGTTTAAGCAAAGAATTAACAAGAGAAATAAAAGGTAAAAAAATAGGTATACCCAAAGAATATAGAGTTGATGGCATGCCAGGTGAAATAGAAAAATTATGGCAAAAAGGAATTGAATATGTAAAAGATTGTGGTGCTGAAATTATAGATATATCACTGCCTCACACAAAATATGCATTGCCAACCTATTATATAATAGCACCTGCAGAGGCTTCTTCAAATCTTGCAAGATACGATGGTGTTAAATATGGATTTAGATCAAAAGGTGAAAATTTAATTGATATGTATGAAAAAACTAGATCAGAAGGATTTGGTGATGAAGTTAAAAGAAGAATAATTATTGGAACATATGTATTATCCTCTGGTTATTATGATGCCTATTACCTTAAAGCACAAAAAGTTAGAAAATTAATTAAAAATGATTTTGATGAAGCTTATAAAAAAGTAGATGCGATAATAACGCCCTCCACACCAAGCTCAGCTTTTAAAATTGGTGAAAAAACTAGCGATCCAGTTTCCATGTATTTAAATGATATTTTTACTGTTCCTGTAAATTTAGCTGGTTTACCAGCTATATCCATCCCAGCAGGGCACGACACTAAAGGATATCCCTTAGGTCTTCAAATTATTGGAAAAGCTTTTCAAGAACAAGAATTATTAAATATTGCTTACGCACTTGAAGAAAAAATTAGTTTTAAAAATAAAATTAAAGATTGGTGGATTAAGTGAGTAAAGAAAATACTGAATACTTAATTTCAAGAAATAAAAAAATATATGAAGTAATAATTGGTTTAGAAGTACATGCTCAAGTTATTTCTAATTCAAAATTATTTTCATCTTCGTCTACAAAATTTGGCGCAGAGCCTAATACCCAAGTTAGTTTAGTTGACGCTGCTTTCCCAGGAATGCTGCCCGTAATTAATGAATTTTGCATCAAACAGGCTATAAAAACTGGACTTGGATTAAGAGCAAAAATTAATAAAAGATCTGTTTTTGACAGAAAAAATTATTTCTACGCTGATCTTCCTCAAGGTTATCAGATATCTCAATTTAATTATCCTATAGTAGGTGAGGGGTCGGTCATAATAGATATGCCTAATGGGCAAAAAACAGTTGGTATTGAACGTCTTCATCTCGAACAAGATGCTGGAAAAAGTATTCATGATATGGATCCACAAAATACTTTAATTGATTTAAATAGATCTGGTGTTGCTTTAATGGAAATTGTAAGCAAACCTGACTTAAGATCTCCTGAAGAAGTAAGTGCATATATTAAAAAATTAAGATCAATTATGAGATATCTAGGTACCTGTGATGGAAATATGCAAGAAGGCTCTTTAAGAGCTGATGTTAATGTTTCTGTAAGACTAAAAGGAACAGAAAAACTTGGAACTAGATGTGAGATAAAAAATGTTAATTCTATTAAATTTATGCAAATGGCTATTAATTACGAAGCAAATAGACAAGTTGATTTGATTGAAGATGGAAAAACTATTAATCAAGAAACAAGATTATTTGATACTAAGAAAAACGAAACTAGATCAATGAGAAATAAAGAAGATGCTCATGATTATAGGTATTTTCCAGATCCAGATTTATTACCACTGGAAGTTTCCGATGAATTTATTAATAAATTAATTGCCGAAATTCCAGAACTACCCGATGATAAAAAAAAAAGGTTTATTGATAAATTTAAACTATCTTCTTATGAAGCTACTATTTTGGTATCAGATCTTGAAACCTCGAAATATTTTGAAGAGGTAGTTGAAAATTCAGATGTAAAATTGGCAACAAATTGGATTACAGGAGATTTGTTTGCCGTTTTAAATGATAAAAATTTAGAAATTTCACAAAGTCCGGTAAGTGCTAAAAATTTATCTAAATTAATAAATCTTATTAAAAATGGAACTATTTCTGGCAAAATAGCAAAAACCATTTTTGAATTAATGATGGATGGTGACAAAGATCCCTCAAAAATAGTTGAAGAAAAAGAATTAAAACAAGAAAGTGATCCAAAAGAATTAGAAGCAATAATAAATAAAGTTATTCAAGACAATCCCGATAAAGTCAGAGATTTTAAATCTGGTAAAACTAAGCTTTTTGGCTTCTTTGTAGGTTTGGTCATGAAAGTTTCAGGTGGTAAAGCTAACCCACAATTAGTAAACGATATATTAAAACAAAAACTTTAAACCTTATGGGTTCAGATCTTAAAATTGATGAAAAGATCCAAAGGTATATTTATGATAAGGGATTAAACCTTCATCCAATTCAAGAAGAAATAATTAATTATAATAAATCTTTAGGCGATTTAAAAAGAATGCAAATTTCTATTTCTCAATGTCAATTTCTATATTTAATTGTTAAAATTTCAAATATTAAAAATATCTTAGAGATAGGAACTTTTACCGGTTTAAGCACATTATCGATGGCTTTAGCTTTGCCAGATGATGGCAAAATTATTGCCCTGGATAGGAATGAGGAAACTAATATTGTCGCCATTAATTTTTTTAAAAAAGCGAATCTTGAAAGTAAAATTAAAACAATAATTAATCCAGCCTTAGAAACATTAAGTCAAATTAAAGATCAAAAATTTGATTTAGTTTTTATTGATGCAGATAAACTTAATTATAAGAACTATTATGAATATTCTATTAGTTTGATTAATACCAATGGTTTAATTATTATTGATAATGTTCTCTGGCATGGTGAAGTCGTAGACGAGAATGTAAATGATAAATTGACAATAAATATAAGAGAATTTAATAATTATGTTGCTAATGATAAGAGAGTAGAAAAAGTTATAATTCCTCTTGGGGATGGCATGACCGTTTGTAGAAAATTATAATGGTAGTAGTAGTTGGATTTTATAAATTTAAAAAAGTTAATTTTTTAAAAAAAAAAAAAGAATTAATTAATGACCTTTTAATTAAAAATAATATTCGAGGTACAATAATTATATCTCAAGAAGGAATAAATGGTTCAATATCTGGAAAATTAAAAGATATTAAAAATGCTTTAAAAGCACTCAAAACAATTTTCATATTTAGTACTTTTGATAGTTCAAATATTTCAAAGATTTTATTCCAACCTTTTCATCGTCTAAAGGTTAAGATTAAAAAAGAACTAGTGCCAATGAACATATCGTTATCAACTCATACTAAAAAAAAAAGTAGTTATATTGAACCAGAAAAATGGAATTCATTAATAAAAGATGAAAATACACTTTTAATTGATGCTCGAAAACCATTTGAGCATGCTTTAGGAACATTCAAAAACTCTATTAATCCACATGTTAATAATTTTAGAGATTTCCCTAAATTTTTAAATAAGCTTAATAAAAACAGGCCTATAGCAATGTTTTGCACTGGTGGAATAAGATGTGAAAAATCATCCGTTTATTTGGAAAAAAAAGGATTTAAAAATATTTATCAGCTCAAAGGAGGTATTTTAAATTATCTAAACAAAATAAATTCAAAAATTAGTTTATGGAAAGGTGAATGTTTTGTTTTTGATAATCGAATAAGCGTCAAACATGGACTAAAAGTAGGAACCTATTCTATTTGTAGTGGCTGTAGAGAACCCGTGTCGTCCAAAGATAAAAAATCAAAAAAATATGAGGAGGGCGTATCTTGTATAAAATGCTATGATAAATTAACACAAGATCAAAAAGAGCGTTTTAGAATGAGACAAAAACAGATAAAACTTGCTAAAGAGTCTGGAAAAAAGCATATATTTCAGAAAGAATTTAGTTAATTTAAAAATCATTTTTTATGAATCTAACCAAAGAACCTATTTGGCATTTAATTCGAAAAGTTACAATACCAGCAAGCACAGGTTCATTGTTTATGACTTTTTATAATTTAGTAGATACGTACTTTGCTGGAAAAATTTCTCCAGAAGCTTTGGCTGCAATTGCTAAATCATGGCCAATATATTTCATTGCAATGGCTATAGCAATTGGAATTCAGGCTGGAACTCAAGCTTTAATCAGTAACGCAATAGGTGCTAAAGACAATTCTAAAGCCTCAATGTACGTAGCTCAATCCATAGTATTTTCAATTTTTATTTCAATTTTAGTTACTATTTTAGGATTAAATTTTTCTGAATTTTTACTTAAAATTATGGGTTCAACAGATGAAAGTATAATTTTAACGCAAAAGTATTTAGATGTAATTTTTTATGGTTCAATTATTTTACTCTTACAATTGTCTTTAAACGGAACCTTAAGTGCTCAAGGTGACACTAAAACTTATAGAAATATTTTAATTTTTTCTTTTTTTGCAAATATATTGTTAAATCCTTTATTAATTTTTGGATATGGTTTTATTCCGGCACTTGGTATTTCCGGTATAGCTATTGCAACTTTAATCGCTCAATTAATTGGTACAATATATCTCTTATATAAGGTTCTCTCATCTGAATTAACACAAAATCTTAAAATCGAAAATTTTATTCCAAATTTTAATCTAATTAAAGATTTACTTATGCAATCAGCCCCAATTATGTTCACAATGTTAATGATTATGTTTGGCATTTTTAATATTTTTTATTTTGTAGGTCAATTTGGTGAGCTAGCAACAGCTGGATACGGTACCTCTGTAAGACTTGAGCAGGTATTATTATTACCTGTGATAGGTTTAAATACAGCTGTCATTTCAATTGCAGGGCAAAATTACGGAGCAAAAAATTTAAATCGCGTTTTTGAAACATATTCAAAAGCTATGATATTTGGTTTTTTATTTATGTGCTTTGCTGGAATATTTATTTATTTTACTGCAAATTTTTTTATGTCTCAATTTACTACTAATAAAGAAGTTATAAGCGCTGGTGTAAATTATTTAAAAATAGCTGCATTAATAGGTCCTATTTACCCAACGTTTTTTATTACCTCAGCATTATTTCAGGCTATTAAAAAACCTTTGTTTGCTCTTTATATGACCATCTTAAGATTAACTTTTATCCCATTTCTCTCGTTATGGTATGTTATCAATATTTTAGGTGGCGATTTTCAAGATATCTTTTACACTATTCTTATTACAAATTGGGTAATGGGTATAGTTGTTTTATTTTTTTTAATTTTTTATCTAAAAAAAGAATTTAATTTTGCTTTAAGAAATTTTTTCTTTTATAAAAATGTTTTTTAATTTAATAAAAGCTTTGATACTTTTTACTGTATCATCTCTGATATTTTTATTCCCAATAAGCGTCTCAAAAGGTTTTGATTTAAAGATAATTGATGGTGATACTATTCATTTGGACGGAAAAAAAATAAGATTTAATGGAATAGATGCTCCTGAATTAAAGCAAACTTGTAAAAAAAATAATATTTTAAATAAATGTGGAAAAGATTCTCGCGAGATTTTAATTAACAAGATTTTAGATAATAAACCAAATTGTATAATTGAAGGTTTTGATAAATATCAAAGAAGCTTAGCAGAATGTTTTATTAACAATGAAAGTTTATCGAGTTATTTAGTAAAAAATGGCTATGCATTTGCCTATAGAAATTATTCTAAAAAATTTGTTTCTGAAGAAGATTATGCAAGAATTAATAGAATAGGCATGTGGTCAATGGAATTTGAATTTCCCTGGGAATTTAGAAAAAAAAATTAATTATTTGAATCTTGTTTAAGTTTTCTTTCAAATCTTCTTACAAAAAAAGAAATTATTAAAATTAAAATCAAATATTCAAATATAAGAAATGTATAAATTTCTAATGGTCGATAAGTTGAAACAATTAATTCATTTGCTTTTCTAGTTAAATCTCCAATTCCAATTATAGAGACTAGGGAAGACATTTTTAAAACATAGATAAATTGATTTCCTAAAGCAGGTAAAATATTTTTAATAGCTTGTGGCATAATTATAAATCTAAGTCGCTTAAAGAAAGTTAAACCTAATGAACTACCTGCTTCCCACTGAGTTTTTTTAATTGAATTAATTCCAGCTCTAAAAATTTCAGCTTGAAAAGCACTTTCGCTAATTGATAGAGCTATTATACCAGATACGAATGGACTAAAACTAATACCAGAAATTATTGGTAAACCGTAGTAAACCCATAAAATAAGTATTAATAATGGCACAGCCCTAACAATCTCAACGTAAGCTATGTTTAAATAAGATAAAAATTTATTTTTGTATAAAGAAGGTAGAGCGGCTAAAAAACCAATTATAATTGAAATAACAATAGATGTAATTGAGATAAAAAGCGTTGTGGTTAATCCGCTTAGTAAAAATTTTAAATTTGTGAGACCATTTACATTATAGGGTGAAAGTATATACCAATTTAGATCTTGTTTAGAGCAAGAAGTTAAAGTTAAAATAAGTAAAATAGTAAGTAATCTTTTCACAATTAAATTTATAAAGATTTAAGTGTAAATATCTAATTTATTCTAAGCTTTTTAAATCGTATTTAACTAGGAGAGTATCAAAAAAACCTGATGCCTTCTTAATTTCAATCCATTGATTAATATAATTTAACCATACCTGATCATTTTGATCTACCATCATTGACAAAACAGCAGGATCTTTTATTCCATCTTCTACAATTGCTAGTTCTGGATAAGTAATAATTAATTTATTTGCCTCAGTGGAACTTGTTATATTCGCAACAGCTCTTCCAGCTAACACTTCTTGAAAATCTCTTGCAGGAGATTCTACAGATTGTAATTTTGATTTTGGAAAAAACTCTTTTGCTTTAGCTTCTTGAGAAGTACCTAGCGTTGTAGCTATAATTACTTTTTCATTGTTAAGAGATTCCCATGTTGGATATTTCTTGAGATTTTTCTTTAATACTAAGGGCACAGTACCGTATTTATAATAAGAATTACTAAAGCCAACAACTAAAGCTCTTTGAGAGGTTTTTGTTACACTGGTCGATATATCGTATCTGTTAGATGAAATTCCTGGAACAATAGTTTTCCAATCGGTTGCTACAAATGTAGTTTTTACTCCCATATCTTTTGCTAATTCATTCATCACATCAATATCAAAACCTTTATACTCGTTCGTTGAAGGATCTTTTAAGGACATTGGATCCCAATCACCGGTAGTTCCAACTTTTAACTCACCACTTGATAAAATTTTATTTAATTTGGATTCTGAGTTAACTGTAAAAGGGAATAGTAAAAGAGTTATTAAAATTAATATTTTTTTCATCCGATGATAATAACTAATTTTAATCTAAGTTAACTTAAATTCTTGACGCAGCGTCGCTTAAAAATGAGTATAAATGCTCTGAAAAAGATCTTCTTACTAATAAATTAACATTATTGATTTCTTTGTGATGGACAATAATATCAATTTTTGCCATCAGACTTTGTATCACACCACCTTTTTTATTTCTAAAATCATTAAAATTAAAAGGACAACCCGTAGAAAGTAGGTCAAAAATTTTTTTTCCTTCAATATTAATTAATACATATTGATCTGTCACATCTACAACAGCACCTAAATTAATTTTTGATATATTGTTGATAAGATGATTTTCTTGTTCATAACTATTTGTGTTTTTGTCGATTACATTGTTAGACAAAATCATCCATTCGTCAGGACTAAGCCATAAGGCTGTTGTGTCATTGCTAGTTGAAGAAGTGCAAGATTCAGTTGGTAAAATCATATTTATAGCTTTGCCTACACCTGATAAAAATTCTCTTTTTTTTCCTCTAATAATTAATTTCATAATAGGGTTTATTACTTTCATTGATAATTCTGAATAAGAATTTTCTTTTACCAAAGGTGAATTATAATTAAGCATTTAATCTATTATTCTCCTTATCTAAAAAGACTGGATCAACAATCGTAACAATGATACTTTTATTTTCCATTGGAATAAATAGTTTTTGACCCAACATATTTTTTCCACCTCTTACTACTGCTAATGCAATAGACTTATTTAAATTAGGGCTATAATAACTTGATGTAACGTGACCTAACATTTCAATAGGTTTTTTATTTAAATTTGCAACAATTTGCGCTCCTTCTTCAAGAACTTCTTTGGGATCATCAGTTAATAATCCAACCAATTGTTTTCTATCATCTCGAATTGTATCTGATCTATAAAGAGATCTTTTTCCTATAAAATCGTATTTTTTTTTACCAACTATCCAATCCATTTGTAAATCTATGGGCGTTAAAGTAGCGTCAGTGTCTTGACCTACAATAATAAATCCTTTTTCTGCTCTCAGTAAATGCATTGTTTCTGTTCCATAAGGAGTGATATTAAATTCTTTACCAGACTCCATAATTTTTTCCCAAAGTGATATTCCGTAATTTGCTTGAATGTTAATTTCGTAACTCTGTTCTCCAGTAAAACTTATTCTCATCACTCTGCATTTAATATTATCTATAGTTGTATTCTTAAAAGACATGTGGGGCAGGTTATCTTCTGATAGATCTAAATTTGGTATTACTTTAGAAACTATTTTTTTACTATTAGGTCCACAAACACTTATTGTTGCATAATGATCAGTAACTGAAGTTAAATAAACATCAAGTTCAGGCCATTCGGTTTGAAGATAGTCCTCAAGTTTAGCTAAAACATTTGCTGCGCCTCCGGTGGTAGTTGTCATAATAAAATGATTTTTATCAAGACGTGTAGTTACTCCATCATCATAAACCATTCCATCTTCATTCAGCATTAGACCATATCTACATTTTCCTATATCAAGTTTTGTCCATGAATTAGTGTATAATCTATTTAAAAATTCAGAAGCATCAGTGCCTTGTATATCTATTTTGCCTAATGTTGATGCATCCAATATACCAGCGCTCTCTCTTGCGGCTTTACTTTCTCTTTGAACGGCTTCATGCATGCTTTCATTTCCATTTGGATAATACCAAGCTCTTTTCCACTGACCAACATTTTCAAATTTAGATTTATTTTTAACATGCCAATCATTCATCGGTGTTTTTCTGAATATATCAAAAAACTCACCAACATTTCTTCCGACAATTGTTCCAAATGATAATGGAGTGTAAGGAGGTCTAAATGTAGTTGTGCCTAATTCACTCATTTTTACGCCTGCCGTATCAGCAATTATTCCGAGTGCATGCATATTTCCAAGTTTTCCTTGATCAGTGCCCATGCCGGTTGTTGTATATCTTTTTACGTGCTCAATTGATCTAAATCCTTCCCTTAAAGCTAATTTAATATCTTTGGCTGTTGCATCATTTTGATAATCGACAAAAGGTTTAGTTTTTCCTAAAATTTTATCAGAAGGTAATAACCATATATTTCTCTTATTTAAATTTCTCGTTCCACTAACATCTATATTGTCGTATTCGGTCTCATCTATCTCTAAAAATTCTTTTAGAATTTTTAGAGTATTATTAATAATTTTATCTAGTTCAAAATCTCCATTGCATGACCCTATGCTAATTTGTTTAGAGGGGTATATTTTTGGTAAAAAAATTTGATCTTCTTCATTAAAATCTAATTTACCTCCTGATTGAGTAAATAAATGAACAGCTGGTGTCCATCCACCAGCTATTCCTAGGCAATCACAATTTATAAAAATTTTTTGTCCTTTAACAGATTGACCGTCAGTAGATAATTGCATCACAGATATTTTTTTAATTCGTTTATAGCCATATGTATCAACCACAGTGCTAGATCTGTAAATTTTAATTCCAATTGCTTCAACTTCTTTGGATAATTCTGAATTAGAATTTTCTCTAATATCAATAATCGCGTTAACTTTAATTCCTTTTTGATCTAAAGAGATTGCAGTTTCATAAGCGGTATCATTATTTGTAAATAAGACATTTTGTTCACCACAAGCTACGCCAAAAAAATCAGCATATTTTTTAAGGGCAGATGATAGCATTATTCCAGGTCTATCATTATTATTGAAAACTAAAGGTCTCTCAAGAGAACCAGTCGCTGTGATTACTTTTTTTGCTCTAATTTTAAGAAGTCTTTGCCTAACTTTATTTTTTTTTTCATTTGCAGAGAGATGGTCAGTTAGATTTTCTCTTGCTAACAAAAAATTGTAGCCATGAAATGCCGCAATACTCGTTCTAGTTTTTATCGTCAAATTTTCTAATTTATTAATTTCTTTAATTTCATTTTCTAACCAAGAACTAGAAGTTAGATTATTAATTTTGTAATATTTTGAATTTTGAAAAATTGTAGATCCACCAATATTTGGATTTTCATCTACTAATAATGTTTTCAAACCTCTTTTAGCAGATATTTTTGCAGCCATTATTCCAGAAATGCCACCCCCAACAACTAATACATCGCAATGAATATATTTATGTTCGTAAATATCTGGATCTGGAAATTTAGGTGATTTGCCAAGACCCGCTGATCGTCTGATAAAATACTCATACTTTAACCAAAAACTTGCTGGCCACATAAATGTTTTGTAATAAAATCCTGCTGGCAAAATAGGGGATAAAAAATTATTAATTCCTCCTATATCAAAGTTAACACTTGGCCAACAATTTTGACTTGTGGCCTCAAGTCCTTCATAGATTTCAATTTCAGTCGCTCTTACATTAGGTTCTGTAAAAGCTGTGTTATCATTTATTTGAACTATAGCATTTGGTTCTTCGGAACCTGCTGTCATAATTCCCCGAGGACGATGATATTTAAAACTTCTTCCAACCAAGTGGATATTATTTGCTAAAAGTGCTGAAGCTAATGTATCTCCTTTAAATCCAAAATATTTATTTCCATTGAACTTAAAACAAACACGAGTTGTTTCATCGATAAATTTACTTCCTTTGGTTCTAAGATTTTTTGCCATCAATTAAATAACAGGTGGTTTTTGACCCATTTTATAAACAGCTTTTATTTGATCGTTAGAGGTATCTCTTGCAATATTAAACCATTTTCTGCAACCATGAGAATGATTCCATCTTTCAAACTGAATACCTTTGATATTTTTTCTCATAAATAAATATTCAGCCCATTCATCATCACTTAATTCAGTGGGTTGTTTAGGGCGTGAAATATGAGCTTCTCCTCCAGCTTTGAATTCGCTTTGTTCTCTTTCACCACAAAAAGGACAGTTAATTAAAAACATTAATGTGCGACTGCTGCAGCACCGTGTTCATCAACTAGATCACCACTTACAAATCTATTAAGATTAAATGCAGCATTTAATTTGTGAGGTTCATCATTTGCGATAGTATGAGCAAATAGGTCACCTGATCCTGGTGTAGCTTTAAAACCACCAGTACCCCAACCACAATTAAAATATAATCCCTTAATAGAAGTTTTGCTTATTATTGGACTTGCATCAGGACAGATATCAACTATTCCTCCCCATTGTCTTAACATGCGCATTCTACTAAAAATTGGGTATAGTTCTAGTATGGCATTTAAAGTTCCTTCAACTATGTCATGACTTCCTTTTTGAGTATAAGAAATATAATCATCAGTGCCAGCACCAATAACAAGTTCACCTTTATCAGATTGACTAATGTAAGCGTGAACCGCATTTGACATAACTACAGTATCAATAATTGGTTTTACTGGTTCAGAAACTAAAGCTTGAAGTGGTTTACTTTCGAGTGGCAATCTTAAACCAACCATACTTGCAATAACACTTGAATGGCCCGCAGCAACAACGCCAATTTTCTTTGTTTTTATAAAACCTTTTGTTGTCTCTATGCCTTCAACACTGTCAAAAGTTCTTTTAATTCCTTTGACTTCACAGTTCTGGATTATATCAACTCCCATTTCATCGGCACCTCTCGCATAACCCCATGCAACCGCATCATGTCTTGCTGTGCCAGCTCTTTTTTGTAAAGTTCCACCTAAAACTGGATATCTAATTTCTTGTGAGGTATTTATTATTGGACAGAATTTTTTAACTTCTTCTGTAGTTAAATAAATTGAATCTATGCCATTTAATCTATTGGCATGAGTCCTTCTTTTCAAATCTCTTACGTCTTGCAAATTGTGAGCAAGATTCATCACACCTCTTTGACTAAACATCACATTGTAATTTAATTCCTGTGATAAATTCTCCCAAATTTTAAGTGCGTGGTCGTATAAACCTGCGCTTGCATCCCATAAATAATTAGATCTAATTATTGTTGTATTCCTTCCAGTATTACCACCGCCAATCCAACCTTTTTCAACAACCGCAATATTTTTCATCCCGTGTTTTTTTGCAAGATAGTAGGCAGTTGCCAAACCATGACCGCCACCTCCGATAATAACTGCATCATATTCTTTTTTTGGAGTAGGGTCTTTCCATGCTTTTTCCCAATTTTCATGATACGAAAAAGCATTTTTAACTAATGAAAATATTGAGTATTTATTTTTCATAATATTTTGCAATAATTACTTTATAAATATTAAATATTCAATACAATCAAATATATCAGTTTAAAATGACAGAGTGAGTGAAAGGTTTAAAATGTCTTTTGCTAAACCAATTAATTTGCAATTTTTTTAATTCCTTTACACTGCCGTTCGTACCTTTGGGTGCTTTTTAGTTTACTAAATTCAGATTAATTTTGATCAAAGGTAAATATGGCAATTCTGAAAAATGAAAAAAATCTATTAAAAATAGACAGATAATCTTGATTATAGATCTAGATTATTTCTGTAAGCTCTTGATTAAATAAAAAGTTCACATCAAAAGATGTTGTATAAATGGATGATATGGACAATGATTAGAACGAGGTAAAAAAAATTAGGATAATTAAATAATTTATGCTACAAGCTTTTCACCTGGTAGCGACAGGATTGCCTCACACTACCAGAAATTAATATCCTAGCACGGAGGGTTGGGTGAGATGGATTAAACCAGTCGGTTGCTAACTGACCGAACGTCGAAAGATGTTCCAAGAGTTCGAATCTCTTATCCTCCGCCAGGATAATTAAAAATTTCAATTTATAGTTGTATGCAAATTATTTACTTTTTATTATGGAATATTTTTAAACTTAAGTGTAAAATTTTTTTTAACAAAAGGATAAAATGAAAAAAATAATAACACTAATTATCACTTCTTTTTTATCTATAATTTTATTTAGCAACGTGTTGTTTGCTGAAACAATAAAATTAGGAATATTAGAAGATGAAACTGGAAATTTTGCAATTGCAGTTATTCCAAAAATACATGCCTACGAGTTAGCGGTAAAAGAAATTAATGCCAAAGGTGGTGTATTAGGAAAAAAACTTGAAATTGTAAGATACGATACTCAATCAGACAATACTCGTTTTCAAGAGTTTGCTAGAAGACTGATTGAAAAAGATAAAGTCGATGTAGTTTTTGGTGCTTTTTCAAGCGCTTCTCGTGAAGCAATAAGACCAATTATCGACAAAGCAAAGATGCTTTATTTTTACAATAATCAGTATGAAGGCGGAGTTTGTGATAAAAACGTTTTTGTAACTGGTGCAGTGCCTGAACAACAATTTAGTACATTAGTTCCATGGTTGATGGAAAAATATGGAAAAAATGTTTACACTATTGCAGCAGATTACAATTTTGGACAAATATCAGCTGAATGGGTTAGACAAATAGTAAAAGAGAATGGCGGAACAATGGTTGGAGAAGAATTTATTCCACTTGATGTTTCTCAATTTAGTCAAACTATTCAAAAAATACAAGCAGCAAAACCAGATGTTTTAATGACTCTAATGGTTGGAGCTAAACAAGCATCTTTTTATGAACAACAAGCTGCGGCTGGCTTAGGAATTCCTATGGGAACTTCTGTTAACGTTGGTCAAGCATATGAGCATAGAAGATTTGCACCACCAGCTCTAGAAAATATGTATGTAACAGTTAATTACATCGAAGAAGTACACAGTGTAATCACATCTGGCGAATATCATGAAAAAAGCAAAGATTTCATGGCTAGATTCAAAGCTGAATATCCTGATGAACCGTATGTAAATATGGAAGCTGCAAATGCTTACAACGCTATAAATATTTATGCTCTAGCAGTTGAAAAAGCTGGCACAACAGAAAAAGCTAAAGTTATTGAAGCTTTAGAATCTGGAATATCTTTTGATGGACCATCAGGAGTTGTTTCGATAGATCCAAAAAGTCATCATGGAAGCCATACTATTTTCCTAGTTGAAGTTGGAAAAGGTCATAAGGTTTCTATACCTAAGGTTTTTAAAGATGTTCAACCTTATTGGTTAGGAGAAGCTGGATGTAATTTGCCTGAAAAAGCAGATTATTCTCAGTATACTCCAAGTAAACCACCTAAAAGTTAGTTTAAATTAAAAAACTTAGCAATACAACGAAGTATTGCTAAGTTTTAAATAAGTTTTTAATTAGATTCAGATTAATTTATGATTATGCTCTTTAACATCGTTTACCAATTTGGAGATGCATTATCATTTTTATTACTTTCAGCAATTGGCTTAGCAGTAATTTTTGGGATGATGAAAATTATAAATTTAGCTCATGGTGAATTTATAACTGTAGGAGCCTATGGCACCGTTGTATCAGCAAAAGCATTTAATCTTCCTTTACCTATAGCAATGGCGTTTGGAGTTATAATTACAATAATTTTTGGTTTAATATTAGAAAAGTTAATAATTAGACATTTATATGGAAGGCCCTTGGATTCAGTTGTTGCAACATGGGGCATAAGTTTAATAGTTTCACAATCTTTTTTAGTTATTTTTGGACCTTCCCTTGAGGGCCTTCAAACTCCGTTAGGAAATTTTAAATTGGGTGATTATTCTTATTCTGAATATAGAATATTCTTAATCTTTTTTGCATTCATATTATTGGGATTGCTATACATTTTATTCATGAAAACTAGTTTTGGAACTTTAGCAAGAGCTACCATAGAAAAACCTGAAATAGCTTCATCGATGGGAGTGAATATAAGCAATGTTTATTCTGTAACTTTTGCTATTGGAGCCGGATTAGCTGGCATTACTGGTGCATTGTATGCGCCAACTATGACTGTTGTTCCAAGTATTGGTCAAGCTTTTATCGTGAGCGCTTTTATAACTGTAGTAACTGCAGGAGCTAGTCCTTTTATAGGTTTAATACCAGCAGCTTCTTTTTTAAGCGCAGTGCAAACGTCAGTGACCTTTTATTATAAAGCTACAATTGGAATAATTGCTTTATTGTTTTCAGTAATTTTAATTATAAGGTTTTTACCTAAAGGATTTAGCGGTTTAATTACTAAGGAAAAGTAAAATGTTGAATTTAATTAAAAAAAATAAATTACCTTTCATTAGCTTTCTCATTTTGTCTTTTTTTCCAATTTTTATTGATAGTTATTATCTGAGTAATATTTCTTATTTCATGTGTTGGACTTTTATCTCTCTTGGGTTGGCACTGATATGGGGTATTGGTGGTGTATTAAGTTTTGGTCAGACAGTTTTTTTTGGTTTAGCAGGATATTCTTTTGCTGTAATTAGCATTAATTTTTTGGGCGTCGTTGGCGTTGGAATTTGGTCAGTATTTCTTGCTTTGTTAATTACAAGTTTGTTTGGCTTAATTGTAGGCTACTTTTTATTTTACGGTGGAATTTATGATGTCTTTATTGGTATCGTTACTTTAGCAATTACTCTTGTTTTAGAAACTTTCCTGCAACAGACCGCTGGACCAGAATATACCATTGGTACAGCAAGACTTAACGGGTTTAACGGCATGCAAGGAATGCCAACTATAGGTTTTCAAGAATTAAAATATGGCCGTTTAGAAGGATTTACACAGTATTATTTTATTTTAACTTTAGCCATACTTGCGCTAATTCTTTTATACAAATTTAAAAATTCAAAGTTAGGTTTAATTTTTCTAGCTACCAAAGAGGACAGAAACAGAGTAGCAAGCTTAGGATATAACGTCCAAAAGGTTCAATTAATTGCATTTGTAATTTCGTCTTTGTTAGCTGGAATAAGTGGAATTTTATATACTAACTGGGGAGGGTATATTACTCCTTCATCGATGGGTTTGGTTTCGGCAGCTTTGCCAGTAGTATGGGTTGCTGCTAGCGGAAAAAAAGATTTTTTTTCAGTGTTTATAGGCACAATATTTTTGGTTTGGCTTTCACAAATGTTAGCCATTAACGGCGCACAATTTGCAATAATAGCTATGGGATTAATACTGGTTATTTCAACTAGATTTTTTCCAGACGGCATCATTTTAATGTTTAAAAATAAATTAATAGAAAAGGTAAAATGGCTACAATCTTAGAAACTCAATCTTTAACAAAAAAATTTGGGGGATTTACCGCTGTTGATGAAGTTTCTTTTAACGTTCAACAAGGAGAAATAAGATTCTTGATTGGACCAAATGGAGCGGGGAAAAGTACTTTTTTTAAACTTATAATTGGAAATCATGAACCAAATAGCGGAACAATTTTATTCAAAAATTTAAACATTGAAAAACTAAAAATGTATGAAAGAATAAAATTGGGAATGGGCGTAAAATTTCAAACTCCCTCAGTTTTTTCTGAATTAACAGTTTTAGAAAATCTTAACTTAGCAAATAATTTAAATCAATTAATAAACATTGAAAATGTTTTGAAAGATTTTTCCCTTGTTAATGAAATAAATATTTTAGCAGGAGATCTTTCACATGGAAAAAAGCAATGGTTGGATATAGCTTTAGCTACATTATCAAAACCAGAATTGGTTTTTTTAGATGAACCTACTGCAGGTTTATCTTTTGAGGAAACTGAAAAAACATCAGAAATAGTTAAGAAATTAAACAAACAGGGCATTACTTTCGTCATCGTCGGTCACGACATGGATTTTGTCAAACAAACTGCATCAAAAGTCTCAGTCTTACATCTTGGAAAAATATTTTTTGAAGGGAGTGTTTCTGAAGTTTTGTCTAATAATGGGGTCAATGATATCTACTTGGGGATTAGTTGATGAAAAAAGATGTTTTGTTAAAGATTGAAAATGTTAATTCTGGTTATGGCTCGACGACCGTAATTAATAATTTTTCTTTTTCATTGAATAAAAGTCAAATTCTTTGCATCACTGGCAGAAATGGAATGGGAAAAACTACCCTTATAAAAACAATCATTGGTTTGATAGCATTAAGGTCAGGTTCGATTATTTTTAAAAATGAAGACATTTCTAAATTAAATTCATCTTCTCGGTCAATTAAGGGAATAGGGTACGTACCACAAGGAAGAGAGATATTTAGTTCATTGACCGTAGAACAAAATATTTTGATGCCAGTCTTTACAAGAAAAGCTTTTAAATATGGTGTAAAGAATAAATTACGGGATATATATAATTTATTTCCTGTTTTAGAGGAGAAAAAAAATAATAATGGATCATCCCTAAGTGGAGGCCAACAACAACAATTAGCAATTGCTCGTGCATTAATATTCAATCCAGAAATAATCATACTTGATGAACCATCTGAGGGAATTCAACCATCAATAGTATCATTTATTGGTGAAACTCTAAAAAAATTATCTAATTCATTTGATACAGCATTTCTAGTAGTGGAGCAAAATATTGCTTTTATTAGTCAATTAAAATCAGACTGTATTTTAGTAAACAAAGGTAGTAATGTTAAGACATTAACAGCGTCTCAGCTTAGCTCAGTAGAGAAAGCTAGAGAACTTTTAAGTCTTGAATCACATTAATGATAAAAAAAGGAGTCGTATGGATTGGTTAAAAAGCTCAATAATGATGACAAAGAGTGTTGGAAAAAATAGTAAAGGACAAACACACTACTTAACTGAAAAAATACAAGGTAATTACCATTATACTATGGGACCTTACTCAAAACCTGTAATGTATATTAAACCTGGTGACACAGTTGTAGTTGAAACTAGAGATGCTTTTGAAGGTAAGATTCAAAAAGAAACAGATAAGCCTAGTGAAAAATTGGTGATGCCTTTTTTAAATCCACAAAATGGTCCGATAATGATTGAAGGTGCAGTGAAAGGCGATGCAGTAGCTGTATACATAGAAAAAATGATACCAAGAGGACAAAATCCTCTAGGAACTTGTTGTATGATTCAAGAATTTGGAGCATTAACTGGCACTGCTTATACTGCTACACTAAATGATCCTCTGCCAGAAGTTGTAAGAAAAATTAATCTAGACGAAAAAAATGTATATTGGTCAGATCGAATAACTTTACCATACAAACCTCATATCGGTACTTTAAGTTGTTCACCTGAAATTGACTCAATCAATTCACTAACTCCTGATAATCATGGAGGCAATATGGATCTTCCAGATATGGGTCCTGGAAGCATTACATATTTACCAGTAAGAAGCCCAGGAGCAAGATTGTTCATTGGAGATGCTCATGCATGTCAAGGTGATGGCGAGGTGTGTGGTGTAGCAGTTGAGTATCCTACTACGACAACAATAAAAGTAGATCTAATCAAAAATTACAATATTGAATGGCCTAGACTTGAAACGCAGGATATGCTGATGGCAATTGGAAGCACTAGACCATTAGAAGATGCAACTAGAATAGCATATCGTGAACTAGTTCGATGGTTGGCTAAAGATTATAATTTTGATACTTGGGATATTTATATGATTTTAAGTCAAGTAGGTAAAGTTAGATTAGGTAATTTTGTAGATCCAAAATATACAGTTGGAGCTGGAATAGAAAAAAAATATTTAAAGTAAATTTTAAATTTATTAAGAAATGTATTCAATAAAAAATTTTAATTTTTGATTGAATATTCCATTACCGCCATTAAAATAAAGATTGATCTTTAAAAAAATCTTTCATAGGAATTGGTTTTTTTTCTAAGATATATCTATACACATTATAATTTTCTAAGACACGCTGAACATAATTTCTTGTTTCAGTAAATCTTATTAATTCAACCCAATCCACGTAATCAATTTGTTTTTTTTGTGGATCTTTATTCATTTTTTTCCAATTTGTAACTCTACTTGGACCAGCGTTATACGCGACTAATGCATAGGGATAGGAACCTTGATAATCTGAAATCAATCCTGCTATATAATGCGAACCAAGATTTATGTTATATTCAACATCTGAGGTAAGTCTTGATTTTGAGTAGGGGAGATTAGCTTGCTTTGCAACAACTTTAGCCGTCGGTGGCATTATTTGCATTAAGCCTTTAGCTCCCACATGACTACCTGCACTCAAATAAAATTCACTTTCTTGTCTTATGATAGATAAAATTAATGCAGCTTCTGGAATTTTACGACCATTAACTACTTTCGGAGTGTTTAAAATTGGATAATTGTATTTATTATGAAATCTTTTTTCATAAGAAGCAAATTTTGCTATTTGTATAGCAAAATCTGGTCTCTCAATATTTGATGCTAATTCAGCTGCAAGGATTTCACTCCCAGTATTAATATTATCATTTGCCAGATGTCTTAGAAGAAATTTAGAATAAGTGTCTTCATTTAATTCGTCTAAAAGATAAACAATTTTTACAAGTTCATTATTAAAAAAAATATTTTTATACTCTTCATTAATTTTCATGTCATCTTCTAATTTGAAATTACCTTTAGGATTAATCTTCAAAAAGGCTAATTGACCATAATAAGTAGTTAAATATTTAGCTGCTTCTTGATACCAAATTTTTGAATTTTCAATATCATTTAATTTTTCATAAGTACGACCTAGCCAAAACCCACCACGAGATTTACTAATTGGATAATTTACGTTATTATAAAAATTTTCAAAATGGCTTTTTGCTAATAAGGGTTTCTTTAAAAAACTTAATGCTATCCATCCACTCATCCACTCAGCATCAGCAAATTCAGGCTCATCATTTAATCCGTGGTTGCTTGAAATTTTATAAGCTAAGTCGTATTTTTTCTCATAAATTAAAGTTCTTGAAATAATTTCACGTTCTGCCCACCATTTGTCAGGTCTTACAAGGTATTCTCTGGGATTCTTAATCTTTGTTAAAATTTCAACGGAACCATCAATAAGGTCTCGCTTTCTTCTCCACTTTAAGCGATCATAATTTAACCCAGCATCATTTAAAAGATCTTGAGGAATATTTGCTAAAGCTTGATCTATACCTTGTGCATTTGTCATTAACATTTTTCTAGCTGTATATAAAAGTTTGTAATTTGATGGTAAGAAATTTAATAAATTATTTAAGTCTGAAGGTTTGTTATTCCACGCTAAATAATCAGCTCTTTTAATTTGGTCGTTTGGATCAAGATATTTTTTATATCTTTTTCGGAATGAAATTAATTGATTTTTTGATAAATCAGCCGTAATCCACCCTTTTTTTATTAATTCTTTACCCCTGTTTAGTTCGCCAGTTAAAATATAACTTTCACCTAATATAATTTGACCATAACCGCTTAAGGGCTCATGAGTTTTAAACCAGTCTATTATTTTTTTTGGTGATAACACGTCTATTGAAAGTTTATTTTCCGCAAGGAGCCTTAATTTATCTATATTTGGATAATTTTTATTGTTTTCAATAAAAAACTTATAATCATAAAAAGAGGCAGTATTTTCAGAAGTTGACAAATAATTCCATTGAATAAAATTATGAATTGATTTGTCAGAGGCTTTTTTTGCTGTTTTTAATGAGGTTGTCCATTCTTTTTTTTTCATTTCTGATACAGCTTTTTTTGCAATCTCAAAGTCACTAGAATTATAATATTTTGAAATATTTATTTTTGGTTTTATGTTTGTTACAACAATTAGTGGTTTTTTTTTTGGAACTTTTAATTCCAGTTTTTTATCTATTTTTATATCCGAAGTTATAACTTCTTCTGTCGTCTGATTTTTTTTTATAGGTTTTTGTAAAGGCTTCAAACTGCTACTAAGAATTTTTGTATTATTTTCCTGTTTTGATAAGTTTGGTTTTTTTAGTGGTATTATCTCTGTTTCTGTAGCAATGATTTTATTATACAAATTAAAAGAAATTAACAAAGTTAACACAAAAATGATAAATTTTTTTTTTGACATAAACTTTTATTATATGAATCTATAAAATATGTTATAAGTATTTATGTTTAAAGGTTCAAATGTTGCTTTAATTACACCATTTAGAGAAAATAAATTAGATGAAGAATCTTATATAAAATTAATCCATTTTCAAATTAAAAATGGAACTAATGGTTTAGTTCCTGCGGGCACTACGGGCGAGTCACCTACCTTAAGTCACGCTGAACATGAACGAATAATAGATTTGTGCATTCAAGAAGCTAAAGGAAAAATACCTGTTATTGCTGGAACAGGATCTAACTCAACCGCTGAAGCAATATCTTTAACAGTCCATGCGGAAAAAGCTGGTGCAAACGCAGCTTTAATTGTAACACCTTATTATAACAAACCTACCCAAGAAGGGTTATATCAACACTATAAGGCAATTAACGATAGATGTGGGATACCAATAATAATTTATAATATACCTGGAAGATCTGTGGTTGATATGTCTGTTGATACAATGGCTCGTTTATATGAGTTAAAAAATATCGTTGGTGTAAAAGATGCAACTGGAAATTTAGATAGAGTTGATCAACAATTAAAGAAAATGGGTAAAGATTTTATACAATTAACCGGTAACGATGATAATGCTCTTGAATTTAATCAAAGAGGTGGCATAGGTTCTATTAGCGTTACAGCTAATATTGCTCCAAAACTTTGTTCAGATTTTCAAAAATTTTCTATTTCAAATGATGTTAATGAAAAAAAAGAAGCAAAAATATTAGATAAAATACTACAACCAGTCCATTACTCAATGTTTGTTGAAAGCAATCCAAGCCCAGTAAAATTTGCAGCAAAATTAATGAATTTATGTGAAGACGAAGTTAGATTACCATTAGTTAAGGTAACTGAAAATACCAAAGTTATAATTAAAAAAGCCCTACAGTCTGCAAAACTAATTAAATGAGTCAAAAAACCAACTCTGGTTTGAAAGTTATTTGTTTAAATAGAAAAGCAAGTTTTAATTATTTTTTTGAAGATCTTCTAGAGGCTGGAATTGTGCTTAAAGGTTCTGAAATTAAATCAATTAGGGAGGGCAAAGTTAATATTGCTGACTCATATGCTGTAGAAAAAAATGGTGAATTAGTTTTGATCAATTCGCATATTGCTGCTTACAAACAAGCAAGTTATTCAAATCACCGACCAGATGATGAAAGAAAACTTTTGTTAAATAAAAAAGAAATTAATAAAATAGCGGGTAAAATACAAAGAGATGGGCTTACAATTGTTCCAACTAAAATGTATTTTAAAAAAGGTAAAGTGAAAATAGAACTTGCTATTGCAAAAGGAAAAAAACTATTTGATAAAAGAGCTGTAAAAAAAAATCGAGATTGGAATCGTGAAAAATCAAGACTTATTAGAAAATCAGGGTAAAAGAGGTGTTTATCTTGGCATAGGTTCTAACATTGGTAATAGATTTAGAAATATAGATTTGGCTAAATATTATCTTAATACTAATAACATTAAAATTTTGAAAACCTCCAGTTATTACGAGTCATTATCTTGGCCCAATTCTAACTATCCTAAATTTATAAATATTGTCTTAAAAGTTTTTACTAATTTGGAACCAATAGAATTGTTAAAAATTTGTAGATCAATAGAAATTTTATTGGGCAGAAAAAAAAATCCAAAAAATTATCCACGAGAATGTGATATCGATATAATTGATTTTAACAATTTGATTTGTGAAAATGAAATTATTTTACCACATAAATCGATGCATCAGCGAAACTTTGTTTTAATCCCTTTATTTGAAATAAATAAGAATTGGACACATCCAGTTTCAAAAATAAGCATAAAAAAAATGATTTTTTCTTTATCAACCAAAGATATTAGATCTATAAAACAAATTTAATTTAGTGCTATAATGTTGTAATAATAAAATATGATCAATTCAGATGATTTAATTAATAGAGTTAAAAATTATAATAGTTTCTTTAATCCAGAAAAATTAGCTAAAGCTTACAATTTTGCTATTAAAGCCCATGAAAATCAAAAAAGAGCATCCGGTGATCCGTACTCAATTCACCCAATTGAAGTTGCAAACATTCTCACTGATTTAAAGTTAGATAGCGCAACAATCGCAACGGGTTTGTTGCACGACACAATCGAAGATACATTAGCTACTTATGACACAATTAAGCAAGAATTTGGTATCGAAATTGCTGACCTGGTAGAGGGTGTAACAAAAATATCAGTTCTTGAAAATACAGCTTTAAACAATTCTAAAGCTGAAAATTTTAGAAAATTAATTTTAGCAACATCAAAAGATATTAGAGTTTTATTAGTTAAGATTGCTGATCGATTACACAACATGAGAACTATTAAATCAATTAAAAAAGATGACAAAAGAAAAAGAATAGCTCATGAAACAATGGAAATTTATGCTCCATTAGCTGAAAGAATGGGAATGCATGTAATAAGAGATGAATTAGAAGATTTGTCTTTTGAAATATTAAATAACGATGCAAGAGAGTTAATAAAAAAAAGGCTAGAAGAAATTAAACAAGATAAAAAAAATATATTTAATGTTTTGTCCAATGAATTAATTAATATTCTAAATGAAAATTTTATTAAAGCAGATATTTTTGGCAGAGAGAAAACCCCTCTTTCAATTTGGAGAAAAGTCCAAAAAAAAAGAGTTTCTCTAGAGCAAATAACAGACATCATTGGTTTTAGAATTATTTTAGATACCGTTGAAGATTGTTATAAAACACTTGGTATTTTTCACAAAAAATGGAATTGTATTCCAGGAAAATTTAAAGATTACATATCTTCACCAAAAATTAATGGTTATAAGTCATTGCATACTGCAGTTATTGGTTCAAATAAAAAACCTATTGAAATTCAAATTAGAACCAAAGAAATGCACGAATTTGCTGAGAGAGGCGTAGCTTCTCATTGGCAATATAAATCTTCTGAAAAATTTAATTCTTTAACTTCAGTGGAGTATGATTGGCTAAGAGATCTTGTTGAAATTATCGAAAAAAATGAAAACCCTGAGCATTCTTATGAATATACAAAATTACAGATGTTTCAAGAAAACGTATTTTGCTTCACACCAAAAGGTTCTATAATAAAGTTGCCCAAAGAAGCTACCCCAATCGATTTTGCTTATGCTGTTCACACTAAAATAGGCGACACCGCAATTGGTTGCGAGATCAATGGCAATAAAAGTGCATTACAATCGATCCTGAGAAATGGTGATAGAGTAAATATTATTACTGGAAAAAATAAATCACCATCTTTACACTGGATACCTATAACAAAAACTGGGAAGGCTAGAGCGGCTATAAGAAGATATTGGTCTGAAAAAGGAGAGGAAAAAGAGGAGATTACTAAAAAATATAATACGACTTTATGGATTTCGCTTCCCGACAAACCTGGCCAATTAGGTGAAATTTCATCTTTAATAGGATCTCATAAACTTAATATATCAAGCCTAGAAATGGCAGGACAAAATACGAATTATATTAATTTTAAATTTAAATTAGTTATTAATAATCTCAAAAATTTTACAAATTTTATTGCTGAACTAAAACAAAAGAGTATAAAATTTAAGATAATTAGACACGAAGATAAAAGAAATGCTTTCACACAAAAAATCCTTAGATATTTTAAGAAAAACTGATGCTTTATTGGAGGGTCATTTTGTTTTATCATCTGGGTTGCATTCCGATAAATATGTTCAATGCGCTAAACTTTTAAGTTTTCCATATTTAGCAAATAAAATTTGTCAGTCTTTAGCTTTTAAAATAAAAAAAAAATTTAAACAAATTGATTTAATTTTATCACCAGCAATGGGTGGTATTATTATCGGATATGAAATAGGCAAAATTTTAAAATGTGAAACTATTTTTTGTGAAAGAGTTAACGGTCAATTTACTTTACGAAGAGGTTTTAAAATTAAAAAAGACACTAAAGTTTTGATAATCGAGGACGTTATCACTACAGGTAAATCTAGTTTAGAATGTGTTAAATTAATAAAGAATGCTAAAGCAAAAGTTTTGGGGTTTGCATCTATTATTGATAGATCTAATAAAAAAACACTTAAGATTAAATCAAAAATTATTTCGCATATAAAAATAAATGCAGCTACTTTTAAGTCAAATACTTTGCCGGCTCATTTAAAACTAATACCAACAACAAAGCCTGGAAGTAGATTTATTAAGTGAAAAGATTAGGTATAAATATAGATCATGTTGCAACATTAAGAAATGCAAGAGGCGAAAGCCATCCAGATCCATTATACGCAGCAAAATTTGTAACAAAATGTGGTGCTGACTCAGTAACTATCCATTTAAGAGAAGATAGAAGACATATAAATGATATTGACGCTAAAAAAATTTGTAAACTAGATAAAGTTTTAGTTAATTTAGAAATTTCAATGAATTCCGAAATTGTAAAAACAGCTTTAAATATTGAGCCAGATTTTATTTGTGTGGTACCAGAAAAAAGAAAAGAAGTAACTACTGAAGGTGGATTAAATCTAGTTTTATATAAAAACGATTTAAAAAAAATTATTGAAAAGTTTAAAAAAAATAAAATTAGAACCAGTCTGTTTATTAATCCTTCGATCAAGGATATCAGAATTTGCAAAGAAATTAATGTAGATTGTGTAGAAATCCACACTGGTAAATTATCTAATTTAGTTAAATCAAAAAAAAATTATTTAAATGAATTTAACAAAATTAAAGCTTGTTCTGTATTAGCAAATCATCTGGGCATTGAAGTTCATGCTGGACATGGCCTAGATTATGAAACAACTAAAATTTTAAATGCAATTGACGAAATTAAAGAATTTAACATAGGACATTTCATAATTGGAGAGTCGGTATTTTGGGGTATTAATAAAGTTATAAAAAGTTTTAAAAAAATTCTCAAAAATTGATTGATGAAAACTCTTGGAATTGGTGTTGATATTGTTAAAAATCAAAGAATTAAAAGCTTGGTTAAAAACAGAAACTTTATTAAAAGAGTTTTTAGTAAAAATGAAATTTTAAATTCTAAATTAATTAAAAATAAAACATTTTATTATTCCAAAAGATTTGCTGCAAAAGAATCTTTTGCTAAAGCTTTAGGCTTAGGATTTCGTAAAGGATTAAATCTTAAAGATATTGAAATTTTAAATGATAGGCTTGGTAAACCGTACTATAATAAAAACAATAAAGTTAATAGAATGGTTCAAAAAACTTTTAATGTTAAAAAATTTAATTTGTTTCTTTCAATATCTGATGAAAAAGATTATTCAATTGCTTTTACAATTATAGAAAGTTAATGAAATTAAACAAAAATTTTTTTTACGAGAATATTAAAACTTTTTTTTATGCATTAATTATTGCTGTTTTTATTAGATCTTTGTTTGTACAACCATTTTATATACCTTCTTCTTCAATGGAACCGACGTTAGTTGTCGGTGATAGATTATTTGTGACTAAATATTCTTACGGTTATAGCAAACATTCATTTCCGTTTAGCCCTCCAATTCTTGATGGCAGAATTTTTTATAAAAAGCCAAATAGAGGAGACGTTGTGGTATTTAAAACACCTGCTGATAATCGAACTGATTACATTAAAAGGCTGATTGGAATGCCCGGCGATCAAATACAATTTATTAATGGTGATTTATATTTAAATAATAGTAAAGTTTTTAAATCAAAGATATCTTCTAATGATCAAATTTTTTGTGGAAATAGTGCAATTGATGTATTTACTTACGATGAAAAATTATCTAATGAAAAAATTCATAAATCTGTTTATTTAAAAAATAATTCATTTCAAAATTCAGATATTTTTACAATTCCTGATAATTATTATTTTTTTTTAGGTGATAATAGAGATTGTTCTAAAGACAGTAGATTTTTGGCTAGCGTTGGTTACGTTCATCAAGATAATTTAGTCGGTAAAGCTCAATTTATTTTTTTTTCCTCTGATAAAAATTTTGGAAGATTTTTTTCATTTTGGAAATGGAATAAATCATTAAGATTTAATAGGTTTTTTAAAAAAATAATTTAATGAAAATAAATTATTCAAATTTAGAGAAAAAATTAAATATAAAGTTTAAAAATCAAGATTTATTAGTCCAATCTTTAACTCATAAAAGTTTTAATAGTAATAATAATTATGAAAAGTTAGAATTTTTAGGTGATCGAGTGTTAGGACTAGTGATTTCAAAAAAATTATTAGATATTTATCCAGAGGAAAAAGTTGGTATTTTAGATAAAAAGTTTGCAGCACTGGTTAATAAAAAAACATGTTTTCAGATAGCAAAAAGTATTGATCTTGATCAATACATAATAACATTAAATACAAAAAATAAAAAAACCACAATTGAAGACAAAATTATTTCTGACTGTTGTGAGTCCTTTTTAGGTTATTTGTATTTAGACAAAGGTTTTGATGTGGCTGAGAAGGTTATTTATCTACTCTGGAAAGAACATATTTCTAATAGTATTATTACCCAAGTTGATGCTAAAACAAAACTTCAAGAGCTATCTTTGAAAAAATTTAAGAAATTACCAAATTATAAATTGATTTCTAATACAGGTCCTCGTCATAAGCCTTTTTTCAAAGTAGCAGTAAAATTAATAGACACTAAGTATTTTTTTGGTGAGGGTAATTCAAAAAAAGATGCAGAACAAAATGCTGCAATTTCATGCCTAATTAATTTAAAATAATTATGCATTGGCAAGATATTGGCTTCTTAATTTCAAAAAATAGATATAACGAAAATTCAATAATTGCTGAATTTTTTACTAAAGATCATGGCAAAATATCTGGAATTATTTTTGGTGCAACATCTAAAAAAATAAAAAATTATTTACAAATTGGTAATAAGCTTCACATCAATTATAGTTCAAAAAATAATTTAAAAATTGGCTATCTTAAAATTGAGATTATAGAAGTTCACACACCGCTATATTTTGATTATAATCAAAAACTTTTCTGCATAATATCAGCTATGCATTTAATTAAAATTTTGACAGCTGAATTTCAAAAAAATAATACAATTTATGAATTATTGGAAAATTTATTTTTATTTTTAAATTTTAATAGTTGGCTAAAAAATTACATCTATTGGGAATTAGAACTTTATAAAGCTTTAGGTTACGATTTAAAATTAGATAATTTTGTTCAAAAATCAATTTTCCAAAATCAAACTCAATATTTTTCTGTATCCTCTGCTGGAAAAAAAACTGTTCCTAATTTTTTAATTGAAAAAAATATTGAAGTAGTTGATTTAAAAATACTGTTAAGTGGTTTAAAATTAGTGAGTGATTTTTTGGAAAAAACTATTTTAAAGCCAAATAACTTAAATTATCCATTTAGTAGATTATTATTTATAAGTAGTCTTAAATAATTATTTAATTATTTTATCTAATCTATCGGCATAGTAAGTTATAATTGCACTAGCACCCGCTCTTTTAAAGGCCATCAAACTCTCATATACAGCATTTTCATTTATTATTTTATTTTTAATTGCATTAGCCAACAAACTATATTCACCTGATACTTGATAAGCAAAAACAGGGATTTTGAATTTTTCTTTAATTGATTTAATTATATCAAGGTAAGGCATTCCGGGTTTTACCATGACCATGTCTGCTCCTTCTTTAATATCTAAAGCTATCTCTCTTAGTGCTTCATTGGTATTTTTAAAATCCATTTGATATGTTTTTTTATCACCTTTTAATAATTTTTTTGACCCAATTGCATCTCTAAAAGGACCGTAAAAACTGGACGCATATTTAGCTGCATAAGATAATAATAAAATATTTTGATACCCATTTTGATCAAGTGCTTTTCTAATTTTGCCAATTCTTCCATCCATCATATCTGATGGCGCGATAACATCGCATCCCATCTGAGCTTGAAGAATTGACTGTTTAATCAACACTTCAATAGTTTCATCATTAAGAATTTCATTTGATTTTAGCAATCCATCATGACCATGAGATGTATAGGGATCTAACGCAACATCACACATAATGCCAATTTGATTTTTATATTTTTTTTTTATTTCTAAAATACCTTTACAAACTAAATTATTTTCATTTAAAGCCTCAGTGCCATTATCATTTTTGACTTTAGTTTTAGTTTTTGGGAATAATGCAACCATTGGTATTTTATTTTCGATTGCTTTATCTATTATTTGAGTAATTCTGTTTATTGAATATCTGTAAACACCCGGCATTGATAAAATTTCTTCTTTTTTGTTTTTACCATCCATTAAAAAAACAGGTAATATGAAATCACTTGAGCTTAAAGTATTTTCTTCAAATAGTTTTCTAGACCAATTTTCTTTTCTAGTTCTTCTAAGCCTTAAACTTGGATATTTTCCAATGATCATATTTTATATATTTTAAAAATGCGACAAAAGTAATATATTAATATATCTTAAAAAAGGTATTTAACAATTATTATGACACTAA
The DNA here is from genome assembly GCA_009693705.1 of Pelagibacteraceae bacterium. GTDB lineage: Bacteria > Pseudomonadota > Alphaproteobacteria > Pelagibacterales > Pelagibacteraceae > Pelagibacter. The sequence continues at coordinate 45,484 of SHWS01000009.1, forward strand.
ACTTTAATGACTTTCAAAAACAGGATATTATGTTTAACATTGACGAACTTCAAAAAGCTTTTAAAGAAATTTTAAAGATAAAAAATTTTAATTCTATTGAAAATGTATCTAATTTTAGTTCGTTATCTTTAGTGCAAATTCCTGGTGATCCTGATTCAATAAAAGGTCATAAAGCTAGAGGAGTTTTTTGGACTAAACCAGATTCTACAGGAAAAGAAGTTTTAAGAGACTTAAGTATTGATGAGTCAGCTTATTCTGAGTTTATCGAAGATTATAAAAAAACATACTTTAAGGAAGTTTATGATCAACTTTCTTCTAGGTACAAATTGGGTCGAGTGAGGATATTGTTAAAAGAGCCTCGATCGACTCTAAGCTGGCACAGAGATCCAGAACCAAGATTGCATATACCAATTATCACTAACCCTGGATCTATTATGGTAATAGAAAACGTAGCAAAACATTTGCCAGCGGATGGTTCGGTCTGGATCACTAATAATACAAAATATCATAATGCATTTAATGGTGGTGAAGAAGATAGAATTCACCTTGTTGCATGCGTTTTAAATTATAAATTTAACTAACTTGAAAAAAATTTTTATTTCCTCGGACCACGCCGGCTATGGATTAAAAGAGTCCATTAAAAATTTTTTAGATAACAAGAAAATTAAATATTTAGATTTGGGTCCTTATAATAATAATACAGTAGATTATCCAGATTATGCTCATAAAGTTGCTAAAAAAGTAAAGATTAGTAAAAATCATAGAGGTATTTTGGTATGTGGTTCAGGCATGGGAATGAATATTGCGGCAAATAGACACGAAAATATTAGAGCGGCCCAATGCTTTAATATAAAATCAACAAAATTATCCAGATTGCATAATGATGCAAATATCATTACACTAGGATCAAGACTTTTATCCAAAAAAAATGCAATAAATTGTGTTAATATTTTTTTAACTACTAAATTTGTGGGTGGAAGACATAAAGAAAGGATTAAAAAGATATAATAATGTCTAGTGAAAATAATTATATAAATGATCAATATCGTAGTTTTTTTGAGGACAGTTTGTCAAAAACTGATCCAGAGTTGTATAAAGCAATTAGTGATGAATTAAAGAGACAGCAAGAACATATTGAATTAATTGCATCAGAAAATATTGTTTCTCAAGCCGTATTGGAGGCACAAGGATCTGTTTTAACAAATAAATATGCAGAAGGTTATCCAGGAAAAAGATATTACAATGGATGTGAACATGTTGATGTAGCTGAAAGTTTGGCAATCGAAAGATTAAAAAAAATTTTTAATTGTAAATTTGCTAATGTTCAACCACATTCCGGCGCTCAAGCTAACGGTGCCGTTTTTTTTGCTTTATTAAATCCAGGAGATACCTTTATGGGTATGAGTCTAAATTCTGGTGGTCATATTACCCACGGATTAAAAATTTCAATGTCAGGTAAATGGTTTAACGCTATTGGATATGACGTTGATAAAAAGTCAGAGTTGATAGATTATAATAATGTTGAAAAACTTGCTTTGGAACATAAACCAAAACTTATAATAGCAGGTGGTAGCGCCTATTCTAGAATAATTGACTTTAAAAAATTTAGAGAAATTGCTGACAAAGTTGGAGCCTACTTCATGGTTGATATGGCTCACTTTTCTGGTCTAGTTGCTGGTAAAGGATACCCAAATCCATGCGAATATGCACACGTGGTCACTTCAACAACGCATAAAGTTTTTAGAAGTGCAAGAGGTGGAATTATTTTAACTAACGATGAGGATTTAGCTAAAAAATTTAATACTGCCGTATTTCCAGGTTTGCAAGGCGGTCCATTAATGCATGTTATTGCTTCTAAAGCTGCAGGCTTTTTAGAAGCTTTAAGACCAGAGTTTAAAGTTTATATAAAATCTGTTTTAGCAAATGCTAAAATTTTATCTGAGACACTTAAAAGTAACGGATTCAAAATTTACTCCGGAGGTACTGATACCCATTTAATGTTAGTGGATCTTAGACCATTTAATGTAAAAGGTAATTTAGCTGCAGAAAGTTTATCGAATGCTAATATCACTTGTAATAAAAATGGTATTCCTTTCGATACTGAAAAACCGATGATTACATCTGGTATAAGGCTAGGTACACAAGCAGCAACTACTAGAGGTTTCGGCTTAAAAGAATTCCAAAAAGTAGGTGAACTAATTACTAAAGTTATAAAAGGCTTATCTGAAAATCCAGAAGATAACACGAAAATAGAAAATGAAGTTAGAAAAGAAGTTATTAATTTATGTTCATCATTTCCAATATATAAAAATTTGTCATAATGATTTGTCCTTGTGCAAATAAAGGCGAAACATCAGTAGTAGATTCAAGACCCACAGAAGACGGTACAGCGATACGTAGGAGAAGAATATGTGCTTGTGGAAAAAGATTTACTACATTTGAAAGAGTTCAATTTAGGGAACTAATTGTGATAAAAAAAAATGGTAGAAAATCAATCTTTGACAGAGATAAACTTTCAAAGTCAGTTTATATAGCCCTAAAAAAAAGACCTATAGACACTGAAACAGTTGAAAAATTTATTACTAAAATTTCTAGATCTTTAGAAGATTTAGGACAAAGTGAAATTGCAACGAATACAATAGGCACAATGGTCATGGAAGGTTTAAAAGAACTAGATCCAGTTGCTTATGTCAGATTTGCATCAGTATACAGAAATTTTAGAGAAGAAAAAGATTTTGTACAATTCGTGGACAAATTAGATGTCTACAAAAAAAGATAAATTTTCAAAATTAGACATCAAGTATATGAAACTTGCTTTGGTGTTAGCAAGTGCGCGCCAAGGTTTAACTGGCACTAATCCATCAGTGGGTTGTCTAATTGTTAAAAATAATAAAATTATCTCTATCGGTCAAACAGGCTTTAATGGAAGACCGCACGCTGAATTTAATGCAATAAAAAATACCAATGAAAATTTAAATGGTGCAAAAATTTATATAACCCTTGAGCCATGTAATCATTATGGAAGAACACCCCCTTGTACCAACTCAATAATTAAAAGTAAAATAGGCGAAGTTATATACTCAATAAATGATATAGATAAAAAAGTAAGGGGAAAAAGTTTAAAAATTTTACAGAGAAATAACATAATAGTAAAAAAGGGTTTATTAAAAATAAGTACAGAAGATTTTTATAAACCTTACTTTTTCAATCGAAAAAAAAAAATGCCCTATGTGACAGGAAAAATTGCAATATCTAAAAATAATTTAATATTTAGTAAAGGGACACCTAGAATCACAGACAAATACTCAGATAAGTTAACTCATTTGTTAAGATACAAAAATGATAGTTTATTGATTAGTAAAAAAACTTTAAATATAGACAATCCAAAGTTAAACTGTAGATTAAAAAGCTTAAATAAATTTTCACCTAATAGAGTAGTCTTAGATAATAATTTAGAAACAAATAATAAATCTTATATTTTTAAGACTTCAAATCCAAACAATACAATTTTTTTTTACAATAAAGCTTCTAAATCAAAAATACTTACTTTTAAAAAAAAAAAAATTAAAATTATAAAATCAAATTTATCTAATAGAAAATATTTCGATTTAAAACAAATGCTTAAAAAACTTTATAATATAGGTTGTAGAAATCTTCTAGTCGAAGGAGGAAATGACTTAACAATAAGTTTTTTAAAAAAAAAATTGTTTAATGAATTTTATTTATTTAAAAGTCCAATTAAATTATCTAAATTTGTTTGTTATAAGAATTTTGATGCTCAGAAATTACTTAGTAGAACTTTTAAAAAATTAGTTAAAATAAATACAAAATTAGGAAAAGATAAAATAACTTTATATAGAAATTAATATGTTTAATGGGATTATATTTCATCAAGGTAAAGTTGCAAAAATAATAAAAAGATCCAAAGGAATTAACATTTTTATCAAATCGAATTTAAAGTTAAATAGCAAGGATATTGGTGTATCAATTGCTTGCGATGGTGTTTGTCTAACTTTGATTTCACTTAAAAAAAAATTAATGGAATTTTATCTTTCTAATGAAACAATTAAGAGATCTAAATTTCATTTTTTAAATATTAATGATTTGATAAATCTTGAACTCCCCTTAAAATATGGACAAAAAATTTCAGGACATATTTGTCAGGGTCATGTTGATACCACTGGAAAAATTATTAATATAAAAAAAATAGATAAATCCTTTTTATTTGATTTTGAGATTAATAAAAAAGAGAGAGATAATTTAATTGAAAAGGCTTCAATTTCTATAAATGGTATTTCATTGACCATATCTAAAGTTACAAGAACTGGTTTTCAAATTTGGGTTATTCCACATACAATTAAATTAACTAACTTATCCACCTTAAAAAAAAATAATTTAGTGAATATTGAGATAGATATCTTATCCAAATACGTTAGAAATTATTTTTATGAAAAAAAATAATTTTTCCTCAATAGAAAGCATTATTAGTACTGCTAAAAAAGGTGGCATGTATATTCTTGTTGATGATGAAAAAAGAGAAAATGAAGGTGATTTAATTATCTCATCGTCTGACGCTAATGCTAAAAATATTAATTTTATGGCAAAATACGGTCGAGGCCTAATTTGCTTAGCCATGGATAGTGTTCAAGCAAAAAAATTAAATTTATCTTTAATGTCCCCGATTAATCAATCTAGAAATAAAACTGCATTCACTGTTTCAATTGAAGCCAAAAAAGGTATTACAACTGGAATTTCAGCGAAAGATAGAGCAAGAACTATCAAAATTGCATCAAAGAAAAATCCAAATAAAAAAGAAATTGTCTCTCCAGGTCATGTTTTCCCAATAATAGCAAAAGATGGGGGTGTTTTAGTAAGAGCTGGCCACACTGAAGCTTCTGTTGATATTTCAAAACTTG
>SHWS01000022.1 GCA_009693705.1 Pelagibacteraceae bacterium
CATTGATACCGCTGGACGCTCTGGAACTTTTAATGAAGTTAGAGCAGATAGAATTACAGACGATATAACTCTCTGTACTAAATTTGCTTACGATACTTTATCAGATAGCCAAGAATTTCAAGGTTGGTTTATTGATACCGTACTACGTCCAATGTCACTGGGAGTAGTTTCAAAAGCAGATGATACTAGAAAGAACTACACGAGAAAATGTTTAGCCAATCGTGGACATTCAGTGCTTAACTAGAGGAAAAAATGAACAGTAATAAAGAAGTTATTTTCTATGAAAATGCTTACTATATAGGCCCAGAAACTTGTGAATATATTTCTGATAAAGAAATATTAAGAAGTGATAATGGTTTAGATGGTGAAACTTCCTATCCGAAGGGAGTTAAAGAAATTAAAGCAGATGAAAATAGTTTAAATCAATTTTGGAAAAGATTGGATGAAATTGATATTTGGAGCTGGGATAGTGAATATGATAATAAAACAGCTCCTACATGTGGCAATTACTGGGAATTATCTTTAAGAAATAAAAACGGAAAATCTAAATATATTAAAGGTTATGAGATGTATCCACATAACTTTCAAAAATTTATAGATGCTTTAAACAAATTATTTCAGATAAAAATTGAAATTGAATACGAAGAAAATGAACAATAAAAAAGAAGTAGCTCCATTAATAACTAGAAAAGGTTCTGCTTCTTAAAAAAATAATAATCATACTTTTAAAAAATATTAAAATAGATACACTTAGATGATTGTTAATAGCTGGTATAATGGGTACTCCCCAAAAGAAAGAGACGAAAAATACAGAGAGTTAAAACGTCTTATAAATATTGGGAAATTAAAAGAAGCTACAGGTCCTTGTGATCTATGCTGCGATCCTGATGTTGATGTTGAGTATCATGACGAGGATTATGGAAAACCATATATTTGGATTAAACCAGCATTACTCTGTTTATGTAGACATTGTCATAGAACCAAACTTCATAAACGGTTTAAAAATATATCTAACTGGAATGTATATTTAGCTCATATACGCAGAGGTGGTTATTCTAAGGATTTGAAAGATATAGTAATAAAGAAAGAACTTAAAGAATTCGAATTAAAAAAAATAAAATTATTAAAAAAATTAAGGACTTATAAAAAAGATACAGGCAGCGAATGGTTTGCAAATCTACGAATGGATCTTAAAAGTTTAACTGATCCTAAAGCTAGATTAAGATGATAAAAACTAAGAAACTAAATTATATACTTTAAATGAAAATATTTTTTTCATCAAAATATTTTATTCAAAAATATAATTAAAATGTAAATAATTGATACAGCACCTAAACTATAAAGTAATGATACTCCAAAATTAGCAAAGAAACCTAAATCATCATAATTATCTCCTTTTTTATTTGAATACATTTGCCAAATAATATTAGAAATAAAATACAGACAGACTAAAATAAAAAATAAAATAATATCTGTTATCACAAGATAATAATAACAACTGTTTATGAATATTAAAAGTTAAATATAGTTTACAACATTTAAGTAGCATCAAATTATTTTTTTAGTTAAGCTTCCAAAATGGAGGTGAATAAAAATCTTTCTGATAAAGTCTTAAAAATTAAAATAATAATTGAAGAAAATAAAGAAAATTGGACACTTCAACAAGTTCAAAACTTTTATGATAATATTTCAAATAATAAAGATTTAACAGATTATGAAAAAGAATATCTTGCTGAGCCTTGTGAAAAACTTATTAGTGAAAAGTTTCCAAAGAAAAATCCTAGAAGAATATTAAATAACAAAAGTTTAGAAGCCAGAGAGTTACTAGAAGAAGTTCATAATATAGTAACTAAGGAATTCGATTGGTCAAAAAATAAAGTCAAACAAGGAGTTAAACCAAGTGGTCATATGATAGGTGGAAAGATATATGTTGGTTGGTATATTTCTTACAAAAATGAGAATAAAGTTAACACTGGATTTGGTTACATTAAAGAAAAAGAAGAAAGTGATCCTTATCTAAAGGTTGATTATAGAAAGGTTGGGCAAGATTTTAATGAAGAAAAAACTTTTCCAATTCAATTAAAAGATGACGCTTTGATATTATTTAAGAATCATTTATCAAAAGCAATAAACAATAAAGATTATAAATGAAAAAAATATTTTGTAGTTTATTATTATTTATTTTTTTATCTTCGTCCTTATATTCTGCTGAGAAAATTTATCCAAACGGCGCCAAATATGTTGGTGAGTTAAAAAATGACCTACCCCATGGACGAGGAACTTTCACACTTTTAAATGGCGATAAATATGTTGGTGAGTGGAAAGATGGAAAACAAGATGGCCAAGGCACTATCACCTTCTCAAGTGGTCAAAAATACGTAGGGGGATTTAAAAATAATCAATATCATGGACAAGGAACTTTTACCTCTTCAAAGGGCGAGAAATATGTTGGTGAACACAAAAATAATATGGAACATGGAAAGGGAACTTATACATTTCCAGATGGCTCTATATATAGAGGTGAGTATAAAAATGGTCAACGTAATGGAAAAGGAACTTTTATTTATATAAGTGGAGCAGAATACGTTGGAGAATTTAAAGATAACGAGTGGAATGGACAGGGAATTTTTACTTATCCTGATGGTAGAAAATTAATCGGTCTGTTTCGAGATGGTAAGTTTTTAAAATAAATGAAAAAATAATCTTTATATGATTCAATTATTAGGTTTATTAACTCTTGGTGTCTTAATAACTATAGGAATAGCAAATTATAAGAAACAAAAAAAAGAAAAAAATAATTCTCCAGGAAGTAACACTTTTATTTTTGTTCTTTTTCTTTGAATAGTTTCGACATTTTTTTATTTTCTTTTACCAAATATTTATGGAAGAATTTTTACTTTAATTTTTTTAGGAGTAATAGCATTATTTAGATTTCAACCTCAAAATAAAAGATTCAAATCTAAATGAAAAAAATAATCTTAATTACATTTCTATCTTTTTTTATTTCAGAAACTTCATATTCTCAAAGTAAACTTCCAAAATGTACAGGTGATAAAAATAAATATAATAACTGTTATGGTAAGGTGGAGTGGAATTATATAGGAGATTCAAAACTTATATACGAGGGAGAATTTAAAAACGGGGGACCTCACGGTTTTGGAACTATAACATCTCCAGACTCAAAATATATTGGCGAATACATTGATGGTCGTAGAAATGGCAAGGGGTCTCTAATTATATTTGATAGATATAAATATGTTGGAGAATTTAAAAATGATCAAAAAGAAGGTAAAGGCACTTTAACAAAGCAGGACGGATCTACATATGTTGGGGAGTTTAAAAATGATAGAGAAAATGGACAAGGAACCTATACTTACCCAGATGGAAAAAAATTAACTGGGGAATTTAAAGAAGGAAAACTTATAAAGTAGTCAAAACTTATTAGTTTTTTTAAAAAAATTACAAATGTTTTATCTTATTTTACTATCAATTATAGTATTCATAATTATTTTAATTTTAACAAGTTGTTTAGGTATTTATTTTTCAAGAAAATATAAATTCATTAATAATATTTCATCTAAAAGAAATACAATAATATTAATATCAATACTCAATACAATAGTTTTTCTTATTTTGTTTGAAAAAGGATATGGTATTGCTGGAGCCATTGGTGGCGCCATGGGTTATGTATTGGGTATGCCCTTCACTATGGGTTATGTAGGAACATTTATTATGAAAAGACTATTTAAAAATAATCCAATAACAAAAAAAGATTATTGGTCATCAAGTTTTTTCTCATTAATATGGGTCATTATTTTTATAATAAGAATATAAATGAAAAAAATAATTCTTATAACTTTTATAACTTTTTTCATTAATAGTGCTTTGGCTAAGATCGAAAAAACGACATTTGGAATAGATATGGATATTCCAAATGATTATGTGTTAGTTAAAAAAGAAAATTACGAACAATTAAAAAAAATTGTTGAATTTTCGACTCCACCACAATCAAATATTTTAAAGCCATCAAGAGAGAATAATAAAAATGACGTTGATGTATTAATAACTTCAGGTACGAGAGAAAAAGATTTAATTATAATTGTCCCTTTACCACCAGATAAATTACAAAAACATAATATATCATTATTTTATTATGGTAATTCAATTCTTATTTCTGAACTTTTAAAGGAATATAAATCTAATTTAAGAAATTTTTGTGATCAAGCATATGAAGAATATAAATCTTCTAGTCTAATTTTTTTAGATCTACGAATAGATGAATGTGTAATAAAAAAAAATAAGTTCAAAAATGTTAATGATACAATAATGATCAAATATAATACTGATTTTTCATCTAACATTAAAAATGTATCTTTAGTTCAATACTATTTTGATGTGGGTACTAATGGTTTTATGGCACAAATTATCTGTGATAAAAATTGTGAAAAAATAGAAAGAGCATTAAAACACATAATTGATCGTATCAAATGATTAAAAAAATTATTCTTTTTCTTATTTTTATTTTTTTTTTTTCAGAATTTTCTTTAGCAAAAATTGAAAAAACTAATATAGGTTTTACAATTGATATTCCTCCTGATCTAGTTTTAGTAAACAGAAAAAACTACGAAGAAGTTAAAAAAATAGTAAATTATATTCCCGAAAGAAAAAAAATAGTCGTGCCAAATAGTAAAATTCAATCAATTGAGAATGATGATGATAAAGTTGAACAATATTTAAGACTATATGAAATCGGGGAGTATATAATGTTTGGCTTAATACCTGTTCCTCCCAAAAACTATTTATTTCATAACATAACTTTTTCTAAATTTGATAAGATAGATTTTAATAGAGTTATAAACGACAAACAATTTTTAAAAAATATCTGTCAAGATTTTTTGAAACAAGTTCATGATAAAGGTTCTTCTATGACAAATGTAAAAATAGGCTCTTGTAAAATTGATAAAGATAAATTTAAAAATTTTTCTCAAACTATAAAAATGACTTTTGACTTATCTAAAATTCCTAATTTATCAAAAATTGCTCCGAACGGTTTAATGTACGAAGGTTATTTTTTTAATTTTAATAATTACACGGTAACAGTTGAATTATTTTCTGAAAAACAAAATTACCATATTTTAGATAATCATCTAACAAATATTGTTAATTCAATTAAATAAAATTCAAATCTTATGTCTAATAATAAAAATAATAATATTTTTTATGTTTTAATAGTAATAATTATAATTTTACTTAGTATTATAATTATAAAATATACTGACATTTTTTGTGACTTAAAATGTAATCAAATGAAAATGGAAAATATAAGTGAATGTACTCAAGAAATGTATAGAGATAACGGTAGAGGTTTTACGGATAAACAAAAAAACGATTATATGAAGGCGTGTATTAGATCATATGAACAGGTAGAAATGAAAGAAAGATTACAAAAAAGAAAAATAAATAATTAACAAAAAGTTACATTAGTCTCTCTTTTTAATATTCTAAAAACCCAACCACTATCAAACTTCTTGTTGAACTTTAGGACTGCTTACTTTATTCTGAACTGGTTTAGAAGTGTCTGGAGATGAAAACTTTTGATTCTGATTTGTTTTCTGTTCAGAATCTTTTTCTTTTAAAATTTGATCACCAGTCTTCTTTAAATCATCTAAAATCTTAAATTGAGAAAAAACTGGTTTAATAACTAATAAAAAAATTATTGTAATAAATGGTAAATACTTCAAGATAATTTATTACCTTTAACATCTTTTATGTTTCCAGTGAGTATTAAGATAAACTCAATGAATACCCAAATAGAAACTCCTATCAACATAAGCAGTCCAACACCTAATATTAATGTTATAAAACCAACTATTGTTAAAGCTAACTGTACAATTCCTATTGTCGTATATCCCAAATAAAATCTGTGACCACCAAACATTCCCAAAAAAAAACATAACAAAGCTGCTACTACTTTACTTTTTTTCATAATTTATTTTAATGTTATTTAGTAGTTAATAAAAATTTACAAAGTATAGTTAAACTCAATCTAGTGTTAATGATATAACTATTTGTAGTTAAGGAATGGATATAAAATTTATATACACATTTTGAAAATTACTACGATACTATATAGTTAAATGGAAAATTCCTTTAAAATAATTCTTACTCCCATAACCGCTGTTTATTCTTACCTACCAAATCAGATTACTTCGAAAATTGAAATTCCTTGTTTAATCAAAACGTTTTTAGGTTGTGAATGTCCTGGATGTGGTATCACAAGAGGAATTAAAAGTTTTATGAATTTAAATTTTAAAGAGGCAATAAATTACAATTTATTAACACCATTTGTATTATTAATAATTGTTTATTTGAGCATTGCTGCTACAAATAAATTATATAAAAAACAAATAAAAATATGAGTGAATTTACACCATTCGAACAACAAAAATTATCTAAACAATTAAAAACTAAAGATCAAATGCTTTTTAATTCACAATTTGATTCTGTAAAACAAAATCCTAATACAGTTCTAATTCTTTCGGTAATTTTTGGAACTCTTGGTGTTGATAGGTTTATGCTTGGTGATATGGGGTTGGGTTTGCTAAAACTTTTTACGTTTGGTTGTTGTGGGGTTTTATGGTTAATAGATATTTTTACTACAAAAGAAAGAACTGGTGAGTTTAATAGAAAAAAAGCAACTGAAATTTTTCAAAGTATTAAACACTCTTAAAAGTTATTTAATTTTACTCTCAAATTGCTCTTTGAAATTGTAAAATAGATCAATTATATCTTTCATTTGTGAGTTAAGTTTTTCTTTATCAATCTTTTCTTCATAGTTGTGTCTTTTTTTACACATATCTTTGATCTCTTTAATTACTTCTTGATTTTGAACTTTCCTAATATTTTTAATGACACAGTCTTCATAAGTCTTTTCATTTGAGAAATAAAAGTAAGAAAATAAAAAAGTTAATGCTGAAGTAATAATTATCGCTAAAGTAATTTTTATAACATTCATTTTATAACTTCTTTTTTATACTTTTCTTCAACTTTAATCTCCAATTCTCTTTCAACGCCTTTAAATATTCTTGGCAATCTTTTGCTAATATTATCCAGAACATACATCGCCTCTGTGTAAGTTAAATATTTAAGTTCAGATGAGACAATTGAATTAATACAATCTGAATTACATTTTCCAGTTATAATAATTTGAACAATATGACCTGCTACTGTTTCATAATAATCTGTTGAACGAGAATAAGGATTATTACAAGATACAAGAGTCAGAAGTATTATAAAAACATTAATAGTTCTAAACATTTCATTTAGAATAACACTAAAGAATATCTTATACTGCTAATTTTATATCAAAAGTTTCTCTTTTTAATATTCTAAAAACCCAACCACTATCAAACTTCTTATTTGTGCTTTTGCTTACTTCTTTGGCAATTGATCTGTAAGTATTACCTTTATCTTTTAGAAGTTTCATTTGTCTAATGACTGACATTTCTTTTTCACAAACTAGATATTTACCTTCATTATCTACATCATAACCATATCTAGCTTTGCCACCTAAAAATCTATTTTCATTTTTCATTCTTTGTTTAGTTGCTTTTTGTTTTTCTGATAATTGATCGGCGTAGAATTGATTAAAGACAGCTAACAATCTAACAAACATAGTAGAGATCATATCTCCACCAGTCACTTCCCCACCAATGTCAATTAAATGAACATTAATTTTTTGTTTTTTACACTTCTCAATAAAAGTTAAAATATTAATGGTATTTCTTCCAAGTCTATCAGTAGAAGTAATTAAGTGATCACCAGATTTTAGACTTTTAACTAAAACAAAACCTTTATCACGCCTTTCAATCGGCACTGTTCCTGACACTTGATCATAGAAATAATCGTTAATTATGAGATCTTTTAGACTGGCATATGCCTCTGCTTTTCGTTTTTGTGTTTCTAAACTGCTGCCTTTTTCGGCGGCCTCAACATCGCTATTTCGACCATAGAAATATACTTTTGTCATTTTTTCTCCTGTTGTTATTGATTGATGACATACAACAAGCTGACAAATCCATAGAGGATAGCAATGGTAATTTTAAAAAAGACAACTAAGGTGGTTGATTAGTCGTCTTTTTATTAATATTTGTTATAAAAAATTATGGCATATCAAGATGTTTTTAAGAAATTAAAAGACAATATTTACATAGATAAAAAAATACAGATTTATAGACTTCATTATAATTATCTAAAAACTTGCTTAAAAAATCCTAACGATTTTCAAGTAGATAAATCAAAATATTCTAATTGGAACTTAGCTGAAGTTAAAGATTTACCATTTGACAAATGGTGGAAAACTCGTGGTTTAAGGTTATTAGGTAGAGAATTAGAAACAGTAAGAGAGATCAAAACAAATTCATTTAACAGTCGCCCAAACACTGTAGTTGTGGAAATACCTACTGATGTGCCTTTTCAATTCTCACTTAAACAAATTAAAAACATCATAAAAACTAAAACAAATAATCAGAAACAAAGAATAGATGAGAGAAATCATTATTTGAAATTAGAAGATTATTTGAAAACTTGGCATCTAAAAAAACAAAATTATACATTAAGAGAGATCAGAAGAAAGTTATCGGCACATAGAAAATTAATTTTGAAAAAAAGAGGTAGAAGATCGGCAATGGATAGAACTGCCACCGAGAAATATCTAAAACATAGACCATATGAATCAGTAGACAAAACAAAAGATCTTGGTCAAATAAAAAGTTTAGAAAGACAAATTAATAGATTCCGACAACACGCCGACAAAATATTAGAAAATGTTTGTAAAGGAATATTCCCAGGTAAATATTGGAATTAAAAATCTCTTAAAGTTTCAAAATTGAAATACTTTTATATTTATAGGACAACTAAGAGTTAACCTCTTAACTGTCCAACTATTTAATCATTCATCTGTAGTAAATTATAGATATGATTAAATTAAAAACAGTAAAAGAAAAAACAGCAATTAACTGTGCTGATCTTATAAAGAAGTATTTTAACAATATAGATTACGAAAGCTATATGAGAGCGAATAAGTTGGAGCAGCTTTCATCATTTCCTGAATTTTCAAAATCTTATGGTCCTCAAAACTTTTTGTTTGATGATTTCACAATGTCACCAGATCAAATGAGTTTCAGAATTGAAACACTTTCAAATTATGAATGGTTTAAGTATGTAAATATTATTTCATCACATATTAATTCAGAAGGTTTGAATGGTAGAGAATTAAAATTAGGTGTTTTAGAAACAAACACTAACAAATGGATAGGTTTTATTAGAGTTTCTAGCCCATTAATCAATATGAAACCTAGAAACGATCTACTTCGAAACAAAAGACCAGATCTTACACAGATGAATAGACATATCTTAAATGGCCAGACAATCGTCCCTGCTCAACCATTTGGATTTAATTATTTGGGCGGTAAATTATTAGCTCTTATCTGTTCTAGTCATTGGTTAAGAAAACAATTCGATAAGAAGTTTAATACAGACATATTAATGTTTGAAACTACTTCGCTATACGGAAATTCAAAAGCGTTAAGTCAATACGATGGATTAAAACCTTTTATAAGAAATAAAGGATTAACTGACAGTAAGTTTGTTCCATTGATTCAGGGAGATTTGTTTAAGCAAGTAAAAGAAACAATCAAAAACGAAGTTGGTTATTTATGTAAAGAAACGGCTTCAAATAGAAAACTTAAAATACAAACGAAATGTTTTCAAATAATCAAAAACTCTTTACCTAAAAATAAAAAAGTTTCATTTTTGAAAACACTAAAAGTAGCTGAAGAATTAAATGAACAGAAAAGATATTATGTAAGTAATTACGGTTTTTCTAATTACATAGATATTATTAATCAAAAATCTAATCAATTAATTAAAGATCAAAATTATGAAAAACATAAACTTAATAATCTAATTGCTTGGTGGAAAACCAAAGCAACTAAAAGATTTGAAAATATAAAGTCTGAAAACAGATTAAGAAACGAACAAGAAGTTTGGACTGAAAATAAACAAATACAAATTATTAGATAATGAATAGTTTAATAAGACCAAATTATAAAAAAATTAATGATGAATGGATTGTTTATAGTATGAAAATACTTAAATATAAAAAGATACCTTACAACTTAAAATCAAGAGAAAAATACTCAAAAAAAATAAAAGAACATCTTACACCTGATCTATGTAGCAAAAAATACAGAAATCAAAATAAATCTAATTCATTATTTGGGCATTGTTATCACGCCACACAAACAGCTTATTATCTTTTTGATACTGATGTTCTAAAAATATATTCAGCAACTCTCTCTAACGGCATTAAACATTGGTGGCTAAAAGATATTAAAAACGATTCAATTTTGGATATTACGGCTAATCAATTTGATTCTAAAACATTAAAAACTTTATACGATAAAGGTAAAAAAGATCATTGGTTTGGCTGGAAAGGTCGTCCTCATATGAGAACACTTAAATTGATAAAAAGAATACAAGAAGAAAGTAAAATTATTATTTTAGATAAGACAACTAAGAAGTAACCCCTTAACTGTCCAACTATTTAAGCAACGAAGTATGATTAAATATAGATATAAACTAACCAAACAAGGAAAACATAAATGACAAACTTAATACAAACAAACAATCAAATGACACTTAAAACTGTTGATGATTTTTATAGCAGAATACGAGCTAATTTAACTTTACATATGAAAACATTTTTAATGATTGCTAAAGATTTACATTTAGCTTGTAAAGTTCTTAACAAAAAAGAGTTTTTAAGACTTCTTAAAAAACTCAAATTAAATAAATCAACCGCTTCAAAATTAAATACAATCTTAGAATCTGCTTATACAGAATATTTAATTGAAAGAAACAGACTGCCTCAAAACTGGACTACAGCTTATGAAATAAGCAAACTACCAAAAGATAATTTTGAAAAGATTAAAGATAAAATTGAAATTGACACTTCAGCTTCTTTTATAAAATCAATGCTTAATACAAATAGACAAAATAAATTAATCAAAAATTGTATAAAGATTGAAGTCAATACAGAAAATAAAAAAATTATTAGAGATGTTGTTCAAAAGATTACAAAAATAATCAAAACAACCAATTATCATTTAATTTCCTCTAAAAATAACTATTTCAAAATTGCCAATGTTTCAATTTTGAAACAACCTACAATGAAAGTGATTAAATAAATGCCAAAGATTAATAAAGATACACTTGTTTTTATACCCAGTGAAAAAATCAAAGTCTATAAACACATTAGCGGCACAAATTACTATTGTAGTTTTTATTGTGGAAAAGCTCACACTAGTTCTGGCATTAAAGAGATATGTCTAAAAGAAACTAATATATTAAAAGCAAAAGTATTAGCTTTGAAATATAAAAAAGATTTTTCATTAAAAAATCTAAGCACTACTTTATCTAATGAACCTAATTTTGATAAAGATATTGCTCAACCTTTTTTGAGATTTAGATATAGAAAATATAATATTGCTAAATTAAATCAAAGATACAAATCTGATGATCTTCAATCAGATAGAGATAAATCTAAATATGATAAGATTAAACACTTCTTTGAAAATATAAATTATAACAATACAGAAGAATTAGAAGATAAAATCTCTAATGATATTCTTTATTACTTAAAAGATAATCTCAATATTGAATACAACACAATCAATAAATATTTTTCTATTATTAGACAAATGTGTCAAAGAGCAAAAGATAGAAATATTTTAAGTGTTGTTCCTGAGATCCCTACTCTTGCTGTTATAACTAAAGATAGACACGGATATCTACCACTAGAACAAAATCTAGTTAATAAAGAATTAACAAAACAAGCTATGTTAAAAGAAGATAAGTTTCTTTTAGAAGCAAAAGATTATCTTAATTTATGTAGATGTGCTGGCTTTAGACCAGGTTTAGAAGTTTTAAATATTAGAAATAAACACATTACTGAAATTGTTGATATTAAAAATCCTAAAATTAGAACTTTAAGATTTGATGTTTATTTTACAAAAACTAAACCAAAATACTCCTACACAGCTAACTTTAATTTTTATGATCAATTATGGCCTGAGATAAAAAGTAGACACTCAAACAGATCACCAGATGATTATCTTTTATTTCCAAAAGTTCAGAACAGAAACGCTTTAGTTGCTAGAATACATAAAATCTTCACTAGAATAACTATGTCTTTGAAATTATTTTATCATCCAAAAGATAATACAAGCAGACCTGTTTATAGCTACCGTCATACTTATGCTACCGAACTTTACAAACAAGGTTACTCAATCAGTGAGATAGCATCATCTATGAACACAAGTGAAAGAATGATTAGAGAAACTTACTTAGATAATACAGATGCCGTTTTAATTGAAAGAGCGAAGTTATTAAATAAGTCCTACATTAAAAATAAGTTCAAGCTGATTAAGTAAAAAACCAGAATAAATTATTTAAGACACTTAATTATTAGTTATTTTCAAATACCTTTGTTAAGTCTTTGTTGAAAACACGAAATAGCACGAAAAACAGCGAATAACTCAATAATGACAATAAGTGAATGAGAATGTAAT
>SHWS01000010.1 GCA_009693705.1 Pelagibacteraceae bacterium
TGGATCTAAGGCTCTACAATCCACTGAATTCCAACCAACATTTATTTCTCTACCGATCTTTAGATTCATATTACTTGAAATATTTGGAACTTTTAAAATAAATTCTTTGTTTCTCAATAGATTTACTCTCAATCGAGTATGATCTCCATGATAAATAATTTCCTCTATTGTTCCTTTATAATTATTGTCCATTGGTGTCCTTGGATCAATGATTGCTCTTTCGGGTCTTAAAGAAATAGTAGTCTTTTGTCCTTTTGATTTTACAACAATTGGATTAGATAATATTTCTTCTCCTGAACTTAATTTCACTTTACACTTGCCGTCAGCTAATTCAGTGACTTCACCTTTAAAAGTATTATTCTCCCCAATAAATTTAGCGACGAAAGAATTAATTGGTTCTTCATATAATTTACTAGGAGTTGAAAGTTGCTGAATTTTTCCATCATTAAAAACTGCAATTCTGTTTGACATAGTTAATGCTTCACTTTGATCGTGGGTAACATATACAACGGTTACACCGATACTTTCATGAATATGTTTAATTTCATATTGCATATTTTCCCTTAAATTTTTATCTAACGCTCCAAGAGGTTCGTCCATTAAAACTAATTTAGGATCAAATACTAAAGATCTTGCAACCGCTACTCTTTGTTGTTGACCTCCAGATAATTGCATCGGCATTCTTGCTTCATAACCTTGAAGAGATACCATTGATAAAGCTTTATCAATTTTTTTATCTGCTTCGTCCTTTGGAATTTTTCTTACTCTTAGTGGAAATGCTAAATTTTCATAAACAGTCATATGAGGAAATAAAGCATAATTTTGAAAAACCATTCCAATACCTCTTTTATGAGGTGGAATATTTGAGATCGGCATGTTATCTAAATAAATTTCTCCATTAGTTGGAGTTTCAAATCCAGCGAGCATCATCAAACAAGTTGTTTTGCCTGAACCAGATGGTCCCAACATTGTAACGAATTCGCCTTCCTTAATATCTAAATTTAGACCTTTAACTACTAAAACCTTGCCATCGTAACTTTTATCTACATTATCAAATTTTACAAATTTTTCATTGCCCATCAAGACTTTAAAACATTAGTTGAGATAATAATCAAGTTTTTATTTTAAATATAAGTTTTTAGCTAAATAATAAATAATTTTAAATTGTTTTTTTAAGTATTTTTGATCGAACTAATATTCAATTAATTTGAATTACTAAATAATCTTAAATCAAGAGTTTGTATATGAGCAATTAATAATATTCTAAAATTAGAGTTATTTTTATCTATCCTCTTTTTTTTTAATATATAATTTGATTATAATAAAATATGCCATACAGCTTAATCTTTAAGCAAAATTAACAATGAAAATTAAAGACATATTTATTGCCTTGCTGGTCCCTGTTATGCTTGGCTTTGGCTACGCTATTGCAAAACCTGCAATGGAATATTTTCCACCATTTTTACTTACTGGTATAAGATTTACCATACCAGCATTAATGCTTGTTTGGTGGTTTCCAGTGCCTAAAGGATTGTTGTTAGATATTTTTAAAATTTCATTTATCGGTAGCACTTTACAATATGGCATGTCTTATTATGGACTGAATATGGTTGATGCGTCTGCAGCGGTTCTTATTGTCCAATTAGAAGTTCCTTTTGGAATAATAATTGCATATTTTTTATTAAAAGAAGTGCCGAGCATAAAAAATTTAATTGCATTAGCAATTAGTTTTATTGGTGTAATAATTTTATCCGGAGCTCCAAATCTTGATGGTAAATATCTTGCAATTTTTTTACTTTTATCGGGCGCTTTCACTTGGTCTCTTGCACAGGTGATGGCGAAACCACTAAGTAATAAAATCAGTGCTATTGCTTTAATGACTTGGCTTTGTGTGTTTTCTGGACCAATGTTACTTCTTGCGTCTGTGATATTTGACGGTAATCCAGTAAAATATTTTTTAGCAGCAGATCTAGCTAGCTTGTTAACTTTGGGTTTTTTAGGATTTATTATGCACCCAATCTCCTATGTCGCCTGGTACTATGTTTTAAGAAGATATGAAGTTAACAAAGTAATGCCTGTGTATCTTTTGCTTCCTGTTGTAGGATTTGTAACTGCTATAATTTTGCTTGGCGAACAACCGTCTCCGAAAGTATATCTTGGCGGGTCAATTATTATCTTTGGAGTTAGTTTAATATTATTTAAAAATTCAAAAAAGAAAGAATAAAATCTAAAAATATTATTTGTTATTGTGTCTCTTAAACCTATTAACTCGCACTTTATAATAAATAATAACTTTATTGTTCATCATTTATAATTCAATTATAGTTATTCTTATAAAAAAATGGAAATAACAGAATTACAAAAGGATTTAGCGGCAACCTTTAGATGGACAGCTAAATTAAACATGCACGAAGCTGTAGCAAATCACTTCAGTGCTTGTGTTCCGGGTTCTACTAATTTTTATATTAATAAAGCTGGAATACATTTTAGCCGGATGAAAGCTAGTGATTTGATATTAGTCACGAAAGATAATAAAGAAAAATTAAAAAAAAATCCTGAAATTGTAGATCCAACCGCAATTTTTATTCATGGAACTATTCATGAAAAAGTTCCTCATGCAAAATGCATTTTTCACGTACATTCAAAATATGCAACTGCATTATCAACTCTTAAAAATCCAACTTTGCCACCAATAGATCAAAATACGATGATGTTTTATAATAGGTTTTCAGTTTTTAAAGAATTTGGAGGATTGGGCTTTGAAGAAGAGTCGTTAAAAATGGCAAAAGCATTAGGTAATAAACAACACATGTTGCTAAGTAATCATGGATTATTAACCACTGGAGAGACAATTGCTGATGGTTTTAATTATTTATATTATTTTGAAAAAGCTGCTGAGACTTATTTAACCGCTTTATCAACCAATAAGGAATTAAATATAGTAAGCGATGCCGTTGCCGAAAAAACTGCAGAAGAGCTTAATAATTATCCAATTAATTTAGCAAGAATGTTTTTAGATCAAATAAGACTAATTTTAGACAAAGAGGAACCAGATTACAAAAATTAAAGGTGAGTATTTTTCTAGAAATAAAAAGTAATTAAAGACTAAGCAATATAATTTACAGCATAAATGAGATCAGAAAAAAATAATCTAAAGGGAATTTTATACGTGCTTATTGGAATGGCTGTTTTTTCAATTCAGGATGCTTCGATAAAATGGATATTCAACGAAACAGCTTTATACGAACTTTACTTTGGCAGAACCATAATTGCTTTTGTATTACTTTTAATATTCATGAAATATAAAAATATAAAACTTAATTTAAAAACTAATTATCCTTTTTTAACTACTTTAAGAGTATTGCTTTTTTTTCTTGGTTTTAGTTTTTTTTATACATCACTAACATTCATGCCATTATCAATGGCTAATGCTTTATTTTTCTCAAGCCCTTTTTTTATCTCCATTTTTTCAAAAATTTTTCTAAAAGAAAAAATTGGGATTAGACGTTTGAGCGCAATAGCTGTCGGTTTTATAGGGGTCTACATTGTTTTAAATCCAGATTTTAATGATTTTAAAATTATAAACTTAGCACCAGTTGCTTGTGGATTTTGTTATGCTGGATCTATGATTATTCTAAAAATAACTAATGATAAAGATAATGTTTATACTCAGTTATCACACCTTTATATTGGAGCTATAATTGTAAGTCTAGCTTTCTTTGTTTTTATGGGGGATGGCAGATTTAACACTTCATCCAATCCTTCAATGCAATTTATTTTTAGAGAATGGTTTTCTAATCCAAAATCAGCTTGGCCAGTAATTTTTTTGATGGGCTGTTGTGGGGCGATAGCATTTACTCTTCTCTTTAAAGCTTATACTATTGGTTCACCACCAACTATTTCCTTATTTGAATATTCTTTAATCATATATGGATCAATAACAGGATATATTCTTTTTAACGAAATACCTTCAACTAGAACAATTGTTGGATCTCTTGTAATTATTTCCTCTGGGCTTTATATTTTTTATAGAGAAAAATTTAAAAATCAAAAAATTGAACACAAATATTAATTACTTTTCACTATTGAAATCTTAGATACTTTTTAAAATTTCAGATATAGAATTTGTAATAATGACTAATAAAAACCTCTATATTCCATTAATAATTTTATCAGTTTTTTTTAGTGCAGCTTTGTCAGTTTTAATAAAACTTGCTCAACAAGATACCAATGTTTTTACCTCTGCTTTTTTTAGATTTTTTTTTGGGATTTTAGTACTTTTTCCATTTTTTATTAAAAATAAGCTTAATGTATTCAAAACTCCAAATTTAAAAGTTCATATAATTAGAGTTATTATCAACTACCCTTCAATGTTATTATTTTTTTATGCAATTAATTTCGTATCGATTGAAAAAGCAAACTCACTAACTTTTGCAGTACCTTTTATTGCAACAATTTTAGCAGTAATTTTTTTAAAAGAAAAAATTTATATTTACAGAACAATTGCATTAGTCCTAGGTTTTATAGGGATGCTTATTATAATAAGACCAGGCATGATTGAAGTTTCATTGGGTGTTTATATGATTCTAATTTCTTCTTTTCTTTGGGCTTTAGTGATTATTATTACAAAAAAATTATCAAAAGACGATTCCGCGTTAACAATTTTATCGTATCAATATATTTTTATGTTTTTAATTAGTTTTGTTTTTGCAATATTTAATTGGCAATCACCCTCACTAGAAACATTAATTTATTTATTTTTGGCAGGTTTATCAGGAACCATATTTCATCTAACATCTTATCAAGCCTACAAATTAGTAGATGTGTCTTTAGTTCAGCCGTATTTTTTTCTGGTTTTGGTATTTGCTTCTATATTAGGTTATTTTGTTTTTGACGAAATTCCTGATATTTATACATGGATAGGAACTGGAGTTATCTTTGCTGGAGTATTAATTATTTCAATTAAAGAAATGCAAATTAGCAAAAGCATTGTTAACAAAAATCTTAATGCCGAACTTTGATATTAGTTAGTAGCGCTTATTTGATTTTCCTTTAGATAATTTTATAGGATATTTTTTAACATTTTTTAACATTTTTTTGTAAAAACTTTTTTCAATATCAATATTCATTTTTTTTGAAATTCTGACCAAGTAAAAAAATATATCAGCAATTTCATCTGCTACTTTTTGCTTATCTACTTTTTTAATATCACTTTCTTTTAACCATTGAAAAATTTCAACTAATTCTGAGGCTTCAACCGAGAGAGCCATAGATAAATTTTTAGGAGAATGAAATTGATCCCAATTCCTAACTTTAACGAAGCTTTCTATCTTTTGATTAATCTTCTTTAAATCCATTATAAAATAGTTATCTAATTTAGTTACATGCGTAAAATACATGAAAAATTTAATAAGACCACTGCAAACATTGAGGATTTAAAGTTTTACAAGACCAAACTTAAAAATAATTTTAAATTTTACTAAATCATGCCTTTTGCTAAAAAAAAATTTAACGCTAAATTAGTAAAGATATTAAAAAAGCTTAAAAAAATTCTCTAAATGCTTAGTTATAGACACGGATTTCATGCTGGAAATTTTGCTGACGTTTTTAAACACTTCTTACTTGTTTATTTATTAAAGACGTTAAAACACAAAAAACCATTCTCTTTTATTGATCCATTTGCAGGTGCTGGAAAGTATTTTTTGGATGATCCTTTTATGAAAAAAAATAAAGAATACTCAAATGGTATTATTAAAGTTTTATCATCTAAAATTAAAGATCCTTTTATTAAAGATTATTTAGATTTGGTTAAACTAGCAAATTTAAATAAAAAAAAAATATCTATTTACCCAGGTTCTTGTTTTTTATCTTTGATGGTTTTAGATAAAGAAGATAAAATTTATTTGTCCGAGCTTCATAATAATGAGTTCGAAATTTTAAAGAAAAATTTTGAGCAAAATAGAAATGTTAAAACCGAAAAAAAAGATGCCTACTCTTTTTTAAGCCAAATAATCAATTCTCATAAAGGAAATAGATTAATTTTAATTGATCCATCCTATGAAGTTAAGAATGAATATGAAAAAATTATTAAATTAGTCAAACATAATGCAACTCAATTTCCCGACAGTTGTTTTTTAATTTGGTATCCTGTGTTAGAGTCTGAAAAAACTAACCAGTTTGTTAAAAAGTTTCTAGATATAGGTGTTCAAAATATAGCTCATATCGATATTCAATTAAAAAATTCATTTTTACGTATGCAAGGAACTGGTCTCTTTATTGTAAATGCTCCATCAAATATGAAAACTGATATTGGTAAAGGCCTCGAGATTTTATTAGAAATTCTCAAAGATAAAAATTTACAATCTAAAATAAATTTTAATATGTTTAAAAGATTATAAGACTATTTCATATTCAATAAATGTTTTTTTATTGAATACTTTATTAATAGTATTTACCTTAGATTCTAAAACTATCTTTTGCTTTAAGTTGGTATTTTAAAATTAGTTGTATTTTCTTAATATTTTCGAATAAATCCTTTTTTAACCTATTGAAATAAAGTAATAAATTTTTCTATTTCTCAAAATTCTAATTTGTGCTAGTATTAACTGCCTAAAAAGCGATACATAACTCGTCGAGAGTAAAAGTTAATACCAGGTCGAAAGTGGGATCGGTCGTCTTTTTTAAATAACAATTTAAAGGAGGCATAATGAAATTTGGATATTTCTGCAACACTACCAACTGGAAACATAAGCCATACGAGCAATTATTAAACGAAACAAGAGAGATTACCACATATTGCGATCAAAATAATTGGGATTCAATTTGGTATACAGAACATCATTTTAATCATGAAGGAATGGAGGCTTGTACTAATCCATTAATGATGGGTGTTGATGCGGCCGCTCGAACAAAACAAATTAGAATTGGTCAAGCATGTAACGTAATCACTTTTCATAATCCAATTCGTCTTGCTGAAGATATTGCATTACTAGATCATTTATCAAACGGAAGAGTTGAAGTAGGAATTGGTCGAGGTGTTTATGGTAGAGAAGCTATTAATATGAATAAAGAAGCAGATCTTAAAGATCAAGCGAAGAATTTTCGATTATTTGAAGAAACTTTAACTATCATGAAAAAAGCTTGGACTGAAAAATTTTTTAGTCATCATGGAGAATTTTATACTTATCCTTCTCCTGATTTTGTTTGGCAACATGATATGAGTCCACCAAGTGAAGAATTTTTAGATACTAAGACAAACAAAATAAAAAAAATAAGTATTTTACCAAAACCCAAACAAACTCCACATCCACCAATTTGGCAAGTGGTTGATGGTGCTAGATCAATTGAATGGGCTGCGCAAAATGGTGTGAACACTATAATGTGGATACCCACAGTAAAAGCATTAAGAAAAAGATTTGAAATTTATCAAGAAGCAAAATCAAAAGCTGAGAATAGAGATGTTCCATTAGGTGAAGGAATCTCTTTAGTGAGAGACATGTTTGTTGCTGAGACCATGAAAGAAGCAGAAAAATTAGCTGGGGAACATATTATAAATTATATGAAATGGGTTTGCCACTGGAGAGGATTGGGCAATCATATGGATCCGGGTGAAGAGCTGCCAGAAACAAAAAATAAATTAGATTTGTTAAACTATGATTTTCTTCATAAAAGAAATTTATTATTTGGTACCCCTGAGTATGTGGTCAACAAAATTAATGAACTTAAATCTGAATTAAATCTTCAAAATCTACAAGTATGGTCTAATTTTCCTGGTATTGATCATAAAGCTTGTATGAGAAGTATAAAACTCTTTAATGACGAAGTGATACCTAAAATTAATTTTGACAAAGATAGTTTAGAAAAAGCTAGTTAATGAGGCTTGAACTTAGGAAATTTACAAAATTTGTTGATAAAACTTTTATTGAAGGAGGTAAAGAAGCTAAGGAACCTGTGTTGCTGGTATCCGTTGCTGCCGTTTTTAAAAATCCGTGGAGTGGACAAGGTTTTGTTGAGGATTTAAAGCCAATTATCTTAGAGCTTGCACCAAAATTAGGTGATCTACTTGTTCCTGAACTGATTAAAGAAATGGGTTCTGCTGAAAAAATTTTAGCTTATGGCAAAGCTGGAATTGTGGGTTTAGATGGAGAAATAGAACACGCATCAGCATTTATTCATACATTAAGATTTGGAAACAAATTTAGAGACGCTGTAGGAGGAACTTCTTATTTGAGTTTTACTAACACGCGAGGACCAGCTGGTTCAAAAATTTCAATTCCGATGATGCACAAAATAGATTCTGGATTAAGACCATTTTATCTTACCCATGAATTTACTATTCATGACGCACCATTTAATAATGAAATTGTAATTGCGATTGGAGGAGCTTCATCAGGAAGGGCTCATGCGAGAACAGGTGATCGTTACCAGGACATGAAAGAAATGGGGCTAGCCTCTAAATAAAATAATGCCTGAAGGTTTTGACCTAAATCAAAATTATTATATTTTTAATAATAACAATACTACACCACTGGTTTTTATTCATGGCGTCGGACTTGATCATCGTATGTGGCAGCCTCAAATCAATTATTTTAATAAATATTCAACTATTGCTTACGATTTGTTAGGTCATGGTAAAACTATTTTTGATAATGAAACTATAACGATAGATGATTTTTCTAATCAACTAATTTCAATATTAAACTTTTTAAAAATAGATAAAATTAATCTTATTGGTTTTTCTTTGGGAGCTTTGATTGCTTTAAATTTTGCATCTAAATTTCAAAATAATTTAAGCACTTTAACTTTAATTGGTACCACCTATAAAAGGTCACATTCTGAAAGAGTTAAAGTTTTAGACAGATACAATCAAGCCAAACTTAATAAATCTATTTCTAAAATAGCATTAGAAAGATGGTTTAGTGATGAATATTTAAAACTAAATCCACAAATTTATGATCAATTTGTTAAAATTTTAAATAAAAATCCTAAAGATCATTCTAATTTTTTAAAATCTTATCATCTATTTGCTAATCATGAGGATGATATTGAATTAATTAAAAAAATTAAAACTAAAACTCTAATAATGACCGGATCTAACGATCCAGGATCAACAGTTGCAATGTCTAAAACTTTATCAAAAGATATGATAAATTCAAACTTTGTGGAGATAAACAAAGGTAAACATCTGTGTAGTATCGAGTGTGCAGATGATGTAAATATAAAGATTAAAAATTTTATTGATGGCTAAAATACAAGATTTCAAAATGTATATTGATGGTGAATGGGTTGATTCATCTTCTGGAAAAAAAATACAATCCTTAAATCCTGAAACAAATGAAGTTTGGGCAACTGTTCCAGAAGCAAATGAAAAAGATGTTGATAAAGCAGTCAAATCTGCTCAAAAAGCTTTTGATTTATCTTGGTCAAAATTACATCCAAAAGAAAGAGCAAAATTTTTAAGAAATATTGCTGAACAACTTAGATCTAACGCTGAACATTTAGGAAAAATAGAAACAATCGATACTGGAAAACTCTTTAAAGAAACCAAATCTCAGGCAATTTATATAGCAGAATATTATGATTATTTTGCAGGTCTTGCTGACAAAGTTGAAGGCACAGTTGTGCCAATTGACAAACCGGATATGCAAGTAACTACAACCAGAATTCCAATCGGTGTCATAGCTGCAATAATTCCTTGGAACTC
The DNA here is from genome assembly GCA_009693705.1 of Pelagibacteraceae bacterium. GTDB lineage: Bacteria > Pseudomonadota > Alphaproteobacteria > Pelagibacterales > Pelagibacteraceae > Pelagibacter. The sequence goes on from SHWS01000010.1 coordinate 9,704, forward strand.
CCAAATGCTATTAACTGCAGTAAAATTAGCTCCAGCTCTTGCTATGGGAAATACTTTAGTAATCAAAGCATCTGAGCTTGCTCCGGTAACGTTATTAGAATTTGGCAAATTAATTGAAAAAGCTGGGTTACCTAAAGGAGTAATAAATATAATTACAGGTTTGGGCGATCCATGTGGCAAAGCTTTAACAACGCATAATCTAGTTGAAAAAATTGCTTTTACAGGCGGTCCTGAAACTGCAAGACATATAATTAGAAATTCTGCTGAAAATCTAGCACAAGTAAGTTTGGAATTAGGCGGTAAAAGTCCCGTAGTACTTTTTAATGACGCGGATCAAGAAAATGCTTTAAACGGAATAACTGCTGGTATTTTTGCAGCAAGTGGACAAAGTTGTATTGCTGGATCAAGGCTATACATTCAATCGAAAATTTATGATGAGTTTTTAGATAAATTAGTAGCAAAAGCTAAAAAAATAAAATTAGGCTCTCCTATGGATTCAGAAACTCAAATGGGTCCTTTAAATAGTTTTAAACAATTGGAGATTATTGAAAAAAATATTAAAGAAACTGTTAAACGAGGTGGAAAAATTAGATGCGGCGGTGAAAGATCAAATATTTCTAATAAAGGATATTATTTTCCAGCAACAATAATTGAATGTGAAAACCATAATTTACCTACAGCTGAAAATGAATTATTTGGACCAGTATTATCTGTCATGAAATTTGAAACTGAAGAAGAAGCTATTAGGCAAATGAATGATAATCAATACGGTTTATCTTCTGGAGTTTATACATCAAATCTTGGAAGGGCAATGAGAGTTTCAAAAGCAGTACGGGCAGGAATTGTTTTTGTAAATACTTATAGATTAATTTCTCCATCTGCGCCTTTCGGCGGTATTAAAGATAGTGGCTACGGCAAAGAAGCTGGAATTGAGTCGATTAAAGAATTTACAAGAATAAAAACTACTTGGTTTAATACATCTGAAAAACCAATGTCTGATCCATTTATAATGGGATAATAGGCTTAGATTGTCATATATCTATTATAAATTATATAAAATGAGGTGATTTTCTCGTTGAATAATCAAAATATTCATAATTAAATTAACTTTTTATAAATTGTTAACAATAGAAGAGGAAGATAATGAAAAAACTATTTATTGCTGCATTTATATTCGTGTCAACTTATACATCGAATACATTGGCAGAAGTTAAAATGGGAATTATTCTAGGATTTACTGGTCCAATTGAGTCCCTAACACCAGCAATGGCCGCGTCTGCTGAGCTTGCATTTAAAGAAGCTTCAGAATCAGGTTCGTTATTAGGTGGAGAAACTATTACTGTAGTAAAAGCAGACTCAACTTGTGTTGATGCGGCAGCAGCAAGTTCAGCTGCTGAAGGTGTTATTTCGCAAGGTGTGGCTGCAATTATGGGAGCTGACTGTTCAGGTGTTACTGGTGCAATTGCATCAAATGTTGCTGTACCAAATGGTGTAGTAATGATTTCACCTTCTGCAACCTCTCCTGGATTAACAACTCTTGATGATAAGGGATTATTTTTTAGAACTGCTCCATCAGATGCTAGAGGTGGTCAAATTTTAGCAGATATAACTAAAGACAGAAAAGTTAAAAGTGTGGCAATTACTTATACAAATAATGACTATGGAAAAGGTTTAGCAGAAGTTTATGAAGCAGCTGTTAAAGCTCATGGCATTGATGTTACGATAGTAAGTGCACATGAAGATGGTAAAGCAGATTATGCATCTGAAGTAGCAACATTGGCTGCTGCGGGTGGTGATGCAGTAGTTGTAATTGGTTACCTTGATCAAGGAGGAAAAGGAATTATTAAAGCTTCTTTAGACTCTGGTGCATTCGATAAATTTATTTTGTCTGATGGGATGATTGGTCAATCACTTGTTGATACATTTGGAAAAGATTTAAGTAAATCTTTTGGTTCAATGCCAGGATCAACTGGAAAAGGTGCAGGTGTATTTGCTGAAGTGGCAAAAGCAGCTGGTATCGATAGTTCTGGTCCTTACACAGGTGAGTCATATGATGCAGCTGCATTAATCGTTTTAGCAATGCAAGCAGGTGGATCAGCTGATAGAGCATCGATTGCAAAAAATATAATGGATATTGCAAACGGTTCTGGAACAAAAATTTACCCAGGTGAACTTAAAAAAGGTTTAGATTTACTAGCACAAGGTAAAAAGATTGATTACGAAGGCGCAACAGGTGTAGCGTTTACAGATGTTGGTGAGTCTATAGGATCTTTCTTAGAACAAGAAGTAAAAGGTGGAAAATTTAAGACTAAAAAGCAAAGATAATTAAACTTTAAAAAAACCCCTAGCATTTATTTCCTAGGGGTTTTTTACAAATCTAAATATATTTTTATAATCCCAAAAATTGAAATAAAAATTAAAAAATAGAGAACTATTTTTTTATAAGTGGTTTCTTTTGTTTTGATAAAAAATTTATCCCCGATATAAACTCCTATCGGTAAAAAAATAATAACTGAAATTGTTCGATAAATAACAGTCATATCTATAATTCCTATAAAAAAGCTAAGAATAAACGCATAAGCATCTGTAAAAAAAAACAATGCAGCAAGCGAGCCTCTTATTAAAGCATATTGTACATTGGTAACTAGCAAAAATAGAGCAACCAGAAGTCCTCCGAGTGTCGAAAACCCATTTAAAAAACCAGATAATCCACCTGTAAGAATTTTTAAATAAGAATTATTGATTTTAGTATTTTTATAACCTGTCATTAATAAAGATGAAAAAATAATAACAATAATACAGATAATTAAATTAGTAATATTTGGAGATAAATATTTTAAAAGAAATAATCCAATTGGTGATCCAATAATTATACCAATTAGGATTTGTATAATAAATTTCCAATCTATTTGATTCCATATATATGGAATCATAAAAATACTAATTAACACTTCTAATAATAAAATTATGGGAACAATTTCTATCACTGGTAAAATAAATGCTAATCCAGAAACTGATATTGCTGAAAAACCAAAACCATTAAAACCTCTAACTATTGATGCAATCAATATAATTAGAATTACAAAAAAAAATTGATTCAAAGTTAGATTAACTAAACTTAATATATCCATTAGATAATATATTTATCTGAAGGATATATTTCCAATTCTATGGCTTCCATTAATAATAAGTACTTCATAAAATATTATTTTACTTGTATTTTTTCTGGAAGTATGCCTTTAGGTCTATACCTCATGATCAATAACAGTCCAAGACCCATCATTAAATATCTAAAATAAGGTATACTTTCAATTAGATGAATTTTTAAGGCATGAGTATCTGCCATGTTCGCAGTAAATAGATTAATTAAAAATAACGCAATATCAGCAGCTTCAATCCACAAGAACCAAACTGCAAATCCACCTAGAATAGCACCAAAATTATTTCCGCTACCTCCAACAATTACCATTACCCATATAAGAAATGTATATCTCATGGGTCTATAACTTCCTGGAGCAAACAAACCATCTTGGGTAACTAGCATCGCTCCAGCTATTCCAACAATTGCCGATCCTAAAACAAATATTAATAGATGTTGTTTAATTATATTTTTTCCCATTGCATTAGCTGCTTCTTCATTATCTCTTATAGCTCTCATCATTCTGCCCCATGGGGAATAAAGTGCTTTTTGAGTTAAAATTAAAAGCACAATCACTACAATTAAAAATAATCCTGAATAACAAAGTTTAACTAAAACAGAAGATCCTTCTACTACTAATTGATTAAGGACATTTTGTTTATCAGTTATATTTGAAATTAAATTTAATTTTCCTGAATTGAATTTTTCTACTAGATTTATAAACCATTCTGTTTCTTGAAGATCAACTTCATATGGTGCTGTTCTTTTTAGACCAATTACATTTTTGACACCTCTGGTTAGCCAATCTTCATGTTTAATTATTGCAACAACTATTTCTGAAATAAGCAAGGTTGCTATTGCTAAATAATCAGCTCTCAGCCCTAAGGCAACTTTACCAACAATAAAAGCTAAGCCTCCTGCAAAAAATGCTCCGACTATCCATGAAAATATAATTGGTAATCCTAGGCCTCCTAAAAATCCTTTGGTGGCAGGATCTACTGACTCAATTGCTTTAATACCAGGCTCAGTGGTTATTTTAATAATTATAATTCCTAGAATGATAATACCTGCAATACCATAAGTTCTAAATTTAGATTTATTGAAATTTTTTAAAATAAAACGAATAGTTACTATCATTAAAACAATAAGCCCTAGAGACATTAAAATATCTAACCCTCCAGCTCTCCAGGCTTCTTGGACAGGGTCGACAGAAATTAAAATTGCAGCCAATCCTCCAAGAGCAGTATACCCCATAATTCCAAAGTTTATTAAACCTGCATATCCCCATTGGATATTTGCTCCCATAGTCATGACCGCAGAGATCAAGCACATATTAAATATTGATAAAGCCATATTCCAAGATTGAAAAATACCTACCAAAATAATCAAACCCATCATTATTGAATAAGCTAAAACAACATCTAAATATTTTTTCATAATACTTTTCCTTTGAATATTCCTGAAGGCCTATAAAGTAAAACGATAACTAATATTGAAAAAGATACCGCAAATTTATAGTCTGTTGACAGTAACTGGATTAAACTTTGAGGCTCCATGCTTGTAGGTAAAATATACATAAAGAATTTTTTATATGCGTAAGTTATAAAGATTTCAGAAAAAGCAATGACATACCCCCCTAAAAAAGCTCCAAAAGGATTTCCAATTCCTCCAACAATTGCGGCTGCAAATATTGGAAGCATATTGTTAAAATAAGTAAATGGTTTGAAACTTTTATCTAGACCATACAGAGCACCACCTATCGTTGCTAAAATTCCTGCAATGATCCAAGTGATCATGACAATTCTTTTAGGATCAATTCCAGACAATAAAGCTAGATCCTCATTATCGGAATAGGCTTTCATACTTTTTCCAGTTTTAGTTTTGTTCAAAAACCAAAATAAAATCAAAACTAAAATGACAGTTAAAATAATTGTTATTACTTGAGTCAATTGAATCGCGAGACCTTCATTAAGACCAGTCAGTTCTTTAAATTCACCTGCCTTAATAATAAATTTTTTGCCATCAACAAATGTAACATCATCTGGACCAATTATAATTCTTACTATTGCTTGTGTAACAAACATCACACCAATACTAACCATGGCAAGTTGAACGGGTGGGCTTTTTTGAAGTCTGTAATATTCGAAAACAAATTTATCAATAAAAAACATGTAGATAATCATAAAAATAATTGCAAATGGCATAGCTAGTAATGCTGTTGGCAAAGCTCCTAATGAAATTCCCCATGATTGAAAAAGCCATGTAAATAATACTGCAACCATTGTTCCAAAAGCCATCATGTCTCCGGTTGCAAAATTGGCAAATCTTAAAACTGAGTAAATTAATGTTACAAAAATAGCACCCAGTGCTAATTGAGATCCGTAGGTTAGACCTGGAATAATTGTGTAATTTAACAACAATATTATTGCATTTATGAAATCCATATTATCCGCCTAAAAAAGAGCTTCTTACTCTTGGGTCATTTAATAATTCTTGACCAGTGCCTGAATAACGATTTTCTCCAGTCACTAAAACGTATCCTCGATCAGAAATTGTTAAAGCTTGTTTTGCATTTTGCTCTACCATTAAAATCGCAACATTATTTCTTTTTATTTTTACAATATGATCAAATAATTCATCCATGACAATTGGTGAAACTCCTGCGGTTGGCTCATCTAACATCAGTACGGTTGGTTTAATAATTAATGCCCGGCCTAACGCTACTTGTTGTCTTTGTCCTCCGGATAATTCTCCAACTAATTGATCTTTTTTTTCTTTTAAGATAGGAAATAATGAATAAATTTCTTCAATTAAATTTTTTAAGTCATTTTGTATTAAGAAAGCACCCATTTCCAAATTTTCCTCAACTGTCATACCTGAAAATACATTTTTATTTTGTGGAACAAATGAAATTCCTTCTTTTACTCTTTCTTGTGGAGATAATTTTGAGATATCTTTTCCATTAATTTTAACAACACCTGATTTTAAACTTAACAAACCCAACATTGCTTTCATTGCAGTAGATTTTCCAGCGCCGTTTGGTCCAAGAATTGAGACGATCTCTCCTTTATTAACATTTACTGAACACGAATTAATAATATCAGGTCCGTCCCCGTAACCACCTGTCATTTCAATTCCTTCAAAAAAAGCCATTATTTTATATCCTTTATTTTTGAGCCTCGTCCAAGATAACTTGCTATTACTTTTTCATTTTGTTTTGCATCGTCTACTGAACCCTCAAACAAAACTGAACCCTCGGCCATAACAATTACCGGATCACACAATCTGCTAATAAAATCCATATCATGTTCTATCATGCAAAAAGTGTAGCCTTTTTCTTTATTTAACTTTTCAATTGCAGTGCCTAAATCTTTAAGCAACGTTCTGTTAACACCGGCACCAACCTCATCTAATAAAACTAATTTTGCATCTACCATCATTGTTCTACCAAGTTCCAATAGTTTTTTTTGACCACCCGATAAATTACCTGCAAGCTCATTTGATAAGTGACTAAGATTTAAAAATTCAACAACTTCTCTAGCTTTTCTTTCTATTAACAACTCCTCCTCTGCAACTTGTTTAGAATTTAATAACACTTTCATTAATTTTTCTCCAGATTGATTACCTGGGACCATCATTAAATTTTCTAAGACTGATAAATTTGAAAATTCATGTGCAATTTGAAAAGTTCTAAGTAAACCTTTTGAAAATAATTCATAAGACGGAACATCGGTAATGTCTTCTGCATTAAAAACTACAGTTCCACTTGATGATTTTAAATTTCCTGCAATCAAATTAAATAAAGTTGTCTTTCCTGAGCCGTTGGGGCCAATTATACCAGTTATAGACCCTTTTTTTACAGTTAATGAACAATTTGAAACTGCAGCTAATCCACCAAAATATTTACTGAGATTTTTAATTTCTAAAATATTTTGTGACACTATTTATCGGCTCAATCTCTTATGAATACTATTTAATGTTTTCTCTAAGGATTTGTAAAATCCTGCTTTGGACAATTCTTTAACACCCTGTTCATTTAAACCTTTTGGTGTCTGAGATTCTTTAACCAAATATTTTAAATCTTTGTGTGAATTCACAAAAGCATCCTCTGATAAAGCCAGAAATAAAGAAGTTATATATTTTTGTGCATTTTTTCTTTTAACGCCTCTTTTAACTAACCAATCTGCCATAACTCTTAAAATTTCATAAAAGGGAGCCATCATTCCTGAAGTAGACCAAAAATTAATGGAAGATTTTTCACTAGATATTTCAATGGTCGTTCCAATTTTATTAAAAAAAGATTTTACCGTTTTATTGGGTGGATAAATAGGCACTGGTCCTTTTTTTAGAGATATGGGAGGTAATGGTATTGCTCTAACTATTTTTGCTTTTACTTTAATTATTTTTTTCAACTGCGCTAATGTTATTGAAGAAATAAAACTTATTATGGTTTGGTTAGGTTTAAAGTATAACTCCTTTAAAATCTTATTTCCAACATTTGGCGTAACTGACAAAAATACCCATTCGCATTTATTGATTATTTCTTGATTACTTTTTGAAATTTCTATTTTTTTAAATTTTTTTTTTAAATTGCTTGCAATATTTTTATTTCGTGAGGAAATTATAATTTTTTTATAGAATATTGTTGAATTACAAATTCCTTTAATTACTGAGGAAGCAATTTTACCTGTGCCTATAAAACCTAAATTCATAATTATGATTACTTTATAATCAATTAATTAATAAAAAAAGAACCTCTAATTCTAAGAAGTTCTCTGCTTAATTCTTTGTTTTCTTTGAACGGTTTTCTACCATGAAGCCAAAAGTAATTATTGGCTACCATTATAAATCCTACTGGAAGTTTAGTTACCACTTTTTTAACACTCTCCTCTAGACAATCTGACAGTCTTTGTAAAAAAATTCCTTGTTTCATATTCTTAGGTTCAGGAAATTGATCTATATAAGATATTTGAGGCCTGCCCTGTTTGTCTAAAAAAAAAATTGGATGTTCTACTTTATGTTCAATATTTTTACTTTTTGGAGAACCCCAGATAAAATTTTCTCTGCTGACAGGATCTTTAAAAAAACTTTCACAATGTTCCCAATCATCTAGATGCAACATAGCGGTTTCTCCTCCCTCAGCATTTTTTTCTTCTAATTTTGTCATCAGTAGCCAATCTGTAATTTCATTAACATAAGTGCCATCGGTGTGAAGATCCATATTTTTGTAAGCTTTTCTTAAATATGAGTCACTAGAATCTTCGTGCTTTACATGAAATCTCGCATAATACTTTCCTGCCATGGCGTCGTGATTTGGATTTCCAATTAAATGGGCTACCGCTGTTGAAAGCTTAACTAAAAATTTATCATTTATTTTTGAGCTGATATTTTTTGGGCCTATAACAAAACAACCAGTGGCCCTATCTTTTATTGTAGAATTCATTAATACACTAAGTTTATTATTTGTTAAATCGTCTAAACTTTTCGCGATAGTAAATCTAGTAAAGGGTTTAAGCTCTAGAGCGGTTAAATCAAACTTATTAAATGGAAAAATTAATTTTTCTAAAATTTCATCTTTTATATTAATTTGAATAATTCTATTAGATTTTTCATGATCTAAAATTTCAAATCCATCTATTTTTTGCATGTTAGATATTATAAATAATTATTTAACATTGCCATTAAAATCGCTGAAAAAATTGTTGGAAATACATAATTTTTTTTAGAAAATAAAAAAACTATTATTGAAAATATAACAACAAAAATTCTACTTAGATAGCTTGCATCAGTTAGGGCTCCTACTGGAAAGATTATTGTTCTTGCAATCAAAGCTGCTAAAGTTGCATAAGCTAAACAATTGAACCATTTAAACAATTTTGAATCTTCTCTAATCCTTTGAGAACTAACAGCACCTAAAAATCTAGGTAAAAATGTTGCAAGCGATGTTACTAAAATTGCATAAAAAATACTATTTGACATTTAATTCTCCAGTTAAATAAGCAATTGTTCCACCCGCTACTCCTCCTAATAAAATCGACCATTCCGGTGAAAAAAAATAAAATGCAGGACCTAAAATAAGTCCTAAAATTATTGATATGATGATTTGAGAAGTTTTAGAGGCCTCTATCATCATGCACAAAAAATATATGGGATTTATAATTGCTAATCCAATCAATATATCCTTATTCAAATAATCACATAAAAAAAAACCAATCAAGGTTCCAATTACCGCTACAGTCCATGTGGCGCTTCCTATTCCAATCCAATAATCAATTCGGTGCTGTTTTGGAATATTTTTATAATTATTTTTCATTATGAGCCACGCAGATACAGCAATAAAATGACAAGAAAAATAGTACTTCCACTTAGGTTGACTTTTGTGCATCATTAATGGAAATAATGATACAGCCATTGGATAAAGCCGAGCATTAACAAAAAAAACTGCTAAAAAAATATTTAATAAAGACGCTCCAATTAATAAAGACTCTGCCATAACTAACGATCCTGGCAACGCATAAGTTAACATCGTAGAAAAAATACTCTCTTGAATATTAAAGCCTAAATTTTTAAGAAGTGCTCCAATTGCAACAAAACACGCCCCAAGAGCTATTGCTGGACTATCGGCTTTTAAGATAGATTTGTATCCACCAAGAAAATATTTAGTATTAATCATTAAACAAAAAGATATAGACTGCTTAATTTTAAGACTCAAGATAGTCCTTAAAACCGAGAGCTAAAGATGGTTAAAAAGGACTATCAGAAGACAATATAACAATTCTTAAAAAAAAATGCATTAATGTTTTTTTTAAATATAAAGAAACAATGAAAAAAAAAGGTCACACCCCTATTACTAGAGTAAAAAATCCTGAGCCCCCAGTTAATAACCCTGACTGGATTATTTGGGCAGCGTGGGCAGATCGTATCACTTTTGAGGAAATTGAGAAAAAAACTGGAAAGAATGAATCTGAAGTAATAAAAATTATGCGAAGATCCTTAAAACCTTCTTCTTTTAAGTTGTGGAGAAAAAGAGTTAATGAAAAAAGTATTAAACATAGAAAAAAATTTGAATATTCTAGAAAAGAAATTACTAGCAAAATTAGAAAGAATGATTACTTATAAATTATGAAAAATGTTGTTATTTACACGAGTCCGATGTGTAATTACTGTGATGCAGCCAAAAGATTATTTAATAGAAATAACATTACATATAAAGAAATAGATATTTCATTAGTTGATGGCGCAATAGAAGAAATGATTAAAAGATCAAATGGTAAAAGAACTATCCCTCAAATTTTTTTTGAAAACCAACACATTGGTGGATACGATGAAACTAGAGCTTTAGAGAAAGAAAACAAGCTTCTGGATCTACTAAAATAATTTATTTAGGTTTAAATACTAAACAAACTCCATTATTACAATATCTTTTACCTGTTGGCTTGGGTCCATCTTCGAAAACATGACCGTGGTGTCCACCACAATTTTTACAATGATATTCTGTTCTCGCATAACCTAATAAATAATCTGTTTTTTCCTCAAGAACACCAGATAAAGAATCATAAAATGAAGGCCAACCAGATCCACTTTCATATTTAGTATTTGAGTCAAATAATTTTACTCCACAATTTATACAATGATAACTACCCTCTCTTTTCTCATAATTCAATTCACTGGTTCCAGGTGCCTCTGTACCGTCTTCAAATAAAACTGATTTTTGCTCTGAGCTTAAATTTTTATTTATTTTTTTTGTCATAAATTTATTTTATTTCCCTTATTGGTTTACCATCAACACAAGCCTCTAAATTTTCAATCATTTGAGTATAAAATATATTATAATTCTCAGCAGTTACATATCCGATATGTGGCGTAAGCAATGCATTTGGTAAAAATCTCAATTTATTATTTTCTGGCAATGGCTCTTTCTCATAAACATCTAAGCCTGCTCCAGCAATAACATTGGTTGATAAAGCAATAATTAAATCATCCTCATTAACAATAGATCCACGAGATGTATTAATTATAAAAGCAGTCTTTTTCATTTGATCCATCTCTTTGAGGGTGATGCAGTCTTTGTATCTTTCACCACCTTGAACATGAATTGAAATAAAATCTGATACTTTTATTAAATCTTCTTTGTTGCAGGGAAGAACATCTAAATCTTTACATACATCTAAATTCAAATTTTCACTCCATGCCATAACTTGCATTCCAAATGCTTTTCCAATTTTAGCAACTTGTGAGCCCACTTTTCCAAGTCCAATTAAACCTAAAATTTTTCCTTTAAGCTCTATCCCAACTGTGGTCTGCCAATAACCTTGATACATATTATCAATTTCTTCTTTAAGATTTCTAGCAAGACCCAGAATTAAAGCCCAAGTTAATTCTAAAGTTGGGTGGATATTAATTTCAGTTCCGCAGACTATAATTTTTCTTTGTTTTGTAGCCTCTAAATCAATTGATTTATTTTTAGTACCACTAGTTATAATAAATTTTAATTTATTTAAATTATCAATTAAATTTTTTGTTATTGGTGTTCTTTCCCGCATAATCAACAAGGCTTCAAAGCTTATTAACTGTTCAATTGCATCAGCTTCATCTAAAAATGGCTCACTAAAAATTTTAAATTCATATTTTCCTGATAATTTTTCTAAATCAACAAATTGATGAGCAATATTTTGATAATCGTCTAAAATTGCAACTTTAAGCATTATTTGATTTTTTGTTTGAAAATATTATCCCAGTTAAAATAAAAAATGTACCTAAGATATGATGTAACATTAATTTTTCATCAAATAAAATCATAGCCATTATTGCACTTAAAATTGGCATTAAATGCAAAAAAACTCCAGATCGATTAGCACCAATCAAAGATATTCCTTTTATCCAAAATATAAAAGCAGCTAGACCCGAAAACAAAACTACAAAAATTAAAATTAAATAAAAAGATATTCCTAAATATATTCTATAGCCCATTTGATACTCAATAAAATAAATGGGTATTAAAAATATTAATCCAAATGATATTATTACTTCTAGTAAACTTAATTGAGAAATTTCGTAAGTTTGTTTTTTTAATAACACTGAATAAATTGCCCACGCAAACATAGCCGCAACCATTGTAATATCACCTTTATTAAAATCTAGATTTATCAAAATATCTAAGTTAGCTTTTGTAATTATTAAAATAACTCCAGTAAATGAAAATAAAACTCCAAATATTTGAAAAATATTTGTTTTTTCAATTTTTAAAATTGATGAAATAAACATGATCATCACAGGTATAGTTGATATCATCAATACTCCACTTATCACTTGCGTAAAATTAAGCGAGTAATAAACAATAGAATTAAAAATTGTAATACTGGTAGCCCCTAATATTAAAAAAAGCTTATAATTTTTTAATATATAATCTTTCTTTGTAATTATTTCTCGAATAGTGAAAGGAGCTAAAATCAGACAAACGAATAACCATCTGTAAAAGTTTAACGCGATTGGAGGTACTTCATAATAACTGGCAAATTTACCTACAATAAAATTACCTGACCAAAAGGTAACTGCTAATAATAAATAAATATAAGCCAAAAAATTATTTGGGCTTTTCACTTAACTAAATCTTAGTGAGCTATATGGGCTTAAATTTAAATTTGTATTATCTCCAGCGATCATACTTGAAATAATCTTTCCAGATATTGGACCTAAAGTCCATCCCAAATGATGATGCCCAAAGCAATAAAACACATTTTTATGATTTTTTGAGGGTCCTATAACTGGTAAAAAATCAGGAAGTGACGGTCTAAAACCGAGCCACTCATCCTCATGTTCAGGTAAATCGCCTAAAATATATTTTGCATTATTAATTAAATTTTTAATTCTTGATTTTGATAATGGGTTTTTCAATCCACCAAATTCTACTGTCCCAACCACTCTTAATCCTTGCTCCATAGGTGTGATACCAAAACCTCTATTGGAAAATATAACCGGTCTACTCAATAAATGATCACAATTTTTAAAATGCACATGATATCCTCTTTCAGTATCTAAAGGTATTCTTTCATCTAGTTTATCTGTGAGTTTTTTTGAAAAAGCTCCACACGCTATAACAATTTTGTCAAATGAAAAACTTTGAACTTCTGTTTTAAAAATAGGTTTTTCATTTTCAAATTTAATTTCTTGAATATTAATTTTTTTAAAATCTCCACCTTTTTTCATAAATAAATTAAACAATTTTAAAAGTATTTTTTTTGGGTTTCTAGCATGTCTTGCATAAGGATAATAAACGCCCGCATGATAAATAGGCTTGATGTGAGGCTCCAGGTCATGAATTTCTTGTTTGCTAACCAATTGCTGCTCAACTCCTAATTCTTCCCTGACTTTAATTTCAAGTTCTCTACTCTTTAAATTTTTATCATTCCAAATATACAAAATTCCTTTATTTTCTACTAATCCATCTAGGTCAATTTCACCAAATAATTCGTCGTAAGCTGGTAAAGCTAAGTCTAAAATTTGGTGCATATTTTTTGCTGTATGCATCATTTTTTCTTTTGTTGAATTTAAAATAAATTTTACAAACCATGGAATCATTTTAGGAACATAATTCCATTTTAATGCAAGTGGTCCAAACGAACTTAATAACATTCCTGGAACATCAGCTAGAATATCTGGTCTATTTAAAGGGCAGCAGGCGTAAGGTGAAAAGTGACCTGCATTTCCATAAGAAGCTGTAGGACTACCCGGTTCATCTCTATCAAAAAGAGTAACATTAAAACCTTTTTTTTGTAAAAATAAAGCATTGGAAACTCCTTGAATTCCAGCACCAATAACTCCTATTTTTAAATTTCTACTCATAATAAAATATACAATTAAATATTAAGTTTATTGGAGCGACAAATTATACACAATTATTTACGAAAGAGAGATTTTACTATTAATTTTAGCGCTCAAGACAATCGAAAAACCTATAATCATTGTTAACATCGAAGATCCTCCATAAGACAAGATTGGTAGCGGTGAGCCTACGACGGGCAAAAGACCCAACACCATTAGCATATTAACTGTTATGTTTAAAAAAATTGTAAATGAAAAACCATAGCAAAACAATTTTGAAAAGTGATTTCTGGAAATTAAACCTATCTTAATTATTCGATAAATAATTCCTCCATAAATTAGTAATAGAATGACAGATCCTATAAATCCAAATTGCTCTGCAAATAATGTAAAAATAAAATCTGTTTCTTTTTCAGGTAAAAATTCTAAATAACTTTGAGTGCCTTTTAAAAAACCTTTTCCATAAAAGCCTCCTGAGCCTACTGCAATTTTTGATTGAATAATATGGTAACCAGATCCAAGTGGATCTCTATTTGGATTAAAAAAAGTTAAAATTCGAAGTTTCTGATATTCTTTTAAATAGGAAAAAATAAAAGGCAAAGATATTAAAAGTCCTAAAAAAGAATAAAAAAAATATTTAATTTTTAATCCAGATAACCATAAAACTATTATACCTGATGTTCCAAGTAAAATTGAAGTTCCTATATCTGGCTGATTTATTACCAAAACCATCGGTAAAAAAATAATAATCATAGAATTTAAAACTGGAAAAAATTTGTTCACATCGTTGATTTGTATTTTGTGATAATATTTTGCTAAACACAATATTAAACATATCTTCATTAATTCAGATGGCTGAAAGTTAATAAATTTTAAATCTATCCACCTTTGAGACCCTCCTGCTTCAAAACCAAAAAATTCAACCCACACCAATAAAACTAGAACAGTTAAATAAGATAAGTATGCTACCCTATGCCATAATTTTATATCAAACATCGACAAAAATATCATTAAGGGAAAAAATATTACAAATTTAGTAAAATGAGTCTTTGTATGATGTAAAATTTTTCCTTCATCAACAGAATACATTATAAAAAAACTTATCACTCCTAATAATAAAACCATTATTATAAGAGGGTAGTCTAAATTTTTAATTTTTTGTATTAAAGTATTTGATCTTTGAAATTCTGAATACTGATACATTTAAATTTATAACTTAATTTCTTTTTTTGATAATTGCCTTAAAACATCCCTGTCAATAACCGCTTTGAATAACTCTTTTGCTATAGGAGCTGCCACCGCACTTCCGGAACCACCATGCTCAATTAAAATACTCATTGCGTATTGAGGTTTTATATAAGGACCAAAAGCAATGTATAATGCGTGGTCTCTTTCTTCGTATGGTATTTGAGATATATTTAAATCAAGCTCACGCTGTTCTTTAGTAATTTTTTTTATTTGTGATGTTCCTGTTTTACCAGCAAATTGATATCTTATATCCTCTATTCGCGAGGAATAGGAAGTTCCCCTAATTTCATTTGTTGAACTAAACATTGCCTCCTGAATAATTTGAATATTTTTTTTATTATCAAAAAAATTAGGTATTAAATTAAATTCTGAATTATTTTTATCATCAACAACAATTTTTGGCTTAACTTTGAAACCTCCATTAGCTATTTGTGCTGTCATTACGCATAATTGCAATGGTGTTGTTAGAGTGTATCCTTGGCCTATTCCAGCAATTATCGTCTCACCGGCATACCAATTTTCTCCTAAGGTATTTTCTTTCCAAGAAGTATTAGGAATTAAACCTTTTTTTTCATTTTCAAATAAATTATCAAAAACTTTTTCACCAAGGCCAAATTTTTTGGCGGTATCGCTTAATTTATCAACACCAAGTAGTTTAGCTACTTGATAAAAATAAGCGTCACAAGATTGAGCCATAGCACTTTTTAAATCAACTTTTCCATGACCTTCTTTTTTCCAGCAATGATAAGTACGATTGTACATTTCTGTTTTACCATCGCAAGTGACGGTAAAATTTGTATCAATAATTTTATTCTCCAGAGCTGATAAAGCTACAATTGGTTTTATAGTTGAACCAGGAGCATATAAGCCAGAAATTGTTTTATTAATTAAAGGTTTAAGTGGGTTATTTTTCAATAATTGCCAATCGTCAGAATTAATACCATATAAAAATAAATTTGGATCATAAGATGGTGAAGATTGCATCGCTACAATTTCCCCACTAAAAATATCTATTACAGTTATTGATCCAGCCTTATCTGCTAATAAAGTGGTACACAAGTTTTGAATTTCTAAATCTAAAGTTAATTTTATTTTTTGACCTTGAGAACCTTTTTTGTAGGTAAGTTGTTTGGTTATTTTTCCATATGCATTAACCTCATAACGTTGAATTGCACTAATACCCAAAAGTTTATTTTCAAAAGTTTTTTCTAATCCTGTTTTTCCAACTTTCAAACCGGGAACTAATTTTTTTTTAATTTCTTGATTTAATTCAACATCTATTTGACTTGGATTATTAACATAGCCTAATACATGGGTAAGATTTTCTTTATAAGGATAATATCTCACAATTGCCAAAACGGGCTTTATTCCTGGTAATTCATATAAAAAACTGTTTATTTTTGAAAATTGATCCCATGATAGACTTTCTAAAATAATTAATTGCTCCCATGGCTTTATAACTTTTTGTTTATTAACAATTTTTTTAAATTCAACTTCACTAAGATCTAATAAATTTTTAAGTTTTATTATAAGACTTGAAAAATCCTGTACTTCATCATTTACTAAATGTAACTGGTAAACATTTTGATTGCTCGCAATAATTTTTCCAAAATAATCATGAAATTCTCCTCGTACCGGCGGGTGTCTCCATTCTTTTATCCTGTTAGAATCAGATAAAGTTATATATTTTTCATTATTTTTAATTTGCATTGAAAATAAACGGCTTACTATAACTGAAAAAACAACGATTTTAGCAGCAATAATAATAAACATTCTTCTGTTGAGCTTATGTAATTTTTCAAAACTGTCTTCTTTTCTAATCATTTTGACGATTAATAAATTTTAATAAATTAGCAAACAACAAATAAAAAATTGGAAAAAAAATAAATGTAACTAATAAATTAAAAAAATAATTAAAAATAGTAAAATTTATTGAAAAAATAAAAAATAAAATAAAATAATCTATAGAATTTATTAATAAAATAGTAATTAAAAAAACTATCCAATCTTTTATAAAATTGGGTCTAATTGTAACATGTCTAATATATGAACTAGCAACACATATTAACAAGTAATTTAAACTACTTAAACCTATTAGAGAATTGTTTAAAACATCATTAAATAAACCTGCAAAAAAAATTAAAGTTACGGGCAATTGACTTGGACTTTTTAAATGCCAATAAAATATTAAAATAAAAATAAAATTAAATGAAAATTTTGTTGAAATAAAATAATTTAAATCAAATTCATTTAACACGGAAAAGAATAAGATAAAAACTGGGATATTAAATTTAAAAAAACTTAATATTTGTAAGGTATTATTTTTAATCATTAAAGTTCATTTTTTGATAATAAAATATTAACATATACAAGTTGACTAAAATCAGAAAAGAATTCTACTTTAGCGTCAGCATTATTTATATCTTTTTTTAATTTTCCAATTGGAATACCTGATTTGAAAACATTTCCTCCACCAGAAGTAAAAATATTTAAATCATCTTCAATTTCATAATTATCTTTTGAATATTGAATAATTCCATGCTCATAACCTGTGCCAGAAATAATCACTTGTATGCCTATTGGTTCAATAATTGCTGGTATTTTACTGTTGATATCGTTTAACAAAATTGCTCTTGATGTTGAATAATTTATTTCAATAATTTTTCCTATTAAATATCCCCTATCTAAAACAGCCATTCCTAATTCAACATTATCTTTTGAGCCTTTATTTAATATTATTGAACTAAAAAATTGGCTTTGCTTATCAATTAATACTTTGGATAATAAATAATTTTCATTAGAATTGCTTTCTTCAATAATATTTTTTAATCTATTATTCTCTAAAGTTAAATATTCATTAACTAAATTTGTTGCATTAAATTTTTCTAACAAATTTTGATCAAACTTAAAATTTTTATAATTTTTGTAATAATTGTTAATGTTTGTAAAAAAAATCCTAATTTTTTTTTCTGGGTATGAAATTATAGATGATGTTGCGTAAATAACATCTCTAAGTCCACTTTCTAAAATATTAGTAGTTTTTATATTAAATTTATTTAGAGAAATAATTATTAAAGAAATAAATATTAACGTAAGGAGTGAAAATTTTTGTTTATTATTTTTTTTTAGAAAAGCTGAACGTAAAGCTATTACAAAATCATTCCTGACTGACGCCATTATTGTTAATACTCAGATAACAAACTAGAGAATGTCGATTCATGCTCCATAGCTTTTCCTGTTCCTATCGCCACGCAAGATAGTGGATCATCAGCTATGTGGACTGGTAAACCGGTCTCTTTTGCAAATCTTTTATCAATGTTTTTTAATAATGCTCCCCCACCAGTTAATGTCATTCCCGTATCAACTAAATCAGCTGATAACTCTGGTGGAGTATTTTCTAATGCGTCTTTGATGGCAGCAATAATTTGTTTAATAATATCGTTTAATGCTTCAGCAGTATCCTCTTCGGTAATGTTTACCTCTTTTGGAGTGCCAGATCTTAAATCTCTCCCCTTCACAGCATAAGAATTGGAGCTTGTTGGAATTGCAGTTCCTATTTCTTTTTTAATTTTTTCTGCAGTAGTATCTCCGATCATTAAATTATATTCTTTTCTCATAAAGTTTACTAATGCTGCATCCATCGCATCACCTGCAATTCTTAATGATTTTGAATATACAAGACCACCTAGTGACATCACGGCAATTTCAGTTGTGCCGCCACCTATATCTACAATCATTGAACCAGTTGCTTCAGAAATTGGAAGCCCAGCTCCAATTGCTGCAGCAATTGGTTCCTCTATTAATTGAACTCTTCTTGCGCCGGCTGCCATGGCACTATCTTGAATGGCTTTTCTTTCTACGGGTGTTGATCCAGTTGGAACACAAATTAAAATTCTAGGATTTGCAAAAGTTTTTCCTTTATGAACTTTTTTAATGAAATACTTAATCATCTCCTCAGTTACTATAAAGTCCGCAATGACACCATCTCTTAAGGGTCTGATCGCTGTTATATTTCCTGGGGTTCTTCCAAGCATTGTTTTTGCCTCATCTCCAACTGCTAAAACAGTTTTTTTTCCCCCTTGATCTCGTATAGCCACAACTGATGGTTCATTAAGCACAATTCCTTTGCCTTTTAAGAAAACTAACGTATTTGCTGTTCCAAGATCTATGGCCATATCTTGGCTCCATATACTTTTAATTTTATCAAAAAATTCCATTTTATATTCCTCTCACCTTTCGATTTTCTTGCTCCATAGGAGCTGATTTACTTCTTTTAATAATCATTTTATTTAATGCATTTAAATAAGCATTTGCAGATGCAACCAATGTATCTGTATCTGCCGCTTGACCAACTGTAGTTTTGCCTTTTTCTTCTATTCTTACACTTACCGTAGCTTGCGCATCCGTACCTTCGGTTACCGCATGAACTTGGTACAATAAAAGTTTTACATCGTGTGGATACAAAACTTTGATGCATTTAAAAATAGCATCTACCGGACCATCGCCTGTTTCTAAAGTTTGTTTTATCTCTCCGTAGACATCAAGTGTCATATCTGCTTTTTGTGGCTCACCTGTTCCAGCAAAAACTTTTAAAGATTTTAAATTAATAACATTCTTTTCTCTAATCATACTGTCATCAACTAATGCTGCAATATCATCATCATAGACATGTTTTTTCTTGTCAGCTAAAATTTTAAATTTTCCGAATGCCACTTGTATTACATCATCAGTAACATCTGCATAACCAAGGTCAGATAATTTTTCTTTAAACGCATGTCTACCCGAATGTTTGCCCATTACTAAGGAAGTTTTTTTTACACCAACACTTTCTGGTGTCATAATTTCATAAGTTTCTCTATTCTTTAGCATCCCGTCTTGGTGAATTCCCGCTTCATGCGCAAATGCATTTTTTCCAACTATAGCTTTGTTAAATTGGACTGGGAAAGTAGCGCTTGAGACAATTTTAGAAGCTTTGCTTAAAAGTTCAGTTTTAATTCCAGTTTTATATGGCATTAAATCATTTCTTGTTTTTATTGACATAACTATTTCTTCAAGGGCCGCATTTCCAGCTCTTTCACCAATTCCGTTAATGGTACATTCAACTTGTCTTGCCCCAGCTTCAATGCCAGCCAAAGAATTTGCAACAGCTAATCCTAAGTCATTATGACAATGTACAGATAAAATTGCTTTATCAATATTTGGAACTTTATTTTTTAAATTAGTAATAATTTTAGTAAATTCAGATGGAATAGTATAGCCAACAGTATCAGGAATATTTATAGTTTTTGCGCCACAATTAATTGCCATCTCAACTGTTTTGCACATATAGTCCATATCAGTTCTTGTACCGTCTTCACACGACCACTCTACATCATCAGTAAAATTTCTAGCATAAGTAACACTCTCTTTTATTGCATCTAATACCTGTTCAGGGGATTTATTTAATTTATGCTTCATGTGAAGCGCGCTTGTTGAAATAAAAGTATGAATTCTAAATCGCGGTGCTGCTTTTAAAGCCTCATGACAAGCATCAATATCTTTTTTGTTTGCTCTACATAATCCAGCTGGTATTGAGTTTTTTAAAATTTTACTAATAGCTCTAACCGCTTCAAAATCACCAGGTGAAGCAATCGGAAACCCAGCTTCAATAATGTCAATTCCAAGTTCTTCAAAAACTCTTGCGATTTGAATTTTTTCCTCAAGACTCATTGATGCACCTGGAGACTGCTCACCATCTCGCATTGTGGTATCAAATATATAAATTTTATCTTTTTCGCCCATAATTAGAGTTTTTTGAAAAACATATATTACAATCTACGTTAGATATTGCAAAATATTTATTAAAAATAAGTGTTTTTATTTAATTTTTATCACTATCAACCAACTTCTTTTTGCCGATCCACGGCATCATAGCTCTAAGTTTGGCTCCAACAGTCTCTATTGAGTGTTCTGATAATTCTTTCCTTTTTTTTAAGAAGTTTTTTTGACCATTTTTACATTCATCCATCCACTGTTTTGTGAACTTACCAGATTGAATATCAGCTAAAACTTCTTTCATTTTTTTCTTGGTTTCTTCTTTGTTAATAATTCTTGGTCCAGAAACATATTCACCATACTCTGCGGTATTAGAGATGGAATAATTCATGTTTGCTATTCCACCCTCGTAAATAAGATCAACAATTAATTTTACTTCGTGAAGACATTCAAAATAAGCCATTTCAGGTTCATATCCCGCTTCTACTAAAGTTTCATAACCATTTTTAATTAATTCTACTAACCCACCACAAAGAACGGTTTGCTCACCAAATAAATCAGTTTCACACTCATCTTTAAAAGTTGTTTCAATAATTCCAGATCTACCACCACCAATTGCAGATGCATATGATAGCGCTAGGTCTCTTGCTTTACCAGTGCCGTCTTGATGAACAGCCATTAAGCAAGGAACTCCACCGCCTTTTTCAAACTCACTTCTAACCAAATGACCTGGCCCTTTAGGAGCTACCATAAAAACATCTAAATCTTTTCTAGCTTTAATTAAATCGTAGTGAATATTTAAACCATGCGCAAAAGCCAAACTGGTTCCTACTTTAATTCTTTGTTCGATATGATTTTTATAAATAGATGCCTGAAGTTCATCTGGGGTTAAAATCATACAAACATCTGCCCATTCTGCAGCATCTGATAAATTCATAACTTTTAAACCTTTGGACTCTGCCTTTGATTTACTGACAGAGCCATCCCTCAATGCAACCACAACATTATTTACACCACTATCTTTCAAGTTTAATGCATGTGCATGTCCTTGACTTCCATAACCAAAAATAGCAATTTTTTTATTTTTTATTAGATTAATATCAGCGTCTTTTTCATAAAACATTTTCATAATTATTTCCTCTTATTAAATTTATTTAAAAAACTCAGCACCTCTTGTCATTGCTACCGCTCCAGTTCTTGAGGTGCTTACAAGACCTAGTGGTTTCAATTTTATACTCATTAAGTCAATTTCTCTTCTTAAGGCAGTAATTTGAATTACCACAGATTTCTTAGTTTTATCTAGTATTACTGGATTAAAATTTTCGCAAACATTGAGACATTTTTTTATTTGTTTTTTTTTTGTTACAATTTTAAAAAGAGCCATTTCTCTGAATATTACATTTTTATCATCCCTTTTAAAATCAGCTACATTATGAACTGGTACCAATTTTCTTAATTGTAATTTTATTTGATCAATAACTTGAGGGGTTCCTGTTGTTACAATTGTTATTCTAGATATATTTTTTTTTAGATCTACTTCAGCAACAGCGAGAGACTCAATATTATATCCTCTTCCTGAAAATAGGCCTACAACTCTAGCTAAAACTCCAGCCTCATTATCAACCCATACTACAATGATATGTGTATCTGTTTTTTCTTTTTTAGTTGGAAGACTATATGCAGATTTCGACTTTGCCATTAAACTAACGACTTTCCACGACCAGTAATTTTATTTTTCTTTTTATCCAAAGGTCCTAAAATCATCTGATTATGTGGCTTACCTGAAGGTATCATCGGAAAACAATTTTCATTTGGATCAACAAGACAATCAAATATTACTGGTCCATCAAATTTAATCATTTCATTAATACTTTCATCTAAATGCTTTGGATCTTTTACTCTTATTCCCTTACAACCAAATGCTTCTGCCATTTTAACGAAATCTGGTAACGCTTCTGAATAGCTCTCTGAATAGTTTTTTTCGTGAAGCAACTCCTGCCATTGTCTAACCATTCCCATGTATTGATTATTTAGAATAAATATTTTGATTGGCAAATGATACTGAACTGCAGTTGACATTTCTTGCATAGTCATCAAAACTGAAGCTTCACCAGCTATATCTATAACTAACTTTTTTGGGTGTGCAATTTGTACCCCAACTGCCGCTGGTAAACCATAACCCATTGTTCCAAGACCCCCTGAAGTCATCCATCTATTTGGTTTGTTAAATTTATAATGTTGAGCCGCCCACATTTGATGTTGACCTACCTCAGTTGTGATAAACGTATCTTGATTTTTTGTCAGTTGATAAAGCCTTTGTACCGCATATTGTGGCTTAATAGTTTTATCACTATTAACAAAACCGAGAGAGTCTTTGGACCTCCATTTTTGAATTTGCTCCCACCAATTCGAGGTTTGTGGTTTGTTTGATTTTTGTAGATTTAATTTTTTCTTATTTATAGTTTTAATAATTTTTTTAATAACTTCATTTACATCCCCTACAATTGCTAAATCTACTTTAATAATTTTATTAATGGATGATGGGTCGATATCAATATGAATTTTTTTTGAATTTGGAGAAAACTCATCAATTTTTCCTGTAATCCTATCATCAAACCTTGCACCAATATTTATCAACAAATCACAATCGTGCATGGCATTATTTGCTTCATAAGTTCCATGCATTCCAAGCATTCCTAAAAACTGATTATCCTCACCTGGGAAAGCTCCTAAACCTTGTAGGGTTGATGTAATTGGAAAGCCAGTTAGTCTTACAAGCTCTCTTAATGATTCACTTGCTTTTGGTCCTGAATTAATTACGCCACCACCTGTATAAAAAATTGGTTTTTTTGATTTAACAATTAAATCTATAAATTGATCTATTTGTTTTTGATTAAAATTATTATGAGATTTTCCGTTTAATTTTTTTTCTTTTTTTGGTTTAAAATATATTGTTTTTGCAAATTGAATATCTTTTGGAATATCAACTAATACTGGTCCAGGTCTTCCGGTTGTTGCAATATGAAATGCCTCATGTAAAATTCTTGGTAAATCTTCAATATTTTTTACCAACCAATTATGTTTTGTACAAGGTCTGGTTATTCCGGTGGTATCACATTCTTGGAATGCATCTGTTCCAATTAAATGAGTTGGTACTTGTCCTGAAATACAAACTAGCGGAACTGAATCCATATAAGCATCTGTCAACGCTGTCACTACATTAGTTACACCAGGCCCTGAAGTAACTAGAATTATACCAGGTTTACCAGATGACCTCGCATAGCCTTCTGCAGCATGACCTGCTCCCTGTTCATGTCTTACGAGAATATGTTTGATTGAAGTATGGTTTTTTAATTCATCATAAATAGGTAAAACTGCACCGCCAGGATAACCAAAAATAAATTCTACTCCTTGATCTTCAAAGCACTTAAACACAATTTCAGCACCTGTGTACAATTTAGACATTTTTCTAATCTAGCTGAAGTTGTAGTCATTGGTCAAGTTTTAGAATGAATTATTGAGATTTTTTTTAAAAATTTATTTTTTTCATTAGGCTGGAGCCTGATCCAATCCATCATGTGACCTCTTGCCCAAGTACTTTGTCTTTTGGCATATTGTCTAGTTTTTATTGATATTTTTTCCTTAATTTCACTTAGTTTTTTTTCTTGTTCCAAGTATTCTTTAATTTCTTGAATTCCTATCGCTTTATTCACGCTGTTATCGGCTTTAACTTTAAGACTAATAAATTTTTTTACCTCTTTAACGGCTCCCATTTTGATCATTTCTTCGGTTCTAAGATTAATTCTTTCAATTAATTCTTTTCTTGGAAAATCTATATAGATTTTAAAAAAATCAGTTTCTTTAAAATCGGATTTAGTGCTTTTGTACCATTCATATAAAGATTTTTTTGTAAATTCTTTTACTTCATAAGCCCGGATTGATCTTTGACTATCGGTTGGATTTATTTTTTCTTTAACTAAGGGATCAAGTTTTATTAATTTAAGATAAAATTTTTTTTGACCAATTTTTTTATGTAAAGACCTAATTCTATTTCTTAAATAAATGGGAACAACTGGAAGATTAACCAATCCTTCTGTCAAAGCTTTGAAATACAAGCCAGTACCTCCAACTAATATTGGTATTTTGTTTTTTTTTTTAATTAATTGTATTTTCGTAAAAGCAAGTTTTAACCAATCACCAGTCGAAAAGTTTTTTCTGACATCATGAAAACCATATAAATGATGTTTAATATTTTGATAACTTTTTAAATCAGGTCTGGCAGATAAAATTTTTAACTGTTTATAAACCTGCATACTATCTACATTGATAATTTCACCATTTATTTTTTTAGCAAGATTAATTGCAAAGACAGACTTACCTGATGCAGTTGGGCCTGAAATTAAAATAATCTTGGATCTTAAATCCATGATTAATCTAATTTAACACCTAGATATCTTCTTTGATTTTGGAGGTTATAGATTACTAACAAAATAGTTTTTTGATTAGATTTTAATACTTGCTCAACAGCTAAATTTAGATCATCAATTGAATTAATTTTTTTCTTTTGTGCCTCAACTATAATGCTATTTACCTCTAATGAATTTAGTAAGGGACTATTATTAGCAATGCTAGTAATAACTAAGCCAGTTGTTTGATTTGGTAGTTCTCTTGATTTGATATCTTCAGGAGTTAAGGTTCTGACAGTTATTTTAAGACTTTCAATTTTTAAGTCTTGAGGTAAGGTTTTTTTAGTTTCTGCAAGATCCTCTGAGGTTTCAAGTCTTCCAAGGGTTATATCTTTGATAATTTCTTTTTTATTTCTCCAAATCTTTACTTCAACTTTTTTGCCAACTTCAGTTTTAGCAACAATCATTGGTAATTCTTTCATTTCTTGAATTTTTTCTCCGTTAAATTCTAAAATAATGTCACCTGCAATAATCCCAGCTTTTGCAGAGGGACTATTTTCCGCAACACTTGCAACTAAAGCTCCTCTTGGTTTTCCTAAATTTTCAACATCTGCTATTTCTTTTGTTACATCTTGAATTCGTACACCTAGCCAGCCTCTTCTAGTTTCGCCAAAACTAATTAATTGATCAATTACAGCTTTTGCACTGTTAGATGGAATGGCAAATCCTATTCCAATTGATCCATTTCTACCCAATATTGCTGTATTAATTCCAATTACATCGCCATTCATATCGAATAATGGTCCACCAGAATTTCCAGAATTTATTGAAGCATCTGTTTGAATATAATCTTCATATCTTGATAATCCTATTGAACGATTTCTCGCAGAGATAATTCCTGAAGTTACTGTTCCACCAAGACCAAAGGGATTTCCAATTGCTATAACCCAATCACCTATTCTTGCGTTATCAGAATTTCCAAATTTGACAGATTGAAATTTTTTTTTAGTGTCTAATTGTAAAACTGCAATATCCGATAGTGGGTCAGCCCCTATAACTTTTGCTTTAATTTCTTCACCCCCATCAACTTTGATAAATATATCTTCCGCATCTTGAATAACATGATTATTTGTTATAACTATCCCTTTTTCATCAATAATAAATCCAGACCCAAGAGCTGATGATTTTCTTTCTTGTGGAGCTCCAAACTCTTTAAACATATCCTCAAATGGTGATCCTGGAGGAAATTCAAATGGAAATGGATTTGTATTTGTAACAATTGTTTGTGTTGTTGAAATATTTACAACTGAGGGCATTAATTTTTCCGCTAGATCCGCAAACGAGTCTGGCGCATCTTTTGAATTAGAATTAACTGAATAACTAAAGATAAATATTAAACTTAAAAATATTAATTTAATTTTTTTCATATTAACCTTTAATGTAATAAATAATTATAAATCCTATAATTGCAAAAATTAGTCCACCCACTCTTAGCTGACTATCTTTTACAATTTCTAATTTTTTTAACATATTTTTCATTTTTGATGGAAAAATAGCGTATAATATTCCCTCAATAAAAAAGAAAAGACCCAATGCAACGATCAATTCATTCATAATTTATTTATTATTGTGACTTAGGTTTTATATTTCCAAAAAATTTAAAAAATTCACTATCTGGAGATAAGATTAAAGAAGTTTCTCCACCTATCAGTGCTGTTTCATAGGCTTGCATTGCTCTATAAAAAGCAAAAAACTCAGGATCTCTTCCAAATGCTTCGGCAAATATTTTATTTCTTAAACCATCGCCTTCTCCTTTCATTATTTCGGAGTCTTTATTCGCATTTGCAAGTAGTACTGATACATCTTTATCTGCTGTTGAAGTAATTGTTACAGCCATTTCAGCTCCTCGTGCTCTAAATTCTTTTGCCTCTCTCTCTCTTTCGGTTTGCATTCTTTTATAAATTGCATCGCTGTTAGCTTGTGGCAAATCTGCTCTTTTAATTCTGACATCTATTATTTCAATACCAAAGTTTTTAGCTTCTGCATTTACACTGTCTTTAATTATTGTCATTTGCTTAGATCTATCTTTTGATAAAAGAGTTTGTAATTCTTGCTGTCCTAAAACATTTCTAAGTCTTGAGTTAATTATTGTTGCCAATCTAGATCTGGCTACTCTCTCATTTCCAACTGAAATATAGAATTTTAATGGATCAATAACTTTAAATCGTGCATACGAGTCTACAATTAATCTTTTTTGATCTGCGGCAATTACTTCTTCTGGTGGCGTATCTAAATTTAAAATTCTTTTATCAATGAAGACCACATTTTGAATGAATGGAATTTTAAAATTTAATCCTGGATTTAATATAATTCTTTTAGGATTACCAAATTGCAATACGATTGCCTGGTTTACCTCTTTAACTATAAAAACCGAAAAGAATGTTAAAATAAATATTAAGATAATTATAGGTAATAAGATTTTTTGAAGTTTCATTTAATTGGTTGCTTTCGGTTTACCTAGTTCAGGCAATGGCAAGTATGGTACTACACCTGACCCTGCATTTTTTTCAATAATTACTTTATCTATATCTGCTAAAACTTTTTCCATAGTTTCTAGATACATTCTTTCTTGAGTAACTTCTTTTGCTTTGGCATATTCTTTGTATATGGAAATAAATCTACTAGCTTCCCCTTCTGATGCGGCAACAACTTTTTGTTTATAAGCTTCAGCGGCCTGCATAATTCTTGCCCCTTCACCTCTTGCTCTTGGAATGACATCATTTGCATAAGCCTCTGCCTCGTTTTTAGCTCTTTCCATGTCTGCTCTTGCAGCTTGCACATCTCTAAATGCATCAATTACTTGATCTGGTGGATCTGCTTTTTGAGTTTGAACTTGCGTAACTTGAACACCGCTATTGTAAAGATCTAAAATATCCTGCATAATATTTTGAGTATCGATCTCAATTTGTGCTCTTCCTTCAGTTAAAATTGGTTGAATTTGGCTTCGCGCAACAATTTCTCTCATGGCAGTTTCTGCTGCAGCTTTTATAGTTTCTTCTGGATCTTGAATATCAAATAAAAATTTACGTGCATCTTTAATAACCCAAAATACAGAAAAATCTATATTAACGATATTTTCATCACCAGTTAACATTAAACTTTCCTGAGGAACATCCGCAACTCCACCTCCTGAAGCAAAACCACTATCTCTTTCTGATCTAAATCCGACATCTATTCTATTTACTTTTGTAACTTTTGGAGTTTGAACAGTTTCAAAAGGAATTGGTAAATGGTAGTTTAAACCTGGTTGAGTTGTTTTAACAAATTTTCCAAATCTTAAAACTATACCTTGTTCATCTGGCAACACTCTATATAGACCACTCGCTAGCCAAATAAGAAATAAAATTAATACTGCTAAACCAATGGGTTTATTTCCCGATGCATTGCCACCAGGTAAAAATTTTTTTATCTTTTCTTGAAATTCACGAATTATTTTATCAAAATCTGGGGGTGTAGTTTTTCTACCTGAACCATTCCCATTACTTCCGCCTGGAGGAGTTCCCCAAGGACTTCCGCCACGTTGTTGAAAATCATCTGACATTGATTATCTATATAGTGTCTTTACTTATAAAAACAAGTTATGATCAAAAATGACTGATAAAAAACCAGAGCTTAATGACGCAATAAATAGTAAGCCTGGACAAAGGATTTTTAAAAAAAACCCAATTTTAGGAACCAAATTTACTATAGCCATTTCAAGCGCTAAAGGCGGAGTTGGTAAATCTACGTTTGCGACAAATTTAGCTTTAGCATTAAAACAGATTGGATGCAAAGTAGGTTTGCTTGATGCTGATATTTATGGTCCATCAATTCCTAAAATGTTTGGAATAAATGAAAAGCCTAAAAGCGATGGTCAAAAATTAGAACCTATTAAAAAATATGACATTCAATGCATGTCTATTGGCTTCCTAGCCGATCAACAAACTCCAATGATTTGGCGGGGACCAATGGTTACTAGTGCTATTAAAACATTTACCCAAAAAGTTAATTGGAAAGACTTAGATTTTTTAATTGTTGATATGCCTCCTGGAACTGGAGACACCCAATTAACATTTTCTCAAGAAATTTTGATGGATGGAGCAATTATAGTTTCTACACCTCAAGAAGTTGCTTTACTAGATGTCATAAGAGGAATTAAAATGTTTGATAAATTAGGAGTTAAGATCTTGGGTTTAGTGGATAATATGAGTTATTTTATTGGAGATGATGGAAAAAAATATAAAATTTTTGGTGAAGGTGGGGTTAGAAAAACTGCAGAAGAATTCCATAAGGAGTTTTTAGGAGAAATACCAATTAACCCTGAAGTTGGTGCTGCAGGTGATAATGGCAAACCCATTGTAGAAGAAAATCCAAATCATGAGATTTCTAAAATTTATTTAAACTTAGCTAATAAAATTAAATCAACTTATCTTCAAGACTAAAAGCCTGCATTAACTCGTTCCACTCTCTTTTAGATAATCCAGAGTCATCTGCAGATACATTTTCACCTTTAATAAGTTTTTGAATAATTATTTTTCCCTTAGCTGAAACTTCTGTTCCACCAACTCTATAATCCATAAATGCCTCATAAGTAATTGGTACCCATTTTTTTACTGTGTCAAGCATGATGTCTGCAAAAACTCTTATTTCATATTGGGCATGTTTATCAGTTCTTAATCTTAAAAAATTCATTAAATTTAATAAATCTGTTTTCCAATACCATTGAGTGTAAGTGTTTAATGTTAAGTTCATTCGAGCAAGTTCTCTTGCTAAGCCTTTTTTGTTTTCATCAATAGCTGAACCATCATACCGCTCATTTAGCATAGCTTCATAATTAGCATAGGTTCTTTCAGCGTCGTTTTTTAGTAACTCTAAAACCTCCTTTGCTTGCTTACCTTCCAATACATCTCCACGCCCTTGTCTATTACTAGATGATTGTGCTGCAAGATTTTCAGGTGTTGGAATATAAAATTCTTTATCTAAAATAGAATATCTTGCTGAATATTCGTTTACATTAGCTGTTCGATGTCTAATCCATTGACGTGCTATAAATATTGGCAGTTTAATATGATATTTTATTTCGCACATTTCAAATGGTGTACTGTGCCAATGGCGCATTAAATATTTTATTAAACTTTTATCAGTTGAAACTTGCTTGGTTCCTTTTCCATAAGATACTCTGGCTGATTGAACGATTGACGTATCATCACCCATATAATCAACAACTCTTACAAAACCGTGATCTAAAGCTGGAATTGCCTCATAAAGAATTTTTTCAAGCTCTGGAACTGTAACTCGCTTAGTTTCGTTGTTTTGAGCTTGTTGACTCTTAATTTCCTCTAATTGTTCTCTAGTTAATTTCATGATTATTATTGAAACTGTTGTATTTCCTTTTATATTAATAATGTTGGATTTCCAACTATGACGATAAACGAATTTCGAAATAACCATCGCGGACGTGGGGGCAGTACCCACCACCTCCACCATTACAACTTATGGGGGTGAAATAGATTCGACGGGTGACTAAAGGCTATTCTTTTGTTCGGGATTGTTCCACCGCAACGGGCTAATTTATAATTGCTAACGAAAGTTACGCACTTGCTGCCTAATTAACTTTGTTAATTAAGTAGACGGGGTCCGGGGCACCTGGCAACAGAACGCCCCACTTTTTTCAATTCAAGATAGAAAAAAATTTATGAGAGAGAGAGAGAGAGAGGGCCTATCTACCAAGTTTTTTTTCATTTAACCAAGCAAAAGACCTGGTGAGAATTGGAAAGCAGAACGATGGAGGTTATCTAGTTTCGATATCGGACATTGAAAAATCAAATATACTAATTAGTTTTGGCATTGCTGATGATTGGAGTTTTGAGAGTGATTTCGCGAAATATAATGACATTGAAGTTGTTGCTTATGACGCTTCTTTAAATTTTCGCTCTCTTTTAAAACGAATGATTATCGAAACCATAAAGAACCCACTAAATTTTTATGGTATAAAAAAATTATTTTCATATAAAAAATTTTTTAAAGGAAAACGCAAGCATATTAAAAAATTTTTAGGATTAAACACTTCTAATGAGATGTATTGTACATTATTAGAAGCACTTAATGAGGGAAATAATAAAAAAAATTTTTTAAAAATTGATATTGAAGGTTCTGAATACCGATTTTTAGATGATATAGTTGCAAATGAAGAAAAAATTACCGGGATAGTAATTGAGCTGCACGATTGTGATATACATCTGAGTCAAATCGAAAGATTTGTAAAGAATTTAAATAAGCGTGGCTTATATTTAGTACACATACACGCAAACAATTATGCACCAATAAGATTAGACGATGGTTTGCCGTTAGTTTTGGAATTAACTTTCAGTAGGCATGCAAAGTTTTCAAATTCTTTCAAATTGCCTCACAAATTAGACATGCCAAACGATAAGAATTCGTTAGATTACGACTTGTTGATACGTGATTAATTCGAACAAAATTGAACTTTTTTGCAAAAGTATCAGAAATCAGTATTAGCAGTTTATTGTAATATGCACGTAATGAAAAAGGGATTAATAAGGTTGTTTTTCGAAAAGAAAAGGACTTAAATTAAATTTTATATTTAAATACCAGATATTAATTTTTATAATTTTTTTTATGCGTGTTCTAAAAAATCAAAATATACGTTAAATCTTCGAATACACGAATATACGCAATTGCGAATATAGTTATTTTACTACACACTAATTTTTATTTTCGTTACATAAATTTCGCAAAAAAATACAATCTGACTACACACTCCTCTACACACTCTTTCTATTTTCGTTGATACCTGATACTTATTTGATAATGCGTGAGTAACAGAACGCCCCTTTTTAATAATATTTTTTTATCTCAGCTTGAGCAGCAGCAAGTCTTGCTACCGGTACTCTATAAGGAGAACAAGAAACATAATCTAAGCCTAACAAGGAACAAAGCTCTATACTTTTAGGATCCCCGCCGTGCTCACCACAAATACCTAGTTTAATATTTTTTCTTTGTTTTTTCCCTCGTTCTACGGCAATTTTTATTAAATCCCCAACACCTTCATCAATTGAAATAAATGGGTCTATAGAAAATATTTTATTATCAATATAATCATTTAAAAATTTTCCACTATCATCTCTGCTTATTCCAAAAGTAGTTTGGGTCAAATCATTTGTACCAAAACTAAAAAATTCAGCATGTTTTGCTATATCTTTAGCTTTAATTGCCGCTCTTGGTAATTCTATCATGGTACCAACCATAAATTCTATTTTAATCTTTTTTTCTTTTTGCACTTGTTTTGCCACTCTAATAACTAAATCTTTCATTATTTTAATTTCTGCTTCTGTTGAAACAAAAGGAATCATAACTTCAAGTAAAGCGCATTTAGATTTTTTTATTTTTAGTTCAGAAAGAGCTTCAAATATTGCTCTACACTGCATTTCATAAATCTCTGGAAAAGAAATTCCCAACCGACAACCTCTATGACCTAACATAGGATTTTGTTCATGCAACATTTCAATTCTTGAATTAATCTCTTTGAGAGATAATCCTGTTGTTTTAGCAACTTCTAAAATTTCTTTTTCTGATTTTGGAATAAATTCATGCAATGGTGGATCTAGCAATCTAACTGTAACTGGTAAACTGTGCATGATAGAAAATATTTCCTTAAAATCTTTTTTTTGATGAGGTAAAAGTTTTGCTAAAGCTTTAGCTCTATCTTCATAAGTTTTAGACAAAATCATTTCTCTTACGGATAAAATTCTTTTTTCATCAAAAAACATGTGCTCTGTTCTACAAAGACCTATACCTTCAGCTCCAAAATCTCTAGCTGTTTTGGTGTCTAATAGAGTTTCAGAATTTGTTCTTACTTTTAACTTTCTAAAACTATCTGCCCAGCTCATTAATTTTGAAAAATCTCCAGAAATCTCAGGTTTTACAGTTGGAACAGTACCTAAAATTATTCTTCCTGATGATCCATCAATTGTTATGATATCTCCCTCTTTTATTTCGACTGACTTAGTTTTAAATGTTTTGGTCTCATAATTAATATCTATTTCGCTAGAACCCGATACACAAGGTCTACCCATGCCTCTTGCAACTACAGCAGCATGACTAGTCATTCCACCTCTGGCAGTTAAAATTCCCTTAGCAGCATGCATACCCTGAATATCTTCTGGAGATGTTTCAACTCTAACCAATATTGTATCTTGCATCATTTCATTCAATCTTTCTGCTTCTTTAGATGTAAATACTACTTTTCCACTTGCGGCTCCTGGAGATGCTGGGAGTCCAGTTGCCACAACATTAATTAAACTTTTTTCATCTAAAGTTGGATGAAGCAAAGTATCTAAAGTATTTGGATCTATTCTAAGTACAGCTTCTTTTTTTGAAATTAATTTTTCTTTAACCATGTCAACAGCTATTTTGATTGCTGACTTAGATGTTCTTTTTCCTGAACGGGTTTGAAGTATCCATAATTTATTATTTTCAACTGTAAACTCTACATCCTGCATATCTTTATAATATTTCTCTAATAATTTTAAAATTTGATCTAATTGCCTGAAAACTTTTGGCATAGCCTCTTCCATTGAAGGTTCTTTTGCTCTCGCGTCTTTCTTTGCTTTTTTGGTTATGTATTGTGGTGTTCGAGTTCCAGCAACAACATCTTCACCTTGAGCGTTAATTAAATATTCTCCAAAAATTTCATTTATTCCATCAGATGGATTTCTGGTAAAAACAACTCCAGTTGCACAATCTGAGCCCATGTTACCAAAAACCATAGATTGAATATTAACTGCCGTTCCCCACTCTGCTGATATTTGATTTAACTTTCTATATATTTTTGCTCTATTGCTTTGCCAAGATAAAAACACTGCATTTATTGCACCAAACAACTGCTCATAAACATCTTGGGGAAAATCTTTTTTTGATTTTTCTTTTACTAGTCTTTTAAAATCGTGAATTAATCCATCCCAGTCATTTTCATCAAGACCAGTGTCTAAAATAACCCCTTTAGTAAGTTTATAGTTTTCGATCAATTCTTCAAAATGGTAATTCTCAATACCCATCACAACACTAGCGTACATCTGAATAAATCTTCTATAGCTATCTTTAGCAAATCTCCCATTAGAAGTCTTATTTGCGAGGGCAATAACCGTTCTGTCATTAAGGCCTAAATTTAAAATAGTATCCATCATTCCAGGCATCGAAACTCTTGCGCCAGATCTAACTGATAATAATAGTGGATTTTTTAAATCTCCAAACTTTTTTGATACATCTTTTTCAATTATTTTTAATTCTTTTATAATTTTCAAGACAAAATTATTACTAAGTTTTTTTTTATTTTTATAAAAAATATCACAAACATTTGTTGAAATGATAAATCCTGGTGGAACTGGTAATCCCATGCGACACATTTCTGAAAGATTAGCACCCTTGCCTCCTAGAAAATTTTTAGGATTTTTAATCTCTTTAATATGCTTAGATTTAAAATTTAATATTAATTTTTTCATTTATGTGACTCTAAAATAGAAAAATTAGTATAATTGTCAAAAGTTTTACATAACATTTGAATTAGTTCTAATCTATTTTTTCTTAAATTTTGATCTTCTTCATTTACAATTACATTGTCAAAAAAATCAAAAATTATTTTTTTTGAAATAGCTAAATTGATAAGCGATTGGTCAAAATCTTCATCTTTATCAACATTTGAAAAATATTTTCTAAGTTCTTTAATTTTTTTAAATAAATTTTTTTCAAAATCTGATTTAAAAATACCTGGATCAGTTGTTTCAGATAATTCTAAATTATTATTTTTAAGTTCAGTTTCTAATATATTTGAAGCTCTTTTATAGCTTGAAATAATATCCTGACCTTCTTTTTTATTTATAATTTTATTTAAACTTTTAGCTTTTTGAAAAATAATTACAAATTGATCAATGTTTGAAGAATTAACACAGGACAAGATAATGTCATGTCGTATTTTTTGTTCTTTCATATAAAATTTTAATCGATCAAGTAAAAAATCGATAAGTTCTTTTTGTAAATTCTTATTTTTAAAATCAAAGCCTTGATTTAAATACAGACTTGTTGTGTAATTAATAAGATCTCTAATTTTAAAATCTCTCTTATTCTCAATAATAATTCTGATTATACCTAACGCAATTCTTCTAAGACCATAAGGATCCTTTGAGCTTGTTGGTATTTGCCCAATACCAAAAAAACCAACTAATGTATCTAGTTTATCAGATAAAGATAAAGCAACGCTAAAAGGTTTTTTAGGAATTTTTGAATCTAATCCTACTGGTAAATATTGTTCACTAATTGCAGTTGATATTTCCTTATCAAAACCTTGAGCATCAGCTAAATAACCGCCTATAATTCCTTGGATTTCAGGAAATTCTCTTACAAGATCAGAAACTAAATCTACTTTAGAAACAGATGCTGATAACTCTACTTTCTCTTTACTAATTAGAAGCTCATCTGAAATCATTCCTCCAATTTTTTTCATTCTTTGTACTTTATCAAAATACGTTCCTAAACCTTGGTAGTAGTTCATAGATTTTAAGTTGGATACTCTTTTAACTAAATTTTGCGATACATCTTTTTTCCAAAAAAAAGCTGCATCAGTCAGTCTTGCTTCTACAACCCTTTCATTTCCTAATTTTATAAGACCCTTAGTATCTTTTTTATTTGCAACAACTAAAAACTCATTTGTAATATTTCCTTTTTGATCAAACGTCGGAAAATATTTTTGATGATGCTGCATAGTAATTGTCAAAATTTCTTTTGGTATTTGAAGAAATTTTTTATCAAATTCACAAATAAGTATATTTGGTTGATCTATAAGATTTACAACTTCATCGAGTAAGCTTAAATTATTTTTAACATTTATATTTTTATTATTTGATAATTTTTTAAATTCTTTTTCTATAAAATCTTTTCTTTGATTATGATCAACAATAATATTTAACCTGCTAAAAAAATTATTATAGTCTTTGAATTCATTAAATATTTTTTTTTTTTCTTCAAATTCTTTGTCTATAAAAGTTACATTTGACGATAATAAATGATGAAATTTAAAATTAATTTTTTTTTTATCAAAAATAGCCAATATTGATTTTAAAGGTCTTGCCCAACTAAGATTATGATTGCCCCATCTCATAGATTTTTTCCATTGAATTTGATCTAGAATTTGAGGGATAGACTCTTCTAATAAATCATGAGTATTAATTTTTTCCGAAATGGTCTTAAAAAAATAAAATTCTCCTTTTTCAGTTTTTTTTTTAAATATTTTTTCTTTAGAAATTTTATTTGATCTTAAAAAACCTTCTAAAGCCTCTTTAGGTGCATTTGTATTTGGGCCTTTAATTTCTTCAGAATTAACTGTTGTTTCTTTTTGAAGATCTTCAAATAATATGACCAATCTATTTGGTGTTGAATAAGATTTATTATTTTTAAATTTTATCAATTTTTCTGTGAATAACTTTTGAAAACTTCCAAGAAGATCAGATCGTAAATTTTTTTGCAATGAGGAAGGTATTTCTTCGCTAAACAACTCTAAAAAAAATTCTGACATTTAAATCTGGCTATCTAACCAAGCGCCTGCGGCTGCTTTTGTGATTTCTCTTATTCTTCCTATATAACCTGCCCTTTGAGCAACGCTAATTGCTCCTCTTGCGTCTAAAATATTAAATACATGACTGGTTTTTAAACACTGATCATATGCCGGTAAGGATAATTTTTTTTCAACAAGTGATTTTGCTTCTATTTCAAACATATCAAACATTTTAAAAAGATTTTCTGTATTTGCATGTTCAAAATTATATTCTGAAA
>SHWS01000023.1 GCA_009693705.1 Pelagibacteraceae bacterium
CGGGATGTTAATTGGGGTATTTTTAATGGCACTTTATATTCTTTTTGTCAGACCTAATGGTGTGCAGGGAACTTGGGCTTTTTTTAACTTGGTATTTGTGCAAAATTTTTGTGTGCTATTAGTAAATATTTATACTGTTCTGATCGATAAAACTGGAGTGAGGAGTAATTCTATAGAGGCAGTGATTGCACCTTTTGTATTTACGGTGTTGATGGCGATTCTTATTTATGGATTGTCAGATAAAATATATATTTATTAGTACCTACTAATCAAGACAAGCGAAGCTTAACAGTCCTAGTTGAAGATTGTTTTACTTAGTCCTATAAATATTTAACCATTAATTCCCCAGGGGCATTTAAGATAAGCAACTGCAACAGTTCTTCTGTCATAGAGTAAGGACTCATAGGTGGATATAAATCCTGGTCTTACTTTATTATAGTTCTCTCTTGTCTTAAGATTGCGTTTTATTTAACTTTTTAACTAGTGGTTTTGCATAACTAACATTTATTTAGTTAAAAACTTCTGATTACTGTAAAATTAGCAGATAATATTTATTTATAATTCTTAGACTTTTTAGCAATTTATATTACAATGATCATCAAACAAACTAAAAAAAGTGAGGCAAAATGTTTGATAAGTTTAAAAAAAGTCTAAATAAGTTAGCTAAAAACAAAAATATAAAATCTCTTGCAAAAAAAGGACTGGCTTTTGCCCAAACTGACGAAGGAAAAGCGTTAATAAAAAGAGGAATAAATGCCGCTGCATCTGGTGGAGCATCAGAGCTTACTAAAGAAAACTTGGAAAAACTTAAAAAATTAAAAGATAAAGACTAAACTAAATTATAAATAGTATAAAAAAAATAAAATTAAGAATAAATATTTTAAATACCGCAAGAAGCGCTATAGCTTTAATCGGTGCAATTTAGTTTATTTTTTTAAAGCTGTTATCCGCACTGGATTTGGCACAGGTTATTTTGTGGACGCCGGAGCCTACGTTTTCTTATTAACTACAGTTGCTTTATTTTTATAAACTATTTAATTTTTAAAAAAATATAATCATTTTTTATTTTTTTTAATTTTGTAGCATAGGGTGGTTAAAATTTTAAATTTAATGCTTAGTCAATTAATATTTATCTCTTTAATAATATAGTTAGCAAAACTAAATGATGCGGTGAAAGCAGGCGATACCGCATTTTAGGTACCTGAATTTGTAAGTTATTTTACGAAAATTTTATAGCACAAACCAAAATATAAAAGCAATAATACCCAATATAATTAGAAACCACTTTAATAAAAAAAACATATAATTAAATTCACTTATCTCATGCAATTTTTTAATTAATTATAGTTTATTCTTAGTATTTGCACTAGAAAAATAAATATTAAATGAATTTTATTCTTATCTTTTACAATCATATTTATTTTTAAAATTTCAATTGTAAGTGTAATTAATTTAGAACCTAATAAAGAAAAAACAGGCAAAGGTAAATTTAATGACAGCTAAATTAAAATTAACTTTTTTAAACAGCTAAAATTTTAAACTTATAAAATTGAAATAAACTATTTAATTTGTTAAGCTTTACAATGAATTTTAATTCACTTGTCTGGTATTCATCTTTAGATATTGGGAATGAAAAGAATAATTATGTAGCAAATTTTTTAAAAAAAAGTTGTGAAATAATTAATGAAGAAATTAACAGTGAAATAAAAGAAAAAAGCTTACCATTTACATTTAATATTGATTTTGCTCATATTGAAAAGGGTGAGGAGGGTGTTCAGAGTCTTTTAAAAAAATTTAAATCAATTAATGATACGCTTTTCACCAACGGTCATTCAAATAACAAGTACAACCATCCTATAATAAATGATTTAAAAAAAAGAAAATTTTTTTTTTTTCCTCAAAATTTAACTATTAGCAAATTAGATGATTTTGAAGAAGAAACAAAAAAAAGAATTTTTAAATTATCAAGAGCAGATCAAAATGCTAAGCTAGCATTTATAAATAATGAAATTAGTAAATATATATCTAAAAAAGTTTATTTTTTTCATCAAGGTTTGAGATTATCTGAACCTCTATTAAAGGAACATAAAGATAAAAATTATTTTACAAGTTTTTCTTTTAAAGATTTCGATTTAAGTAAATTAGAACAAAAGTTTCAAGAACTATTGATTGATTTAAAAGGTGATGAACTAATTGTTTTAGATTTGAATTTAAGCATTTTTAAAACTTTATTTGAGCATCTAATAAAAAAAGGACATTTAAATAAGGTGATTACTACTTTTGGCTCACTTCAGAATAGATTTGAAAAATTGCCTTTTGATTTAATTCAATTAGTGGGTAATCACGACGTACCCTCTGTTGCAATTGAAGATTTGATGTCAAAGGTTGATGGAGGAAATATTACGTCTGATCAAAAAGCTTTATTATTGGATAGTACATTTAGATTAGAAGTTCCATTACTAGCTTTTGAATGTTTGAAGAAATTATACAGTAACGCTGATGACACAAACTCTATTAATAGTGATCAATTAGATGAAAAGATAATTGATACATTAAAATCATTTAATGGTCGAAGTGATATTTTTGTTGGAAAAAGAATTCAATATGCCTTTGATAAAAATAATTCAAATATCACTAGAGAGAATTATGCATTCACTTTTCCAAATTCACTTCAAACTGAAAAGTTTAAAATTCCAAAAGTTTTTTATCCTAAGCAATTTTGCACAACTAACGACAAGGTGGTAGAGTATGATACCGTTTATAGCTATATAGATATTTTAAGAGTTATTAATATTAATATTAAAGACAAAACTTGGACATCAGAATTTTATTTAGATTTAGTTTCTAAATCTGTAAATCCTTTGGATGATATAATTTTTAACAATTTATCTTCTAATAATGATAAATTTTCTTCTAAGATAATCTGGGAGAGAAAAGATAAAGATGATTATAGAACAGTAAGATATTACATTGTTGCTAATTTCGACTTTCTAGCAATTGCTGATAATTATCCTTTTGACTGGCAGATTCTTTATATATCACTCAGTTTAAAAGATAGTACTAGTCAAATTTTACAACCTATTCCTTTAGAATTAGTAGATGATGAATTTGAGATTAATGAATGGTTAATAGAAAATTCTTTTTCGGGAATTAAATATAAAAAAAATTATCTTTACCAAGACACAGATTTAAAAAAAATAGTCGTAGTTACAAAAGAAAATCGACTTGGTTGGATCGTAAAAAGAAAAAACACTGCCACTCTATTAAAAATAGGAATTCCAATGTTTTTTTTAATATTTCTTGTCTACTATTCTGTTTTCCTTGGAGTAGATCGGATAACAGAAAGTATAGGAATTTTTACCACAACTTTTTTGTCTGCTATTGCTCTTTATTTTTCTGTAGAAAAACCTGAGCCTAAAAGGATGACAATCATAGATATTATTTTTATTTGGTTTTATTTAGTGAATGGTTTAACTATTACAATTTTTAGCTTATCCTCACTAATAACAAAAAAAATTCATATCTATTCTTCTGGTTTTTTAAAGTTTTTGATTCCAATCTCTCTTATCTCTATTGCTATTTATTTATTTAATAGAGTTAAAAATAACCGAAAAGATATTTTGTTAGATAGAGATCTTTAGACGGGGACATTCTTGAGTTTTAAATAGATGTAAAGTAATTTATGTAGTGTTAATTTTTAGTTATTTATTTCTACATAAAATCTTTTATTTTTTTATTGTTAGCATTAACTAGATAATCTTGACTTTTAAAAATTAAAAGAAGAGAAAACTTTACTATTTTCGTTACTATAAGCACTCTTTGGATTTGAACTTACCGTTTTTGTTCATTAATTCTGAAGTTTTATTTTCAAAATCAAATATTAATTTGCTTATATTATTTTTTCTATCTTTAATTTCTAGCTCATATTTTCCCCACCATCCTTTTTTTACAAACAAAATTTTTTCACTTAGTGAACTAAATTCTTTATTTAAGGGAAAGGGCTCTTCAAAAAAAAAATTGCCATTTTCTGTGAGGCCGGCCTGAAATATATCCTTTTCTTTATTACTTATTTCAAAAATGCACGTCATTATTTTTTCAAATTTAACGTTATATTCTCGCGGAAGGGATTTGTCAGCAGTGTTAGCAATTGCTGGGTTAGTAACAATTATTAATATTAAAAAAAATATTATATTTTTAAAAATCTTTACTACCTGCAGCACCTTGTCTAGGTTTCATTTCTTGGCTATTACCGGTAAAATTTTTGTCAGTATTATCTTGACCAGTTTGGTTTTTAATTGCGGTTCTGGCTTTTTCTCCTGAAGGAGACCATTTAACAATTCTAATACAATCAGATGCAGCAAATACAGGGTTTGGTGGTATTACTTTTGTATCCACTACCTCGAACGATACATCACTTAATTGACCAATAGATTTTATTGTTTCTTCAAAATTTTTACCCTGAAAAGATGTGTATTGGTCTTGACCATTAACTTTTAAATCTTGAGATATATCTCTTTCTGATAATTCAGACTGATAATAAACGTTTTCATTAACAAAAAAAGTGATTGCTTGTTTCGCTTTTATTTCAGCTTGAGTGCAGGCATTATTTAACAGATCTTGTCTATTTTCTTTTAAAGGTGAGGCATGTCCAAAAGCTACAACTTCACGATCTCCCTTTTCATTAACATACATTTTTGCTCCAAAAGTGCCTATCAAAACTTCTGGCTTGTTAGGAATTTGTTCTATGATAGGTTTTTGGGGAGTTCCAGTTGGGATATTAGCTAAATTTTTTTCTTTTATTCCATTCGCTAGTTGATTCAACTTATCACTCCAAATTCCGACAACAGTTATGGATACCTTATCACCAGCTTTTGATTGCTCGAATGTTGTAAAAGTTTGAAATCCAGCCAGCGCTGCTCTAGATGCTATTTTAGTAGTGGATTTAAATTCATTAGAAGCGAGCACTTTTTTAATTACTTCTTGTTTTTTTTCTTTTGGAGAGTCTTTATCATAACCTTCTTTTTTTAAAGCTTGATCTAATTTTAAATTAATTAATTTTTTAATTTTTTCAAATTCTGAGGAATCTCCAGCACTTTTTTTTACTGCTTTTTCTACAATTTGCTCTGGCTCAGGCATAGTGTTTTCTTTTATAATATTTTCAGCAGATGTTATAATCTCTGAACCTAAAAACTGCACATATTTTGCTTTGGCATTTAACAAAGCTCGTTGATAGGCATTGTATCTTGCGTCATGAATTGCTTGGGAATTATTATTTGCCGTTGCTGATCCTTCTCCAATTGACACATAAATTGTAGAACCATTATTATTTTCAGGAGGATTATAACCTTCTTTAAGTCCGATGCTTTTTAAAAATTTTTGTGCCTCACTTCCTGGCGCAGGAGTAAAAGAAAATACGCTATCTGGTTTGCTGTTGAACTCTTTAGAAGTTTCTTGTGCATTTGAAAAATTTACATTAACTAAAAGGAAGGCAAAAAATATAAAGTATAAAAATCTTACCATTTTTGATCTATTTTTTTTGGTTCTTTAGAACCAGTTTTGGTTGCTTCTAGATTTTTGTTAGGTTTAACTATAAACTTTTCTAACTTAAAATCTACGGATAGATCGTAATTAGATTTTGTAATTTGCGCAACTGAAAATTTCGAATTTTTATCTGTAATTTTAATTGATCCAACCTTTATTTCTGCATTTCCTAAATTTTCACCTGTATAACTGTCTTTAATCTTACTTGGTGTCATCTCATAAACATCATAAATATCACCGACATTTATTTGACCTCCCCCTTGTCCAAGATAAACATTCCCATTTTCAATTTTTTCAATTAAAATTGGATATATTGCATACATTATTTCTAATCCAACCTCTTTCGCCGCCTCATCTGCTAAGAATGCAATAGGCTGCTGTTGTGATTTTACATTAATTTCTTTTCGATAATTGGAAGAAAATTTAATTTGCTTAGTGGGCACATCAATTACTCGATAATTAAAATTAATTATTCCTTTTTTTGATTCAAAAACTCTATCGCTTGTTAAGTATTTTTTTTCTATTTCTTTTATTTCAAAGCTCTCAACTCTACCGACAAGAATATAATCAGCAAATAACATCTGTCCTATTTTAACTTGATCTTCGATATTAGATTTGTCTGTAAGGTTTGATAATTCTTTTTTAACTTCATTATCGTAGTTTCTATCTAAAACTGTGAATTTCCTGGTTTGCACTAAATAATTTGTAATAGATTGATTAAGCAAACTTGCACCTTCTGGTGAGTTGTTCGAATTATTTCCGACCACTAACCGAAATGGAACAACTGCTATCCTTCTTCTTTGGGCTGTCGCGGATAGTTGATATTTTGCTATTGTTGCATTCACCTCAATGACCATCAGTCCAGTATTTGGATCTTTTGACTCTGATATGATATCAAAATTTTTTATTGATCCTTTAGTTTGTTCTGAAATTTTCTCTTTAAATTCTCTACTTGATAAGAATTTATTATTTTTTTCATTTGAGGTTGTTTTTTCTATAGTATTTAAAACGGTTGTAGCCTCTAGAGAAACACCATTAACTTTTGAAACTGCTTGTTTTAACGCATTTGAGAGAGCTACTTGATAGCTATCGCCCATTCCTTTTGCTTTAGTATCAACATATGTGACTTGAGATATCGCAAAAGTTTGCAGTAGG
The DNA here is from genome assembly GCA_009693705.1 of Pelagibacteraceae bacterium. Classification (GTDB taxonomy): domain Bacteria; phylum Pseudomonadota; class Alphaproteobacteria; order Pelagibacterales; family Pelagibacteraceae; genus Pelagibacter. The sequence goes on from SHWS01000023.1 coordinate 6,697, forward strand.
AGAATTATTCCTACTGCATAAACAAGTGTAATACCAAAATTAAAATTTAAATTTCTTCTCAGCATCAGCGGCGCCTTCTATATTATTATTTTTGGCAACCTTAATTAACAAACCACCAACTGTTGTCATGCTTTTTACTAAATCTGGTATTTTAGGTAAAACATTTACCAGTTCCCCCATAGACAAAACCGCAGTTTTATCTGATTGAATTACACTCAATAAATTTTTTGCTTCTGGCGGCATTTGAACAGCTGAAAGAGTTCCAGTTACTGTTGGCGGCAAAGCTTTTGCATAATGTGCTGCAGCTTCTGCAGAAAATTTTACATTAGCCCCTTTAAGCAGTAACTCAGCTTCTGTATTATTCTTTGTTATAATTTCGACAGATTTAGCAATATTGTTTTCGGCTTTCTTTGCATCAGTATTAAAATTAGCTACCTGTTCTGCCCGATCTGCTAAATCTTTTTTTCCATAGGCTAAAAATAGCGATTGTTGTGCTTTAGCATAATCACTCAAAGATTGAGCAAATAATTTTGTAAATTTTAGCTTAGCATCTCCAACATCTACTTTAGATCCTCCTCCACTTCCAAGTCCTGGAAGATTGCCATGACCTAAAGAATATGCCTCCGAAACAAAAACAAACATCAAAATTGTTAAAGCACTTATAACAGAATATATTTTTTTCATTAATTAGACTCCAGTTTTTTACATAATTTATTGTATTTTTTTACTAAAAGACATAACTTTAATTATGAAAAAAACATTAATGTTATTGTTTTTTTTTGTTTTTATTGGAACTTATCAGCGTGCTGCAGCTGAACAGGTAAATGTTGCATACGGTGGATTTTCTTTTGGATCAAATTTACCCACAAATACAGTTACCGCAAGAATTCAAAAAACCCCATTCATAGATAATAATCTTCGTGAAGCAGCTAAACAAATCCAAAACAAATCTTTTCAATTATTTTTTGATCCAGAGAAAATTAACCAAATAAAACGGGAGGATGCAGAAAATCAAATAGTCATATTGTTAGTTTTAGATGATGAAAGTTTTTTTAATACAAGCTTTGAAACAGTTGTACCAAAAATAATTTATTCCTCTGATATTTATTTAACATTTAGAATTATTTTTTTTAATTCATACAACAATACTCTGGTTGCATCTTTGCCATTCATAATAAAAAATAATCAAATTAGCGCATCACCCATAACTGAAGAATTTAAATTACAGGTTGTTTCAGAAATGTATAAAAATGCATTTCAGGAATATGTTGAAATTTTAAATAATTTTATTTTGAAAAAAAAATATAATTTGAGAATTGGAATTAAAAATATAAATATTTCACCGGAAGCATTGTCTTCAATTCCAGATATTGTTAAAAAAGATTTATTTTTTAAAAACAAATTTGCTTCATTTTTAGACTCTCAAATTTCAAAAAATAATAATGTCTCTACAGTTCCATTTGCAGCTGATAGAACCGTATCTACAATTGAATTTAGCTATCAAAACCAGCAAATAAAAATTAAATATCCTGATCCTGATTTTTATATTGATTTAGATATTAAAAAATTTGTACGTTTTGAAGACAAAGAAAATATAACTGCATCTAATAGTATTTATTATTATGGCAGCTCAGTAAATTTTAAAGTTTATCAGCCTGAAATCAATAAAGTTATAATCGATAGTTATATGCGAAGAGTTTTGACACAAAATATTCCTAAAGATATTCAAAATTTAGAAAGTTTTGAATGGGTTTATTTCAAAAATAGCTTAAACGCCTTATTTAATAAAATAAGCATGCAAACAAACAAGCTTGATTCTGAATGGATAAAAGATGCAACTGAAAGTAATGGAAATGTTAAAAAAGACTTTGAAGAATTAAAAAATGTTTATAACAAGTGCAGATAGTAGTATGATTAAATATGAAACAAATAATTAAAATTTTTTTATTTTCACTTTTTCTCTCCAATTATGCGCTAGCTGTAGAATTCCGTGGCGTCGGTAGCGTAACTTATGAAGACAGCTGGCCAAGTAATGAAAAAAAAAATCAATATCTAAATGAGGCTAAAAACAAAGCTTGTACTGATGCATTTAAAAAATATGTTTCAACTATGGAAGAGTCAAAGCGATTAATTTTCACCTCCATCGAAAAACAAATATATGACAATTTAAATAATTATATTTCATGCAACACTGTTGTTGAGGAAAATATAGATGAAAAAAATAAAAAGGTAACAGCTGTAATGAAGGCTAATATTGATACGACAAGATTAGATATTGAAATAACAAAAAATTCCAAAGTATTTGCAGCTGAGTCAGGTGATAAAGTGTCGATTGTAGTATTTTTTTACTCGAGAACAAAATCTGCCCAAAGAAGCTTTGATGATAAAGTCTCTAAAGGAAAAGAAGTTGAAATTGAAGAAAAGGAAAAACAATCTGGAGTTTCTTCAAAAACCACGGAGACCACAGGTGGTAGCACCTTAAGAAGGGCCTCGGTAAATGAGTTTACAGTACTGCCAGATGATAGCATAAAAATTATGGCTGGGATGCAAGAAAGATTTACAAAATCAAGATTTAAAATTTATCAACCTCGAAACGTTTTAAGAAGTGAGTTCTTAAAAGCAGACAAAAGAATAACCAAATCTCTTGAGGCGGGACAATCCATACCTGATGATGTGCTGCTAGAAGTAGAGGATGCTTTAATAGAAAAAAAAATTAATTACTATGTAATGGCCTACTTTGATGTTGGATTGCCGTTAACAGATCAGGCCACTGGAAATAAAGCTATAATTGTAACTTTGAGTTTTGCTCAAATCACAGATTTAGGAGGGGATTTTCCCAGTGCACTCGGGACTATTTCAGGCGTTCAAATGAAAGGCGAGGGTGCCACTGAAGACTCTGCAAAAGCAAATGCATTAAATTTGGCATCTATAGAAACGGGAAAGCGACTGATAGATCTTATAAACAGCAAAGGAGCAGGAGTAAGATAATTTGATAAACGTTATAAAAAAAACTGCAATTATTAATATATTAATTTTTTTAATTACATCGTGCACAACCACTGCAACGAAATTTAATAAAAAAAAAGAAGACTGTGAAAAAATATATACTTATTTTACACAATCTAAAGATTGCCTTGGTCTGAGTTTTCAAACTTATTATGATAAAAAAAATACAGAATATGAAAAGCAGCACGATATTATCGTGAATGCTTTGAGTGACAAAATTTATAAAAATATAATTAGCAACCAGCAAGCTTGGACGTTATACCAAGACATAATCAAAGATTTTAATGATGCTAACGATAAAAATAAGTACCTAACTAATGTTATATATCGCTTTAAATGAATTTGAAAAATATAAAAATCAAATTAAAGGTAACTTTTTTAAGAAATAGTCGTTACCTACAGAAGTTCTCTGAACAGAAGATTGTTGGGATTTATAATAAAATTTATTATAATTAGTCCGCCTGTGATATAATAAACTTATGTCTGAACAAATACTCAAAAATAAATTAGGAAATAAAATTGGTTCAATAAAAAATCTTAGTGATGGAAAACTAGAGATAAGAGATAAACTCGGAAATAAGTTGGGTACTTACGATCCAAAAAGAAATGAAACTTATAATAAACTTGGTAATAAAATTGGATCTGGAAATCTACTTACAACTCTATTAGTAAATTTTTAATCACTTTAGTAGTTTTGTTTTAGATTTTTCAAATTCGATTTTCGTAATTGCTCCTGATTTGTATAAATCATTTAAAGTTTTTAATTGAGTCGCCATATCTTTTGATGGTTCGTCATTAGTCTTTAGAGGACCACCCCATAAAACGTTTTTCTCTCCATATTGACCTTTTGCTAAAACTAGAGCAGTGGTAAAAGCTCGTTATACTTTCACTTATCGCCTTTATAAAAATAAGTGGTTAATTACCTCTCACCATTCATCTAGAATGCCAGAAGATAACTAATTTTTAATTACTCTCTAAAGTCAAAATAGCTTTATTTTTATAGCTTATTTATTTTTAAAAACTTTATTGAAGAGGATTATCAAGGTGGCCTGTTTTAACATAAATCAGGGCTCCTTCTGATTTTGTAAAAGGGGCGTGCTTACTGTATCTTGGACTTCTGATCCAACTGCCCGTTGGATAACTTGCATGCTCATCATGGAATACTCCTTTGATTACAAAAATTTCTTCACCGCCTGGATGAACGTGCGGATTAAAAATTGTATTAGGCGCCCATTTAACTAAAGCTGTGCCAACACCATTAAATTCATGAAGGGGCATTACTGATAAACCAGGAACCATTCCTTGGTGCCAGGTTTCAGTATTTGTGTTGATACGAATGCTTTCTAAATCACCTTCATGAAAGTGTCTTAATTTTACAAATAAAGTACAACCCTTTTTTGAAAAGGGAGTGTGTGAACTCTTTGGTGGATTTCTAAGATATGAACCTGCAGGATAATCTCCATTCTCATCTGA
>SHWS01000011.1 GCA_009693705.1 Pelagibacteraceae bacterium
AATCTGCAGCTTCTATCGAGGGGCGAGCGTCTGATTCTATTTTAGGCGGTGTGTCTATAATCACTATATCGTGATCTTTTTTTAAAATTTTTGCTTCATACTGCGCCCCCCATAAACTGGCTGTTTTAAATGTTAAATTATCATCTTCGAGAAGCTCTTGAATGTTATAAAGTCCAAGACGTTCTATTTTTTCCGCAAAAGTCAATGTTGAATAAAAAATAAAAATAAAAATAAAAATAAAAATTATTTTTTTCATAAATTTAATTTATTAATATTATTTTAAAAAAAATTCATTTAAAAAATCTGGTAATCCATCTGGATTAGTCCATAAGCCACTTTTTCCGCCTTCTTTAATTAGTAATTTAACATTATCAATTTTAAGATGAGGATTAACAATTTTACTAAGATCATAAATAGTAATTAGTGCTGCATTTACACCCATAATAGCTTCCATTTCAACACCAGTTTTTGCAATTGCTGAAACTACACAAAAAACTTCTAATGAATAATCTTCTTTATTCATTATTATTTTTGTTGCTGTATGGTCAATCGGAAGTGGATGGCATAGTGGGATTAATTCACTTGTTTTTTTTACGCCCAAAACTGCAGAAACTTCTGCCAAGGCTATTGGATCACCTTTAGGCATTTTTTTATTCTGAATTAGATTAAATACTTTTTCTCCAACATAAATTTTACCAGACGCCAAAGCTCTTCTGAAAGTTTCTTTTTTTAAAGAAACATCGATCATATTAAATGAATTTTTTTGAAATATTTCTTTAGCCCAATCGTTTAGTTTGTTTTGATTAATGATATTTAAATTCCTCATATTAATTATCCACCGGTAGTTGATAAATTTTTTGTTAATCCAGTATCACCAAGTTCAAGATAGTGAGTTTCTTTTTTAAAATTTAATTGTTTTAAAATTAAATCTTTTAACTCTTCAATTTGGTCATCTTTTTGCATTAAATACCTAATATTTATTCCTGTATTACCAAACAAACACAATCTTAAATCTCCTTTGGCTGTAATTCTTAAACGGTTACAGCTTTTACAAAAATCTTTAGAGTAGGGTGCGATAACTCCAAATTTACCTTTAAATTCAGGATTTAAATAATTTTTTGAAGGGCCAGCATCCCTGCCCAATGTTTGGATAATCCATTTATTATGATTTAAATAATCAGTAAATTTTTTTGCAGAAATATGATATTTTTTGAAATAATCAAGATTGTCACCGGTTTGCATTAGTTCAATATATCTGAAATCTATCTCATTATTTTTAATAAAATCTGCCCATTGATTAAATTCATCCTCGCTATCATTAACTCCTTTAAGTAGCACAGCATTTATTTTAATATTTTTAAATTCAAGATTTTGTAAAATTTTTATTCCCTCAAGAATTTCTGGTAATCGATCGTGATCAGTTATTTTTTTAAATTTTTCTCTATTAAGACTATCAATACTTATGTTAATTCCATCTAAACCACTTTCTTTTATTTGATGAGCTATTTTATTTAATCGATAACCATTAGTTGTAATTACAGTTTTTTTAATACCTACATTTTTTTTTATTGATTTTACAATATCAAAAAAATCTTTTCTGACGGTAGGTTCTCCTCCAGTTAGTCTGATTTTACAAACTCCTAATCCAGATAAAGCTTTTGCTAATCTTTCTATTTCATCAATTTTTAAAAAAGTTCTATTATCACTTTTGTCAACTTGATAACCGTTGGGTAAACAATAACCACACTTAAAGTTACATACATCGGTAATCGAAAGTCTAATGTAAGGAAATTTACGTCCAAAGTTATCTTTAAGTAAGTTCATATTAATAGATACTTATCACCATTTAAGATCAATTAATATAATCTTAACATAAAATTTAATAACCTCTTGATGGGTTAATTATGTTAAGAGGACTTTTACCATCAAAATATCTTTTAAAATTGTCTATAAAAAAATAAACTTTATCTTTGGTTTCATCAATATAGCCTCCACCAGTATGTTGTGTAAGTATTAAGTTAGGACATGTCCAAAGAGGGTTATTTTTTTTTAAGGGTTCATCAGCAGTAACGTCTAAGATTGCTCCTTTTATAGAATTATTTTTAAGCTTTTTAATTAGACATTTTTCATCGATCAAATTTCCTCTTCCAACATTAATCAAAATAGAATTTTTTGATAAATAATTTAAAACTTTAGTGTTAAATATCTTATTTGTACTTTTAGTACCTGGTAAAGCACAGATAATAATTTCTGCTAGTTTTAATTTATTGAAAAATAAATTATTTTTTGTACGGGAGTCAATAAATGAACACTTGCAATTAAATGGTTTAAGATATTTTGCTATTTCTTTATTAATTGATCCTTTTCCCAGAAATAAAATATTCTTATTATTTAAAATTTCTAATTTTTTTCTTAAGGGTTCGCCGATCCATTTCTTTTCTTTTTTTAATAATGGAAATAAATTTATACCTCTAAAAAAACAAAATATCCCTGCCAACACAGTTTGAGCCACTTGTGGTGCAAAAAAACCCTTTAAATTGGTAACAATTATTTTTTTATTTAAAAAATTTCTTTTAACATTTGAGTATTCTGCAAATCCGGTAGATTCTAATTGAAGCCATTTTATTTTAGGACTCTGTTCTATCCAGTTAGAAGGTATGTTGCCAAATACAATCTCACATTTTAAAAATTTTTCATTTGGTTTTTGCTTAAAATTTTGATTAGAAAAATATAAAGTATGTTTATTTAAATTACTTTTTATAATTTTTTTTTCTATAGTGTTTAATTCTGTTGCAATAAAAATATTCATTTAATGATTATAAATCATTCTTTCCAATAATCGTCAATCGGCTGTCCTCTATCAACAACAACACATGAGTAGACTGCTTTTTGATCAAATGGAAAATTTTTTTCAATTTTATCGTTCATCGTAATACCTATGCCAGATAACTCTGGTCTTCTAAGATGACCATTTTTTATAATTCTTTGATCTTCAAACATTATTGGTTCTAATTTGTAAGGTATCATTGGAAACTCAACAAGATTCCCATTGCACCCAAATGCAACATGATAATTTGCCATAATAGCTACTGGTCCACCCCAAGCATGAACAACTGGAGTAATATTTTTTGTTCTAGCATACAAAAAAACTTCTTTGACAGCATTCATGCCCCCAATAACAGAGGCATCTGGCTGAACAAAATCATAAATATCTAAATCTATTCTTCGAATCATTTCTAACGGTGTTGTTATTACTTCACCACCGCAAATTTCAATATTAAGATTTTCTTTTAATTTCTTAAATCCATTTATATCCATTGGACCAACAGCTTCTTCAAGAAATAAAATTTTTTCACTAGTAATATTTTTTACCGCATTGATATAATTTATCACTGATGTTGCATTAATTGGTGGGTCAGCCAAATTTTGGCACATATCAATAGCAACATCTATTTCGTATTTTCTTGCTTTGTTAAGCACCCATGCTGTTTTATTTATATCGTTTGAAACTGATCTAATTTTATATTTTTTAACTCCCAATGATTTTAATAATTCTAATTCTTCAATAAAATGTTCTTTAGTATCACAAATTCCTCCGCTTCCATAAACTTCAATATTCTGTTTATTACTATTCCCAAATAATTTATATGCTGGACACTTTTGGCTTTTTGATTTTGCGTCTACTAAAGCTATCTCTATTGCACTAGTGCTATGTCTCGCTGCACCTTGTAAGGACCAATAGTCACAAACACTACATAAATCTTTATATCTTCTTAAAATATCAAATCCATCTTTTCCAATGAGGTAGGGCGTGCAAAGTTCAACAATAGATTTAAATACAATTGGTGCAAAAACAGCAAGATAACCTTCGCCATATCCTTTTACTCCATTTTCGAGCGTTATTTCAACTAAGCCTATAGTTCTTTTTGGTCCATTAGGAAAACATTCTAAAATTTCAGGATGTTTATCATGTCCATAATTTGCACTTAATAAAATTGTTCTAACGTTTTCAATTTTACTCATTAAAATTTAAGATGTGGAACTTTAATTTTTTTCATATAATCCAGAGTTCTTTGTCTATATTTTTCTCTAATATCTCTTGTTGGTGGTCTACATCTACTTGAAGGAAGTCCAACTAATTCCATACAAAGTTTATCTAAATATCCATCTCCAGAGGTATAATTCGTTTCTATCTCAACCCAGAGTTTATAAAAAGGCATCGCTTCTTCAATCATCATTCTTGCTATTTCTTCAAAGTTTTTATTTTTTACCTCATTAATTAATTTTTTTCCCCACTCAGGCCAAAAATTACACATATGAACCTCAAAAGCTTTTGCATTTAATGACTTCATAGCCGAATATGGAAAAAATAAATTATTATCAATAATAGTAAATCGTTTTGAGTAGGTTGAGGTGACGTCTTCAAATTCCATCGCATCTGTTCTAGGTGTTGCCCATTTCAATCCAACTATATTTTTGAGATCTATTATTTTTTCAATTAATTGATTAGAGACACTGGTTGAGGTCCAAAATGTATTATATATAATTATTCCAACTCCATCAGCAGCAATTGATGCTGTTCTTACATATTCAATAAAATCATCTTCAGTGTGCTTAAAGTAAAAAGGACAGGAAACTTGAAGAAAATCATATCCAAAATCTTTAGCAATCCCAGCCAGTTTTTGTAATTCTTGAGTATTCGTAGTTTGACCACCTAAAGCAATTGGGACTCTGCCATTTACTATTTTTGAACCTGCTTTAGCTAAAGATAATCTTTCTTCAAAACTCATAGCAGAAAAATCTCCTGCCGCGCCTCCAAAAAGTATTGTACAATTTTCATTGTTTAAACCGTTGTTTAACAAAAAATCAACATAATCTTTAAGTGCATCAAAGTTAATTGGTAAATCCTTTGTGTCTTTAAATGGAGTTGGAACAGTTACATAACAACCTTCAAGCCTTATTTTTAATTTTTCGTAATCCATAGTTAACTCCTATTGTTTATTTAATCGTTTCATTGAAATATGCCAGGGCATTAAAATTTTTTCCATTATGGTAACAAAAGCAAAAACTGATAAACCCAAACAAGTTAAGAAAAATATTCCAGCAAAAGCTAAATCTGGCCTCATATTTCCTGTTACAATAGAAATATAAAATCCAAGTCCTTTGTCTGATCCAATAAATTCTGCAATAGTAGCTCCTACGGTTGCGTTAATTCCAGCATATTTAAAACCAACAAAACATTGTGGTAGAGCAGCCGGTAATCTAATTTTAAAAAAAGTTTTTATTCTGCTTGCACCAGTTGACTGGTAAAATAAAGTAAGTTCATTACTTAGAGAATTAAATGCTAAAATTGCATTTAAAACAATCGGAAAAAAACAAACCAATACAACAATAATTACTTTTGGCAACAATCCAAAACCAAACCAAGATATAAATAAGGGAGCAAAAGCTATTTTTGGAGTCATTTCAATACTTACAAAGAAAGGGTATAAAGTCCTTCTTAATATTGATGAAAAAGAAATAGCTATTCCAAATCCCAGACCCAATACTATAGCTATAGTAAATCCAAGAACAGTTTCTAAAGCGGTAATTCCTGTATAATAAATTAGTTTATCTAAATCGGCGGAACCTTTTACAAAAATTTGCGAAGGTGGAGGAAGAATATATTTCGGTACATCAAAAAATATGATTGAATATTCCCAAAATAAAAAAAATCCAATAAAAAATAGAATTACCATCCATCCACTTAAAATCCATTTAATAAATTTTTTCATATAATTATTTAAATAACACCGTATTCATGAAAAACTTCTTCAATTGAATTAACATATTCCATAAATTTTGCTGATCTTTTTAATTTTAAATCCCTTGGATAGGGCAGATCAATTTTCATCTCTCTATCTATTTTTCCTGGTCTAGGTGTAATTAATATAATTCTACTTGATAATTGAACCGCTTCCTCAATCGAATGAGTGACAAATATTACGGTTGGTTTTTTAATCATCCATAATTTTTGAAAATCTGCCCTAATTTTTTCTCTTGTCATCGCATCTAGTTTTCCAAGAGGCTCATCCAGCAAAATTATTTTTGGCTCATGTATCATTGCTTGACAAAAAGCTGCTCTTTGCTGCATACCGCCGGATAATTCATTTGGATACCTATGAGCAAAATCCTCTAGATTTACGGATTTCAAAATGTCATTTACTTTATCTTCATAATCCTCAAGACTTAGTTTTCTTAACTCTAATTGTAATTCAATATTACCTTTAACTGTTCGCCAAGGCACCAATGTGTTGTTTTGAAACATTATCCCAATATCTGTTTTAGGTCCTTCTACTAATTTATTTTCAAATTCTACTTTTCCGCTAGTGGACTCTAATAACCCAGCTATAATTAACATTAATGTTGATTTTCCACATCCAGATGGTCCTAAAATTGTTACAAATTCCCCAATATTAATATCAACAGATAAAGGACCAAAAGCATGAACCGTTTCAGATCCATTTTCAAATATTTTTTTTAAATTTGTTACCTGTATTAATTTTGCCATTTTAAGGATTTAACCTAGTCGAATATTTTTTATATTCGACTAGATTTTAATTTATTAAGATTATTTTATGAATTCATTTGTATAAAAGTCAGATGCCTTAGCATTTTTATCTAAGTCATTATATTCTTTCATCAAATTAACCATACTTTCCCAATCAGATTCAACGTTTAAACCGAGAACTTTTTTCTTGTTTGCTTTAGAATATAGTATTCCTAAAGTGACATCTAAAACTTCTCTTGATTGAGCTTTTCCAGCATCTTCATTCATAGAACCACCAACGATATCACCAATTGCATTTACCGCTGCGTCTGGATTTTTTTCTGCATTAGCATAAGACTCAATAGTTGCTTTCATAAATCTTTTTGCTAAATCAGGATTATCTTTGATCATGTCATTATGTGTTACTATACAATATCCAACCTGATCAACTCCAAAATCAGAGTAAGGAAATGCTATAGGTTGAGCACCGCCATTTGCTTTTATCTCAGCAGGTTTATCATCAAGACCACCTAAAATCCCTACGGCACCACCACTCGCTTGCAGGTAACTTGAAACAAGCGCACCATCTGGAACATTTGTTATATTAACATCTGATTCACTTAATCCAGCGTTTTTTAAAACAATTGGGAAAAAGGTATTAACACCGGCATTTGATGTAGTTAATATTTTTTTTCCTTTCAAATCTTTAATTGTTTTAACTCCACTATCTGGTCTTACAAGAACTGCTTCAGTTCCCATAGCATCAATTACTCCAATTGATTTTAGTGGCGCTCCTTCAGAAACGAGTTTAGTCATCGAACCGCATGAACCATAAGAAAAGTGACTGTCTTTATTTGCCACTAATCTATGTGCAGATCCTGAACCGTTTCCTGATCTAATATCTAAATCGATACCATATTTTGCATAAGTCCCATCTACAAACCCTAATGCAAAACCAGCATGTGATCCATAGTACATCCAGTTCAATCTTAGCTTAACTTTATCTGCCGCATAAGAAGCTGAAGATGTAATTAAAAAAATAATTGCAAATTTGCAAAAATTATTAAAAAGTTTCATCATTTTGTTCCTTTATATTTGTTTGTTAAAAAAATATATTCTCAAGAATTTTTGTTAAATAAACTATTTAATTCGACATATTGTTAATATTAATAGACATTATATTAATTGAGGTATTACAATATTAATCGTAATATATTGTCATTATTTAATTAAATAATGTCGTTATTAATTAACTTTTTTTAAAAAATTAATTATGGAAAATAAAACTGTTAGTTTTGATATTTTTTTAGAACCAGAGTTCCCTGTAAACTCACTAATCTTAATTCAAGAAGCATTAAGAATATCAAACCAATATAGAATTAATGAAATTTTTAAAATTAAACTTATAACTACTGATGGTAAAAGAATTAGGTCAAGCAATGGTCAGTGGTGGAAAGTTGACGCTGGACTAGAAGGGATTAAAAATCCAGATTTTATAGTTGTTTTAGGTGGTAACTTACCAGTGCAAAAAAAATCAAAAAAATTATTTTCTATTTTGCGAGTAGCGCATAAAAATTTATCAAAAATAATTGCAATAGACACAGGAGCTTTTCTTTTAGCAGAAGCTGGTTTAATAACCAATGATACTGTTGTCTGCGTTCATTGGGAAGTAAAAAATAATTTTTTAGAAAAATATTCAAATATTAAAATTGTGGATGATATTTATACAATTAATCGAAATGGCTTAATATTTGGAGCTGGCGGTATATCAACTTTAGATCTAATTTTAGAGTGCATTAGCACTGTAAAAGGAAAAGATTATGCCAATGAAATAGCTCAAGCATTGATTTATCGACCAAGAGAAAATAGTACCAATCAAAAAGATGAGTTATTTGAATTGTCTCTTGATAATATTTGTAAAAAAGCAATTCAAATCATGGAAAAAAATATAGAGGTACCATTAAAGATAAACGAAATTTCAAAAAAATTAAATGTTTCTTTAAGAACATTAGAACGTAAATTTTATAAAATGTATAAAATTTCTCCTATTAAATTTTATGTTAACCTAAGAGTAAAATTTGCTAGAAACCTACTTTTTTATGATGATCGTAAAATTAATGAAATATCAAGTATGGCTGGATTTAACTATAATTCTGTTTTTATAAATTCTTTCAAAAAAATTTACAACAAAACGCCCTCAGAGTATAGAAAGTATTTTAGAAATCAGCAGTTTGATAATAGTATTTTTTAAAATAAATTTAAATTTATCCAGGTGTATAAATCCTATTTGCTTCTGGATCGTCACTTGAAAAAGGAAGTTTTAAAACCTCAGCCCAGAATTCATTTGAGATTTTAGCTTTAGCCCAAGCTAGATTTTTTTCTATACTATCAATGCTTGTCACCCCGCATATTGTAGATGATATTCTTTTGTCTCTTAATGAGAATTGAAGTGCAGCAGCGCCTATATCAACGTTATGTTTTTTACAAATTTTTTCTATTTCTTTAACTGGTCTTAACATTTCCTCTGTTACATCTTGATAAGTAATTTTTTTAAAATTACTTGGGCCTTTCGCCAAAACTCCGCCAGCATAAGGAGCGGCATTAAAAATTGCAATTTTTTTGTTATAAGCGTAATCAAATAATTTATCTGCCTCTCTGTTTAGTAGCGTAAATCTATTATGACTAATCAGAGCATCAAAGTCCCAATTTTTTAGCAAAGGAAACATGATATTGATTTTACCCATCGCTACTCCAACGGCTTTAGCTAATCCTTCCTCTTTTATTTTAAATAGTTCGTCCATTGCTCCGTTTTTTTTAGTAATCTCAGAAATATCCTTTGCATATTCTGGGTCATGTAAAAATAAAATATCAACAGAGTCGACCCCTAAAGCTTCTAAACTTTCTTCAAGTGATTTTCTTGCTTGATTTTTATCGAACTTCAAAGTGTTCATATCTCTATCTAATTTAGTAGATAAAACGAATTTGTCTGGCCATTTACCATTATCTTTTATAGCTCTACCTATTCTTTTTTCACTTTCTCCTGAAGCATAATTTCTAGATGTATCAAGCATATTCACTGGACCTTGAAAAAATCTTTTTAGGGTTTTTTGAGCTCGATCTTCAGAAACTTCATATCCATAAGTATCTGGCATACTACCTAAACTAGAAGTTCCAAAGCTTATTTCTGTTACTTCTAAACCAGTATTTTTAATCTTATTTTTTTTCATAAATTAAATTTTCAGTTTATAAAAATTAATAACATTATTATAAAATATATTTCGTTTTTGAGTTAAATTCAATTTATTAGTAAGATTGGTGGCAGTATTAAACCAACCAGCGTAGTTAGTTCGTAATTTACAAACAGGCCAATCAGAACCCCAAAGTATTCTTTCATCAGTAAATGCCTTTAAAATTTCATCTGAGTAGGGTTTTAAATCTTTTTCAGTCCAATTTTTGCAGGCCTCCGTAACCATTCCTGAAAACTTGCAATAAACATTGTCTAATTTAGATAATTTATTTATGCCAATCTTCCAATACTGAAAATCCTTTTTGTTATTTTTGCATATTTTTGGTTTCATTAAGTGATCAATTACAAAACGCAATGAAGGATATTTGGATGCAATAAAATAGAAATTGTCAAGATGAATTGGAAAACCTAGTGCATCAAAAGATAAATCTAACTTTATTATAGTTTTAAAAAAAATATCAAAATTTTTATTCAATACCCAGTTTGGATCAGGAATATCTTGTATCATTGGTCTTACACCAACAAATTTTTTATTTTTTGCAAATATTTTTAATTGCTTTAATTGATTAATGTCTTCAAAATTCACCCAGCCAACAACACCAGCAACTAAACTTGATTTATCAGCGATATCAAGCATGTATGCTGTCTCAGCATTTGTTGCGGCAGCTTGTACTAAAATTGTTTTATGTAATTTAATTGATTTTGACTCTTTAATTAAATCTTTAACAGCATATTTTTTTGTTAGGATTTTATCATTTTTGGGCATCCAGGAATAGTCACCTCTGCTAGGATCCCAGAAGTGTTGATGTGAATCAATGATTTTCATTAACTAAAAATCTTTTTTAAATTATCATTCACCTAAGATGCTATTATCTAATATTTTAGTGTCGTAGGCAGAGTATGAATGCCAACCAGCAACTGTTTGATCAAAATCCACAATACTTCCTGTCATAATTCCTGACTCCTCTGAACATAAAAAAGCTAAAATTCTTGCAACATCTATCGGTTTATTTAATCTTTTAAATGGAACTTGAGATTCTTGTTTTTTCAACCAATCATCATCTGCTTTGTGGAATTTTTTTTGTATAACTGTCTCTGCGGGCGTATCTGTCCATCCTAAGTTTATACCGTTTATTCTAATCTGATGACCTGATACAGAATTTGCTACATTTTTAATCATTATTGCTAAAGCAGCCTTTGAGGAGCTGTATGCGGTTAAAAAAGGCATACCGCTATAGGCAGCCATAGATAGAACATGAGCGATTGTTCCTTTTTTTTTATCTCTTATCATTATCTTTATAACGTCTTGCATCATAAAAAGTGGAGCTTTTACATTGATGTTAAAATTCTTATCATAATTTTCTTCAGTAGTGCTCAGGATTGTTCCTCTTTCAGTAAATGCCGCAACATTAATAAAACTGTCTATAGTTCTAAATTTTTTATCTGTTTCTGATATAATTTTTTTACAATCATGAAGGTTTTCTAAATCAGCTTTTACGTAAATACAGTCAGAACCAATTTTTTTAATTTCTTCTTTTATTCTTTCTCCTTTTTGCTCATTTCTTCCACAAATAGTTATTCCTTTGGCACCTCTGCTAGCTAATAATTTAGCAGTTTCAGCCCCACTTCCTTGGGTGCTACCAGTAACAATAATAATTTTGTCTTTAAATTGATTGGAAAGATTGGGAGTATATTTATTATCCATTTTTAAGTTTAAGGCTGTTTAACTATACAATACAAAGCCCAACTTAATATTTAAAGTTGGGCTTTGTAATTTAATTAATTAACCAGCAATACAAGTTTTAATGTTTTGTGGCGTACAAACATCAAGACCTGTGTAGATTGCTTTTAAAGAATCATTGTCAAACTTTAATGGTTTTTTATCAACGATATCTTTAAGAACGAGCATAGATTTGTAACCCATCATAAAAGGCTGTTGACCTACTTGTCCATGTGTTCTTCCAGCAGCTAAATCTTCCATCTGCATTGGTAAAGTATCAGCAATTACTACTACTGTTTTTTGAGAACTTATTCTATCTTTGTGTTTTTCAGCAAGATCTCTAAATGCTTTTGAAACGAACTGAGGAAAACCACCAGTTGGAACGAAAGCAGTTAAATCTGGATGTTTTGCAAAAATATCATCCATTTGTTGAACAGAAAGTGGGAAGTCGTCATTAGTGTAAAGTGGACATCCAGCAGCTTCTTTCCATCCATTTTCACCATTCAATGCTTCGCTTGGATATTTTCCACCATCAGCACGTCCTGCAATTGTGTCTCTAATGCCTGACATTCTTTCATTGTGGTTTGCAGCAGAAGCTCCGCCTGATTGGATACAAATTTCGCCACCTTTAGGTTTTAATTCCATAACGATTTTGGCAAGATTAACTCCAATATCATAGTTTTTAGTTCCAACGTAAGCACTTCTTAAACCAGCATCTTCATTTAAAAGATCAGAGTCCCAAGTAACAACAGGGATTTTAGTACCTTTTAAAATTTTGGCCATAGCTGCTGCGTTAGATGATGCTACTGCAATTCCATCCACACCTTTAGCAATTAAATCTTGAACTATTTGAAGTTGTTCTTGTTCAGTATGTTCACCTGGACCAATATATAAGCACTCAATTCCTCCAATTTCTTTCTCAGCTTTTTTACAACCATCTCTTGCTAAATCAAAAAATGGATTGTTCATAGATTTAGGTACCAATGCGAATACTAAATTTTTCGCATAAGATATACTTGAAATAGAAACGAAAAGAAAAGTTAACAACGTAATCATTAATTTATTCATTTTTTTCTCCAGTTATTTTATTTAAAAATATTTTAAAAAATATTTTTTAAGTTTAATATTTAAGCATACAATAATAAACCTAGCAAATAATAAACCGAACATTTCAACTGCAGGTTGTTTTTTTTGTTTAATATATGTCCGTAGATAAAATTTTTTAATTATTTTTTTTATTTTTTACTTTTTCTAACCAGACGGCAGCAACAATAAATATTCCTAAAAAAGTACCTTGCCAGTTTGGATCAATCCCAGCCATCAATAAACTGTTTCTAATTGTTTCCATTAAAGCTGCCCCAATAAAAGCTCCGTATGTTCCTCCGACACCTCCCATTAGATTGGCTCCACCAATAACACTGGCAGCAATAACTCTTAGTTCATAAGTATATCCAAGTCCGTTAGTTACAGAACCCATCCAACTAACAATCATCACAGCAGATATTGCGGCAAAAAAACCGCTGAGCATGTAAACTGACATTTCTATCCATCTGATATTAATTCCAGCTAGTTCTGCAGCTTTTTTATTACTTCCTACCGCATAAACATGTTTTCCATAAGTTGTATAATTTAAAACTAGTCCCATTAATATTGTTAAAAATATTAATAACCAAGTAATATTTGCCAATCCTAAAAATTGTCCACCTCCAAGTTTAAAAAACATTTCATCTTTAGGTCCAAATTCATAAAACATTTTATTGTTTGATACTACGATTGCTAAACTTCTTGCAATCGCCATCATACCCAAAGTCACTACAAAAGAAGATAGATTTAAATAGGCAATCAAGTATCCATTCACCGCTCCTATTATTATTCCAGCTATAAGAGCAAATACGATTCCAACCCAAACATAATTGCTCTCGTAGAAGGCAGATTTAGAATACCATTCAGGTAAATATTGTGCATCTAGAAATAAACCACAAATTATTCCAGTCAAGCCCATAATAGAACCAACCGAAAGATCAATGCCGGAAGTAATTATAACTAAAGTCATACTAATGGCCATGATCCCGATAAAAGAAAAGTTTCTTGCTATATTGTAGACATTGTCTTTACTTGAGAAAGCTTCTTCTACAAAATACATTACAAAACAAATTAATATTAAAGCAATAGTAACCCAAAAAGATTGTTCTGATAAAAATTTTTGAAAAGATGTTTTTTCAGATTTTGATATTATATCTTTATTAAATTTCATTTACTTATACTCTATCTATCGCACCAGTTATAAGTCCTGTTGCTTCTTCGGTTGAAGAATGTTTAATTAATTTATCACACACTTTTTCTCCTCTTCTTAAAACTACAAGTTTGTCACAAACTTGAAATATATCTGGCATTCGATGACTTATTAAGAGTACAGAAATTCCATTATCCTTCAATCTTTTAATAAGGTCTAAAACTTCAACAACCTGTCTGACACTGATCGCGGCTGTAGGCTCATCCATTAACACTAATTTTGGGTTTGTAAGCCTAGTTCTTGCAATAGCCACAGCCTGCCTTTGTCCACCTGACATTTGCATAACTAAATCTTTCGGTCGAGTTTCTGATTTTAATTCTTCAAATAGTTCTGCTGATTTTTTAAACATAGAAGGATAGTCTAAATATCTAAAAGGCCAAATTCCCTTATTTATTTCTCTTCCTAAAAAAACATTTGCAGCGGCTGTTAAATGATTACATAGAGCTAAATCTTGATAAACAACTTCAATACCAGCTTCTCTTGATTCAATAGGTTTTTCAAAATGAACTTCTTGATCTTCAAATTTAATTACACCAGAGGAAGGATTAAAATTTCCTGCAATAATTTTTAATAAAGTAGATTTACCAGCGCCATTATCACCCATTAATCCAACAATTTCCGCTTCTTTAATATTAAAACTAACATCTACAATTGCCTGAATAGCTCCAAAATTTTTTGCTATGTTTTGAAGGGATAAAATAGTCATTAATTGAAATTTATATCAATTGTTTTTCGGCTTTCTAATGACTGATAAGCTGCATTTGCTATTATTAATGCATTCCTTCCGTCTTCAAATGTTACTTTTGGTTTTGTTTTATTTTTAATACTTTCCATAAAAGCATTAAATTGATCTTTGTAAGCTTGCTCATATCTTTCAATAAAAAAGAAGTGAATAGGGTCTTGAGCATTAGTTTTATATTTATCAAAAATTTTTATCGAGTTAGGAATTTGATTATCAGAAATAATCATTCCTTTACTACCGAATACTTCAACCCTCTGATCATAACCATATACTGCTCTCCTTGAATTATTAACATGAATCAAAACCCCAGATTTAGATCTCATAATGAACATAGCTGTATCAAGATCTTTTGTTTTTTTTGCATTTTCATCAAATAAAGCATCTCCAAAAGCAGATATTTGAATTATTGGATCATCTCCTAAAATAAATCTAGATAAATCAAAATCATGTATGGTCGTGTCTCTAAAAAATCCCCCTGCAGCTTTTAGATATTCAATACCTGGAGGTTCAGGATCTCGACTTGTAATTATTAACATCTCCAATTCACCTATTTCTTTGTTTACCCTTGCTTGCTGAGCTTTAGCGTGACTTTTATCAAATCTTCTATTAAAACCTATTTGCAAGGGAACATTAATTCCTTTTATTTCCTCCATACATTGGTTCACTTTACCAATATCTAAATCTATAGGTTTCTCACAAAAAATAGCTTTACCTGCTTTTGCGGCCATGGTTATAAACCTTGTATGAGTAGGCGTTGCTGATGCAATAAGTACTGCATCCACTTCACTAGAAGTGATTGCTTCCTCAGGAGATTTAGCAACTTTTGAATTGTTTGCTTTCGCTACCTGTTCAGAGAAACCCGTGTTTGTGTCGAAGACATATTTTAAACTTGATCCTGGATGAGAGTTAATTATTGCAGCATGCATTTTACCAATTCTTCCTGCGCCCATCAACGCAAATTTAATCATTAGCTATAATTATAGAATTGATAATTTAAAATCAAGCTAGAAATAAGCCCTACAAATTTAAAGGTTTTATAACAAAAAAAATTTGATTAATGCTTATTGAGATTTTAATCGAATAAAAACTATATCACTTAAGTATATCGTTCTATTTAATTTCTCTTAAAAACGGCATTGGAACACCAGATCTTAAGACTATTAAATTACTATAGAGTTCATATTTTTTTAATTATTCCTTTTTATGCCAATTAGTATGTAATTCGAGTAAATAAAAATATTGATTAACTTTATAAATGGAATAATTTTCTATTTAAATCATGAATAATCTAATTATATTAAATAAAAACGATAACGTTGGCGTTACAACTTTTTTAATTTCCCCCCATACAAAAATAGAAAACCATGGCATAGTTAGCATTGATTCTATACCTTTTGGACATAAAATTTGTCTTAAACCCATTAATAAAGGTGAGCCAGTTATTAAGTATGATCAAATTATCGGTTTTGCATCTAAATCTATTAAGCCAGGTGAACATGTTCATTCACATAATTTAGAATTCAAAGAATTTAGTAGAGGATTTGCTATTTCAGAAAAAAAAGATATTGCTGCTGAAAAAAGCAACTTATTCTTTGATGGTATTCTTCGTGACAATGGTGATGTTGCAACGAGAAATTATATTGGTATTATTAGTACAGTTAATTGCTCAGCAACTGTTTGCAAAATTGTTGCTGATAAAATTAAATATAGCGACATTCTCAAAGACTACCCAAATATTGATGGTGTAGTTCCTATTACTCATTCTACAGGATGTGGTATGAATACAGTCAGTGAGGGAATGCAAATTTTTCAAAGAACTATTGACGGATTTAAAAATCATTCTAATTTTTCACATGTTTTTGTAATTGGTTTAGGATGTGAGTGTGCACAGATAAGTTTATTTGTAGACTCAATGAAAAAACATAATCGAATTCATTTTTTAAATATTCAAGATGAGGGAGGAACTAAAAAAACAGTGGATAAAGTTTTTGGTCAAATCAAAGAATTATTAAAAGAAGCAAATAATATCAAAAGAACCCCGCAAGCCGCTCATCACCTAACCTTAGCATTGCAATGTGGAGGTTCAGATGGTTATTCAGGAATTTCTGCCAATCCTGCATTAGGAGTTGCGGCAGATCTTATAGTAAAAAATGGTGGCAGTTCGATTTTATCTGAAACACCAGAAATTTATGGTGCTGAGCATTTGTTAATTAATAGAGCGGTAAGTAAAGAAGTGGCAGATAAATTAATAGCTAAAATTGAATGGTGGAAACAGTATACAAAAATTAATAATAGCTCGATGGATAATAATCCTGCACCTGGAAATAAAAAAGGTGGACTTACAACAATATTAGAAAAATCTTTGGGTGCCGTTGCTAAAGGAGGAAATTCTTTTTTGAGCGATGTTCTAAGTTACGCAGAGCCATTAAAAAAAAAAGGATTTAATTTTATGGACTCCCCAGGTTACGATCCCGTATCTGCAACTGGTCAAGTAGCATCTGGCGCTAATGTTATTTGTTTTACTACTGGCAGAGGTTCATGTTTTGGCTGTAAGCCTGTTCCTAGCTTAAAACTATCAACGAATACAACTATGTTTAATAAGATGAGTGAGGACATGGATATTAATTGTGGAACAATTGTTGATGGGAAAGAGTCAATAGAGGAAGTAGGTCAAAAAATATTCAAATTAATTTTAAATACAGCTTCGGGCCTTAAGTCTAAAAGTGAATTAAACGGTTATGGTGATGAAGAATTTAATCCATGGCAAATTGGCGCGGTAATGTAAATTAAATAATGAAAGAAATTAAAATATTTAATTTTTTTTTAAATCGCATTACTACATTATATTTTGAACTTACCAGAAAAAACTTGATGAATTTAATATCATGATTTATATTTTTAAATAAACTAATAAAGAGTTAAATAAAATGTCAGTAAAATTAGGAGTGGCACCGATTGCATGGAGTAATGATGACATGCCAGAATTAGGAGGTGATACCCCACTAGAACAATGTCTTTCTGAAGCAAGCGAAGCTGGTTTTTCAGGGATAGAAAGTGGAGGTAAATTTCCAAAAAAATCAGAACAACTAATTCCATTGTTAGAAAAACATAATTTAAACTTGTGTTCAGGTTGGTATGGAGCAAATCTTAGAACAAATTCAGTTAAAGAAGAGATTGAGGCTATTCAAGGACAGCTAAAACTTTTTAAAGATTGTAATGCACCTTGCATAGTTTTTGCAGAAGTATCAGGTTCCATTGCAGGTGACCCAAATCGTCCGTTGTCGAGTAGACCTCAAATGGATCGAGATGGGTGGACTAATTTTTGTAAAAAGATTTCGGAAATGGGGAAATATTTGGAGGACCAAGGTATGCCTTTAGCCTATCACCACCACATGGGAACAGTAATAGAATCTCAAAACGATACAGAAAGACTTTTAGAAAATACTCTTGATCAAGTTAAATTAATTCTAGACACTGGCCACATGCTTTTTGCAAAAGGCAATTCAATAAAAATTGCAACAGATTTTAAAGATAGAATTATACACGTACACTGCAAAGATATGAGAAAAAATATATTAGATAAATCTTTAAAGGAAGATTTAAGCTTTAGACAAGCTTTTTTAGAAGGTGCTTTTACGGTACCGGGTGATGGATGTATAGATTATAAACCCTTTTTAAATTTATTAAAAAAAAATGATTATTCTGGTTGGTTAGTGGTTGAAGCGGAACAGGATCCGGCCAAAGCTAACCCTTTAAAATACGCAAAAATAGGCCATAAATACCTATCTAAAATTTGCAAAGAAGTAAATTTAGAGATTGTTTTATAATTTTACAATTTTTGATTTATCTAATTTTTTTTCAAAAAAATCTATAATATTTTGAGTTGTTTCTTTAGCCATTCTAATCATACACTCTTCAGTAAATGCTGCAGTATGAGGACTAAGAAAAACTTTATTATTTTGAAGTAAAGGATTATTATTCATTGGGGGTTCGCTTTCAAAAACATCTAAACCAGCACCAAAAATTAAATTTTCATTAAGAGCTTTATCTAAATCAATTTCATTAATTAAGCCACCTCTTGCTGCATTAATGATTATACAATTTTTTTTCATTGTTTTAAGTAAATCTAGATTAATCATATTTTTAGTTTCTTCATTTAAAGGAATATGAAGGGACAAAGCATCAGCTGTTTTTACAGCATTTTTTAAATCATTTACTTTTTTTCCACCTAACGACTCTATTTTTTCTGAAGAAACAAATGGATCATAAACAAAAACATTCATTTCAAACCCTAAACATCTTTTTATCAAACATTGACCAATTCTACCAAATCCAGCGATTAAAATATTTTTTCCCCACAACTCAATTGTCTTTGGTAATTTATTTCTTTCATTAAATTTTCCCTCTTTGACGTTTTTATCATACATGTCTTTTCTTTTTGCAATATTTAGCAACATAAACATTACATGTTCTGCAACCGCAACGGCATTAGCAGTAGCTGTGATTGCTACGGTAATTTTATTTTTTTTGGCAACAGCCAAATCAATATTATCATAACCAACTCCATGCCTAGAGATTATCTGGATTTTTTTACCCATCTCTAAAATTTCACCTGATAATTTTGCAGTTCTTAAAGAAATAGCATCACAATCAACAATTTTTTTTTTTAGCTCATCTGAGTTTATGTCTTCTATAATTTCAAATTCATAATCAGAGTTTTTTTTTAGAATTTCTATTCCAGACTCATGGATATTTTGAATGATTAAAATTTTTTTCATTATTAATTAAAAAGTAATCATTAACTAAAATTATACTATAAAGTTTAGTAGCTTTTAGTTTCTTCTTTTTTTGAAGAAATTTTCATTTTATCAATTATAATTTTTGCCCCAGTACTCATTGCTCTTTGATCCGAACTAATAGTTACAAAATTGAAACCTTTATCAATCATTTTTAATGCATATTCTGGAGTTCCATTATGAATGCCAGCGTAAATATTGTTTTTTTTAGCATGTTCTAAAATTCTTAAAATTTCTGAATATGCTTTAGTATTTTCAGCTTTATCAAATCCCGGCTCTTCACCTAGCGCTAAACTTAAGTCTGCAGGTCCAATATAAATTCCATCTAGACCAGGCGTTGACATAATTTCATCAAGTTTATTTAGAGACTCTGCTGTTTCTATCATGGCAAATTTAAGCATCTCATCATTTGCGTATTTAGCATAATCTGCTCCCCCATAAATTAAACCTCTGACCGGTCCAAAACTCCGATAGCCTAAAGGTGGGTACATGCAGGCTTGAACAAATTTTTCAGTTTCATTTTTGTTACTAACCATTGGGCATATTATTCCATAGCAACCTGCATCTAAAATCTTCATGATTTGACCAGGTTCATTCCAATTTACCCTAGCTAAAGGCGTTACATTTGTAGTTGATAAAGTTTGTAACATTGGCAAAGCATTTGTGTAGTCAACTAAACCATGTTGCATATCTATCGTCAAAGAATCCCAACCTTGATGAGCCATGACTTCAGTAGAAACTGTACTAGGAATTTGTAACCAACCATTAATGACGGGCTTGCCTACCTTCATCATTTCTTTAACTTTATTCTTTCTCATTGGATTAAATTTTTAATCCCATATGAGTATATTTAGTATTTAAATAATCTTTAATAGCCATAGAACCACCTTCACGTCCATAACCAGTTTGTTTAATTCCACCAAAAGGAGCTTCGGCCACTGCTACAGCACCTGTATTAATTGCAACAACTCCTGACTCTAATAGTTCAGACCCTCTATGAGCTTGATCCATTGAATTTGTATATAAATAACTACATAATCCTAAATCATTATTATTTGCTCTTTCAATTACTTCCTCGAAAGTTTTAAATGTTAAAATAGGAACAAGAGGTCCAAATGGTTCTTCTTTCATAATAGTAAAATTATCTTTTACTTCATCAAAGACAGTTGGTTCATAATAATATCCTTTATTGAAACCAGAAGGTCTTTTACCTCCCATTAGAACTTTAGCTCCTTCTTTTTTTGTTGTCTCAACAAGTTTTTCTATTTCTTCTAGTCTTTTAGCTGTTGATAAAGGACCTATTTGAACACCTTCATCCATACCATTACCAATTTTTAATTTTTTTGCTTTATCTATAAATGCTTGAACAAATTCGTCTTTTCTTTTTTCTTGAATATAAAATCTATTAGGAGATATACAAACTTGACCATTATTTCTAAATTTTGTTGAAATAGCTATATCAGCAACATTATTAATATTTACATCTTCGCATACTATAAAAGGAGAGTGGCCACTAAGTTCCATTGTAACCCTTTGTACTTTATCTGCAGCCTTTTTAAGAATTAACTTACCAACTCTTGTAGATCCAGTAATTGATATTTTTTTAATAATATCTGACTCTAATAATTCATTAGATATTTCAGCAGGATCTCCAGATAAAAGGTTTACAACTCCATCAGGTAGACCTGATTCTTTACATATATCCATCAATTCCATTACACCACCCGGTGCAATGACATCGGGTTTACAAATTACTGAACACCCAGCAGCTAATGCGGTTGAAATTTTTCTTGCGGCCAAAAGTATTGGAAAATTCCAAGGTATTAATGCAGCAACTACTCCAACAGGTTGGTAATAAATTTGTACTCTAGTATCTTGAAATCTACTCTGAACAGTTTGCCCAAAAATTCTCTTAGTTTCCTCGGAATTCCATTCAAAAATATCAGCAGCGCTTCCAACTTCTCCAATACCTTCTGCAAGTGGTTTCCCAACCTCAAGTGTAAGCCATTTAGCTAAAATATTTTTTTTTACTCTCATTAAATCTGCAATTTTTCTAATAATGTATGACCTTTGCCAAGGTGAGGTATTTTTCCAAATTTCCAAACCTTTTTTTGCAGATTTTAATGCTTTTTGTACATCTAACGAAGATGCTTTTGATGCTTTTCCAATCAACTCCTCTGTTGCAGGATTAATCACATCATAAGTTTCATTTTTTTCTGCTTGTTGCCACTGGCCATTTATGAACTGACCAAATTTACTATACATAAACGTTTGTTTATTTTGAGTTACTTTTTATAGTTAATTAAAATATAATTTTATTATATATACAAAGTTTAATAAATAAAAGGCTTAAATCGTTAATGAAAAAAATTAAACTGACATGTGCTCACGCAATAGTCAAATATCTTATTGCACAAAAAATTTTAATAAGTGGGAAAAAGGAGCCTCTTTTTCCAGGTGTCTTTGGAATTTTTGGTCATGGCAATGTAGCTTGCTTAGGGCAAGCATTGGAGGAAAATCAAAAAGATCTTCCAACTTATAGAGGCCATCACGAACAGAATATGGCTTTAACAGGAATTGCTTACGCAAGAGCAAAAAGAAGACAACAAATTTTTATAGCAACATCTTCTGTTGGACCCGGTTCAACAAATATGATTACAGCAGCAGCTGTTGCAATGAGTAATAGATTACCAATTTTATTTTTACCAGGAGACACCTATGCAAATAGAATGCCCGATCCAGTATTACAGCAGGTTGAGCATTTCAATAACCCTGGAATTACAGCTAATGATGCTTTTAAATCTGTAACTAAATATTTTGACAGAATAACTAGAGCTGAACAAATAATTCAATCATTTCCAAACGCTATACAAACAATGTTAGATCCAGCTGATTGTGGACCAGCCTGTATTTCTTTAAGCCAAGATGTTCAAGGTGAAACATTTGAATACCCAGCAGAATTTTTTCAAGAGAGAATTCATACAATAAGAAGACCAAAAGCTGATGATTTTCAAATCAAAGAGGCTGCCGAAAAAATCAAATTATCAAAAAATCCAATTATAATTTCTGGTGGAGGAGTTTTCTATTCTGATGCAATGAAAGAATTAAGTGAATTTGCAATTAAACATAATATTCCTGTAACGCAAACAGTAATGGGATATTCAACAATGAAACGAGATCATTCTCATTACGCTGGTCAAATTGGAGGGCTTGGAGGTAAAAATGCTAATAATTTAGCTAAACAGACTGATCTTGCAATCGCTGTAGGAACCAAATTAGGAGATTTTACTACAGGCTCATGGTCAATTTTTGAAAATGAAAAATTTAAATTAGTTACAATCAATGTTTCAAGATTTGATGCTAACAAGCATCTTGCTCAAGCAGTTGTTGGAGATGCTAAAGTTTGTTTAAAGGAATTATCTTCAGCATTAGGTGACTGGAAAGCAGGTGATGAATGGCAAAAAAAATCTCAGTTTGAATTAAAATCTTGGAATGATTATATCGAAAAACAAAGTGGACCAACAAATCAAGAAATACCCAGTTATGCTCAGGTAATTGGAGCTGTTTATAGAAATTCAGATCCAACTGATATTGCAGTAACCGCAGCTGGAGGATTGGTTGGTGAAGTTATTCAAGTTTGGAGACCACGTGAACTCAATACACACGAAACAGAATGGGGTTTTAGTTGTATGGGTTATGAAATTTCCGGTGCTCTAGGCATCAAGATGGCAAATCCTGATAAAGAAGTTATCTCCTTTGTGGGTGATGGATCTTATCTATTAAATAATACTGATATATATTCTTCTGTAATTACAAATAATAAATTAATTATAATTGTATGCGACAATGGAGGTTTTGCGGTTATTAATAGACTTCAATTATTTAAGGGTGGAAAAGAATTTAATAATTTATTTAAAACTTCAAAAACACCTGGATTAGTAAGTGTAGATTTTGCAAAGCATGCAGAGAGCATGGGAGCTAAATCAGAAGAAGTAAATTCTATAGCAGATCTAGAAAAAGCGGTTCTAAGAGCAAAAAAATCTAAGGTAACCTACGTGATATCTATTAAAACTCATGCATACGAGTGGTTAGAAGGATCAACTTACTGGGAAAGTCCAACATTAGAAATTTCAACAACTAAAGAAAATGAAAATGCTTTAAAAATTCATAAAGAGGGAAAATTTAAGCAAAGACAAGGAGTTTAATAAATAAATTTTCATGAATAAAATTTTTAAAGTTGGTTTAATAGGTTGTGGACATATATCGGAAACATATTTCAGAGCTCAAAAATATTTCAATAATATAAAAATTGTAAAGTGCGCAGATATTATTCATTCAAATGCTATTAAATGCGCTCAAACATATAAAATCCAAGCTTTAAGTGTAAAAGATTTGCTTAATGATAAAGAAGTGGAAATTATTCTTAATCTAACAATTCCAAATGCCCATTATCAAATTGCAAAACAAGCGTTATTAAGTGGTAAACATGTTTACTCGGAAAAGCCATTGGCTATTAATTTTAAAGATGGACAGGAATTAATTAAATTATCTCAAAAGAAAAGTTTATATATTGGTAATGCACCTGATACTTTTCTAGGTGGAGGAATTCAAAAATCTAAAGAGTTGCTTGAAAAAAATATTATTGGTAAAATTAGTTTGGGTAGTGCGATATTTGCATATCCTGGATTAGAGTCTTATCATCCAAACCCTGAACCTTGGTTTGCAAAAAAGGAGGGTGGACCAGTAATAGATATGGGACCTTATTATTTAACTGCACTTGTTAATTTGTTAGGACCAGCCAAAAAAGTAAGTGGAAGAATTGTTGAAGGAGCAAAAAAAAGAACGATTGGAATTGGTCCAAAAAAAAATAAAATATTTAAAGTAAAATGTCCTACAACCTATTTATCCACAATTGATTTTAAAAATGGCACAACTATTAGGTTAACTCTTTCTTTTGATGTAATAGCCCATCAAAGAAATCATATTGAATTATATGGAAATAGGGGTTCAATGATTGTACCTGATCCAAATATGTTTGGTGGATCAGTTTATATATGTAAAAAGATGGGCAATCCTTGGCTAGAATACAAAACAGATAATATGCCATTAGGTAAAATTAATATTAGATTGCAAAGCTCAAGAGCTAATGAGTCACCGACAAATGCGAATTACAGAGGGGTTGGTTTAGCTGAAATGGCTTACGCGATAGAAAATAATAAAAGACATATCTGTAATGGGGAACTTTCGTTGCACGTTTTAGATATTATTCAATCAACGATGAAAGCGTGCAAGTTAAGAATACCTCAATTAATCAAAACAACATGTAAAAAACCAAATCTATTTTCGATCAAGGAATTAAAAAAAATAATGAAATAAGTTTAATACTTTTTACTTTATGATAAAACCCATAGTGATCTCTGATCCATATCCAAGAACTTTAGATTTAATATTTACAAAGAAAAAATTTAAAGAATTAAAATCAAATTATACAATCTTAAGTTCACCTAAAGTGAATAAAAAAAAGTTTTATGAAAATAATATTCATAAAGCCACATTTATTCTTGGTCAACCAGATCTAGATAGAGCTCTGTTATTAAAAGCAAAAAAACTTAAGGCCATAATTAATGTTGAAAGTAACTTTCTAGATAATATGGATTATGATTATTGTTTTGCAAAAGGAATTCATGTAATTGCGACATCACCAGTATTTTCCAGACCTGTTGCAGAACTCGCTTTAGGTTTAACATTGTCTTTATTAAGAGATATTCATAATTCACAAAAAAGTTTTCTTAATAAAGAGGAAAAATATGGTTTAGAGGGAAATTTAAAAGCGTCCTTATTGAGTCAAAAAAAAATAGGCCTCTTAGGATATGGCGATATAGCTAAAGCGTTAACACCTCTCTTATTACCTTTTTCAAAAGATATTAATGTTTATGATCCATGGGTACCTAATAAAATTATTAATGAGAATGGTTTTAAAAATATTTCACTCGATAATATGTTTAAAACATGTGATGTCATATATGTGCTAGCAGCTATCACTAAAAATAACCAATATCTTATTGATAAAAAACTTCTTAATAAATTAAAATCCCAATCTTTATTTATTTTAATGAGTAGGGCAGCAGTGGTAAATTTTAGAGATTTGATAAACAGAGTTAAAAAAGGAGATATTTATGTTGCTACAGATGTATTTCCTGAAGAACCAGTAAAAAAAAATGATCCAATAAGAAAAGTAAAAAATATTTTGTTTTCTGCTCATCGAGCAGGAGCATTAAAATCAGTATTCGAGGAAATGGGAAATATAGTTATGGAAGATATGAAGTTAATTTCTAAAAATCTGCCACCTAGATTGTGCAAAAGAGCTGAAAGAGAAACTGTTGGTTTGTTAAGATCTAAACCAGTTGCAATTAATTAATTTTTTTTTAAAGTTAAAAAATGAACACTTCAAATAAAATAATTTTAGAGGCTAAAAACATTTCAAAATACTTTGGTACTATTACCGCATTAGAAAATGTTAATTTAAAAGTTAGAGAAGGAGAATGTCTTGGTGTTGTAGGTGATAATGGAGCAGGAAAATCAACTTTAATGAAGATACTTTCAGGTCTTTATAAACCCAGTAAAGGTGAGATGTATTTTTATGGAAAACGAGAAGTTTTAGAAAGTCCAAGAGATTCTCAAAATTTGGGTCTAGAAATGGTATATCAAGATCTCGCTCTAGCGGGTAATTTACCAATTGGAGAAAATATTTTTCTTGGTCGTGAACCAACAAAAAGCTTTGGTTTTTTAAAATTATTAGATTACAAGAAAATTAAAGAATTGTCAGAAGCCCATTTAGACAAGTTAAAAATCCATGTAAAAAGTTCTGATCAAAAAGTTGAAGAGCTATCTGGAGGTCAAAGACAAGCCATAGCTATAGCCAGAGCAACAGCTTTTAATTCAAAATTAGTGATTATGGATGAGCCAACAGCAGCTCTAGCAATTAAAGAGGTAAGTAAAGTTTTAGATCTTATTAATGGACTAAAAAAAATTGGGGTTAGTGTAATTATCATAAGTCACAGAATGGACGATATTTTTGCCGTTTGCGATCGTATAACTGCTCTTTTCCAAGGTACAAACTTTGCAGAGTCTGAATTATCAAAAACTTCTAAAGACGAAGTTATTGGTTGGATTATGGGTAAAAAATAAATATGGAAAATAAAGAAGTTAAAAAAGAAAGTTTATTTTTAAAAAGTATTCCATATTTTGAAAAGTACGGAATTTTAATTGTCTTAATAATTATGATAGTTGGTCTTCATTTTATGCAGCCTGAAGTATTTTTGTCATGGAGAAATATTACTAATATTTTTAAACAAGTGTCTTGGCAATCAATGCTTGCCTTAGGAGTTTTTGTAGTAATTGTTACCGCTGGTATTGATTTATCTGTTGGATCAATAATGATGTTATCTCTTATGGTCTTAGCAATTACCGCCAAGTCAGGAGCTGACTGGTACATAGTGGTATTTATTCCTTTATTAGTAGGAATGCTCTGTGGAATGTTTAATGGTTTAGGAATAGTTCTTCTTCGCATGCCGCATCCATTTATAATGACTCTTGGCACGCTTTATATATTTAGAGGAACAGGAAATTTAATATCAGGCGGTTCTCCCATAAGCGGATTTACAGATGAAGTTAGATTTATTGGAAATGGGAGAATTGATTTAACATGGTTAGGATTGGATGAAACACAGTACTTGCCTGTAAGTGTAATTTTAATTGCGAGTGTTTTTTTTTGTATGTGGTTATTTTTAAATCACACAAGAACAGGGAAATGGATTTATGCAATAGGCGGCAATCCTAACGCAGCAAGGGCCGCGGGAATAAATGTAAATAAAATTTTAGTAATCGTTTATTCGCTTTGTGGACTTTTGTCTGGGTTTGGTGCACTTATTTTAGCAGGTAGAGCTGACTCAGGATATCCAAATGCTGGTTTAAATGCCGAACTAGATGCAATCGCTGCCTGTATTATAGGTGGGGCGAGTTTCTTTGGTGGGAGAGGGACAGTCTTAGGAGTTTTTGCCGGTGTCATGATAATGGGAATTTTAAGGAATGGTTTAAATTTAATGGACGTAAGCGCTTTTTGGCAACAGGTGCTTATAGGAGCAATAATAGTAATTGCAGTTTACATAGATGTTTTAAGAAAAGATCTAGGAACCAGGAAATAGTTTATTTTTTGTATTTCAACTTATAATTGATAACTAATTTTTTTTAATGAATTCATTTAAGAGTTGTTTTTTATTGTTAAATATTATTAATAACAGTGTTTAAAGTTGTTATAAAAATCAAAAAAGGAAAAATAATGAATATAATTAAAAAATTAGGTGTATTTTTTACATCTTTGTTTCTAATGCTAAGCATTACAGTTGCAAGTTCGTTTGCTGAAAAAACTATTTTGTTTAGTATTAAAGGACCTGGATCAGGAAACCCATTTTGGGCTTCTGTTGAAAAAGGTGCTCAAGAAGAAGCTAAAAAATTAGGCGTTAAATTGATTTTGATTGCACCACCTCAAGAGGGTGATGTTCAAGCTCAAGTGAACCAATTAGAAGATCAAATTGCAAAAGGTGTTGACGCTATTGCGCTTGCTCCTTCAGATCCAAATGCATTAGCTCCAATTGTTGCTGATGCAATTAAAAACGGAATTCCCGTTGTGTTTGTTGACACAAAAGGAAGTAACGAAGGTGTAACTTTTATTGGAACTAACAATGAAAATGGAGCTGAGTTAGCTGCTAAATTTATATGTGAAAAAACTCCAAAAGGTTCAGATGTTGCAATTTTAACTGGTATCGAGTCTCAATCAACAGCATTATTAAGAAGAGATGGTGCTGCTAAAGGACTAAAAGCTTGTGGTTTAAATATTGTAGCTACTCAAACAGCTGAATGGGACACTGCAAAAGCAAGATCAGTTACAGAATCTATTATTGCAAAAAATCCTAATATTAAAGCAATCTTTGGATCTAATGACAATATGGCGTTAGGTGCAATTCAAGCTCTTAAAGATGCTGGAATGAAAGATGTTACAGTCGTAGGTTTTGATGCAACTCCTGATGCCGCTAATAGTATTTTAGCTGGTGACATGACAGCAACTGTTGCGCAATTTTCATATAACATGGGTGCTTATGGAGTAAAATATGCACTTGATTTAGCAAATGGTAAAAAAATTGAGCCAAATATTGATACAGGAACTCAATTAGTTACTAAAGATAACGCTAAAGATTTTAAATAGTCTTTATAATAAAAGAAAAATTAAAGGGTGGAATAAAATTTCCACCCTTTTTTTTATAACATAGCTTTTCATGTTAATAAAACTTGATCCAATTCTTAGTCCAGAGCTATTATTTACTCTTCGTTCAATGGGTCATGGTGACAAATTAGTTTTAGCTGATGCAAATTTCCCAGCGCATTCAATGAATAAAAATGTTGTTAGATTAGATGGGGTAAATATTAATGATGCTTCAAGGGCTATTCTATCAGTATTTCCGCTGGATAGTTTTGTTGTTTCTCAAGGAGGAATGGCAGCAAATAGAATGGAAGTTGATGATAAACCAAATGAGCTAACAGATGCTCATAAGGAATTTATTAAAGCAGTTAAAGATGTTTCGGGAGATAACTGGCAAGTAGGATCTATTGAAAGACAATCTTTTTATGAAGAGGCTAAAAAATCCTATGCAATTGTTACAACAACAGATGCTAGGCCATTTGGATGTTTTATAATAACCAAAGGTGTAATTAAACCAGACGGCAGTGTTTGGGTTCTTAATAAGTAATGAGCTCAATTTGCATTTTTGGTGTATTTGTTGCTGATCTTAGTTTTTTTGGAAACAAGATACCTGTAAGAGGAGAAACAATTTTAGGAAACAAGCATTTGGTTGGCCCAGGTGGAAAAGGTTCTAACCAAGCAATTGCCGCTGCAAGATTGAAGGGTGAGGTAAATTTTATAACTAAAGTGGGCAAAGACAATTACGCAGATATGGCATTCTCTTATTATAAAGAGGCAGGCGTTAATACAATCTCTGTAATTCAAGACCCAAATTTATCTACGGGCGTGGCTGGCATAATGATTAATGAAAACGGCCATAATGCAATTAATATTGTTCCTGGTGCTGCTGCTTATCTAAATAATGAGGATATTGATAAAAATTTGGAGGTAATAAAAAAGTCCAAGATATTTTTAACACAAATGGAAACACCAGACTTAACTACAATGTATGCTTTAAAAAAGGCTAAGGAAAATAATTGTCTTACAATTTTAAACCCAGCGCCAGCTAGAAAAATTAATAAAGAGGACTTTTCTTTATTGGATTTTTTTACTCCAAATGAAACTGAAGCAGAATTTTATATTAATAAAAAAATTCATACAGAAGAAGACATGAAAAATGCAGCAAAACAATTTTTGAACATGGGTATTAAAAATATTATTATTACATTAGGTGCAAAAGGTGTTTATTTTGCAAACAAAGAAGAAAATTATTTTATTGAAGCTTTCAAATTAAAAGAGGATGTTGTTGATACCACTGGAGCAGGGGATGCTTTTAATGGAGCTTTGGCTGTTGCTCTAGCAAAGGGTTATACTTATAAAGATTCAGTTATCTTTGCAAATAAAGTCGGCGGTATTTCAACAACTAGATTAGGGGCTGCAAGTTCAATGCCTTTATTGAAAGAGGTATTAGAATATTAAAATGATTTATAAAGCATTAGATAAAAGATATAGCGAAATGGAATATAGAAAATGTGGAACTAGTGGCCTTAAGCTACCATTAATTAGTTTAGGCCTTTGGCATAACTTTGGGGGAAAAACTATAAATCCTGAGTCTAAAAAAGTTTTATTTAAAGCGTTTGATTTAGGGATTACTCATTTTGATTTAGCTAATAACTATGGGCCACCATACGGAAGTGCAGAAAGTAATTTTGGAAAAATAATGAAAACTGATTTAAAAAAATATAGAGATGAGCTTATTATTTCATCTAAAGCTGGATATGATATGTGGGCTGGTCCATACGGTGAGTGGGGATCAAAAAAACATATTGTAGCAAGCTGTGATCAAAGTTTAAAAAGAATGCGATTAGACTATGTTGATATATTTTATTCACATCGATTTGATCCAAATACCCCTCTAGAGGAAACAGTTGATGCTTTAGAAAACATTTATAGATCGGGAAAAGCCTTGTATGTTGGTATTTCTTCCTATTCGTCAAAAAAAACCAAAGAAATATATAAAATTTTAAAATCAAGAAATATTAAAATACTTATTCATCAACCATCTTATTCTATTATCAATAGATGGATTGAAAAGGATTTAACTCAAACTTTGATAAATTATGGTATTGGATGCATTGCATTTTCACCAATAGCTCAAGGAATGTTATCTGAAAAATATTTAAAGAAAATTCCTAGAAATTCTAGAGCCAATCAAAAAATAACATCCTTAAATAAAAAATTAATCACTAGTAAAAATATTAAAATTATAAATGACCTTAATGTTATTGCAAAAAAAAGAGGACAGTCATTGACACAAATGTCTATTGCTTGGGTTTTAAACAATAAAGCAGTTACTTCAGCTTTGATTGGAGTTAGAAATTTAAAACAATTAAAAGAAAATGTAGAAAGTTTAAATAATTTAAATTTTTCTAAAAATGAGTTGTCATTAATAAATAAAAAAGCTAAAGATGGGGGAATTAATTTATGGCTTACATCAAGCTCCTACTAAAAAAAAATGATTAAATTTGATTTAAACAATAGAGTTGCGATAGTAACAGGAGGTGCTCAAGGTTTTGGATTTGCAATTACTGAAAGATTTATCGAATCAGGAGCAAAAGTTGTCATTTGGGACATCGATGAAGTTGAGACTAAAAAAGCTTTAAATAAAATAAATTCAGAAAATTTAACTTATCAAATCGTTGATATATCTAATTTTGAAAAAATTAGTCAAAATCTAAAAGAAGCTGAGAATAAGCATGGCAAAATCGATATCTTTGTTAATAACGCAGGAATTGCCGGCATAATTAAAACTGTTGTAGATTACCCAATTGAAGAATGGAACAAGGTTATAAATTTAAATTTAAATTCTGTTTTTTATTGTTGCAAAGCTGTTGTTCCAATTATGATCAAAAACAATTATGGACGTATCGTGAATATCGCATCAATTGCTGGTAAAGAGGGAAATCCAAATGCTAGTGCGTATAGTGCATCCAAGGCAGGTGTAATTGGTTTAACTAAATCTTTAGGTAAAGAATTGGCTCTTAAAAATATTGCAGTAAACTGCGTAACACCCGCTGCTGCAAAAACTAGAATATTTGATCAAATTACTCAAGAACATATTGACTATATGCTTTCAAAAATTCCTAGAAACAAGTTTGCAAAAGTAGAAGAGCTAGCTTCTTTAGTAACTTGGCTGTGTAGTGAAGAAAATTCATTTTCAACAGCGGCTATTTTTGATTTAAGTGGTGGTAGAGCTACATACTAATATGCAAATTGGTTTTGATATTGGTGCTACAAAAATAGAAAGTGTAGTATTAAAAGATAATGGTGATGAGACACATAGAACTCGAAAAGAATGCCCAAAAGATTATTTTTCTATAATTAATACAATTAAAGATACCGTTATAAATTTAGAAAAAGAATTTAATAAAACTCTTCCCATAGGAGTTTGTCATCCAGGAGTACATTCTCCACAAACAGGTTTGGTTAAAAATGCACCTAATTGTATATGGATTGAAAAAAAACCATTTCAAAAAAATTTAAGAGAAGCTTTAGGTAGAGAGGTTTTTTGTGAAAATGACGCAAACTGTTTTGCTTTGTCAGAAGCTATTGATGGTTCAGGTAAACATTATAAAATTGTTTATGGAATAATTTTGGGTTCAGGAGTTGGTGGTGGTCTTGTCATTGATAAAAAAATTGTAACTGGTCCAAATGGCGTTGCTGGCGAATGGGGCCATAATCAAATACCATATCCATTAGCAAAAAAAGAAAATTTTGATAGTAATTTTCAAAGAGATGGTGAAATAGAAAGTTTTATTTCAGGACTTGGTTTGGCAAAAAGATTTAATAAGAAATTTTCAAAAAATCTTAAGGCAAATGAAATATTTGAACTAAATAGAAAACATGATTTGGACGCAGAATCATTTATTGATGATTTTAAATTAAATTTAGCAATGTCATTATCATTGATAATAAATATATTGGACCCAGATGTATTTGTTTTTGGTGGGGGGCTTTCAAATGAAATTGATTTTTTAAGTGAAATCGAGTCTTTGGTTAAAAAATTTGTTATTGGGAAAGAATATGAGGGAGTTTTTTTAAAACCAAAATACGGTGATGCAAGTGGTGTTAGAGGTGCTGCAAGACTAGGCAGGATGACAGTTTATTAAATACAATTAATTATTGTGATCAGCAATTGCTAGGAAAATTTTCATCAACTATTGATATTGTTATTAATAAAGAATATAAATTAAATTTAGATACAAATAAAATTTCCTTATTTGATAAAGTAACCAAAGAAAGATTGTAGAAATGAAAGTAAAATATTTTGATCTAGAAAATAAAAGAGTTTTTATTACCGGAGGTGGATCTGGTATAGGAGCTTCTATTGTTGAGCATTTTTGTGAACAAGGCTCAGAAGTATATTTTATTGATATTAACGAAATAGAGTCTAAAAAATTAATTGATGATTTAAAAAATAAAAATTACCTTGTACCATCTTTTATAAAATGTGATCTTTTAAATATAAAGCAGCTGCAAAAAACTATTGCTGATATTATTAATCAAAAAGGACCTATTAATATTTTAATTAATAATGCTGCAAATGACACAAGACACAATATAGATGATGTTACAGAGGAATATTGGAATGAAAGAATTAATGTAAATTTAAGACATTTTTTCTTTACGGTCCAATCAGTTAAAAAATCAATGATAGAAAATGGAGGAGGATCAATTATTAACATGGGCTCAACATCATGGATGGTTGGTCAAGGTGGAATGGCGGCCTATACAGCGGCAAAATCGGGAGTTGTTGGTTTATCCAGATCATTTGCGAGAGATCTAGGCGAGTTTAATATTAGAGTAAACTCGGTAGTGCCAGGCTGGGTAATGACCCAAAGACAAATAGATTTATGGTTGAACGATGAGTCGGAAAAAGAATTAATGAAAAGACAATGTTTGAAAGAAAAATTAATGCCCGCTGAGATTGCTCAAGCAGTTTTATTTTTTTCATCAGAACAATCATCAGGATGTACCAATCAATCTTATATTGTTGATAAAGGTTGGTTTTAATAAACTCTGTGAAAATAAAGAGTTCGATAATAGAAAATAATTTTTTAAGGATAAAAACAATTAATGTTGGTGCAAGTCTTTTCGAGATTCTTCATAAAAAAAAAAAAAAATAATTTAATTTTAAATTTAGGGTCAACAAAGAATTATAAAAATAAAAATTTATATGTTGGGGCTACCTGTGGAAGATATGCGGGTAGAATTTCGAATTCTAAATTTAAAATTAAAAAAAATGTTTATTATCTTAACAAAAATGAAAATAAAAATATTCTTCATGGCGGCAAAAAAGGATTTGATAGATTTATTTGGGAAAAAAAATCTCATAGTAAAAAAAAAATAGTCTATCAATTATTTTCTAAGCATTTAGATCAAGGTTTTCCAGGCAATTTAAATGTTATGTGCACTTATGAGTTAAGAAATAAAAATTTAATAATAAAATATAATTATTCTTCAGATAAATATACTCATGTAAATTTGACCAATCATTGCTACTGGAACTTTAATTTAATAAAAAAAAAAAATATTTTCAATCATGATTTAAAAATTAATTCGACACAATATCTAGAAGTAGACCAAACATTAATTCCCACAGGAAAAATAAAAAAAACAAATAAAACAGTAAATGATTTTAAAAATTTTTTTAACTTAGGAAAAAAAATAAATTTAATAAAAAAAAAAAAAATTAAAAAAATTTCAAATACGATAAATCAATCAGGATTTGATTTAACTTATGTGGTTAAAAAAAATCCTAGAAATTATGTTGCGTCATTGAGAAATAATAATAATGATATCAAGATAGATATTTTTTCAGATTTGCCTGGGGTTCAATTATATACAAGTCAAGGTCTTCGTTATAAAAAAAAATTATATCCTTATCAGGGGATTTGTTTAGAGACTCAATTCTTTCCAGATGCTCCTAATAATAAAAATTTTCCAACAACTTTAATTATACCAAACAAAAATTATACTTGTTTTACTAGATTTAAAATTAATTAGTATAATTGATACAAAATTAAGGATTTAAATAATTGCTTAATATATTAATCCATTAATCACCAAGGCCATCTATTGCTTTTGGATGATATATTGCCTGCTGTTCTTTTTCTGTTTTTTTTTGAAATTTTTTAAGCTCTATTTGGTAATCATCTTCAGTTAAATCATGCCAACCCAAACATCTACCCACTGGTGATCGGCCACATGAGCAACTACTTTTTTGTTTAATCTGAGTCATTTTTTTTAATAATCTAAAAATATTAAATTATTCTAACAATGTCTACTTTTTAAAAAATTGTTAATCTGATTTTATAATTAATGAATATTCTTGATAATAAAAATCAATGTAATTTAAATATCAAAAAAATTTTAATAATTATATTTGTATCTTTAATCATATTTACTATTAGTTTTTTAAAAGATAAAATTTTATATAATAAAGTTTTTAAATAAATAATTGTAATTAAAATGAAAATTGAAAAAATAAATACAATCATAGTTGGTGGCGGACAAGCAGGTCTTGCAATGAGCGAACATTTATCTAATCATAAAGTTGAGCACCTGATTTATGAAAAAAATCGGATCGTTGAAAGTTGGCGAACTTCCAGATGGGACTCTTTGGTTGCTAATGGTCCAGCATGGCATGATCGTTTTCCGAGTTTAGATTTTGATAATCATACATCTAATTATTTTGCTCATAAAGATACTGTTGTTTCTTATTTTGAAAAATTTGCAAAAAAGATTAAAGCACCAATTAAGTGCAATACAAATGTTGAAGAAGTTACTCAAAATAAAAATATTCAAAAATACCTGATCAAAACATCGCAAGGTATGATTGAAGCTAATAATATTGTAGTTGCAACTGGTGCTTTTCAAAAACCAGTTTTTCCCTCAATTGTTCCAAATGATATAGGTATTACTCAAATCCATTCCCAATATTATAAAAATCCTCAGCAACTTGAAGAAGGATCTGTTTTGGTTGTTGGATCTGGTTCCTCAGGATCTCAAATTGCCCAGGAAATTATGCTGTCTGGAAAAAAAGTTTTTTTATCTATAGGTCCACACAATAGACCTCCAAGAAGATATCGAGAAAAAGATAATGTTTGGTGGTTTGGCGTTTTAGGAATTTGGCAAAAAAAAACTCCAGATCCTAATGTCCAACATGTGACGATTGCCGTTAGTGGATATAATGGTGGCAAAACTATTGATTTTAGAAAATTTGCAAAACAAGGATTAACTTTAGTTGGTTTAACTTCAAAATGTGAAAAAGGTAAATTATTTTTCAATAATGATTTAAAATATAATTTGGATAACGGAGATAAAAGTTATTTATCTGTTTTAGATCAAGCTGATGAATATATTAAAAAAAATAATCTAAATTTTCCTGAGGAACCTGATGCAAGAACTATCGAGTCAGACCCTGATTGTGTAATTAATCCAATATTAGAAATAGATTTTAAAAAAGAAAATATAAAAACAATAATTTGGGCCACAGGCTATCAGTATGATTTCAGTTGGCTGAAAGTAGATACTTTTGACCAAACTGGAAAACCTGAACATTTAAATGGTGTTGCAAAAGTTAATGGCATATATTTTATAGGGTTACCATGGTTATCTAACAGAGGGTCATCTTTTATTTGGGGTGTTTGGCAGGATGCCAAATATTTAGCTGAACAAATTG
Source organism: Pelagibacteraceae bacterium (assembly GCA_009693705.1). Lineage (GTDB taxonomy): Bacteria > Pseudomonadota > Alphaproteobacteria > Pelagibacterales > Pelagibacteraceae > Pelagibacter. The sequence continues at coordinate 36,307 of SHWS01000011.1, forward strand.
AAAAAAAAAACGATAATATAATTAATTAAAAATTTGAAATTAGATGGTTCACAAAAGAATTAGAAAATTTAATACTAAAGATACTTATCCAGAGCAGAAACTGAATAATGATCTATGCCAAGCTGTAGTGACAGAGGGTGGTAAAACAGTGTGGTTGAGAGGTCAATGTCCTCAAAATTTAGACGATGGGGTAAATATTGAAAGTAGTGACCCAGCCGAACAAACTCACAAAGTAATGCAAAACATTAAACAACTTATCGAGGAAGCTGGAGGATCAATGAGTCATTTAGTAAAGATAGTGGTTTATATCACTGATATAAAAAATCGAGAGGCAATTTACAGAGTTATCGGACAATATGTAAAGGATGTTTATCCTGTCTCAACAGGGTTAGTCGTTGAACGTTTGGCAAGACCAGAATGGTTAGTTGAAATTGATGCAACAGCAGTAATTCCAAAATGACTTTTTCATTAATTGGAAGGTGTGAAAAAACCAACATGTTTGGAGTTGCAATCTCATCATCCAGTATTAGTGTTGCAAGTCGATGTCCTTGGGTGAGAGCTGGTATTGGCGCTGCTGCAACGCAAAATATTACAAATCCTAGTTTAGGAAATCTTATGTTAGATTATTTAGAAAAAGGTTTAACTGCTAACGAGGTTATTAATAAAATTGTTAAAAATGAAAAATATATTGAATATCGACAATTAATTTTAATTGATAAAAAAGGTAATACTGCAGAATATTCTGGATCTAAAGTTTTAGGCAAACACAGTCTAGAAAAAGGACTAAACTGTATTGCTGCAGGAAACATGCTTAAATCAACAAAAATACCAAAAGCTATGATTGATAACTTTTTAAAAAATTCACATTTACACCTTGCAGAACGACTAATGATCGGACTTAAAGCAGGATTAGAAGCTGGTGGAGAAGAGGGACCTGTACATTCTGCGGGAATCAAAGTAGCAGATAATACCTCTTGGCCACTTGTTGATTTAAGAATTGATTGGTCGGACAATCAGTCTATAGATGAACTTTATAAATTATGGAAAGCATTTGAACCTCAAATGAAAGATTATAAGTCAAGAGCATTAAATCCTTCAGAAGCACCAAGCTATGGTGTTGCAGGTGATTTATAAAAATTTATGATTGAAAAAAACTCTCTAGATTTACTAAAGGCTTTAATAGGTTTTGATACCACCAGTTTCAAATCAAATTTAAATCTAATTAAATATATTGAAAATTATTTAAACCAATACAAAATTAAATCTGAATTGGTCTATAATGACACTAAAACTAAGGCTAATTTATTTGCAACCATAGGACCTAATACAGATGGTGGAATTGTCCTTTCTGGTCACACTGATGTTGTACCAGTTACAAATCAATTATGGAACAGTGATCCTTTTCAATTAACAGAAAAAGATGAAAAACTATATGGTAGAGGCACATCCGATATGAAAAGTTTTATTGCTTTAGTATTAAGTCGCGTGCCTAAATTAGTTGAAAAAAAATTATCAAAGCCTATTCATTTTGCCTTTTCTTACGATGAGGAAATAGGATGCGTAGGAGTTCATGGCTTACTTGATTTAATTGATCAAAAATCGTTAAAACCTGAATTTTGTATTATAGGAGAGCCCACAAGCATGGAAGTAGTAATAGGCCATAAAGGAAAACACTCATATAACGTTAAGGTTAACGGACTATCATGCCATTCAGGACAGGCTCCTTTGGGGGTTAATGCCATTAATTATGCTTCAAAACTAATTGCTTATATAGATGAATTAAATAATGAAAAATCAATCAAAGGTCCTTTCGATCAAGATTATGAAGTTCCCTACACAACACTTCATACTGGTTTAATTAAAGGGGGAACCATTTTAAACATAGTGCCTAATTTGTGTGAATTTGAATACGAAATAAGAAATATAAAAGAGGACGATCCTAATGTTTTGGCAAATAGAATTAAAGATTATGCTGACGAAAAATTGACTGTGAATATGCATAAAATCTCTTCTAAAACTGGAATTGAAATTAATGAAATAATTAATTATCCTGGCCTTGATATTAGTCCAGAAATTGAACCTGTAAAAAAAATTAAAAAGCTTTTAAATAACCACAAACATAAAAAAGTTGTTTATGGATCAGAAGGTGGTTTATTTAAAAATAGATTTAATATTCCAACAATTGTTTGTGGGCCAGGAAGCATTGATCAAGCACACAAACCCAATGAATTTGTAAGTATTGAACAAATTAAAAAGTGTAGTGTTTTTTTAGATAACCTAATCAGCAATTTTTAATAATACTGTTTGCTAAATTGAAAAAGTAATTTATAACTGTTTTAAGGGGTGTCATTATAGACTGAGATTATACCCTAAGAACCTGTCCGGTAATTCAGAAAGGGAGCATAATGAATAAAACATACTTTATTAATCAATCCACATCTATAACATTAATAATTATTGTTAGTTTAATTTTCACATTTTTGGGTATTTATTATTCAAAAAAATATCCTGGACTAAATAATTATTTAACCGCCAATAGAAATATTGGCTTTTTTTCATTAACAAATAGTTTGGTTGCATCCGCATTAGGTGCTTGGATTTTATTCGGTCCACCATCAGCAGCCACATGGGGAGGTATTGGTGCTGTTATTGGATATGCTTTAGGCACTGCTTTTCCTATGATTTTACTAATTTTTTTAGGAAAAAAAATTAGGAATGAATTTCCTAAAGGATCAACTTTAATTGAATTTATGAGAAAAAAATTCGGAAAAAGTTTATTTAAACTTATTCTTTTTATGTCAATTTTTTATATGTCTATTTTTTTATGTGCCGAGATTACAGCGGTTGCATTGCTCATTAATTTTATTTCTGGAACTAAACTTTGGATTACAGCATTAGTTGTTCTGTTATCAACTTTAACCTATACATTGTATGGAGGTTTGAAGGCCTCGATTTTTACTGACAATATTCAAATGATTGTTATGGCTATTCTTTTGGTTATTTCGATCTCATATTTAATTTCATTTACTGATAACCAATTTTCATTTTCATTTATAAATGAAAAAAATTCTTATTTATTAAGTAGCAACTACATTCCAAACTATACCTCAGGACTAACCTTTTTTATTGCTGTTGCTGCTACTAATTTATTTCATCAGGGAAATTGGCAAAGAGTTTATGCTGCAAAAGATTATCAAACTTTAAAAAAAAGTCTAATTTTTTCATTCTTTATTATAATACCAATTATTTTTTTTATGGGTTTTTCAGGTTTAGTTGCAATTTCGTTAGATCCAAAAATTTCACCTGATCTTGCCTTTTTCTCATTACTGTTAAAAGATCAAACAGAGCTTTTATCACTAATAGTTATGATCTTAGGTTTAACTCTAACAATTTCAACAGTCGATACTTTAATTAATGCAATTTCAAGTTTGATTGTTGTGGACGGTTCAGCAACCTTTAACTTAACAAAAAAAATCAACAATTTAAAATTATCTAAATACATAATAATAATTTTATCGATAATTATTTTTTTTATCGCTTCGAAGGGTTTTAGTATTTTATATTTATTTTTATTAGCTGATTTGTTTTGCTGCGCATTTGTTTTGACTGTTTTTTATAGTTTTTATAATAAAGCGCTAAATGAAAAAATTGCCTATATTTCAATAAGTGTAGGTTTAATTGCTGGGTTTTTATTATTTCCTTCACCTGATTTTTCAAAAAGTTTACTAGTTGGAATTTTAATCCCAAAAGAAATATTTCCGCCAATTGTTAGTCAGTCTTTATTATTTTTATCATTTATGGTTGCGACTTTTTTGCCCATAACAATATTCAAAATTAAAAAAAATTAAAATTTAAAAATTTTATTAGATTAAATAGTCATATCTCTATATGTTCATTGCAATATATTAAATAAGACCTATAATTTTAATATACATCATGTCGGAAAATCAAATTATTATAACAAACCTATCTAAAAAATATGATAATGGCTTTAATGCATTGAAGAATATTAACCTTACAATTAAAAAAAGTGAAATTTTCGCAATGCTTGGCCCAAATGGCGCTGGTAAAACAACTTTGATTAATATTATTTGTGGAATTGTAACGCCCTCTGCGGGTAAAATTACTGTAGATGGCTTCGATATTATTATAGATTATCGTGAAACACGATCCAGAATTGGATTAGTTCCTCAAGAATTATTTTTAGAACAATTTGAAACAGTTTTTAATAATGTCACATACTCAAGAGGTCTTTATGGAAAAAAACCAAACCCTCAACATATTGAAAAAATATTAAAACAGTTAAGTTTATGGGATAAAAAAGACTCAAGACTTCGTCAATTATCTGGGGGAATGAAGCGAAGAGTTTTAATTGCAAAAGCATTATCTCATGAACCAACCATTTTATTTTTAGACGAACCAACAGCTGGCGTTGATGTAGAATTAAGGCAAGATATGTGGAAGGTTGTTGGTTTATTAAGAGAAATGGGTGTAACTATAATTTTAACTACGCACTATATTGAAGAAGCTGAAGCAATAGCAGACAGAGTAGCTGTAATTAACCAAGGCGAAATCATTGTAATTGATGAAACTAAGGAATTGTTGAAGAAAATGGGACACAAAAAATTAACCGTAGAGTTTCAAAATGAAATTTTGGAAATTCCAAATCAACTTCAAAAGTATGAATTATCTTTGGGTAAAAACAGGATGTCAATTGAATATACATATAATGTTCAAGCAAAGCAAACTGGGATAACTAATTTGCTGCAAGATTTAAAAGATGCGGGATTAAAACTTAAAGATTTAAAAACTGAACAAAATACTTTAGAAAAAATATTTGTTAGTTTAGTGAGAGAAAATAATGCAGTTTAATTTTTACGGTTTTAAAGCCATCTATCTTCATGAGATGGATCGATTTAGAAGAACCTTGCTACAATCTTTAATATCTCCGGTATTATCAACGTCTTTATATTTTATTGTTTTTGGATCGGTTATAGGAGGTTATGTGGAAACAATTGATGGTATAAGTTATGGATCGTATATTGTTCCTGGTTTATTAATGTTAACACTTTTAACTCAATCAATCAGTAATACATCTTTTGGTATTTTTTTTCCAAAATTTAATGGAACTATTTATGAAATTTTAGCAGCTCCTATTTCAACGTTAGAAATTGTAATAGCATTTGTTGGTGCGGGCGCCAGTAAAACTTTAATTATTGGTTCAGTAATTTTTATAACATCATTATTTTTTGTTGAAGTTAACGTTAAATATCCATTGCTGATGATATTCTTACTAGTATTAGTCTCGGTTACCTTTTCGTTATTTGGATTTTTAATTGGGTTAATGAGTTCAAACTTTGAAGAAATTTCAATTATTCCAACCTTAATAATTACCCCAATGGTTTTTTTGGGTGGAAGTTTATACTCACTAGATATGTTGTCGCCTTTTTGGCAAACAGTGACTTATTTTAACCCTGTAGTTTATCTAATAAATGGATTGAGGTTTGCTTTTTATGGAGTTTCAGATTTTAATATATGGATAAGTATCAGTTCAATGATTGTGTTCTTAATTATTTGCACTGTAATAGTGGCTCTTTTACTTAAAAAAGGTTACAATATTAAATCTTAACATCGAATACCTATAAGTTTTAAGTAATTTTTGATTAAAATTGTTCTGACTCAGTTGAACCTGACATTGCTCCAGTTGAGCTTTTTCCACCGCTGATAGTGTTAGATACGGCATCAAAATAAGATGTTCCAACTTCTCGTTGATGTTTTACACTAGTGTAGCCATCTTTTTCTCGAGAAAATTCTAATTGTTGAATTCTTGAATAAGCGGTCATGCCCTCTTTTTTATATTTTTCTGCTAATTCAAAAATAGCAATATTTTGAGCATGAAATCCTGCAAGAGTAATAAATTGAAATTTATAACCCATCTCACCAATTTTTTGTTGGAAAGTAGCTATCTCTGGGTCAGATAAATGTTTTTTCCAATTAAAAGAAGGAGAACAATTATATGCTAGTAATTTTCCTGGAAACTTTTCATGAATAGCATCAGCAAATTTTTTAGCTTCAGCAAGATTTGGAGTTGCTGTTTCACACCAAATTAAATCTGCATAAGGAGCGTAAGCTATTCCTCTCGAAATTGCTTGTTCTATCCCATCTCTAACATAAAAGAATCCCTCAGGAGATCTTTTGCCAGTTAAAAAAGGTTTATCATTATCATCATGATCGTTTGTAATTAATTTTGCGGCATTTGCATCTGTTCGAGCTAAAATAATTAATTCAACATTAGCAATGTCAGCAGCTAGTCTCGCTGCTTTTAAATTTCTGATCATAGTGCTTGTTGGCACTAGAACTTTTCCACCCATATGACCACATTTTTTTTCACTAGCTAATTGATCTTCAAAATGAACGCCTGCTGCTCCAGTTTTTATAAATTTTTTAGTAAGTTCAAACACATTTAAAGGTCCACCAAAACCAGCTTCACCATCAGCGATTATAGGCAACATGTAATCAGTTCTATTTTCTTTTTTCATATCACCGTCTAGAATTTCCATATGCTGAATTTGATCAGCTCTAATTAAAGAGTTATTCATTGATTCGACTAATTTAGGGGCGCTGTCATAAGGATATAATGATTGATCGGGGTACATTTCACCTGCAGAATTAGCATCAGCAGCAACTTGCCATCCGCTTAAATAAATTGCTTTTAATCCAGCTTTTGCATGTTGAACAGCTTGATTGCCAGATAGAGAACCCATAGTATTAATATAAGGTTCAGAGTTTAATAATTTCCAAAGTTTTTTAGATTGAATATCACACATAGTGTATTCAATTTTTATCGAGCCACGCAATCTTTCAACTTGTTCTGGTGTATAATCTCTTTTTATTCCAGCATATCTTTTTAAGTTGTAAGAAATATTTTCAGCGCTCATTTATTATTCTACTGTAAGGTTAAGGAAAATTCTTGAGAATATGAATTACTTGCTATCGTTATTGTCTTCAGCAATATCTTTCATTCCACTAGAACCCCAGTCACAATGATCATCTCTAAAGTAAATACTCTTACGGTTATGTTTGGTATGTTCTTCACGAGTAGTTAGATTATTGTTATTTTGTTCTTTTTTGTTATTTTCCATAATGTTAACTATATAATTTACTAAATTTACATAATCTACTAAATTGTTAAAAAAGCTTGTAAACTAAAGAAATATTTTGTAAATTATAATTTACAAAATTTACAAATAGAAAATATGAGTCAAATAAACTTAAAAATTGGGCCTAAAATTAAGTCTTTTAGGAGACAATTGGGCCTACAAGCCAATAAACTTGCAGAAGATTTAAATATATCTCCTAGTTATTTAAACCTTATTGAAAGTGGCAAGAGAAAAATTGATGGGGATTTGCTGTTAAAAGTTTGTGAAAAACTCAATATTGAACTTTCAGATTTAACATCAAAATCAGACATTAATTTAGAAAATACCGTCTCTGAAATCTTAGATGATAAATTATTTGAAGATCTAGATATTCTTGGTCCAGAAATTAAGGATTTAGTGAGCACAAATCCAAAAATAGGTAAAGCCATTGTTAAATTGGGCGATATATTAAAAGAGAAAGATCATGAACTGGTTAATAAAATTGAAAAAATTTCTGGCAAGATAGTTGACAATAGGAAAAGCTCATTTCCAGGTGAAGTAATCTCTGATTTTTTACAAGAAAATAAAAATTATTTTCCAAAACTAGAAGATTTTGCAAATAAAGTTTTTGAAAAAATTCAAAAAAATAATCGTACTAGATATATTGAGTTGTGTGAATATTTAAAGTCGGAATATTCTATAAAAGTTATCGATGTTATCCCGGATGAAAATAAACCATTTTCAAAAATATATAATAAAAATAAAAAAGAGCTTTTATTAAGCGATTATAGTTCAACAGAAACTAAAAAACTTTATGCAGCTGCTCAAATAGCGCAAGAGGGGGCAATGGAAGATATTGAAAATTATTTGTCAGGGTTCACGTTTCCATCAGAGGAGTCGAAGAACTTATCCAAAGTTGCCTTACTAAATTACTGTGGAGCAGCTATTTTAATGCCCTATAAATTATTTCATGCAGAGTGTAAAAAACTTAAATATGATTTAGAATTATTACAAATCACTTTTGCAACCTCATTTGAACAAGTGGCGCACAGAGTTACATCATTACAAGACCCAAAATTACCTGGGATACCTTTTCATTTGTTAAGAGTAGATGTTGCTGGAAACATTTCTAAAAGATTTTCTTTATCTGGAATTGAAATACCACGATATGGTGGAGCATGTCCTAGATGGAATGTTTATTCTGCATTTAGTAGACCGGGTGTCATTCAAGCGGCAATTAGTAAAATGACCAACGGTGAAAAATATGTTTGTATTGCTAGAACAGTTGAAAAGGGTATCGGAAAATTTGGCAAAACTAAGAGTTTGTTATCGATTGGTTTAGGCTGTGATGCCAAATATGCAAAAGATTTTATTTATACTGAAAATATGAATATTAACGACAAATCATCTGAAATTCCCATAGGTGTTTCTTGTAGAACCTGTGATCGATTAGATTGTTCTCAGCGTGCCTTTCCACCATTGCATAAAAAATTTAATGTTGATATTAACTCGAGAGGTGTATCTGTTTATGTTGTTAATGATTAAATCTAATATTAAGTGTTTAAAACTTAGACTAATATGTTTTAAAACAAGTTTACTGCAAAAGTTATTGCTAACAATTAGATCCTGGGTTCAATTCCCTTCACCTGCTTAAAAAAACAATTAAGCACTTAATTTTCTATCTTTTCTATATTTGTTTAGACAGCAGACCTTTGTTTATTAATCAATCTTTAGATTTAGGACCAAAAAATTTACTGTGTCTTAATCTCATAACCACAATTGCAATTGCTATTAATAAAATTGCAAT
>SHWS01000024.1 GCA_009693705.1 Pelagibacteraceae bacterium
TAATGGTAAAGTATTTTATTTAAAATACATTAACTCAACAATAGTTGCTGATTTTATTCTATCTAAAACATTTGGGTTTAAGAGTAAAAATAATTTCATATGGGAAAAAAAATAAAATAAAAGATAAAATGAAATGTTTAAATGAAGTGTATTTTTAGAATTTATGAAAATAATGTTAAAAATTAAAAGTTTTATAAACCAAGTATAAACTTTTATTCTCAAGTAATGAATTTATTATTTAATTGTCTTTCTAAGTTTAGCATTAAAAATATAAATAGATTTAATATCAATTTAGGCGTCAAATTTCTAATATTCAATATAAGTAAAATTTTTTCAAGACTTAACAAATAAATGATTTTAATTAGCGCAATTTAATGAATAGATATTTAATTTTCTGAACAGATAGAATTGGTGATTTTCTTGTTTCAGCGATATTAATAAAATCTATCAAAAGAAATGATAAAAAATCATTTATAACTGTTGTTTCTTCAGAAAAAAATTACGATTATATTAAAACTTTCAATTTTGTTGATGAAGTAGTTGTGCTTAAAAATACTTTTTTACAAATAATTAAATTAATACTTAAATTAAAAAAATTTAATTATCAATCAATTATCTTGCATGATAACAAAAATAGATCCGTTTTTATTAGTTTTTTCTTAAATTCAAAAAAAAAAATTAATATCAATAACTTCTCTTTTTTTTGTCAAATTGAAATTATTAAAAAAATTTTAAATATACTTAATTTTAGTTTTAATAAAAACGACTTAAATATAACAGAAGGAAGAGAAAAAAATATTTTTAAAAAAAAGTATATTGTATTACATCTAGACGAAAAATGGTTTCATAAAACCTATATTGAAAATTATATAAATATTGAACCTTCTAAACAAGATTTATTATTTTTTTTAAAATCACTATATATTTTTACGAGAAAACAAATAATTGTTACAACAGGTTTTACTACCCCAAAAATACTTAATAATATTTTTAGATATAAAAATTATAAAAATATTATATTTTTAAAAAATTTAAATTTTTTTTATCTTGAAAAAATTATTTTAAGTGCTGATCTTTTAATTTCTTGTCATGGTTCCGTATCTCATATAGCTGCTGCATCTCAAATAAGACAAATAGATATAATAGATAATTCATATAACTACTCTTTATGGACTAAACATTTTAGAAAGTATTGTTTTATATACAGAGAAAATTTTAAAAACCTGTCACAAAAGATATTATTGGAAATCAAATAAAATCATATAATTTATAGAAAATAGTCCTAAATTTAATAAGATCTTAAAATTATATTTGCCCTCAGCTAACAATATTTAATTAGAGCTTGATTTTATTTAAAGCATTATTCTTAAACAAATTTGCCTCTTGTATATATCTTCTCACCATTTGAGTGGTTTTGTGACCTGTCATTGCCATTATGCTTCTTTCTTCAGCGCCAGACTCAGCAGCAGAAGTTGCAAAGCCTGATCTTAAGCTGTGTCCAGAATATCCAGATGGATCTAAGCCTGCTTTTTTAGTATATTTTTTGATTATTAGTGCAACCGATTTATCTGAAATTTCAAAAACTTTATCTTTATTAGTACAGTTAGATTTATCTTTTATATATTCTTTAAGGGCTCTTACTGGACAAAATTCATTATTATTAAAGTAGGGGATTGCCTTTATTGAACCTTCACCAGATTGATCTGTTTTTGACCTTTTTATAAATATTTTTACTCCTTCTGTCACAAATTCTAGATCTTCATGGTAAATATTAACTAGTTCTGACCTTCTAAATCCACCAGCGAAGCCTATAAGTATTAGAGCTTTGTCCCTTAATATTTCTTGTAATTTATTTTTAGATTTTACAGAAGATTGGTTCTTAATTTTTTCTTTATGTATAGAATTAATAATTAATTTTAAATTGTTGATTAATATAGGTTTTTTAGATGTTTGTCTTGAACCAAAGACTCTTTTTATTCCATGCAAATTTTCCATTATAATAGGATGTTTGATGTCCAAATAATGTCCTTTTAATTTATGAACTACACTTATTGAAGCTATCCTTCTCTTTAATGTGCTAAATTTAAAGGATTTTGATAAACTAGTAAGATAAAGTGCTACTACTTTCGGCAACGTTGGTAATGAATTAAAACCGTTTTTAATACAAAATTCAGAAAAGTCTCTAAAATCTGATCGATAAGCTCTTAATGTATTCTTAGCTTTAGAATTTTCTAGGTTTTTTAATGTTTCAATTTCTAGGGTTTTTACATCAGTTATTAAATTATTCATTTTTTATTCCGATAACCATTAATTATCGGAACAAATATAACAACATCAAATACATGTCAATAAGAAAAATAGGATTTATTAGTTTGCACATTATGACGACTTAGAGGATAATTAAATCAAATGATTAGAAAATTAGAGGAAAAAGATAAGAAAAATTGGACAAAATTGTATAATGGTTACGCTGCTTTTTATAAAGTGCCAATGAATACAGAGATCATTGATGCTTTATGGGGTTGGATCAATGACGAAAACCATGTTGTTAATGGTATTTGTTTTGAATTAGATAGTAAAATTGTTGGAATAGCTCATTATAGAACAATGCCAAGACCAATTAAAGCTAAATACATTGGATTTTTAGATGATTTATTTGTAGATCCTGATTTTAGGGGACAAAAAATAGCACAAAAGTTAATAAATCATTTAAAATCATTGTCTAATAGTAATAATTGGGATGGAATCCGATGGACTACTCACTCTTCCAACGATACAGCGAAAAAATTGTATAATAAAATAGCAAATAATATTGGATTTGAGGTATATGAACTTAAAAGGGACTAAATTTCAGCTAAAAGTTTGGAATTATCTTAAAAAAATACCAAAAGGAGAAGTTAGAACTTACTTACAGGTCTCAAAAGCAATTCGAAAACCCAAAGCTTTTCGTGCAGTTGCTAATGCCATAGGAAAAAACCCTTGTGCTCCTAAAATACCATGTCATAGAGTAATAAAATCAGACGGAAGTATCGGAGGATACTCCGGAAAAGGTGGGATCAAAAAAAAATTAAGATTATTAAGGTCTGAAAAAGTTTTTATTTAATAGTGATTTTTACTTATCTAAAGTAATAAAAGCTAATGAAATCAATGATTTTAAGTTAATTTGGCCTTTTTCACTTGATTTGTCCTCTTGCACCCTAGCATACAACTGTAAATTGACTTTACGTTAAAATAAAGTGCTCTATGAGGGTTTAAAAGGCATATTCCATTACTGCATTGCTCTAGAATTAAATGATTATAACATTTTTAAGAGCCCATTAAAAACGTCTATTTTAAAGGTTAATTGAGTACATATGTGATTACATGCGCCAACTATTTGGATAATGAGTTAATCGATATCGAAAAATCTAACTTTTTTGAAGATTTATATTATTGTAATTTTTTAGTCTTTTATCTAATTATTTTTTTAAAAATAAATCATTTTTTTTGCATATTACTTTTTTATAAAAACAAAATAATTAATAAATACAATATTTTAATATCAATATCTAATTTAAAACATTAGATATTAGTACATAAATTTTTACTATATTTTTTTATTAGTTAGATAATTTTCTCTTTTAGAAATATATAAACCAGAAAAAACTATTATAAATAAGCCTAAATAAGTCCAATTATCAGGCAATTCATAAAATAAATAATAACTAAAAATGATATTAGTAATAATCTCGGTGTAGCCTAGAGGGGCTAATTTAGATGCATCTGCATATTTAAGGGATAAAATAATGAGAAAATGAGCCACAGAGGCCACAATGCCCATTATACACATCAAAATCCATTGATTTGTAGTAGGATTGACCCAAACTGAAGGAATGAATAAACTAAAAAATACTAGCCCTACTCCACCAGTGAATAAATGAGTTAAAAGTGAATTATCAGATTTACTTAATTTTTTTGTTAATGTTAAATAAATTCCATAGCTAATACCGCACATAAGCGCTGATAATGTGGCTAAATTAACTTCTATAAAACCAGGTCTAATAACTACAACCGTTCCTATAAAACCAATTAATACGGCAATCCACCTTCTAATACCTACTTTTTCACCGAGAAAAAATGGTGATAAGGCAGTACAAGTTATGGGAGCTACAAATGCTAATGTTAAAGCTTTTGGAAGTGAAATAATTGATATTGAGTAAAAAAAACTTAACGTTGAAAAAGCTAGTGTTAATCCTCTAAAAATTTGTAATTTTGTTTTTTTACTAGGAACTAACATTTGCCTATAAAAAAAAAGCATCAATGGAAGTAAAAAAATAACAGTAAAAAAATATCTTGCCCAGGCGATTTGTAAAACATCCATTGAAATGCTTAGATACTTCGCAATGGCATCCATGACAGGTAAAATCATCCACGCAGATAAGTTTAATATTATAGCCTTCATTAAATTACAATACTTCTTAATAGAAATATTTAAAGCGAAGAATAGTGAATTATTGCTTTAAAAATAAATCAAATTTTATTCATTATAAAGTCTAATAATAGTAATTGGCTTTAAAATATTTTTGTTATTTTTAAATGCAGATAAACAATTTTTAAAATTAGACTCATTACTTTTGTGAGTTATAATTACTATTGAAGCAATATTTTTTTTGTTATTTGGAGTTTGAATTAATCTTTTTACTGATATCTTGTATTTAGCTAATCGGTTTGTTATTACAGATAAAACTCCAGGTTTATCTTTAACCTCAAATCTTAAATATAGAGAATTAATATAATTATTAAAATTATATGATTTTAAAAATTTTCTATTTTTACCAGAAATAGCAAAAGGATTTTTGATATTTCCCCTCAAAATAGATAACATATCAGATAATAACGACGAAGAAGTAGGTCCAGGGCCAGCACCCTCGCCTTGAAAATAAGAGTTTCCAATTGGTTTACCATGCAAAATTACAGCATTCATAACACCATTAACATTTCCAATATAAGAGTCTTTGCTAACTAGACATGTATGGACTCTTTCAAAGAGTTGACCGTTGATAATTTCGGAAATACCCAAAAGCTTAATTCTCATGTTTAATTGAGAGGCTATTTCAATATCTTTAATATCAATGTTATCTATTCCCTCAATTAAACACTTACTTTTTGAAACTTTAGAATTAAAGCACAAAGAAGATAAAATCCTAATTTTTGAGAAAGCATCAGAGCCGTTCAAATCTAATCGAGGATTTAACAGTTCAGCATATCCAAGTTCTTGAGCTTTTTTTAAAACATTAGCAAATATGTCTTTCGAATTTTCCATTTCAGATAAAATATAATTGCAGGTTCCATTTAAAATCCCATAAACTTTAGTAATTTTATTTGTTGAAAGACCTTCTTTTATTGATCTTAAAATCGGAATGCCTCCGGCGACCGCTGCTTCAAATTCTAAATTCACTGAATTTTTTTCAGCTAAATCGCTTAAATAATCTCCATGTTTTGCAATTAAAGCTTTATTAGCCGTAATAACATGAATTTTATTTTTTAAAGCAGCTTCTACAACCTCTTTAGAAATACCATCAGAAAAACCAATTAATTCAAATACAATATCAATATTTTTTTTTTTAATAATCTCCAATGGATTATTATAAAATATATTTTTATTTATTTTAAAGCGTCTTTTTTTATTTTTATTTTTTGCTGAGATTGCTAAAATATTAATTTTTTTTCCTGTTTTTAATTCAATATCTTTTTTTTTAATATTTAATTCATTGTATAAATATATACCAATTTGACCTAAACCTATGATTGCAATATTAATATCTTTTTTCATTTATTAAGATTTGGGTATTCATTTTTTTTTGTGTAATCATCTAAATATATTTTATATTCTTCAAAAGTCATTTTAGTAATATCATTCTTTTTTTCTAAAACTTTAGATAATTCAGCACTTTCATTTTTTTCATCTTTTTTTTTATTTAGAGATTGAAAATCTTTATTTAAAGAACAATTTGTCATAAACATCAAAAAAATAAAAACAAACACAGATCTCATGAAAGACCCATTTTTAATGGAAAATTATATTTTATATTCAAATTCTGAACTGCTTGACCGGCTCCACCTTTAATTAAATTATCTATTACTGAAAGAATTATAATTTTGTTATTATATTTTGTTTTACACACCGATATATAACAATTATTGGTGTTTATAACATCATTAGTGCTAACCAAACTATCTGGTTTTAAAATTTTTACAAAGTGACTTTTCTTATAAAATTTAGATAAAAAATCTATTAATTTAAGCTGCGTTACGTTTTTATTTAAATCTATGTAGATAGTGCTCAAAATACCTCTAAACATTGGTGACAAGTGAGGAGTAAAAATAAAATTAATTTTTTTATTAGTATATTTTTTAAACATTTGTTCGATTTCTGAATTATGTCTGTGGAAACCAACACCGTAAGCACTTAGAGATTCGTATAAATTTTTATTTTTATATTTTTTGTGAACTCCTCTACCCGCTCCCGAATAACCAGATTTTGAATCTATAATAATATTTTCTGTTTTAATTAATTTTTGATAAATCAGAGGAACAAGAGGTAATAAAATTGAAGTAGGATAACAACCTGGACAACTAATAATACTATATTTTTTTATTTGGTTTGCTGTAATTTCAGGCAATGAATAAATACTTTTTTTAATATTATTTGGTGCCGCGTGTAATTGTTTATACCATTTCAAAAAATCAGCACTTTTTTCTAATCTAAAATCTGCAGAGAGATCTATTAAAGTATTTTTGTTAGTTAAATTGTTAGAAATTTCTTGAGCTTCTCCATGAGGTAATGCTGTAAAAATAACATCAATCTCTTTTAAATATTTTTTATTAAATTTTGTAATTTTTGGTAATTTGTTCGAATTAAATGATTTATCATAATGTGAAATTTTCTTACCAACAGAGGAATTTCCGCAAAGATATTTTATGTTTATATATTTATGCTTAATTAATAATTTAATTAATTGAACGCCAATATAACCTGTAGCTCCAGCAACTAATACATTAAGCTTAACCATTCTTTATTATAACAGTTTATAATCAAAAAAAAATTATCTTTTAGAGAATTGGAAACTTCTTCGTGCTTTTCTTCTACCTGGTTTTTTTCTTTCAACTGCTCTAGAATCTCTTGTGGTTAATTTTTCAGATTTTAATTTTGATTTAAAACTTTCATCAAACATTAAAAGTGCTTTTGATATTCCGTGGACCATGGCTCCTGCTTGTCCGGTATGCCCACCACCTTTTACACTGCATCTTACGTCATATTCAGTTGCTTGATTGATGATTTCAAAAGGTCTCGTAATTTGCATCTTGTGATTATCACTTGCAAAATATTCATTAAAAAATTTTCCATTGACATAAATTTTGCCAGTACCTTTTTTTAACCATACTTTAGCAATAGATGTTTTTCGTCTACCTGTTGCATACTTACTATCCTTAAAATCCAGTTTAATTTTAGATACTTTTGAAGTTGATTGAGATTGTTCCATATTAATTTCTTAAAAGATTTTTACTATTTAGTTTTCCTAATTCAATAACAGTTGGATTTTGTGCTGTATGAGGATGGTCGCTTCCAGAATAGATCTTTAATTTTGTCAATTGTTTTCTACCCAATACACCAGTAGGCAGCATTCTTTTTACAGCAAGTTTTAATGTTTCACCTGGTTTTTTTTCATGTAATTTTTCTGGTGTAGTTATCTTAATTCCGCCAGGATATCCGGTATGTCTATAATATATTTTTTTTTTAAATTTCTTTCCTGTAAATTTTGCTTTTTCAATATTTTTTACAACAACAAAATCACCATGATCCATATGTGGCGTGTAGGTAGATTTATTTTTACCTCTAATAATTTTTGATATAATAGTTGCAAGTCTTCCAACAATGGCATCTTTGGCATCTATTTCATACCAAGTTGTAGTAATTTCGTCTTTTTTTAAAAATTTTGTCATTTTGCAGGGATTAATACTATTATTTACTGCAAGTCAATTCGATATTTATCTTGCAAAATTAATTTTAAATGTTAAAAAATTAATGCCGATTTGTTCTTATTGCAGGCTTATAATTGCTAAAAAGAAAATCTTAATTACATAATCGGTAGGCATTTGAACTGTATTGTGCGCCTTACATAAAGTTAAAGCACTAAAAAGGAGAATAAAAAATGAGCACAAAAAGAAACAATCCGGAAACATTAGCTCTCCATGGTGGTGGCTATAGATCAGATCCTACAACTAATGCTGTTGCTGTACCTATTTACAGAACTACAGCCTATGAGTTTAAAAATACCGAACATGCAGCTAATTTGTTTGCATTAAAAGAATTTGGTAACATTTATACTAGAATCATGAATCCTACCAATGATGTTCTTGAAAAAAGGATTGCATCACTTGAAGGTGGTTTAGCATGTTTAACAGTTGCATCTGGTCAAACTGCCTCGGCCTATTCAATACTTAACGTTGCGCAAGCTGGTGACAATATAGTTAGTTCAACAGATTTATATGGTGGAACTGTATCACTATTCACTCATACTCTTAAAAAAGTTGGAATTGAAGTTAGATACGCTGATCCAAGTGATCCTAAAAACTTTGAAAAAGCAATTGATAGCAAGACAAGAGCGTTTTATGCTGAAACATTACCAAATCCATATTTGAGAGTTTTTCCTATTCAAGAAGTTGCTGACATTGGAAAAAAATACAACATTCCATTAATAATAGATAATACCTTAGCGCCAACGATTTGTAGACCAATAGAACATGGGGCCGCTGTAGTAGTCTATTCTCTTACTAAATATATGTCTGGTCACGGAACGGTTGTAGCTGGATGTATTGTTGATGGTGGAAATTTTGATTGGACAGCAGATCCAAAACGACAACCGTTATTTAATGAACCTGACCATAGTTACGGTGGTGCAATTTGGGGTCAAGTAGTTCCTGTATTAACGGGCGCTAATGTTACTTTTGCAGTAAGAGCTAGATTAACTCTTTTAAGAGACATAGGAGCAACACTTTCTCCTGATAATGCCTTTGCTGTAATACAAGGAATTGAAACAGTAGCATTAAGGATGAAACAACATTGTCAGAATGCAGAAAAAGTTGTTGAATTTTTATCTAATCATAGTGCAATATCTAGAGTTATCTACCCTACTCTTTATGATACAAATTTGGCTAACAGAGCTAAAAAATATCTTAAAGGAGGAAATGGCGCTTGCGTTGGTATAGAGCTAAAAAAAGGTTCAGAAGCTGGTAAAAATTTTATAGATTCTTTAAAATTATTTTATCATGTAGCTAATATTGGTGATGTAAGAAGTTTAGCCATACATCCAGCAACAACTACACACAGTCAGTTAACACCGGAGGAACAACTTAAATCAGGAGTTACTCCAGGCTACATAAGACTTGCTATTGGTATAGAGCACATTGACGATATAATTGAGGATTTAGATCAAGCTTTAAATAAATCTAATAAAAGTAATTTAAAAGCAGTCAGTTAGTATTTTTATAATAGATAAAAATAAAACTAGTTATAACTAAAATTGATCCTAACTGGTGTAATGATGCATAGTAAATTTTTACACCAGTTATTAATGTCAAAATTCCAAGAAATATCTGAAAAAAAATAGCAAAATTTAAAATTAAAACTGATTTAAGATCAATCTTAAATTTTAAAAATATAAAGTTTAAAATAATCAAAAAACAAAGCAATATATAACTAATTAGTCTGTGGTAAAATTGAATTACCGAAGGATTGTTTAATGAATTATAATTATTTAGATCTTGATTAATTATATCGCTAGGTAAAAAATTACCATTCATATCAGGCCAAGTATTATAAATTAATCCTCCATGAAGTCCTGATAATAAGGCACCAAGAGTAATCTGTAAAAATATAAAAAATAAAAAAAAATTTAAAAAGATATTATTAATTTTATTGAAAAATTTGTTAATTCTAAAAGTTTGTAAGATAAACCAAAAAATAACTGATAAAATTATAAGAGCGACATTTAAATGAAGGGCTAATCTAAAATGACTAACGTCAGTGTCTATTGACAATCCACTTTTAACCATGAACCAACCAATAAAACCCTGAAAGCAAATCAAGAAAAAAATACTTAAATATTTATAATTATTAGATAACTTGCTTTTAAAATTATAATAAAAAAAGATCAAAGGAACTATTGAAAATAAACCAATCAATCTCGCTAATAGTCTATGTCCATACTCCCAGTAATAAATTACTTTGAACTCATCTATAGTCATATTATAATTAATTTCATTAAATTCTGGGATTTTTTTATATTCATTAAAATAATAATTCCAAATATCGTTATTAAAAGGTGGAACTATGCCTTTAATTAGTTCCCATTCAGTAATAGATAAGCCAGAGTCAGTTAGTCTTGTAAGTCCTCCAATAAAAATTATTAATATTATTAGACAAAACATTAGTAAAAGCCAGATTCTAATAAATTTGATATGGGGATCAGTGTTTACAAACATATTTTATACATATAATAATTATTTTTATTAACCAATTCATTAAATGTCGCCTAAAAACATAAAACGATTAAATAAAATTAGAACAAAATTAGATA
>SHWS01000025.1 GCA_009693705.1 Pelagibacteraceae bacterium
CTAAAATCATTTCAGGGGTTAAATCAAAGCCATACAAGTCCCTTCCTTCTTTCGCGAAATGTCGCAACATAGAAGCTGGGCCACATCCTGCATCTAAAATTCTTTGGGGATTAGATTCTTTAATTATTTTTTTGATTAATATTAAATTACCGGGTGGATATGCGGCTTTATCTCCATAAAAATCTTGATAGTAACCTTCACCCCATGTGGAGTAACAATTTTTAATATTTTTCTCAATATCAATAGAAGTTTGATTTCTTTTAACCATTATATTATTTTTTTTGAATTAAGATTATAATTAGATGTATTTTAAAGTAAAATGTACACTAAACTTGATCAATCAGTTAATTATGTTATTTCAAATATTTCCTCGTACCAAATATTTAAGTTAATATATTGCCAAAAAAACATAGCGTGATTCTCGCCTAATAAATGTCGCGTAAATAAATCTTTTACTTTATTCAGGGCATATATTTCCTCATTAATATACCCTTTTTTATTTAAGAATTTTTCTATTAGTTTTTTTTGTTCGCCTCTCCACCAATCCCCTGAAGGTGCATTATGTCCTGTCTTATCCTTTCTGTTTCTTATATTTTCTGGTAATTTGCCACGCATTGACTCCCGAAGTAAATATTTTCCGATACCATTTTTAATTTTTAAATTTGAATGCAGAGAATAACAAAAATTTACCAACCTATAATCTAAAAATGGGCAGCGATTCTCCATGGAATTTGCCATCATATTTCTATCTTCAGCTTTTAATACTGCAGGGACCGTTTCTTTAATCAACTCTAAATATAATCTTCTATCTAGCTCACCAATAGGTGCAAACTTATATTCAAAGTTTTTAAAATCTACGCAATGGTCAACTACATTTTTACAAGTAGCTTCAATGTATTCACTGTATTTTTCTATTTCAATTAATCTATTTAATTTTAGTTTTTCTATATAGTCTCTCA
Source organism: Pelagibacteraceae bacterium (assembly GCA_009693705.1). GTDB lineage: Bacteria > Pseudomonadota > Alphaproteobacteria > Pelagibacterales > Pelagibacteraceae > Pelagibacter. Next base: position 960 of record SHWS01000025.1, read on the forward strand.
TTAAATTCTTCTCATCTATCGATTTTTTGTGATTATCAACCCAGCAAGATATTTCATACTCTTCTTCACCTCCCATTTTCATCAAGTCGAACCAATGATAATGATAATGATCCCAATAGCCTGCTAGTAATTCATCTCCTCCATGACCTGTTAAAACAACTTTTATTCCATCTGCAGCTATAATTTTTGTTATTTCATAAAAAGAAAACCATGAAACTGTGCATATAGGCTCATCATGAAAATAAATCATTTCCCTTAGGGTATTTTCTAGATTTTTTTCTGCAGGTCTAATATATTGATGTTCTAACTTAAACGTATTAACCATTTCATCGATATAAACTGACTCGTTGTAATAACCTTCCCCTGTAATACCTGAGTAGGTTTTAATATTTTTTTGATTATTCTTAGCATAGTAAGTAATTGATGTTGAATCTAGTCCTCCGCTTAACATTATTCCAACCGGAACATCACTCCTCATTCTAATTTTTACTGCATTTTCCAATAAAGAATTAAACTCAGTTATTGCATCAGCGAGTACAATATCTTTTTGTTTTTTTATCTCAACTTGATAAAATTTAACTGGTTTCGTTTTGCTAGCTGGCTTTAATTTCCAGTAACTCCCAGCTGGTAGCGTGTGTATATTCTCGTAAAAAGTAGCTGTATCTCCATCAATTTGCCTGTAGTTCATTCCTGCATATTTTGCAACCTTTAATACATTTGGAATTTTTTCTATTAATGGATGTTTAAATAGAGCTTTTGGCTCTGATGCAAATACTATAAAATTTTCATTAAGAATGTAATACAGGGGTTTTTTTCCAAACCTATCGCGCGACAAAACCAATTCACCTTTTTTCTTATCATAAATAGCTATCGACCACATTCCATTTAGCTTTTTAAATACATTAACCCCCCAAGCAATATAAGCTTGTAACAGAACCTCGGTGTCAGTTTTAGTTTGAAATTTATATTTAAGCTCAATTAACTCCTCTCGAAGTTCAATGAAATTATAAATTTCTCCATTAAAAACTATTACGTATCTTTTTTCAGGATCATAAAATGGCTGATATCCATCTCTTGTTAAGTCTATTATACTAAGCCTTCTGTGGCCCAATGCAATTAAACAATCAATATTTGTATCGTCATAATCCTCAATAAAATCTATCGATTCTAAATTGTCAGCACGAATTATCGTACAGCCCATTGAGTCTGGCCCCCTGTGAGAAAGAGATACAGTCATTTCACTAATTATTTTTTTGGAAATTGTATTGGACGAACCTAAATTAAATATTCCTGCAATTCCGCACATTTAAACCCTTTAATATTAAAAATTAAATCGCACTAAGAACGGTATTGAATAACTTTTGCAGGCACCCCAACGGATACAGAAAATTCTGGAATTTTTCCCGACACCACCGAATTCGAACCAATAATTGCTCCAGTTTCAATATAACTATTAATCAGTATTGAAACACCTGCTCCAATCCATACATCATCCCCAATATTAACTATTCCATGGCTATGTGGTTGCGTTTTAATATATCTATTTTTAACTACTCCATGCTTAGAGGAATTTATATTGACACCACTAGCTATCATGCAATAACGTCCAATTGTTGTATTTCCTCCAGAATTTATAACACTATTAAAACCAATTTCACTACCACATCCTATATAGATATTTCCGTTTCTTGCTGCAACAAGTCTTACATTCGAATCAATATAGACCCTATCCCCCAAAATTACCTTGCCAGACTCTCGAATTCTTATATCAACGCCATCTCCGAGAGTTACGAAGTCTCCAAATTGAATGTTAGAAGTGTTGCCGTTTATTTTAAATTTAATCTTTCCTAATATTTTAAGATTTCTTCCATATTTAATTCCAGCCAATCTTAGGAGTAATTTATAAATTGCAGGATATGGTATAGGAAGTTTATTCATCAGAAGAACAAAAAAATCCTTAAACATTCCATTCGAAAATTTAGTGGGTAACATTCCAACTCTTTCAAACTCTTCGAGGCTTTTGTTTCTATCACTTTCCACCTCCGATCTTGCTGATTTATCTTTTAAATCAGAAATGCCCAAGGATTCAATTAGTTGAGTAATTAATTTAATAGTCTCGAAATTTGCAAAAGATACTTTATCCTCTGGTATCTTAACTCCTAATAATTCTTCTAGCATTGTTTTAACCACTACCAAGCTAAATGAATCAATAATTCCACTTGAAATCAATGGAGTATTAGCTTCTAAATTTTGCACTCCTGTGATATGAGATAACTCTAGAGCCAAGTTCACAGTATCTAATTTTTTTATTTTTTTTGATCCAACTTGTTCAAATAAGTATTTTTGCCGATTTAGACTACGTGAAATTTTTCCAGCAGTTCCTTTTAATAAAGTCATATGTGGAACTAATGATAATTTCGTAACACTAACACCACATTTATTAAGAATTTCTCGTCTAATTTCAATTTCATTAGGCGGATCTAGATTATCTTTAACTTCTGCTAATATAATTAAAGCTTCAGTTCCTTTTGTATCATCAATTCCAAATGCTACATTTCTTCCAGGTATTAATTTTTCATTAGCATTTAATATATCCTCAATATCTTGTGGATATATATTTTCACCTGCAATTATTATAAGTTCTTTTTTTCTTCCGGCAATATATAAATTACCATTCCTAAGAAAACCTAGATCACCAGTCTTAAACCAATTGTCCTCTGTAAAATACGATTTGTTATTATCAGAATGAAGGTACTGATGAATTAAAAAATTACTTTTTATAGCAATCTCACCTACTTTTTCATCACCCAAAGCGATTTCTTCATCGTCAATAATTTTTACCTCTACACCTTCTATGCACTCTCCTGCACTAGTTAACCATATACCACTACCCTTGCATTCACTAATATCACCCATTCGAAATTTCTTGTGGTCGATTTCAAGTGACTTTAATCCGCCTTTTGTGGTGGTAACTGCGAAAGTATTCTCAGCCATTGCGTAACAATTTTCAAATATTAAATCCTCAATGCCACAATTACAGTATTTTTCTCTAAATTTAAATATCGTTTTACTCAATGCTGGCTCTGAACATAAAATAATTTTTCTTAGGCAATTCAAGTTTATCGTATGAATTTTTTCATTTGAAACATTTTTAGTGATATGGCCTAACGCAAAATTAGGAAGCCAAACATGAGTGCCGGATTCTGACTCAACTAAATTAAATAAAATTTGTGGGTTTTTTACCCACTCAAATGGCGTTGTGTAAACAACTGGAATTTTTTTAATTATTGGCATCAATATACAGGCTACCAGACCCATGTCATGATAATGGGGCAACCATGAAATAATTTTACTATCAGCAGTTATATTTAAAGTTTTATAATATGAATCTAATTGACCCAACAACATTTTAGAAGTTATTAGAACTCCTTTTTTGATTCCAGTGGTGCCTGATGAAAATTGTATAAAACCTTCCTTAGCGCTATCTCCAAAATCTGTCTCTATCGACTCTAGCTGATTTACAACGTCCAGAGTTTCAACATTCCATTCGTAATTCGCGTGCATTTTAATTTTATTTTTTAAAGATAAATTAGTTAAAATAAGATTAATTTTATGAGTGTTATGTAAGTTCTGAAGAGAATGAAAAAACTGTTCCTCGCTATGCTTTTCCGATGGGTATGCAAAAAATGCTGGTCTTACACCAGCTGCAATTGCTGCAAAAAAAGCAGCAACTATATTAATAGAAATTTCATCGACAATTAATACCGTCGTATCACTTCCAATATATCTATTTTCACGAAACCAAACTTGATAATCAACTATTCTATTTATCAACTGATAATATTTATAAGCTTTTTTTTCCGTTCCTTTGATAAATGTAATTATTTCTTTATCTGGTTCTTCATTAAGATTGCCATAAAGAATATTAAGAATAGTTTGCATTTTAGCCCTCTAAGAATATTTTATACATAAAAACATTTCTAAAAAAAACCAATAATTGAACATAGGCCGAAATCCTATTCATCTATTACGGTCTGAAAATTTTTTTTATGGTCGTTAGCCATTCTTATGGAATTTGTATTTGTATTTTATCTGACATACACATAGGACAAATATGCTTAAAGGCTTTTGTTTTCAATGATAGGTTTTATTTAAATAAATTAATAATTTTTTCTAAGTTCGGGCCGTAATCTAACCAACAAATAAATGTTTGAAAATCTGACTCAATATATTCAAAAAAATCTTTCTCTTTGTCAGACTCGACAAGTAATAAATAAATTTTATTAAATTTTGACATTACTAATGCCCCTCTAAGTCCGAAAGATTTTAGTCGGCCATTAATCGACGGAGTAGCATAAAATCCCCAGCTTTTTCGTACAACATCGTATTCACTGCCTGCTTCAGTTTTAAATGTAACTTGCTCATTAGGATTAAGCTCTAAGCTGCCACAATCAGAAATATTAATCTGAACACCTGCACCAGTCACTGAAAAGATTCGTGGGGGATCTTGAGCATTAAATTTCATTCCAATTCCATTCTTTGATTAAAAAATCATTTATTTTCCAAAAACCGTCAGAATATTTCCATATATCTAAATTTCTGAATTTTTCACATATAGTAAAAAAATTTTTAACATCAATTTTTGCAAAATTACAAAATTTTATAATATCATTATGTGGCGTTTGATTGCCAATTTTTGAAATTATATCAAGTGCGTTTTCTCTAGTTATTCTTTTATTTCTAATCTCCAATGAAAGGTTATCAAAAAGTCTTGTAAAACCAAATTTGTACCATTTCATCCAGTGATGAATGGAAATAAAATCATCATCGATGTCAGCGTAATCATAATATCCTGTTCGAGAACCTCCTTCTAAATATTGAAAACCATGCTTTTTTGATTCAATTAAGCTAGTTTCAGGATCCCATTGAAAATAATGTCCTAAAAAAATAGCTTCTAAATTCGCTTTATCTATTTCACCATCCTCTGGTCCAAAGTATGCAGCGAGAGATTTTTTTGTAAACTCATCATCTAGCCAATCAACTGCGGTAGTTCCATGAGTTACTCCAAATTTAGCAAGCCATGCAGAATTTAATTTGCTCCCAGCCAGCTCAGGATTTGAAGTGCCATATTCAAAAGCTGAATTTTCGCCCCAGACAACAAGAGGCACTTGAAATTTAATAGCTATGCTTAATGGTATATTAAATAATGCCATATGCATTGGTATACCAGTAGTGCCAAATTTTTCCAAACTTTTAAGCATAAATCTAGATTCGATATTTGGATTAATTTGATAATCAATATGATCAACTCCAAGACTTATTAAGTTATTTAAATTTTTTTGGCCAATACTCGTTCTTCCTGAAGTCCTCCAAGTTACAGCCAATGGAGTTAGTCCGTATTCAAGACATTTAATTACCTGCCATGTACTATCCTTACCTCCACTTACTGGTATTACACAGTCATAAGCATGTGTTTGGTTTTTCGCTCTAGCTACTACTTTCCTAAAAGCTTTTTCCCGCTCAATCCAGTCAATATTGCTTCTTGTTTTATGGTTTTTACATGCATTACAAATACCATCGTCATCAATACTTAAATTTGGTCTGCTATCAGGTAGTACACAATTTTTACACCATTTCATAAGATTCAGCACCTCCAAACTCTTCAAGAAAAATTTTTGCATTTAAAAAATAAAACAAAAATTTACTCTGACTATTAGGTAAATGTGTTTTTTCAATTAACTGTTTAATCGACTCCTTTTTTACTATACTAAAAATTTCACTGTCTTTAAATATTTGTGCTTGGACTGCAGGGTTTTTTAGATCAATATAGTTTTCTATTGGAACATTAAATCCTACTTTGCGAGGATTATCTAATATAAAATCTGGAGCAATACCTCTTACCGCTTCTCGCAATATTGCTTTAGCTTTCCCATCGCGAATTAAATGCTTAGTTGGGATTTTTTGACAAACATCAAAAAGATTACGATCTAAGAAAGGCGATCTATTTTCAATAGAAAAATACATAGAATTTAAGTCGTCTTCATGTAATATAACTGGTACAGATTCATGGAATAACTCATTATTCATTCTGTTTCTTAAAATAGTTGGGCAATAATATTGTTCTGTAAACTTTTCAGACCATGGATTAACAAGAAAAGTTGAAAAAAATTGTGCATCAAGGTAAATATGGTCACGTAAATCTTTGTTTAAAATAAAACAATCTGGGTTTTGTAAGTAAGGATTACGGACTATTGAGGCAACAATTTCTTTCCAATTGTTTCTAGCAATTTCTTGCTCTTTTGGATTCCCATCTAAGGCTTGAATATAAAAATTATGATGGTCATAATATCCACTAAACAATTCATCTGCAGCGGTACCGGATATGGAAACCTTATAACCTTCTGCAGCAATAAAAGACATTAATTGCCATTGCGCATAGTATGTAATCGTAGAAATCGGGGAATCGTGATACTTAATAATATCTCTTAAATTTTCTATAAAATTACTTTGGTCGATTGCGACGGGCGAATGACGCAGCTCTAATTGACTAACTGACTTTTCAACCATATCACGCTCTTCATAACGTGAATCCGTATTCATTATAGTAAAACCATGCACATCATATTTAAAATGTTTTTTGGCTATTGCAATTAATGCATTTGAATCTATACCACCACTCAAACAAAAAGCAATTGGTACATCAGCTCTCAGCCTTAGTCCGACTGATTTAATTAAAGCTTCGCGAGCTAAGCCCACAGCTTCTGAAAATGACATATTTTCTTTTTGTTGATTAAAATTAGGGTTCCAATATTTGCTTACTTCTTTTCTGCCATCATTAAACACTTTCATGACCATGCCGGGTTGTAGTTCTTTTAATCCCACAAAAAATGTATCTTGATTTTTATAAAGTGCCTTATATCCATTAATTAAATATCTAATAAGATGATTCCTATTAATAGGAAGATTAAAGCCTAACAGAGCAAATATAAATTTAGGCTCGGATCCAAAGAAAATACCTGATTCATCTTCATAAATATACAAAGGCTTTTCACCGAAACGATCTCTTGATAAAATCAATTTATCGGCCTTAAGCCAAACAAAAGCCCACATCCCCTCGCAACGGTCTAGGCCTAAAACTCCAAATTCCTCTAGAATCGTAGAAAGAACTTCTGTATCGCTATTCGTATTAAATATCTTGCCTAATTTTTTTAAATCTTCACGTAATTCAAGATAGTTATATATTTCACCATTAAAGCTCAAACAACTATCTGAAGATAAAAATGGCTGATTCGACCTGCTATCTAAATCAAGAATTTTCAAGCGAGAATGAAGAATTTGAACATTTAAATCTTGTGTTAATTTTTTATGAAAATATCCGTTATTATCCGGCCCCCTTCTCCCCATTAGACGAAGACAACTTTCAATGCGCGAATCATTAATTATTTTTGAGCCATAATATCCAGCTATTCCACACATAACTATATAACCATAACTTTCAAAAAGTTAAGCAGATTAATCATACATATATTATGTTTATATAAGATGCTCATTATTAATTAAATCTCCATGTTTCAGCCCATGAATTAATTTACGTCCAATAACTTGCTTTTCAAGACCGGGAGCTATCCCAGTTCCAGGCCTAACCCAAATGATATCGTCAGGGGTTAAAGTCTTCCCGGCTTCTAAGTCTTTAGAAGCGGCGATTGACCTTCTCATTAGTTCTTCCATTTCGCACTCACAATTTTGTTTTTGTTTTTTTCCATCGCCCAGCATCTTACTGACTTCTTTAATCTGTATTACCAAATTCGCCATTTCTTCTGGATCAGCCGACAATTGATGGTCTCTGAAATCTGAGTACTTTTTATTTAATGTAAAATGTTTTTCAATAATTTTTGCACCGGTTGCCGCAGCCAGAATTGAGGCTTGAATACCCAATGTGTGATCAGAATATCCAATTGTTAAATTTTTAAATTTATTTCTTAAAGTAAAAATAGCTCCTAGATTAACTTGACTATCAGGCACAGGGTAACTTGAAACACAATGCATAAAACACAGATTTTTGTAAGCGCCTCCAACGCTGCTCCAGAATTTATAAAGTCTATCTAAATGATCTAAATCTGCTAATCCGGTAGAGATTATTGTTGGCTTATTAAATGAGGCCACTTGTTCAATTAGTGGGTAAAAATTATTATCCCCAGAGGATATTTTAAAAAGCGGTTGTATTTGATTTAAAAATAGTGCACTTTTTAAATCAAGTGGTGTTGAGAAAAATATTACATTAAGCTCTTTTGCTTTTTTCGCAAGAAGTAAAAACTCTTCATTAGAAAGCTTAAAGCGATTTAATCTTTCTAACCTGGTTAAATCTGAATTTATAACAAAATCTTCAGGAATAAAAGTTTGAAATTTTACAGCATCTACACCTGCTTTTGCTGCAGATTCTATCATTTGGAGAGCTACGTCAATGTTGCCTTCGTGATTATTCCCAATCTCAGCAACAATCATTACTTTATTTATTGAATGAAAATTATATTCCATTTAAATTTATATAGTTATGTGATAATGAAAAATATAGTAAGCAGATTTAATATAAAAATTAAGCTTTGTATAAAGTCTAAGAGAAGGTAAATTATTTAGCTGTGTGCCAACCCTGATGGAATTCATCGCTTGAAAATTTGCTATCGTAAAGCTAACCATTGCTCTGGCAATGCCCATATTACGCACATTATTCTTTACAGCAATTAAATCAATCACCAGTGAATTATTTTCATCTTTTAACAGCTGCAAAAAACCCGAGACAATCCCATTTACTTCAGTAACAACCATAAAGTCACCACGAATATTTCTGAAATAATTTTTCACCCATTCAGACTTGATTTTTCCAGCAATATCATTCTTTATATAACTATCAGAATGAAATCGATCATAAATAAAAGATGAATTAGCAATCTCCTCAACATAAATCTCATCTTTGGCCTCTGCAAACCGAATATTTAAATTACTCATCTCAAGTAATTCCATATTTCTTTGAAGCTGAATATCAGTGCTAATTAAAGAAAAATTTAGTTTTTGCAATAAGTTACAACTTTTTAAATCACCCACCGGAATTTTTGCCGTTATCAATGCAGGTAAAGATGGAAAATCTGAAAATTCAAACTTATCTATGCTATTAACATCAAGTTTAAATGCCTCTTTTCCAATAACTGAAGTTAACCATTCGTCTTTTAAAAGCATTTTATGAGCGCACAATAAATCAAAATATCACTTCAAAAAGTAACTAGAGTTAGCTTTAGCGTAATTCTTATACCAGTTTATATATTGAACAAATCCTTTTTCTATAGGATATTTAGGGTTATAGCCTAACAATTGCTTAGCTTTGTCAATGTTCAAAGTGCCTCTCTCAGGCATTAGTCCGTCTCTTGGGTTATTAATAATTTTAAGCCCAGGAAATTCTGATAGCACAATATCAGTTAATTCTTTTATCTGTCTTGCAGCACCATAAGT
>SHWS01000012.1 GCA_009693705.1 Pelagibacteraceae bacterium
TATTTGTTTAGACAGCAGACCTTTGTTTATTAATCAATCTTTAGATTTAGGACCAAAAAATTTACTGTGTCTTAATCTCATAACCACAATTGCAATTGCTATTAATAAAATTGCAATGGATTCATAAACTAGCGATGAAGGATCCGTTTCTTTACCTTGTAAGATTATAAATCTAGATAAAGCTGTTATAGCAATTAAAAGTGGCAAGGTTATACTAATAGCTTGCTCTTCCCAAAACACTCTAACCATTGCCATTACTTCTAGGTATAAAAACATTAATAATAAATCAGCTAAAGTTATTGATTGTAGTTTGTACATATTTTGGATTTCAAGAAATACTGCTAAAACAGTACTTAATAAAATAACAATAAGTAACCCAAGTTGTAAATTTTTAATTAAAGCTTTCATTAATTTTTTTTCTTTTTAGAGAAAGGCAACCATTTTTCTTCAGGTGTTTTGGTTGATCCATCATATTTTATGTCATATGAATTATTAGAATTTAAAATCTCTATTCCTTTTGAAAAAACAAACATAAACACAACCACAAACACTATAGCAATTATTTTAAAAGGGTCATAGTTTTTTGTTTTAAAGACGCTGCTAGATCTAGCTTCAGCTCTGTGGAATTGTTTAAAAGTCATATAAACAGCAAAAATTAATCCAATATGTCCAATATATAGACCCGCCCAACCAAATGCAAAAGTCGTATAAGAAAAAATATAGAGACTAAATACAGTGGTCCAAATGAAACTTAAAACAAGTAATATTTGAAGTCTTACCGATTTTGGGAGCGCCCTAAGATCATTTTTACTATCATCAAATAAAATATTAGCACAATCGGCCATCCATTTTTTTAAAGATTCCATAATTCTATATTATCGTTTTATTTTTAAATTAAAATTTTTTTTTAAACATTATTAATTAAATTAAGGTTTATCAGCTGAATTAAGGTAAAAATCTTTTACTGCGACAATTAAAGTTTATAATTATAAGAATTATTGATTTCTAATCAGAGGATAAGCTTTGGGATTTAAGAACTTTAAGTTTGAGACCAAAATCAATAATAAAGTTACCAATCCAATTGTAAATCCTAAATAGATTAAAATCTCTAAATCAAATTCCCATACTAATTGAAAAATATTTTCTATAATAAATTTTGAACCAATTACTGCAAAAAATACTGCAATTAAAATTACTGATTTAAAGATAATTATAAACTCAATTAAAGATGATAAAATCACTTCTTTTTTTGAAAACCCAATAATTTTAAAAACTAAATTTTGAAATTCTTTTACCTTACCTTGCAGCATAATTGCGCTTGAAATAACAATTAAACCAATCACAATTGTTATGGCTGAAATTAAAGTAACGGCAATAAATACCTTATTGAGAACTGAAGTTACTTTATTTAAGTAGTCAGCTATTTTTACAATAGATAAACTTGGTAAAATTTCTATCATTCTTGTTTCGTTAAATTTTGATAGATCATCAAATTTTGCAGTAGACAAAAACTCATGAGGCATATTATTTGCAAATTCAGGATTAAATAACATTGCAAAATTAATACTTAAGTCTCGGTAATTAACCTCTCTAAAGTTTATAACTTCGCCATCAATTTCTCTTCCATAGATACTTAAAGTAAATATATCACCTAGTTTTATATTGAAATCTTTTGCTACTTTAGCATCGAGAGAAATCTGAAGCTTGTTAGATTTTGAAAGATCCCACCATTCACCAGCTACAATAGGATTATCTGCGGGTACAATATCAGTCCAAGACGAACGTCGATCGCTCTCGATAACCCAGTAGCTATCATTATCTGGCAAGATGTAAGTATTAGGATTGATACCATTAATTTTGATTAAGCCTGATGAGACAATTGGTACGATTTCTAAATCAACCTTTTGATCCATCATTGTAATTGTATTTACAAATTTTTCTTTTTCAGATTTTTGGATTCCGATAAAAAAATAGTCAGGAGCAAGCTCAGGAATAGATTTTGCAATCTCTCTTTTAAAATTATTACCAACAAGAGCTAGCGTCAATAACAATGTAACTCCCAATCCTAGAGACATCATAGTAATAGGTGTGATACTTTTAGTTTGAGTAATGTTTTTGATAGAAACTTTTAGTGAAATATTTTTTGTGTTTTTTAAAGTTTTAAGAAAATAAATTATTAATTTTGATAATAAGTAAAATACAGTTAAGCAAATAAAGAAAGCAGCAAAGTAGCTAAGACTATATAAAGGTTTTGCTGAGCCGATAGTGAATAACAAAATAAGACTAGAAAGCAAGATCAGACTAACAAAAATAGATTTTTTAGAGTAGTAAAATTGTAAATTTTGAAAAACATTTCTAAATAAGTTAGAAGCTTTGATCTGATCTATAGCATTAACAGTTGGAATAGAAAAAATTATAAGCACTAATAGTCCAACTAAAAAAATTTTAATAAAGTTTATAAATGAAAAAATTGGTTTAATGTTTAGTCCAAGACCTTCTGATAAATAAATATCAACAATTGGAACAATTAAAAAACTCGAACCGTATGCCGCGATAGTTATGATAAAAAGCAAGAAAAATAACTGAAGATAGTAAACAGTTTTTATATTCACAGAGAAAAACCCCACAGCTTTTCTTACAGCAATTGACATATTGTTTTGGTTGATAAAAGAGAGGAGGGTATTGGCAACGCCTATTCCAGCAATTAACATCGCACTTATGGAAACCAATGATAAAAATTGTGAAAAATTATCTATAATTCTTTTTAAACCACTAGCGGAATTTTCTGGATATCTCAATTTTACTTTTTGGTCGTCTTTAAATATTTCTTCAATTTTTTTTTCTATTTCTTTAGGATCATCATTCTCTTTAAATTTTACTTTATATTCATAGTTTAAAAAGCTGCCTATACTACTAAGTTTTAACAAATCTAAAGTTTGTTTACCTGTTAAGGCAAAGTCTCCAAAAGCTATAAAACCACTAACATCAGGTACTGATTTTATTAATCCTACTACTGTAAATATTTGATCTTGAACTTTAATTTTTTCATCAATTTTAAGTTTTAAAGTTTTAAAAATATTTTTATTAACCAAAATTGTATTCTTTTCTTCATGCATTCTCTTTAATGCACCTTTAGGTTCGTATAATACAGAACCGTATAGAGGATAATTTTGATCAACTGTTTTAATTCGAGAGAATAAAGATTGATTCTTATCTCGATCAGTTGTCGAAATCATCGTGCTAAACTCAACCATTTCCATAATGGTTGCAAACTTTTTTGCTTGGTTTATTAAATTAAGATCACCTTGATTTCGGTTGTAATCAATTTCTAGATCTCCTCCAAGCAGATCTTTGGCATTATCATTTAATTCTTTTTTAAGACTATCTTCAATTGTGAATATAGAGCTCAATATAAAAAGACTAATAAATAGTGTAACAATGATGCTAGAGAGTTTTTTATAGTTTCTGCTTAAATCTCTTAAAGTATACTTTAAAATTAAACTTAACTCTTGAGGATTAGACAATTTTTCCATCCCTAAGTTTAATTATTCTTTTTGCTCTACTTGCAAGTTTTAGATCGTGAGTTACTAAAATTAAGGAAGATCCTTCTTCTTTTACATAGTTAAACAAAATATCAGAAATCATTTTGGAATTTTCACTATCTAAGTTTCCAGTTGGTTCATCTGCTAAGATTAATTCTGGTTTCATAGCAATTGATCTTGCAATAGCTACACGTTGTTGTTCGCCGCCAGATAATTGACTTGGTAAATTATTAAATCTATTTTTAAGACCAAATCTATCTAATAATTCTTTTGCTTGATCGTAAGGGTTTTTAAATTTATTAAGCTCTAGAGTTAAAGCAACGTTTTCAACTGCAGTATAATTTGGAATTAAGTAAAAAGATTGAAAAACAATTCCAATATTTTTTCTCCTAATTTCAGATACCTCATCCTCTGTTAGTGAAGTAATATCTTGATCTTGAAAGTAAATTTTGCCTGAGGTTACTTTTTCTAATCCGCCAATTAACATGATTAAGCTAGTTTTGCCGGAGCCACTTTCACCAACAATTGAAATTGTTTCTTTTTTCTTAATAATTAAATCAATATCTTGTAAAACCTTAATTGTATCCTTACCTGTATGGTATTTAAGATTAATTTTTTTTAATTTAAGAAGATTGTCCATGAATAAAAGTTTAATTATTAAAATATTGATATTATGTCTAGTAAACATAAAAGCATTGGCAATAGAAAAAGTTGTCTTATTTGGAGATAGCTTGATGGCAGGGTATGGGCTATCTAGCGAATATCATTTATCTACCGTTTTAGAAGAAAATTTAAAATCTGATGGCTTTGATATTCAAATAGTTAATGGCAGTGAATCTGGTAGCACTTCATCAGGAGGATTAAATAGAGCTGAGTGGACTTTATCAGACGCTAATATTGATTTAATAATTTTAGGTCTTGGCGCAAATGATATGTTAAGAGGAATTAATCCTAAGGAAACTCAAAATAATTTAGAACAAATTATTAAACTAGTTAAAAATAAAAATATTCAAGTAATTTTAGCAGGTATGGTAGCCCCTACGTCACATGGTTCTAACTACAAAAAAGAATTTGATCAAATTTTTCCACACTTATCAAAAAAATATAATATAACTTTAATTCCTTTTTTACTAGAAGGCGTGGCACTTAATCCAAGTTTAAATCAAAGTGATGGTATCCACCCAAATGAAAAAGGTACATTAATTATTGCTGAAACAATTAAAAAAAATATTATTAAAATATTGAATTAATTTTAAATTTATTAAGCATATTGACCTGCAACAAATCCAGACGACCAGGCCCATTGAAAATTATAACCCCCTAAGTGACCCGTAACATCAACCACTTCTCCAATAAAAAATAAGCCAGGGTGTTTAATTGACATCATTGATTTAGAAGAAAGTTCGTTAGTATCTACGCCACCTAATGTTACTTCAGCAGTTCGATAACCCTCAGAACCAACTGGCTTAACAAGCCAAGCGTTGATTTGATTGCCTAATTTATTTAATAATTTATTTGATAGCTCAGATATATTTCCTGAAGCTCCAACTTCTTTACATATTATTGAAGCTAATCTTTTAGGTAGAATTTTAAAAATAATTTTACTGATATCTTGTTTAGGATCTAATTTTTTTTCATTTTCTAAGAATTTAAACATATCTAATTTTGGTGAGAGATTGATTTTAATATCATTACCCAATTTCCAATAAGAAGAAATTTGCAATACAGAGGGTCCACTTAAACCTCTATGAGTAAATAACATTCCCTCCTCAAAAAATATTTTATTATAAGAAACGATCGCATCTAATGATAAGCCACTAAGTTCTTTGCACATTTCGAGTATTTTTTCACTAAAAGTTAAAGGCACTAAAGCCGGTAAAGTTTCAATAATATTTAAATTAAATTTTTTAGCTATGTCGTAGCCAAATGTGCTTGCTCCAATTTTTGGAACAGAAAGACCTCCGGTAGCAATAATTAAAGAGTCACAAAGATATTTATCAGAATTAGCTTCAATTATATATTGATTATCTTTTTTTTCTATATTGCTAACAATTGTCTCTTTTTTTAAAATTACTTTTGCGTTTTGACATTCTAAAAGAAGCATATCGATAATTTGCTGAGCACTGTCATCACAAAAAAGCTGACCTAATTTTTTTTCGTGGAATTTAATATTATGTTTATTGATTAGCTTAATAAAATCATGTTGATTATATTGATTTAAGGCTGATATTATAAACTTAGGGTTCTTTGAAATAAATTTATTTGGATGGATATTTAAATTAGTAAAGTTACATCTACCACCACCAGAAATTCTAATTTTTTCACCTATTTTTTTTGTGTGATCAAATAAAAGTACTTTTCTTCCTCTTTTGCCAGCCTCAATAGCGCTCATTATACCAGCTGCTCCAGCTCCAATTATTATAACATCGTATTTTTTAAACATAAATTAACTTTAATATTAGTAATTGGATGGTTTATATTTGTTTAATAATAAGTGATTATTTTAATAAAATCAAAATATAACTCCTATAGAGACAAGCGCTTAATATTTTGTTAAATTAAAAATAATGTCAAAAATTTTTATTAATATAACTATTTTTATTTTACTAATATTAAATGTTAAAGCAGAAGATCAAGTTGATAAATTAAACCAACTATTTAAAGAACTTAAAACGACTAATGTTGAAAACAGTTATAATATTGAACAACAAATATGGAAAATTTGGAGCACTCATCCTACTGATGAAAAAAAAACTTTAAGATTAAATGAAGGTGCAAATTTAATGGGTCAAAATCAATTATTGGTAGCTATAGATATAATCACAGAAGTAATAGAGCTGGATCCAAATTGGGCTGAAGCTTGGAATAAAAGAGCCACAGCCTATTATTTAGTCGGCAATTATCAAAAATCCCAAGACGATATTGATAAAGTATTAAAGCTTGAAGAAAGACACTTTGGAGCCTGGGCGGGTCAAGGTTTAGTTAATATCCAATTAAAAAATTATGAAAAAGCTATAATGAGTTATAAAAAAGCAAAAGAAATATATCCTACAATGCGATCTCCCGATTCTGTAATTAAAGAATTAGAAAAAACAATAAAAGAAAATTTAATTTAGTTTAAGTTTGTATCATTGAAATATTTAAAATATAAATAATCATTTAAAATTTATTTTATGTCAAAAATTATTTCTGCATATGTCCATTTTGTTGACATGATTTCTGAAAAAGTTGGGAAAAAATAAGTCCGAAGCTTCAAGCTTTATATCGAATGTCTATTAATGACTCTCATTATTACAGATAAGTCTGGTATTGGGGTGGAGAAGCTAATCTTCGTGTTAATGGTAAAAAAATGGAGCTTACAAGTCTTCCAGAAGATGAATGGAATAAAATTATAAACAACTCGGAATCTTTTTGGGACGAAACATTTAAGATTAGTCCTCGAGCTAAAAAAGTTGTTGATGCATTTAAGTTATATGCACAAACAATGGATAAAGCAGGATATCCTTACAGATAAAACTTTAATTCTAGGCGCCTTTTAGAGGCGCCTAATAAAATTTATAAATTTTCTCGACTCGTATTTAATGACAGCTAAACATTGCGAATTCAGATTGCTTTAAATCTTTTTCACAATTTTTCCAAACAATATTATAATTAAGATTTTCTAATCTTTCTTTTGTAGTTTTTTCTTTAAAAGACAAGTTTATAAGATCGTCTTTAAAAAATTTTTCAAAGCGTTTATTTGCACACTTTTCAATCAATTTTTCTGTTTGTCCAAGAGATGTTGCTTGAGCTCCCCCAAAAAAAAATAAGCTCAAAACTATGATTGTTAAAAGTTTTTTCACAATATAATCCTATATTAAATCGGTCAAATTTAAAATTTAAAACCACTATAGTCGAAAGCCATTAAAACAATATCATTGAACAAAACTATAAACAGAGCTTAGATTTCATAGTAGCTAATTAGTTTTTTTTTAAATAGAATATGAATAATCAGATAACAGAAGTAAACCATGAACGGTAAAGATATCGTAATAACCTCAGCACTTAGAACGGCGATAGGCTCATTAGGAAAAACATTAAAAAACATTTCAGCTAAAGATCTTGGTTCGGTTGTGATTTCTGAATCAATCAAAAAATCTAAATTGAAAAGTGATGAAATAGACGAAGTTATCATGGGGCAAGTGCTTACAGGAGGCGCTGGTCAAAATCCTGCTAGACAAGCTGCTATTAAATCTGGAATACCAAAAGAAAAGCCAGCTTACATCGTCAACCAAGTTTGTGGCTCTGGAATACGATCCGTAGCGTCGGGTTTCCAAAGTATTAAAGCTGGAGACTCTAAAATTGTAATTGCAGGAGGCCAAGAAAGCATGTCCCTTGCCCCACATGCAATACACTTAAGAGATGGAAAGAAACTTGGAGATGCTGAAATAGTAGACACTTTAATTAAAGACGGTTTGTGGGATGCATTTAACGGATACCATATGGGCATAACAGCCGAAAATGTTGCAACAAAGTTTCAAGTTACAAGAAAACAGCAAGATAAGTTTGCTTTTAGCTCTCAAATGAAAGCTTTAAACGCACAAAAACTAAATAAATTTAAAGATGAAATTGTAAATTTTAAAATTAAATCAAAAAATTCTGAAGTAGATTTTAACAAAGATGAACATCCAAGAGAGGGGATATCTATAGAAACTCTAACTAAATTAAAACCAGTTTTTCAAAAAGATGGAACAGTTACAGCTGGCAATGCATCAGGAATTAATGATGGTGCTGCAGCAGTTACTCTTATGTCTTCTGCTGAGGCTGAGAAAAGAAACTTAAAAAAATTAGTTATCATAAAATCCTGGGCTAGCTGTGGAGTTGATCCTGCTTTAATGGGCACAGGTCCAATTCCTTCTTCTAAAAAAGCATTAGAGATAGCTGGTTGGTCTGTAAAAGATTTAGATCTTTTAGAGGTTAATGAAGCATTTGCAGCACAAAGCATTGCAGTATTAAAAACATTAGGCATTCCAGAGGAAAAAGTTAATGTAAATGGTGGAGCCATAGCAATTGGACACCCAATAGGAGCTTCAGGCACAAGAATTTTAGTTACTCTAATTCATGAAATGATTAAGAGGGATGTTCATAAAGGTTTAGCAACTTTATGTATTGGTGGCGGTATGGGCATCGCCATGTGTGTCGAGAGATAATCTATTTAAGTTCTTTTAAATTTTTAAAAAAATCTAAACTCTTGGGATTTGCTATTGCTTCTTTATTATTTAATTCTTCACCATTAATTACTTTTTTGACAGCAAGCTCAACTATTTTACCACTTTTAGTTCTTGGTATCTCTGGAACTTTGATGATCACTGCCGGTACGTGCTTAGGAGAACAATTTTTTCTAATTATAGTTTTAATTAGTTTGATTTTTTTCTTATCTAAAATTTTATTTTTTTTAGTAGTTACAAATAATATAATTCTTTCATCATCTTTATAATTTTGACCGACAACTAAACCTTCTGAGATAAAATCGATATTTTCTACTTGTTGATAAATTTCAGATGTTCCAATTCTTACACCACCAGGATTTAAAGTGGTATCAGATCGGCCTCTCATAATGAATCCATTATTTGGGGTTTTTTCTACAAAATCACCATGGTGCCAAATGTTTTTAAATTTTTTAAAATAAGCTTGATGATATTTTTTACCACTAGCATCTCCCCAGAACTTTACTGGCATTGACGGAAAAGGTTGTTTAACTACTAGCTCTCCTTTTTCATTATTTTTTGTGCTTTTTCCTTGATCATTAAATACGTCTACATCAATTCCTAAACTCTGACCTTGAATTTCCCCTTTATAAACGTTTGAAAATAAATTTCCTAAAACTAAACAACCAACCATATCAGTACCACCTGATATTGAAGCCAAATGTACATCTCGCTTAATATGATTATAAACATATTTAAAACTCTCATCTCCCAAAGGAGATCCTGTGGAGGTAATTATTTTTATTGAACTTAAATCAAGATGCTTATTAATAAAATTTTCATTTTTTAAATGATCAATGTATTTAGCACTTACACCAAAGAGATTAATTTTTTTATCTTGGCAATATTTTAAAAGAACATCAATTTTTGGATAAGTAGGTGATCCTTCATATAAAAAAATTGAGGATCCTGTTGCAAGTCCACTAACTAACCAATTCCACATCATCCAACCAGCTGTTGTAAAATAAAATAATTTTTCACCATCTTTTATATCACAGTGTAAAATAAACTCTTTTTTATGTTCAATTAAAACATTACCAGTTCCATGCGCAATACATTTTGGTTTACCTGTAGTTCCACTTGAATAGAGAATATAAATTGGGTGGTTAAACTCGAATCTTTCAAAAGTTTCGTCTAATTTAGAATTATTTATAATTTTATTAAAATTTATAAAATTTTTTATTTTTAATTTTGTTTTTTTTTCATAAGGAAAAATTATTACTTTTTTAATAGTAGATATTTTTTTTAAAATATTATCAATTTTTTCTAAGATATTATTTTTTTTTCCATTATAAAAATAATAATCACTAGTAATTAATATTTTAGGTTTGATTTGTTTAAATCGATCTATAACACCTTGTGTACCGAAGTCAGGAGAACAAGAGGACCAAATAATTCCATTTTTTGCACAAGCTAAAAAGCATATAACTGTTTCAATTTTATTTGAAACATATCCTGCAATACGATCTCCTTTTTTTATGTTTAAAGATTTTAAGTAAAAAGAAACTTTACACACTTTTTCATATAACTCGTTCCAAGAAATATTTTCTTCAAAACCTGTCTCAGATAAAAAGGTAATTGCAATATTATTATTTTTTTTTTTAAGAATGTTTTCAGCATAATTTATTTTAGAATCTGGAAAAAAAATTGTCTTATTAAAAACTTTATTTTCTTCAATAATTTTTTTACCTTTGTGTCCTATTATGTTTGAATAATCCCAAAATTTAGACCAAAAAATTTTAGGATTTGAAATACTCCACTCCCAAATTTTTCTAAAATCATTATCTTCTTTAAAATTAATAAATTTTAAAAAACTTGATAAATTCGAGCCATTAACTCTTTGTTTCGACGCTCTCCAAAGAGGCTTATTCATAAATTAAATTTTTTGATCGTATTCTCCAATTTTGCCAGTTTTTTGCAATAAATCATCAATAAAATCAAAGATTTTCTTCTTTCTTTCACTTGAAGTAGGACTTTCGGTTACAATCACTAAAGAGGGTTTATTTGATGAGGCTCTAATTAAACCCCAAGAGCCATCTTCAAATGAAAATCTAACTCCATTAATAGTTAAAATATCTTTTATAACTTGATTATCTATTTTAGTTTTATTTTCTTTAATTTTATGAACTTGTTTTACTAGATCTTCAACTACTTGATATTTTTCTTCATCTTTACAAAAAGGAGCCATTGTAGGTGTTTGATATGTGTTTGGTAATTCATTAATTATCTCACTCATCATTTTATTTTGGTTACCCAACAAATGACAAACTTGAATTGCTGAATTAATTCCATCATCATAACCATAACCTAATGGCTGATTAAAGAAAAAATGCCCACTTTTTTCAAACCCTGCTAATGCTTTTTCAGTATGAACTTTTCTTTTAATGTGTGAATGCCCTGTTTTCCAATAGATTGTTTCGCAGTTATTTTCAAAAAGTTTTTTATCAGTTGCATAAAGACCCGTAGATTTAACATCAACAATGAATTTAGATTTTTTATGTTTTTCTGATAAGTTTCTTGCAATAAGTAGCCCTACCTTATCTGAAAAAATCTCATTACCATTGTTATCAATTACTCCAACTCGATCACCATCACCATCAAAGCCAAAGCCAATATCAGCTTTATTATCTTTGACTGCTTTTCCAATAGCATGTAGCATTTTTAAATCTTCAGGATTTGGATTATATTTTGGAAAAGTCCAATCTAAATTACAATCAAGTTCTATAACCTCACAGCCTACACCTCTCAAAACATCAGGTGCAAATATTCCAGCTGTGCCATTGCCACATCCAACTACAGCTTTAATTTTTCTATTAATTTTATTTTTATTTATTAGGTCATTTTTATAAATCTGTTGAAAATTTTTTATTTCTTTCTCTGATCCTTGACCCTCTATAAATCTTTCATTAAGCGTTATGTTTTTTAATTCCTGCATTTCTTCTGGCGCGTAGGTCAATCCTTTTTTAATTCCCATCTTAACCCCAGTCCAACCATTTTCGTTGTGACTTGCGGTAATCATAGCTAATCCATCTGCATTTAAATTAAATTGTGCAAAATAAACCATTGGAGATAATGATAAACCTATGTCCTCAACATAACACCCGGTAGATATTAATCCTTTTTTTAATGCAGCTTTAATTTCCTCACTATAAGATCTATAGTCGTAACCTATAATTACTCTTGGATTATTTTTTTTTGTATGATTTATAATTTGTGTTCCCAAACCCTTTCCAAGATTCGTGATTCCAAGTAAATTTATACTTTCTTGATACAACCATCGTGCGTCATATTCTCTGAATCCATAAGGATCAATTTTTAAATTTTGGCGCATCTGTTAATTACTTAACCTTTTTTAATTTTTTTTATTGAAATTTTTTTTGATTGTTCTATATATGTTCTGTTGATTTACTGTTTATATAGTATATCAACATTATGCGTATACAACATGTAGTTGTTTTACCCTAATAACAAAATATAATAACAATTTATGAATAAAATACTATCTCAGGCCTTAAAACGTGCTGTCTCTGAGTATAACCCAAATGCCAATAATGAAGTTTTAAAAGATAAAAGACCTGATTTGTTTTCATTAAGCAATGAAACAGAATTATTTCAAAATGAAAAAGGCATCGTCATTAAAATTGATCGTTCGAAAGACGTAAAATTAACTCCTTTTGGTAAAGCAACTTTAAAAGATAGATACCTTGGCCATAACGAGTCTTATCAAGATCTTTTTGCTAGAGTGGCAAGTACATATTCAGACGATAATTTGCACGCGCAAAGAATTTATAATTATATTAGCAATCTTTGGTTTATGCCGGCGACACCGGTTTTATCGAATGGTGGAACCAGAAGAGGATTGCCAATTTCATGTTTTTTAAATGAAGCATCAGATAGTTTAGGTGGAATTTTAAATCTTTGGAGTGAAAATGTTTGGTTGGCAGCTAAAGGTGGTGGTATTGGAAGTTACTGGGGTAATTTAAGATCCATCGGTGAAAAAATTGGTAAAGTTGGAAAAACTTCAGGCATTATTCCGTTCATTAAAGTTATGGATTCATTAACTATGGCAATTAGCCAAGGATCTTTAAGACGAGGCTCAGCTGCTTGCTATTTGCCAATTGATCATCCCGAAATAGAGGAATTTATTGAAATGAGAAGACCAACAGGTGGTGATCCAAATAGAAAAGCTCTAAACCTACATCACGGTGTTTTAGTTTCAGATGCATTTATGCGAGCAGTTGAATTGGATGAACAATGGGCTCTAAAAAGTCCTGCAGATGGTACAATTCAACAAACCATATCTGCAAGAAATTTATGGATTAGATTATTAACAGCAAGAATTGAAACTGGAGAGCCTTATATAATTTTTATTGACACTGTTAACAGACAAATTCCTCAACATCACAAGCTAGCAAACTTATTTGTTAAAACATCTAATCTTTGTAGTGAAATAACTTTACCAACAGGTATAGACAAAGATGGCAAAGATAGAACAGCGGTTTGTTGCTTATCATCATTAAATTTAGAAATGTACGATGAGTGGAAAGATGATCAAAACATTATTCCAGATGTAATGAGATTTTTAGATAACGTTTTAACGGATTTTATTGAAAGAGCTCCAGAGCAGTTTAAAGATGCTAAATACTCAGCTGAAAGAGAAAGAAGTGTTGGCCTAGGTGTTATGGGTTTACATTCTTATTTGCAAAAAAATAGGATACCGCTGGAGTCTGTAATGGCAAAAGCCTGGAATAAAAAAATATTCAAATATATTCATGAACAAGTAAATAAAGCATCAAAAGATCTTGCTGAAGAGAGAGGGGCCTGTCCAGATGCTGCTGAATATGGCTATCAAGAGCGATTTTCAAATAAAACTGCAATAGCTCCAACAGCATCTATATCTATTATTTGTGGAGGTGCTTCTCCTGGGGTTGAACCAGTTGCGGCTAATAGTTATACGCATAAAACACTTTCAGGATCTTTTAATGTAAGAAATAGATACCTAGAAGAAATATTAGAAAGTTATGATAAAAATAATGAGGAAATTTGGTCAACTATTACAACCAATCAAGGTTCAGTATCTCATCTAGATTTTTTAACTGATTTAGAAAAAGATGTTTTCAAAACTGCTTTTGAATTAAACCAAAATTGGTTAGTTGAATTAAGTGCTGATAGAACTCCATTTATTTCTCAAGCTCAATCAGTTAATTTGTTTTTACCAGCAGATGTTCATAAAAGAGACTTACATAAAATTCATTTTGATGCTTGGAAAAAAGGTTTAAAGAGCCTTTATTATTGCAGATCAAAATCTATCCAAAGAGCTGAAAATATCAATGATGCAAAATCAACTGATATTTTAGCTAATGTTTATAAAAATAAAGCAACCGAAACCAAAGAAACCAAAGAAAACGATTACGAGGAGTGTTTATCATGTCAGTAGCAGAAAAAATAAATGAAGAAAATATTCAACCAAAAAATAATAATGGATTACTGGTTAGTAATCCTGTTTATAAACCATTTAGATATCCATGGTGTTATGATGCGTGGTTAACACAACAAAGAATTCATTGGTTGCCAGAGGAAGTGCCACTTGGAGATGATGTTAGAGATTGGCAGAAAAATTTAAATGGTTCAGAAAAAAATTTATTAACTCAAATTTTTAGATTTTTTACTCAAGCAGATGTTGAGGTAAGCAATTGCTATATAAGACATTACATGAATGTCTTTAAACCAACTGAAGTATTAATGATGATGTCTGCTTTTGCCTCAATGGAAACAGTTCATATTGCTGCTTATTCACATTTGTTAGATACAATTGGTATGCCTGAATCTGAATATTCTGCTTTTATGAAATATAAAGAGATGAAAGATAAGTATGATTATATGCAGGGTTTTGATGTTAAATCCAATCATGACATAGCAAAAACTATTGCTGTATTTAGCGCTTTCACAGAAGGTCTGCAATTATTTGCTAGTTTTGCAATTCTTCTAAACTTTCCAAGGCATAATAAAATGAAGGGTATGGGCCAAATTGTTACTTGGTCAGTAAGAGATGAAACATTGCACTGCAATTCAATGATAAGATTATTTGAAACTTTTATTAAAGAAAATCCAGAAATTTGGACACCAAGGCTTAAAAAAGAAATCTACGAGGCGTGCCGAACTATTATTGAACATGAAGATGCTTTTATTGATTTAGCTTTTCAAACGGGTCCAATGCAGGGTTTAACTGCTGAAGAGGTTAAACAATATATTAGATTCATTGCCAATAGAAGATTGACTCAATTAGGTTTAGAGGGAATTTACGATGTTCATAAAAATCCACTTACTTGGTTAGATACGATGTTGAACGGAGTTGAGCATATGAACTTTTTTGAGGGACGTGCAACAGAATATTCTAAAGCATCTACTCAAGGTACTTGGACAGAAGCTTTTAGTTAATTTTGCAATATAAAAAATATTTTCGAAAAACTAGTTTAAAACAGCAAGACCAAGGTAATTTTTTTTTAAACGAAATAGCTAAAAAAAAACCTAAAACTTTTTTAGAAGTGGGAGTCTTTCACGGTGTTACTGCAAGAAATGTCTGTGAATTACTTTATCAAATTCATAAAAATGATTTTAAATATATTGGTTTAGATTTATTTGAAGTAAATGAGGAAAATACCAAAGAGATTATATCTAATATAAAATTCAATAATCCATTTAAAACTATTTATTTTAAATATATCAAGAAACAAAATCCTTATAGCAAAGAAGCAGTTGAAGATTTGTTAAATAAATTTAAAGACAATGTTCATTTAATTAAAGGAAACTCTAATAAAATATTAAAAAAAATCGACATGTCGAAAGTAGATTATGTATTTTTAGATGGTAGCCATGATTATAATACTGTGATTAATGATCTAAATAGCTGTTTGGATACTATCAATAATAACGGTACAGTTTTGTGCGATGATTATAACTTAAGTTATGCCTCTGGCGTCAAACAAGCTGTTGATGAATTTATAAAGATAAATAAATTTAACTGTAATATTATTTGTAATAGTAGATTTGCAAAAATTGAAAAAAATTAATTATCTTTGATTTAAATCCATTACCTGACGATATTTATTGCCTTTGTATTTTGCAAGAGGTCTAATTAATTTATTTGCTGCGTGTTGCTCCATAATGTGAGCTGACCAACCAATAATTCTTGAAATTACAAATATAGGAGTAAAGAAATCTGTATCAAATCCCATTAAATGGTAAGTAGGTCCAGTTGGAAAATCAACATTTGGATAAATATTTTTTTCTTTAATCATTGTTTTTTCAATAATGTCATAAATTTTTTCATAACTCTTATTTTTTTTAATTTTGGCAACTTTACCAAAATACTCTCTCATAGTTGGAACTCTTGAATCGCCTGACTTATAAACTCTGTGGCCAAATCCCATGACAACTTGTTTTTTAGCAATAGCGTTTTTAATCCATTTCAAAGCATTTTCTGGTTTTTTTATTTTTTTCATCATGCGCATGACTTCTTCATTGGCGCCACCATGCAATGGTCCTTTTAAACTTGCAATAGCGCCAGTGATTGCGCCATGAATATCCGACAAACTACTTGTAATCGTTCTTGCAGTAAATGTAGATACATTAAAGCTGTGCTCAGCATACAATATTAATGACACGTCAAAAGCTTTTACTATTTCTTTTTGAGGCACTTTACCAAAACACATATAAAAAAAGTTTTCAGAAAACGACAAATTGTTATTGGGCTTGATTAATTTTTGTCCTTTTCTAATACGATAAAATGCGGCTAAAGCTGTTGGAGTTTTAGAAAAAATTCTTATTGCTTTCCTTAAATTAGCTTCAGGAGAAGAGTTCGATGTTTCTTTATCCTCCAGGCCCATTACACTTACCGCTGTTCTAGCCAGATCCATAGGATGAGATTTTTTTGGCAAATGCTTAATTATTTCATATAAATTTTTTGTTAATTCTCGATTATCTCTTTCTTCTTTTTCAAATTTTTTAAGCTGGATAGAGTTTGGAAGATCTTTATTTAAAATCAAATAAGCAACCTCTTCAAATCTACAGGCCACACATAGATCTTGAGCAGCATATCCTCTATAAGTTAAGGAATTAATTTCTGGCATAACTTTAGAAATTTCAGTTTCATCAACGACAATTCCAAGCAAGCCTTTTTTAACATCTTCATTCATTATTCATGTCCGTCTGTACTAAAGTTATATATTTTTTCATCTAATTGATTATATTTTTCATAATCAACTAATTCGTATAATCTTTTTCTAGTTTGCATTTTATCGATAATATTATTTTGATGTCCAGTATCATAAATACTCCTTAATCCATCTTCGACACTTTTCATTGCTAGTCTTTGTGTGGTTACAGGATAAATGACTATATTATAGCCGAAATTTTCAAGTTGTTTATAACTAAAAAGTTTTGATTTTCCAAATTCAGTCATATTTGCAAGCAAATAACCCGATAACTCTTTTCTAACTTTTTCAAAATCTTTTTCATCTTCTAACGCTTCAGGAAATATAATTTCAGCCCCTGCATCTATATAAGCCTTACATCTCTCAATCATTTTATCTAAACCCTCAACTTCTTTAGCATCTGATCTTGCAATAATTTTGAAATTTTCATCTTTTTTAGCAGAGACACAATCTTTAATTTTTTTAATCATTGCTTCAGTTGAAATTAGTTCTTTGTTATCCAAGTGACCACATCTTTTTCTTTCAATTTGATCTTCAAGGTGAACAGCGGCAACTCCAAATTCTTCAAAAGTTTCTATAGTCTCCTTGCATGATTTAAATCCAGTATCAATATCGACAATGGTTGGTAGGTTGGTTACTCTTGAGATCAAATACGATCTTGTGCTGACATCTTCCAGTGTAGTTAAACCAATATCAGGAAAACCAAGATCGTTAGCCATAACTCCACCAGAAATATAAACTGCATCATAACCAATCTCTTCTATAAGCTTTGCTGTAAGAGGATTGTAAGCTCCAGGAACTCTTAATATTTTATTAGATTTTAATTTTTTTGATAAATCTATTCTTTTTTGATTTGGTTCTTTGCTAACAAAATGCATTAAAATATTCCTTCTCTCATATTTCTTTTTAATTTATTTTTTTTTAATTCAATATTTAGTTTCCAAAGGTCACCAGTTTTTAATGTTTTTAAGTTTTGTACTACTTTTAAAAATCTTTCAGATTCTTTTTTATCCAGAATTTGATCAGTTAATTTTAAAAATTTATTTATATAATCTTCTCTTTTAAATGGACGCATTCCATATGGATGAGCATCAGCTCTATCAATTTCATCAACAATTCTTTTACCATTATTTAATGTGATAATTACTTTTGCACCAAAAGATTTATTTTTTGGATTTGGATCATGATATTTTTTTGTCCATTTTTTATCTTCGTGAGTTTTGATTGATTTCCATATTTTTATTGTGCTTTTTCTATTAGCTCTAGTCTTCGAGTATGATTTAATATGGTGCCAATCTCCATCTTCTAGCGCTATAGCAAAAATGTACATAATTGAGTGATCTAGTGTTTCTCTACTTGCATTTGGATCCATTTTTTGTGGGTCATTTGCTCCTGTGCCAATAACATAGTGAGTATGATGACTGGTGAAAATATCTATTTTTTTGATTAGAGTTAAATCAGGAATTTTAATTTTAATTTTTTTTGCAAGATCTATTAATGCTTGAGATTGATATTCCGCTGAATATTCTTTTGTATAAGTTTCCAAAATAGCTGTCTTAACCTGGCCTTTTTTTGGAAGCGGAACCTTATATAATGCATTTTTGCCATCAAGAATTCTAGCAATAACACTATCTTCACCTTCGTAAATTGGACTAGGTGAACCTTCACCACGCATTACTCTATCTATAGCTTCAATTGCTAATTTACTTGCATGTGCTGGCGCGTATGCCTTCCAACTGGAAATTTCTCCTTTTCTAGACTGTCTTGTCGAAATTGTTGTGTGCAATGCTTGCTGGATTGCTTGATAAATAGTTTCTGTATTTAATCTAAGCATTGAACCTATTCCTGCAGCAACACTTGGGCCCAAATGAGCAATGTGATCTACCTTGTGCTTGTGCAAACATATTCCTTTAACTAAATTAACCTGAATTTCATAAGCGGTAATTATTCCTCTTAGTAGGTCAAGACCACTTTTATTTTTTTGTTGAGCAACACTGGTTAGAGGAGGAATATTATCTCCCGGATGACTATAATCAGCTGCTAAAAAAGTATCATGAAAATCAAGCTCTCTTACAGCTGTACCGTTTGACCAAGCGGCCCACTCACAATCAAATCTTAATTTAGAGTTTACACCAAATAATGTAGCACCATTTTTTCTAGGATGTTTTAATGCCATTTCTCTTGATGTGATAACTGGCTTTCGGTTTAAAGATGCAATTGCAACTGCAGCATTATCGATAATTCTATTAATAACCATTTCAATAGAGTTTTTATCAAGCTTCACATTGTCATTTGCTGATTCTGCAATTTTCCAAGCAAGTTGTTTTGTTTTAGGAAGATTAATTTTAGATGGATAAACTTTAACTTTATGAATTATCAAAAAACTCCTTAATTATTTTTTATTTTAATAGTTAAAAAAAATTAATCAATGTTAAAGATATTTTGATATAATTTTTTCAATATCAATAAAGTCTTTGATTAAATGGTTATGATATATTTCTGAAGCATTTTTGTCTGTATAGCCATCTTGTAATAAAATAATTGGTATCCCAGCAGCTTTTGCAGCATTAGCATCAGTTTCACTGTCACCAATCATTAACGCTTTTTTAATATCACCATCTAGTATTTCGATTACCGAGGTTAGATGTCTTGGATCAGGTTTGCAGAAATCAAAAGTATCGTATCCAGCAACATATTCAAAAAAATTATAAATTCCAATTTTTTTTAAAAGATTTACAGCCAAATGCTCCGTTTTATTAGTGCACACAGCCATTGAAATATTTTTTTTTTGGCACCAAAATAAAAAATCATTTACACCATTAATTAATGTGCTTTGATTAAGTATATTTTTTCCATAAAAATCTAAAAAATCTTCAACCATTAATTTTTTCATTTTTTCATCATTGATTTTATCCAATTCTTTTTTAGCCTGTCCCCAAATAGACCTACCTATTAAAGCGCCAGCGCCTTGACCAACTAAATCTCTTATTTCATCAGTCGTTTTGGTAGGATAGCCATATTTTTTCATAACGTTATTGTGTGCCAACATTAAATCAGGCGCAGTATCAACTAATGTGCCGTCTAAATCAAAAAGGATTGTAAATTTTTGCTTCATTAAAAGTATTTTTAAGAAATAATTTGTGAGTTAATTTAGCCACATACTTAATATAATAAAATTGAAAAGATGAAACAATTAAATTCACAAAAACTCCAAAATAAACTCAGAAATAAATTTTTAAAATTGGGTGTTAAAATGGTCGGTCCAGAGACAATTTTTTTTTCAAAAGATACTAAAATTGGAACTGGTGTTGAAATAGAACCATATGTCGTAATTGGTAAAAAAGTTAAAATAGGAAACAAAGTCATTATTAAATCCTTTTCTAATTTAGAAGATTGTAAAATTGAAAATAAAGTTGAAATCGGACCTTATGCAAGAATTAGACCAGGAACATTGTTAAAAGAAGGATCCAAAGTTGGTAATTTTGTTGAGATCAAAAAAAGCATCATTGGCAAAAAATCAAAAATAAATCATTTATCTTATGTTGGCGATAGTGAGCTTGGTAAATCAGTTAATATTGGAGCAGGTACTATTACCTGTAACTACGATGGATTTAAAAAAAATAAAACCAAAATTGAAGATAAAGTATTTATTGGATCAAATTCGTCTTTAGTTGCCCCTTTAACTATTGAAAGTGAGAGTGTCATTGGTGCTGGTTCAGTAATTACTAAAAATGTTAAAAGAAAGTCATTAGCTTTATCAAGATCTTTGCAAACCGAGGTTCAAAACTACAAAAGAAAATCAAAATAAAATATGTGTGGAATTATAGGAATTACTAGTAATAAATCTGTTTCTGCAGCGATAATTAATTCTTTAAGAAAATTAGAATATAGAGGTTACGACTCAGCAGGTATAGCAACTTTATCGAATAATGAAATATTTGAATTAAAGGCCGAAGGAAGAGTTGATAATTTAGAAAAAAATTTATCAATAAGCAATATGAAAGGAAATGTTGGCATAGGCCATGTTAGATGGGCAACACATGGAATCCCCAATAATATAAATGCTCACCCACATTCATCAGATACTGTATCTGTAGTTCATAATGGTATTATTGAAAACTCAACTATTTTAAAAAAATTTTTAGTTAGCAAAGGCCACAATTTTAAATCACAAACAGATACTGAAGTCATAGTTCATTTGCTTACTGAATATTTAAAAACCGATGAATTAATTGTGGCAATTACCAAAACATTAAAACAATTACACGGTAGTTTTGCTTTAGGAATTATCTTTAAAAAACAGCCTGATTTATTGGTTGGCGCGAGAAGAGGCTCTCCATTAGCGGTCGGCTATGGGCCTAATGAAAATTATTTAGGATCAGATTCCTATGCTTTAAAATCTATGACGAATAAAATTACCTATTTAGATGATGGTGAATTTTGTCTACTTAAAAAGGATCAAGTTGAATTTTTTAACGCATATGGAAAAAAAATTAATAAAAAAGTTTTAGAACTTTCATCTAATGAAGCAATTTATGACAAAGGGGATTTTAAACACTTTATGGCTAAAGAAATCGAAGAACAGCCAATCACTTTAAAAAATGGTATCAGAGAATATGTCGATAATATAAATAACGATATTAATATCTATAATTTTCCCTGGCAAATAAGTGAAATTTCATCAATAATGTTAATTGGATGTGGCACCGCTTATCATGCGTGCTTAATGGCAAAATATTGGTTTGAGAATTTAACTTCGTTAGACATTACAGTTGATATTGCGTCTGAATTTAGATACCGAAAAAATAAATTTAAACCGAGCACTTTATATGTATTTGTTTCTCAATCAGGAGAAACAGCAGATACATATGCTGCATTAGATTTATGTAATAAAAATAACGCGAAAACTTGTGCAATCGTTAATGTCATAGAAAGTTCAATTGCAAGAGACTCAAATTTTGTTTTACCAATTCATTGTGGACCAGAAATAGGTGTTGCCTCAACTAAAGCTTTTTTAGGTCAAATGTTAATTCTTTATATGATGGGTTTAAAATTAGGTTTTATGAACAAAGATATAAATAAAATCGATTATGTTAATAAAATAAAAGATTTAAAAAAATTACCAGAACTAATTAGTCAAACATTATTAACTGATGATAAAATTCAAACAGTGACGGCTACCTTTAATAAAGCAAAAGGATCAATGTTTTTAGGCAGAGGCTTTTCATATCCAATCGCACTTGAAGGTGCATTAAAGTTAAAAGAATTATCCTATATTCATGCCGAAGGTTATCCAGCAGGTGAAATGAAACATGGTCCTCTAGCTTTAATTGAAAATGGAATGCCAGTAGTTGTTTTAGCACCAAGAGATGATTATTATAAAAAAACAATTTCTAATATGCAGGAAGTGATAGCGAGAGGTGCAAAAGTATTATTAATAACCAACAAAAGTAAAGATGAAGTATTTTCAGAAAATATTTGGGAAACTATCGAAGTTGAAACTTCTAACAACGATTTACTTCCATTTCTTTTAACAATTCCTCTTCAAAAATTAGCTTATTATTCAGCTTTAAAAAAAGGATACGATATAGATAAACCTAGAAATTTAGCAAAATCAGTCACAGTTGAATAATAATTTTTTATTTAATTATATCGTTTTTGATG
Source organism: Pelagibacteraceae bacterium (assembly GCA_009693705.1). Classification (GTDB taxonomy): domain Bacteria; phylum Pseudomonadota; class Alphaproteobacteria; order Pelagibacterales; family Pelagibacteraceae; genus Pelagibacter. The sequence continues at coordinate 22,666 of SHWS01000012.1, forward strand.
TTTTTAACTACTGAATCCCAATCATCTAGTTTTGTCTGACGATATAATTTAGCAGAGGGGTACCAAGGACTGTCATTACGATATAATAACCATCTAAAATCTGGATCAAAAGCTAATAAAATCCAAACAGATTTATTTATGGCTCCACATAGATGAGCGATAGATGTATCAACGCTAATTATTACATCCATTGCCTCTATCAATCCCGCGGTACTATCGAAGCCAATTATTTCATTTTTGTGACAATGGAAATTTTTTATTTCTTTTAATAATTTTTCATCATTTTTTGAATACTCAATTTCTAAAGAGTGAAACTCATAAGGTAAATCAAATAATGTTTTTAATTGTTCTAGGTTTATACTTCTTTTATCCTCTGATCCATAAGACTTACTGCCCGTCCATTTAATTCCAATTTTTTTGCTTTTACTATTTTTAAGTTTTTGTTTCCAGAAATTTAATTTATCTTTAGGGGTAAAAAAATAAGGAGTTTTGTTAGGTATGGTATCAATTGATGTTCCAAAAGCTAATGGAAGACTTACTATTGAACAATGATAATTAATTTCTTTCATATTTAATTTATTGATATCAGTATAATCCAAGTTCATTGAATCAATCATGGATGTAAGTGATTGTGGAGTGTTCAAAATAATTTTTGCACCTAATTCTTTAACCATAGGCAAATAACGACAAAACTGTATGTAATCTCCCAAACCTTGTTCTTTTGAGATGAAAATAGTTTTATCTTTAAGATCTTTATCACCAATCCATTCAATATTTGTATTAAATGTAAGATATTTTTTTTTATGAATTTTTTTTCGGTACTCATAATTTTTCCATCCTGCTTTAAAATTACCTTGTGTTAACTGTAAATGACCTAAATTATTTAGTGCTAGAAAATAGTTTGGTTCAAAGTAGATTGCTTTTTGGAAACTTGTCAAAGCCTCATCATAACGACCAAGCTTTCTCAAGGAACTTCCTTGGTTATTTAAAGCTTCATAAAAATCCGGTTTAAGTTCGAGAGCTTTTTTGTAACTTATCAAAGCTTCATCATAACGACCAATCATTTTTAAGGAGTTACCTTTGTTATTAAAAGCCTCAAATAAATCTGGTTTGAGATCGAGAGCTTTTTGCGAAGATGCTAACGATTCATCATAACGATTAAGCTCATTTAGACATTCTCCTTGATTGACTAATGCATCATAAAAATCTGGTTTAAGGTTGAGCGTTTTTTGATAACATATTAAAGCCTCATCATAACGATTAAGTTTATTTAGACAAATTCCTTGATTGTAAATAGCTTCTACATAATTAGGCTTTAAATCAAAAGCTTTTTTAAAACATTCCAATGCATCATCATAATGACCAAGTTCTTGTAAACAATTACCTTTATTATTTAATGCTTCAGGAATTTTAGGATTAGTTTTTAAAAGACGATCTAATAATATTAAAGCATCATTATATTTCTTTTGTAATAAAAATAAATGCCCAAGGTTATTTAGGGCAATAATATTATCGGGATCTAATTTAATAATTTTTTTGTAATTTAATTCTGCTTTATTAAACTTTCCAGAGGTAAGAAGTTTGGATGCTTCGGTTAATAATTTATTAATATACATTTGAATTTATATATAAATTTTTTAGTGTTAATTTTAATTAAAATAGATTTAATCACAATTTTACATTTAAATTAAAAACTTTAGATTTATATGATTTAATATACACAGTTGTATAAATCTTAAATCCTGATAGAACAAGCCCAGGTTGAATATGAAAAATTGGAAAATTAACAGTTGGCGAAAATATCCCGTAAAACACATACCGGAATATCCTGACAAAAAAAAATTAGAGGAAGCACTTGATAAGATTAAATCTTTTCCTCCATTAGTTTTTGCTGGAGAAAATAGACATTTAAAATCTCAATTAGCTGATGTAGTTGATGGAAAAGCATTTCTATTACAAGGCGGAGATTGTGCTGAAAGTTTTGCTGAATTTCATCCAGATTATATCAGAGATACATTTAAATTAATGCTTCAGATGTCTTTAGTTCTTACTTATTCAGCTTCATTGCCAGTTGTTAAATTAGGTAGAATTGCAGGTCAATTCTCTAAACCAAGAAGCGCTGCGACAGAAATTAAAGATGGAGTGGAACTTCTTAGTTATTTAGGAGATAATATTAATGGAATTGAATTTACAAAAGAATCTAGGGTTCCAGATCCAATAAGATTACTTAAAGCTTATTCACAATCAGCTTCTACTTTAAATTTAATTAGAGCTTTTTCCCACGGTGGTTTTGCAGATTTAAAAAAAGTTCACACCTGGAATTTAGGTTTTATTAAAAATAGTCCAGAGTTAAAAAGATTTAAAGAATTAGAGGATAGAATTGCGGATTCTTTAGCATTTATGGATGCTTGCGGAATTAATTCTGATTTTAATAGAAGATTAAAGACCGTTAATTTTTGGACCTCTCATGAAGCTTTATTGTTGCCGTTTGAAGAGGCAATGACTAGAGTTGATTCAACCACCGGTGAATATCATGATACTTCTGCACACTTTGTTTGGATTGGTGATCGAACTAGGCAGTCAGATGGTGGACATGTTGAATTTTGTAGAGGAATTGAAAATCCAATTGGAATTAAATGTGGTCCAACTCTAAAAGCAGATGATTTAATTGATTTATGTAATAAAATTAATCCAACTAATGAAAAAGGCAAAATTACTTTAATCTCTAGATTTGGTTTTGACAATGTTTCAAAACATTTACCAAAATTAATTAGAGCAATTAAAAAAGAGGGTTTAAATGTAGTTTGGTCATGTGATCCATGTCATGGCAATACAATTAAATCAACCTCTGGTTATAAAACACGACCATTTAACAGCGTCGTAAAGGAAGTTAAAAATGTTTTTGAATGTCATCAAAGCGAAGGTACTTATGCTGGTGGTCTTCATATTGAATTGACTGGTCAAAATGTAACTGAATGCACGGGTGGAGCACAAAAAATAACCGATAGCGATCTTTCTTCAAGATACCATACACATTGTGATCCAAGATTAAATGCAAATCAAGCATTAGAACTTGCTTTTCTAATTTCAGATGAGATTAAAAAGAATAGCACTTATTCTAAAAATGTTATTAGAGCCGCATCATAGAATATTGCTTTATATTGGATTTTTTTTTAATTTGTAATCAATGAATTCTGTAGAAAAAATAACATTTATTTCTAATTGGATTAAGAATTATGTTGAGCACATGCCAACTAAAGCTCAATCGTTAATTATAGGTATATCTGGCGGTATAGACTCATCCGTTTCAAGTACACTTAGTGCAATGACTGGACTAAAAACAATTGTATTGACTATGCCCATCAAACAAAAATCATCTCAACATGATTTAAGTTTAAAACATCGAGACTGGTTAGTAAAAAAGTTTAAGAATGTTGAAGCTCATACTGTTAACTTAGATCCATTGTTTGAAAATTTTACTTCAGCATTATCAAAATTTAATAATGAGCATGGCTTAGCAAATTCAAGAGCAAGACTAAGAATGACAACTCTTTATCAAGTAGCTGCAGCACATAAGGGAATTGTTGTTGGTACTGGAAATAAAGTTGAAGATTTTGGGGTTGGTTTTTATACTAAATATGGTGATGGTGGAGTTGATATATCTCCAATTGGTGATTGTAATAAAACTGAAGTGTGGGAGCTAGGTAAAGAACTAGGAATTTTAAAAGAAATAATTGAAGTAGCACCAACAGATGGTCTTTGGGATGATGGTAGAACTGATGAAGGTCAGCTTGGGTTAAAATATCATGAGCTTGAAGAAGCAATGGATAATCCAAATTCTTTCAATAGAGCTAAATACTTAAAAATAAGAAAACAAAATTTGCATAAAATGGAGCCTATTCCAGTATGCAAAATTCCAAATTAATCAATTCGATTCACAAATATAAAAATTAAGTATATTTCTTAATTAATGACTAAGGATATTTTTTTAACAAATAATCTTACTAACAAGAAGGAAAAGTTTGTTCCAATAGATCAAAATAACGTTAGAATGTATGTCTGTGGTCCAACTGTTTATGATGATCCCCACATAGGCAATGCTAGACCAATAGTTATTTTTGATATTTTTTATAAAATTTTAAAAAAAAAATATTCATCAGTTACTTATGTTAGAAATATTACTGATATTGATGATAAAATAATTAAATCTGCAAAAGAAAACAATATATCAATTTCTGAATTAACCATAAAAATAACTAAAAGCTTTTATGAAGATTGTGATTTTTTAAAATGTGAAGAGCCAACCCATCAACCAAAAGCAACTGAGCATGTTGATTTAATGATCGAGATGATATTGGAATTAATTAAAAAAGGTTTTGCTTATGAAAATAATCATCATGTTTACTTTGAGGTTAAAAAATTTAAGGATTATGGAAAACTTTCAAATAAAAAATTAGAAGATTTAATTGCAGGTTCTCGTATTGAGGTAAGTGAAAATAAAAAAAACTCTGAGGATTTTGTTCTTTGGAAGCCATCTTTAGAAAATGAACCTAGTTGGAATTCGCCTTGGGGCAAAGGCAGACCTGGTTGGCATCTTGAATGTTCAGCAATGTCAAAAAAATTTCTTGGTAATGAATTTGATATTCATGGAGGAGGTATTGATTTAATTTTTCCACACCATGAAAATGAGATTGCTCAGTCACGATGTGCAAATGATACGAAAGTTTTTGCTAATTATTGGATCCATAATGCATTTTTAACAATGTCCAATGAAAAGATGGCAAAATCTCAGGGAAATATATTAAAAATAAAAGATTTTAGAGGCAAAATCAGTGGGCAAGTTTTACGATTAGCCTTGATGAGCGCTCACTACAAGCAGCCATTAGATTGGAATGATAAATTATTAACCGAATGTGAAAATACTCTTACTAAATGGTATAACGTTTTTTTAACGACCAATCTTCACAGTGAAGTATCAGAAGATATTTTAAATCCTCTTTATGATGATTTAAACACTCCAGGGTATATTGCTAATTTGCATAAACTTTATGATCAAGCTTTTAAAGGAAATGACCAAGATAAAAAAATATTTACTAGCGCTTGTAATTTTGTTGGTCTGTTAAGTGAAACTAAACAGCAATGGTTAAATATAAAGGAAAACAAAATTTCAATTACTCCAAAAGATATTTTAGCAAAAATTGATCTAAGAAATAAAGCAAGACAGAATAAAAACTATGAAGAAGCTGATAAAATCAGAGATGATCTTTTAGACAAAGGAGTTTTAATAGAAGATAAAGATGGTAAAACATTATGGAAATTTAGATGAGTAAAGAGAGATTATATATATTTGATACAACACTAAGAGATGGAGCTCAAACTCAGGGAGTAGATTTTTCTTTAGAGGACAAAGTAAAAATTGCTAACTCGTTAGATAAATTAGGTGTTGATTATATTGAAGGAGGTTGGCCAGGCGCTAATCCAACTGATACTGAGTTTTTTCAAAAAAAACATTCTTTTAAAAATGCAAAACTAACCTCTTTTGGTATGACCAAAAGATCTGGTCGAAGTGCTGATAACGATCCTGGATTATCCGCTTTATTAAACTCAAATACTTCAGCAGTTTGTTTAGTTGGCAAATCTTGGGATTTCCACGTCAAGGTTGTACTAGAAATCTCCAATGAAGAAAATCTAGAAAATATAAGAGAAAGTGCAAAACATTTTATTAAAGCAAAAAAAGAGTTCATGTTTGATGCTGAACATTTTTTTGATGGATATAAATCAAATCCCAAATACGCAATTTCATGTCTTAAGGCTGCTTATGATGAGGGTACAAGATGGATTGTCTTATGCGATACCAACGGAGGAACACTTCCTCATGAAATTAATAAAATCGTTACTGAAGTTTCAAAAGTTATTCCAGGTAAAAACTTGGGTATCCATGCGCATAATGATACTGGTAATGCGGTGGCCAATTCTTTAGCCGCAGTTTTAGCGGGTGTCAGACAAATTCAAGGAACCATCAATGGTTTAGGTGAAAGATGCGGTAATGCAAATTTAATATCTTTAATTCCAACTTTTTTTTTAAAGAAAGATTTTTCTTCTAATTTTGAAACAAATATTAAAGCGGAAAATATCAAAAATCTTACACAGTGTTCTAGGCTTTTAGACGAAACATTAAACCGTAAACCTAATCAACATTTACCTTATGTAGGTGCAGCTGCATTTTCTCATAAAGGCGGCTTGCATGTCTCAGCAGTTCTAAAAGATCCAAAAACTTACGAACATATTAATCCTGAAGATGTTGGCAATTCGAGAAACGTTGTTATTTCTGATCAATCTGGAAAATCAAATATTATCTCTAGATTAAAAAGTATTAATATTAATATTGAAGAAAATGATCCAAGAATTAAAAAACTTTTAAACGAGGTTAAAGATCGTGAATTTAACGGTTATAGTTACGATGGCGCTGATGCGTCATTTGAATTATTAGCTAGAAGAATAACTGGAAAAATTCCAACATATATATCGATAACTGAATACGATGTTAGTGTTAAAAAAGAATCTTCAGGCAATATCGTTTCAATTGCCAAAGCATATCTGGAAGTAGATGGAAAAAAAATTCTATGTCAAGGCGAGGGTAATGGTCCAGTGAATGCACTTGACAATGCAATAAGAGCAAATGTTGATCGATTAGCTAAATATTCTATGTATTTAAAAGATTTAAAATTAGTAGATTACAAGGTAAGAATTTTAAATACCGGGACTGAAGCTATAACTAGAGTTTCAATTGAAAGCACAGACTCTAAAGGTAAAAACTGGTTCACCATTGGAGTATCAACTAATATTATTGAAGCATCATTTAAAGCTCTAATAGATAGTTTGGATTATAAATTATTTAAAGATAATGCTCCTGCAAGTCTTTAATGTCATTTAGTAACGTTTCTTTTATCCTACACAATCCTCAGTTATCTGAAAATATAGGATCATGCGCTAGAGCTATGAAGAATTTTAATTTTAAAAATCTCATTTTAATAGATCCAAAACCCATATTTCCTAATGATAAAATTCTAGCAACTTCAGTTGGGGCAAAAAATATTATTCATAATAGTAAAGTTTATAATAATTTAGAAGCCGCTTTGGAAAATGTTGACTATGTTATTGCTACATCTTCAAGATTTAGAAATAAAAATATTCAACATATAAATTTAGACGATCTTAAAAAAATAGATTTTAAAAAGAAAATTGCTTTTTTATTTGGTTCTGAAGCTTCGGGTTTATCAAATAATGAAATTAGTTATGCGAACTATACGTTGCAAATACCAACCAATCCTGATTTTAAATCAATTAATTTATCTCATAGTTTAATTATAATTGCTCACTATGTTTCAGGTATCATAAACCTTAAAACAACGATCTTTAATAAATCCAAAAAAATTAAAACTGCCTCAAAAAAAGAAATCCAATCAATGATTAACTTTTGCTTTAGTAATTTAGATCGAATTAATTTTTTTAAACCTAAAGAAAAGCGACAGATAATGATCGAAAATTTAAGAAACATTTTCTACAAAATGGATTTATCTGATAAAGAAACACGAATATTATCAAGTGTATTTGCGAGTTTAGCTAAAAAACGTTGATTGACAAAATTTTGAGTAAGTTTATAAACCCCACTATCAAATGACTAAAAGATTAAACTCTAAACATAAAGTAGATCGAAGATTAAAAGTTAACCTTTGGGGTCGACCAAAGAGTCCTTTTAACACTAGAGCTTATGGTCCTGGCCAGCATGGTCAAACTAAAACTTCAAAACCTTCGGATTATGGAATTCAGTTGCAAGCCAAACAAAAATTAAAAGCATATTATGGAAATATTAACGAAAGACAGTTTAGAAATTGTTATAGAAAAGCAGTTATGCTCAAGGGCGATACCAGTGAAAATTTAATTGGATTACTTGAAAGAAGATTGGACTCAGTTATTTACAGAGCTAAATTTGCAACAACCATTTTTTCTGCAAGACAATTGATCAATCATAATCACGTTAAAGTGAATGGAAAAAAGGTTAACATTGCTAGTTATTTAGTTGATGAAGAGGATACAATTGAAATTAGAGATAAATCGAAACAATTAGCGATTGTAGATATTGCCTTAGCGAACAAAGAAAGAGAAACTCCAGAATATATTCAAATGGATGAAAAAAATAAAAAATTCAAATTTGTTCGAGTGCCAAAACTTGAAGAGGTGCCATATCCAATTGTGATGGAGCCTAATCTAGTAATCGAATATTACTCTAGATAATATTATTTTTTAAAATTAATACCTTTGTCCTCTAAAATTGTTTTAAGCTCACCGCTTGCATACATTTCTTTAACAATATCACATCCACCAACAAATTCTTTTTTGATATATAATTGTGGAATAGTAGGCCAGTCGCTAAAAACCTTAATACCCTCTCTTAGATTTTGATTTTCTAAGACATTTATTCCCTTAAAATTAACTTCTAAAAGTTTAAGCATATTGGTTAACGCCATCGAAAATCCACATTGCGGTGCATCGGGTGTTCCCTTCATAAATAAACACACTTCATTATTATCAATATGATTTTGAATTAAATCTTTAGTTTGTTGATCCATTATAGTTCCTTTGTTTTAATTGCTAACGCATGTAATTCGTTACCCATTTTACCCTTTAAAGAATTATACACCATTTTATGTTGCTGAATTTTAGTCTTACCAGAAAATTGTGAAGAGGTAACAGTTGCAGAATAGTGATTGCCATCGCCGGCCAAATCTTGAATTTCAATAATAGCATCAGGCAATGCTTCTTTGATGTAACCCTCAATTTCTTTTAAATCCATTGCCATTATTTATTCATATAATCTTTTAACCAGTTTGTATTTGAAGATTTTAATTCGTCAATGGTCACTTTTATCTTATCACTAAAATATAGCTCATTACTATTATTTATTGTTCCCAATTCATCATAATGGACTGCACTTTCATCTAAAATATTTTTAACCGTTTTAATGTTATTTGGATGTACTTCGATAATGTATCGACCTTGATCCTCGCTAAAAAAATATTCAAGTTCATGGATTAAAAGCTTAGGTTTTTTTAAATTTATGCCCTTATTAGCTTTTATGCACATTTTACTAATAGCCGTTAATAGTCCCCCTAAAGATACATCGTGAGCACTTTTGATTAAATCATTTTCGATTAATTTTAATAAAGTTTCACCAATATTTTTTTCATTAAAAAAATTTATTTCTGGTGGTGGACCGTTTTTTTTATCTAAAATATATCTAGCAAATATGCTTTGATCAATATTGCCTTCTGTTTTACCAATCACTAAGACTAGATTGTTAACTTCTTTAAATTCCATAGTAATCATTTTGCTATAATTTTTAATTAATCCAACTCCGCCAATTGTGGGAGTGGGTTTGATGCCGTCATCTTTAGTCTGATTATAAAAAGAAACATTTCCAGAAACGATAGGGTATTTTAAATACTCACTGGCTTCAGCTATTCCTTGAAGACATTCAACAAATTCACCCATATTATTTTCATTTTCAGGGCTACCAAAGTTTAAACAATTGGTTAAGGCAATCGGTGTTGCACCTACAGATATTAAATTTCTCCAACTTTCACAGACAATTTGTTTTCCTCCAGTTAATGGATGAGCCCAACAATAAACAGCAGATGAATCAACCGAGGTTGCAATCGCTTTGTTAGTTCCATGAATTCTAACAACTCCAGCATCACCACCAGGTTTTTGAATAGTGTCACCCATTACGGTATGATCATACTGTTGCCAAATCCATTCTTTACTGCATATATTTGGATTAGCTAAAATTTTATTTAATACATCAACTATTTTTAAATTTTTAAAAACCTCTTTTTTAAATTTATTTCTTATAGGCATTTTAGTTTTTTTCCATTTTCGTTCATACATAGGTGAATTTTCAACCAATGTATTAATGGGGATGCTGGCAACTTGATTATTGTTAAAAAATAATTCAATTTTTTTTGAATTGGTAGTTTTACCAATTACAGCAAAATCTAAATTCCATTTATCAAATATTTTTTTTGCTAATTCTTCTTTACCATTTTCTAGGACAATCAACATTCGTTCTTGACTTTCCGAAAGCATAATTTCATAAGGCGTCATATTGGCTTCTCTGCAAGGAACATTATTTAAATTAATTTCAATTCCTAAATTACCTTTTGAGGCCATTTCAATGCTAGAGGAGGTTAGACCAGCTGCGCCCATATCTTGTATGGCAATTATTGAGTCTCCTGTCATTAGTTCAAGACAAGCCTCTAATAGTAATTTTTCAGTAAAAGGATCTCCGACTTGAACTGTTGGTTTTTTTTCTTCAATTTTTTCATCAAAATTAGCTGACGCCATGCTTGCACCATGAATACCATCTCGTCCAGTTTTAGAACCAACATAAATTACCGGTTTATTTAACCCAGCAGCTTTAGAGTAAAAAATTTTATTTTTTTTAACCAATCCCAAGGTCATAGCATTAACAAGAATGTTGCCATTGTAAGAACTATCAAAACTGGTTTGACCAGCAATGGTTGGAACTCCCATACAATTTCCATAACCACCAATGCCATGGACTACTCCTCTTAATAAGTTTTTAGTTTTTTTATGCTGAGGAGATCCAAAGTGAATAGAGTTTAAATTAGCAATAGGTCTTGCACCCATTGTAAATACATCTCGCATAATGCCACCAACACCAGTTGCGGCACCTTGATAGGGTTCAATAAAAGAGGGATGATTATGACTTTCAATTTTAAATACTATTGCATCATCATCATCAATATCAATTACACCTGCATTTTCACCAGGTCCTTGAATAACTCTTTTGCCTTTTGTTGGAAGTTTTTTTAAATGTATTTTTGAGGATTTATAAGAGCAGTGCTCGTTCCACATTGCAGAAAATATGCCAAGTTCTGTGATATTTGGAGTTCTTTTTAGTAGCTGACAAATCTTTTTATACTCATCTTTTTTAAGACCATGATCAATTGCTACTTGTTCATTAACTATCATTTTAGGTTATTAATTAAATTTTTAAAAAATAAAGATCCATCCTCACCTGAAAGACTTTTATCTATCATTCGTTCTGGATGAGGCATTAGACCAAAAATATTTTTTTCTTTATTAAATATTCCTGCAATATTTTTAATTGACCCATTAGGATTATATTGTTCTGCAGTATCACCATTTTGGTTGCAGTAATAAAGTGCTACTTGATCATTTTCTTCAATTTCTTTTAATTGATCTTTAGTACAAAAGTAATTGCCTTCATTATGCGCAATATGAAACTCTAAGACATCTTTTTCTAAACTTTTAAAATATGTATTTTGTTTATTATTAATTTTGACAAAAACATTTTTACAGATAAATTCTAAATATTTATTTCTTAGTAACACACCAGGAACCAAACCTGTTTCAACTAAGATTTGAAAGCCATTACAAATTCCTAAAACCAAGCCACCACCTTTAGCAAAATTTATAACTGATTGCATTATTTTGGTTTTAGCAGCCATGCTGCCACATCGAAGATAATCACCATATGAAAATCCACCTGGCAGAACTACTAGATCGCTTTTAGGTAGCTCCACATCTGCGTGCCAAACCATTTTATTTTTAAAACCAAATTTTTTTAAGGCAACATCGATGTCTCTATCACAATTTGATCCCGGAAAGGTAATAACAGAGGATTTCATTAATAATTAAAGCTCAAGAATTTTGTAATTTTCAATAACAAGATTAGCTAAAAGTTTTTTACACATATCTTCAACTTGGATTTTTGCTTTTTTAGGATCATTTTCTTTGGTGTCAATTTCAAAGTATTTACCTTGTCTTATTTCATTGAGGTTATTAAACCCCATACCATCTAAAGTTTGTTGAATAATCTTTCCTTGGGGATCGAGAACATCTTTTTTAAGAGTAATAACAACTGAAATTTTCATCTAACTTTTTTTTTTACTGAAGACAATTTAGTTACATTGACCGCAGATAGATTTGTTTGTTCATGTAAAATACCTAATCTTTTCGCAACTTCAGTGTAAGCAGGTATTAAATCACCTAAATCTTTTCTAAACCTATCCTTATCAAGTTTTTTATCGCTAACACTGTCCCATAATCTACAAGTATCAGGACTTATCTCATCAGCTAAGATTATTTCATATTTATCATCAACTTTAACTCTGCCAAATTCCAACTTAAAGTCGATTAATTTAATACCAACTCCTCTGAACATACCGACCATAAAATCATTAATTCTTAAAATCGTTTTTTTTATTTTGTCTAATTCTTTTTTAGTTGCCCATTCAAAAGCTAAAATATGATCTTCTGCAACTAAAGGATCTCCTAATTGGTCATTTTTAAAATAAAACTCGATCAAAGGTTTTTTTAAAACTGTACCGTCTTCAATACCAAGTCTTTTTATAATAGATCCAGTTGCGACATTTCTTAAAACAAATTCAATAGGTATAATTTCAACTAATTTAATAAGTTGCTCTCTCATATTTAATCTTTTTACTAAATGATTTTTAATTCCTATTTGAGATAAATTTGATAGAATATGTTCTGAAATTCTATTATTCAAAACTCCTTTACCTTCAATGACACTTCTCTTTTGATTATTAAATGCCGTTGCATCATCTTTAAAATATTGAATGACTAAGTTTTTATCAGAAGTTGCGTAAATTATTTTTGCTTTACCTTCATATAACTTTTTACCTTTTATCATTATTTAAACACTCTATTAAAAATTAGATTTACATTCTTAAAGTGTGAAGCATAATTAAATATAGATCTTAATTTTTTTTCTGAAATTTTAGCCATGATCATTTTATCGTTTAAAATTACATTCAACAAATTTAGGTTTTCACTAAAACATTTTTTTGCGTAGCCTTGTACTATTTTATAAGATTGTTCTCTAGTTAATCCTGATTTAGTAAGTTCGAGCATTATTTCTTGAGAAAAAATTAACCCTTTAGTTAAATTGAGGTTTTCAAGCATTTTTTCAGGGTAGACAACCACATTTTCTAAAATATCTGCTAATCTTGTTAAAGCAAAGTCGATAGTAATATTTGCATCAGGTCCTATATTTCTTTCAACACTTGAGTGAGAAATATCTCTCTCGTGCCAAAGTGCGATATTTTCTAAAGCAGGTATTACGGCACTACGTACCATTCTAGCAAGTCCAGTAAGATTTTCACTTAAAATTGGATTTTTTTTATGAGGCATAGCAGATGATCCCTTTTGATTTTTTGAAAAATATTCTTGGAGCTCATAAACCTCAGTTCTTTGTAAATTTCTTATTTCAATTGCAACTCTTTCAATAGATCCAGCAATAATTCCTAATATTGAAAAATAAAAGGCATGACGATCTCTTGGAATAACTTGAGTTGAAATTGGTTCAACCCTTAAACCAAGTTTCTTTGCAACATGTTTTTCAACATTTGGATTAATATTTGCAAAAGTTCCAACCGCACCTGAAATCGCACAAGTCGAAACTTCATCAATTGCTGCAACTAATCTTTTTCGATTTCTTTTAAATTCTTCATAGAAAGAGGCTAATTTTAATCCAAAAGTTGTAGGCTCTGCGTGGATACCATGACTACGCCCGATGCATGGAGTAAGCTTATATTTGATTGCTTGTTTTTTTAAAACTTTTAAAATTTGATCAATATCTTTAAGAATTATTTTTCCAGATTGAACTAATTGAATATTAAAACTTGTATCTAATACATCTGATGAGGTCATACCTTGATGAAGATATCTTGCTTTAATACCCGCTCTTTCAGTGATCGAAGTTAAAAAAGCTATGACATCGTGTTTAACTTCTGATTCAATTTTGTGAATTCTTGAAACATTTATTTTAGCTTTTTTTCTGACAATGGTCGAAACACCTTTTGGTATTTGACCAAGACGTTCCATTGCTTCTGCTGCAGCGATCTCGACTTCTAGCCAAATTTTATATTTGTTTTCCTCAGACCAAATATCAGTGAGTTCTTGTCGTGAGTATCTTTTAATCATTAGTTTAAGTAAGGAGGTTTTGAATATCCTTTAGCAGATTCTGTAAAAATTTCATAACCAAATTCAGTAATTCCAACCGTATGTTCAAATTGTGCTGATAAAGATTTATCTTTTGTAACAGCGGTCCAGCCATCATTTAATATTTTAACATCATATTTACCGACATTAATCATAGGCTCAATAGTAAAACTCATTCCAGGTCTTAAATCCATTCCAACGTTTTTATTACCATAGTGTAAAATATTGGGTGGTTCGTGAAATTTTGTACTTATACCATGTCCACAAAAATCTCTTACCACTGAAAAACCTTTATCTTCAACAAAGGACTGAATTTCGTATCCAATATCACCCAATTTAATTCCAGGTTTTAAAATTTTAATAGCCCTCATCATCGACTCGTAGGTTACCTCAATAAGATTATTTAATTTCACTGAAGGTTCACCAATACAAAACATTCGACTAGTATCACCATAATGATCATCAACAATTGCTGTGACATCCACATTAACAGCGTCTCCTTCTTTTAAAATTCTATCAGAAGGAATACCATGACAGATAACATGATTTAAAGAAGTGCACAAAGATTTTTTAAAACCTCGATAATAAAGTGGGGCAGAGTAGCCGCCATGGTCTCTGATAAATTCATATCCTAGTTTATCAATATAGTCTGTGGAGATGCCTTCTTTAATATTTTCTGTTAACATATCCAAAGTCTCTGCAGCTAATTTTCCTGCAACTCTCATTTTTTCAAACTTTTCTTTGTAATCAGTCATTTATAATTTTAAGTTTTTTTTCGATATAAATTTTCTTAGGATTTATATGACATCTATATGCTAAAAAATTAACTCCTGCTTTTTTAGCCATAAGATAATTTTTATAATATTCAATATCTATATCATTGGCTATTTTAAAATATTCCATATTTTGAATTTGCACTAGAAATAATAAGTAAGTTTTATAACCTTTTTTTATGGCATCAATAAGGGTGAGTAAATGTTTTGATCCTCTTGAAGTTATTGCATCTGGAAATTCAGCGGTACTTTTGTCTCTAAAAAGAGTTACATTTTTAACTTCAACGAAGATTTTTTGTTTCTTTTTTTCAAGTAAAAAATCAAATCTGGTTTCTTTGTTGTAAAAAACCTCAGATTTTATCTCATCGTTATTTTGTAGTTCTTTAATAAGATTGTTCTTCAAGCCGTGATGAGCAATTTTATTTGCCATATGAGTATTGACGCCCACTAAATTATTTCTACTTTTAATAATTTCTAAACTATATTTTAATTTTTTTTTAGGATCGTCATTTTTTAATAAGTAGACTTCATTTCCCTCATCTAACAGTCCGTTCATCGAGCCAGTGTTAGGGCAATGGGCAGTTACAGTTTCTTGATCTAATTTTACGTCGGTAAAAAAACGTTTATATCTTCTGATTAGTTTGCCTTTTACTAAAGACTTGGTAAATTCCATAAAAAAATTATACAATTAAAATGATTAAAAAAACAAAATTTCATGCTGCAATATTAATTATTGGTAATGAAATTCTTTCAGGCAGAACTCAAGACACCAATACCAGCACTCTTGCAATATGGTTGAATTCCCTTGGGGTTAAAGTAGCAGAGGTTAGAGTAATCCCAGATATCGAACAAACAATTATTGAGACAGTTAATTTATTAAGAACAACTTACGATTATCTATTTACCACAGGTGGTATTGGTCCAACTCACGATGATATTACAGCACAATCTATTTCAAAAGCATTTGGTCTAAAATATGAAATTAACCAAGAGGCTTTTAAAATCTTAGAAGCTTATTATCAACCAGGTGAATTTAATGAAGGCAGACAGAAAATGACCAGAATGCCAGAAAAGGCAAATTTAATTTTAAATCCAACTAGTGGAGCACCTGGATTTAATGTCGAAAATGTATTTTGTTTACCAGGCGTTCCCTCAATTTTAAAATCAATGATCGGTGGATTAAAAAATAAAATAGTAGGTGGCGAACCTGTTTTAAGTCAAACGATTAGTTTAAGAACAGTCGAGAGTGAAATAGCAACTCCTTTAACTAAAGTCCAAGATGATAATCAAGATGTTGAAATTGGTAGTTACCCATTTTTTCAAGCAGGCAAATTAGGAGTATCGATCGTCATGCGTTCTGAAAATCAATTGAAAATTGATATTTGTAATTCACAAATTTTAAAATTTGTTAATGAAAAAAAAATTGAAATAGTTGATCGTTAAATGCTCTATTTTGCCTACGGTAGTAATCTTAATCATTTTCAAATGAAGCGAAGATGTAAAGATAGTATTTTTTTAAAAAAAATTAATCTTAAAGATTTCAAATTAACTTTTCGCAGCAAACATAAAGTTGCTGACATAGAGACTAAAAAAAAATCAATAGTGCCAGGTGCGTTATTTGAAATATCTAAAAGTGATGAAAAAAAATTAGATATTTATGAGGATTGCCCAATTTTGTATAAAAAATATTATTTTAATTATTATGGAAAAAAAGTCATGACTTATACTATGGTCAAAAAAACCTCTTTTAAGTACCCAACTGAAAGGTATTTAAATGTCATCAAACGCGGCTATAAAGATTGTGGTCTTGATCAAAAATTTCTCAAACAAGCTTTATTGCTTTAAATACTAGGGTAATTAATTATTTTTCGTCTAATTAAGCGCCATACATAAGTGCTACACCAATAAGCGCACCAATTATTAGATAAGTTAACATGCTATTTCCTTTTTTTTAAATTTACTTTAAAATTTTTTGGATATTAAACCATTTAAATTAAGTAAATTAGTCAATTAGCCAATCAAATTAGGTTTTTGATCTTTAAATTAATGTTGCTAATAACTAAATATAATTTTTATTGAATTTGTTATGAAAAAAAAACCTTATCATCATTTACCAGATGGAACTTTTAGAAATCCAGAAGGATCTCCCAAAATATCCAAAAAAACAAATTTTTCATACAAAGCTTTCAATGAAGAAAAAAAGAAATTAGATATGACCGTCCCAAAGGAACTTGTCATAGATAAATCTATAGTCTTGAACAATTTAAAAAAATTTAAAGACGAAGATTATATTGCTTGGATTGGTCATGCTACTTTCTTGATTAAACTTGGCAATACTACAATAATAACTGATCCTGTATTTTCTAAAAATGCAGGACCTTTAATTTTTGGACCAAAAAGATTTACTGAACCAGCCTTAAAACTTAATGAAATTCCAAAAATTGATCTTTTTTTATTAACTCACAACCACTATGACCATCAAGATATGTCCACAATCAGAAAATTTCCATTTAAAGAAGCTAAAGTATTAGTTCCTCTTAAGCTTGGGAAATACTTTAATAAATATCAAGATGTGAATGAAATGGATTGGTATGATGTAATTCAAGTAAATAATGATTTAAAAGTTACTTTTTTACCTGCAGTTCATTGGTCAAAAAGAAGTTTAACAGATACTAATAAAACACTTTGGGGAAATTTTTTAATTGAATATAAAAACCAAAAAATCTTTTTTGCCTGTGATACCGGTTACGGAAATATTTATAAAGAGTTAGGAAAAAAATTTGGCCCACTAGATCTTACAATAATTAATATTGGCGCTTATGATTTTAGACCAATGTTTGATAAAACAATTTATCATACAAATCCTGAAGAAGCTCTAAATGTTGCTCAAGACTTAAAAAGTAGAAAAGTTATAGGCATGCATTGGGGTACCTTTGTATTATCACTTGAACCTATAATGGAGCCACCAATTCGTTTTAAAAATAACGCAGATAAGTATGGATTTAAAAAACAAGATGCGATTATATTTAAAATTGGAGAGATAAACTCGTTAAAAAATATACTTTCAAATTAAAAAATTTTAATCATCAAGAAGGCATTTTTAGCGAATATCAATAATAATCAAAAAACTATTTAGCATCATCATTCTGGGTTTCTAATTAGACCCCTCTAAAATCCCAAAGCAAAATCAAGATTAATACAGCCATGACTCTGGGTGCTTTATTCGGTAATCTTCAATGGTGAAAAAAATATTCAGTATCAGCATTCTAGCATCTATTTTGTTTTTGTTGGTTCTTGGAGGAGTAGATTATGGTAATAATTTGCTAATTTAAGAAATGAATTGGAATATTTTAGCTTGGGTTATAATAATGTTTTTTGTTTTAAGCTGGTCTTGGGGTATGACCAAACCAAATTATTTAACTAGATTTAATTTATTTGCAGTTAGTTGGTGGTGGATTTGTATTATACTAGTATTATTCATAAAAATTTCTCCTTTTTATCTTTTTTTAGTAATGCCTCTTGCAGTAATTATTGGATATGTTTTACCTGGTTTGCCGGGTAGTGTTGTAATGTGTTCATTAATATCTGCTGTATTATATTTTATTAAATGAAAAAACTATTTAGCATCATAATTCTGGGTTCCTAATTAGACCCCCTCTAAAATTCCAAAGCAAAATCAAGATTAATACAGCCATGACTCTAGGTGCTTTATTCGGTAATCTTCAATGGTGAGAAAAATATTTTATATCATATTTTTTAGTTTGTTCTTAACTGGCTCTGCTTATGCAGAATGTACTCAAGGTGATTGTGTTAACGGCCAAGGAACTTACACATGGCCTGATGGAACCAAATATGTTGGTGAATTTAAAGATGATAAAGGAAATGGCCAAGGAACTTTGACATATGCTAATGGAAACAAATATGCTGGTGAATTTAAAGATGATAAAAAAAATGGCCAAGGAACTGTAACATTTGCTAATGGAGACAAATACGTTGGTGAATTTAAAGATGATAAAAAAAATGGCCAAGGAACTTTCGCATGGCCTGATGGAGAAAAATACGTTGGTGAATGGAAAGATAATAAAATTCACGGCCAAGGAACTTATACATATGCCAATGGAGACAAATATGCTGGTGAATTTAAAGATGGCTTAAGAAATGGCCAAGGAACTTATACATTTGCTGATGGTAGAATTGAAAAAGGTATCTGGGCAGATAGTGAATTAGTTCAACCGAATTAAATAAAAAAACTATTTAGCATCATCATTCTGGGTTTCTAATTAGACCCCTCTAAAATCCCAAAGCAAAATCAAGCTTAATACAGCCATGACTCTGGGTGCTTTATTCGTTAATGTTCTCGATGGTGAAAAAACTATTCAGCATCATCATTCTGGGTTGGTTGTTTGGCGGGTAAAGAGTCAAAAAAGTACTAGACTGGTATGAACTGGTAACTTAAAGTAGCGACATGAAACTAATAGATTGCATAATTCCTGTAGTAATTAATTTTTTTGCTTATCTAG
>SHWS01000026.1 GCA_009693705.1 Pelagibacteraceae bacterium
TCTACAAGATATAAATATACGAAATTATATTGTTATAGTATCCATGTCATATCTAAATCTCCACCTCTACCATCTTTAATTACCCAAGGGTTGTGTTGACCCATTCTATTGTTGTAGACTGTACCTTGAGTTCGTGAAATATGAGTCAATGCGATACGACTTAAATCAATACCATGTTGTCTTAATTTTAATGCGGTATCCCTTACCCAAAGAGCCGTAGAAAATGATATTACCAAGTCATCATTGTACCCTTGTTGTGCTTCTGCTTTAGAACCATTCCAAATAAATACAAATAGTTCATCAATTAATCGTTTTGAGTGAATGATTGGAGTTTGTTCTCTCATGTAGGTATCAAGTTTAGAAATAACCAAAGGTCGTGTTCTTGATGACATTGTAAAGCCAGGAACCATGTCCTCTTTTTTCTTTAAATCCCATCCTTTTCGTAAATGAATATCATCATCAACATAACCAACCTCACGATATGAATAATAAAGGTGTTGGTAATTTCTATCTATAACTTCTTGAATAACAGCCCAACCAATGTTTGCGTTTTCTATCACCAACATGGCATTGTTCCATTCTGCTGCGATTGAGGTTAGCATGGCTCCAAATTGTTTTGTTTCAATTTTACCTTTATATTCTGCAACCTGTTCAACTGTTTCTATATCAATGACGTGAAACGCAGAGTAATCCTGTCCATCCCCACGAGCAACATCAGCTACCACTACATAATCACGAGAATAGTTTGGATATTCCCATAACCAATAGTTTCCATCAAATCCTCTTTTTTCAATTGGGTCTTTAACATAGGTTTCAGTATACCAAGTTAAAATTGATGAATCTACCACCGTGTAACCTGATGATATAAAATCACAATCACACTCTTGAGCTGCTTTCTTTTCACCCAATAATTTTGTTTGGTCATCTCTCCATGATTGATTTCTCTCAGGATGAACCGTCCAATAAAGTTTAATTGGATTCCAAGTATCACCAGCTTCACCCTTTAACCAAACTTTATGAAACCAATTACCAACACCATTTGGAGTTGATAAAACAATGGCCTTACCACCGGTAGAAAGTGTTGATTGTGCTGATGTCCAAATATCTTCAATATTTGAAATAAAAGCGGCTTCATCCATAATTAACATTGATAGTGCTTCGGAACGACCTGCATCACTAGCGGCTGATGTTGCTTTGATTTGAGAACCATTTTTCAATCTTAAAGATAACTTATTATCTTCTTCGGTTTGACCTCTTAACCAACTTGGTAAATTTTCATGCATAAAACGAACCTTTGTTACAAGGTTCTTTGCCACTTCTTGTTTAGTTGCAATTACTAATACATTTTTATCTTCATGAAATAACATCAACCACAAAGAATACCCAGCGGATAGGGTAGAGATACCTAATTGGCGAGATTTGAGAATTACATTAAATCTATGCTCATCTACCTCTCTCATTAAATCTTCTTGAAAATCATAAAGATTAAAAAGAATTTTACCTCGGTGGGGATGTTGAATATAACAATATTTTTTAAAAAAATATACAGGATCTTTAGCGCACCTAACGTACTCTTCCCTAATAATTTCTTTTAAAGTTTTTGCCATACATTTTTATTTATAATCCAAATACCAAACTTAAAGTAGCCCCACCAGCAAAACCCAATATCAAACTTTGCCACATTTTGGAAGATTTTTGTTTTTTAAGAACTGTAATTTCATTTTCTTTTAATGAAATGATTTTATCCTTTTCAACAATTACCAAATCTTTTGAGTTAAGAACTTTAGTTAAATTTTCAACCTCAACTTTATACAAACCAATAGATTTTGCATACAAGTCAACTTTATCTTGTGTTAATTTTAATTCATTAACACATAGTTCATATTCTACTTTTACCTTTAAAGCTTTTTCAAGAGAAGCTCTTGGAACCGAAATTAAATTTGGTTCAGTTAAAAGCGTTTGTGAAAGCGTTGGCAATATCGTTATCAGACATAGCATCAAACTTAGCAATATCTTTTTCATATCGTTTCCTTAACTTATTAATTTCAATATCTTTTTTATCAATCTGATTATCAATTTTAGATAATTGTTTTTCAATATCTTTATTGATTTTTAAAAGAGAATCTGATTGACCTTGTAAATTTTCGATTTGAGTAGTATACTCCTCTTCACGCTCTTTCAACATTCTATCATAATCTTTTTTATAACCATTTCCAGCAAAAAAGAATTGATATGCAAGTAATCCTAATAAAGCAAGAATTACAATTTGTTGAGTATTGAGTCGTTTCATTTACTTTTTAACAACAGCCTTAGGCTCAACTTTAGTAGCGGGCTTTTTGTTGGCGTAGTATCTTTTCTTTTTAGGTGCAGCTTTTTGTATAACATCAACTACATCGGAGGTTTCTTTTATTGCTTTTTTAACAGCAACTTTAACTTCCTTAACGGCAGCTTTTACTTCAGATATTTCTTTTTTAACTTCAGTAATTGTTTCTTTAATTTTTTCATCAACTGTTGTTTTACCAAGCAACCAATTCCAAGCTTTCTTTAATGTTTCCATAGTTTTTTTCTAAATTTTAATTAAACTAATAATAAGTATGTAATTTAATGTAATTTATTTATATATTCGTAATATAAATCAATATAAAGGTGTTTTTTATTATATTGATTTAACAAATACATACCATCATTAATTAACATATTTTTTGTAGAGATATATTTTGGGTCTGTTGATTCTAAATAATAATAATTTTTAGAACCCCATAAATGATATGCAGCTTCATCCATATAAAATTCAGTTTTTGAAGTTTCTGTTTTTTCTGAAATAAACCCACCCATTGTGTATACGATATCAAGCATACATTTCCATTTTAAATCAGGATGGGTTTTTTTATATTCATTAATTTTTGCAGCCATTAACCATTGTTCTGCAAATAATTGTACGGGATATTGATTTATATAATCAAATTTTCGCATTTCATCAAAATTAGAAATATACAATTCACCGGGATTATCAAACACTAATTCAAAATATCTATTTACAAATGAATTTTTTAAATCATTATTACCCCAATAAGTTAAACATCCATTTATTGGAAATGTTTTAGAAAAAGATTGTATTTCATCAAATGTCCATTTAAAGTTATTTGGTATTGATATATTATATGGTGTTGCGTAATGCGTTGGACTTTCTCTGTGTAATCCTACAAAATCATAGTCATGAAAATACGAATATTTTTTGTGAAGAATTAAATCCATATCAATTATCATAAATGGCGCTTTTAATTTTTTAGTAGCCCATATTTTTGGAGATGCCCAAAAAATATTTGATATTCTATCTGATGGGTAGTCATTAAAGAAATCGTATTCTACTTTGTCATACAACTTATCAATTCCCATGGATTTAAATATTTCATAGGAACGTAGGTCGGTTAAAAGATGTATTGGTATGGTTGGATTTAATGTTTTATGTCTAACTACAGACAATAATGTTACAATTTGTTCAAATGGTGTAAAATCCAAACCACAACCAGGTCGGTGTTCTTGAAACACAAAAACGTGATATACTTTCATTAAAACTTGTTTTATTAATAAATAGTGTTTACCATTGTCTACAAGACCAATAACGAGCTTTGTATCTTGGTCCTGGATTATCACAATTATGTCTAGCTCTGAACGATGCTCTTGCTTCAGGATTGTCTTTACGAATTCTCATAGTTCCACCTTTAGCATCACCGCCTTGACCAAAGTTTACCTTAACAACATTACCTTTGTCGTTCTTAACATATACTTTAAACTTTTTTGTATCACCTTGCATAACTTTTCCAAGTTTTACTTTTCTACCTTGATACTCAGCTTCATTGATATCGTATGTATATTCATTCATAAATTTAGAAAATTCATTTAAATCTTCATAATTTTCTACATCATACTCATCAACTTCACTATAATCCGATACTGTTGAAATGTAATCTTCCGCTTTTGTGATTAGTGATTGAACCCAAGGTTCTAAATCACCCTTACCACGAAGTTTTGCAATTAACTCTTGTGCTTTTCTGATTGATGTATCTAATTGGTCTACTGCCATATCAGAGTCAGACTCATTACCTTCGTTTTTTTTTTCTTGTTCTTTTAAAAAAGATTTATTAATAAGGCTAGAATACACCTTACCCAACTCAGGAGTAAATCCGTAGTTCTCTTCCATAAAGTTTTTTACATTATGGTATTCTTCTTTAATGATTTTTTTTAAATCACTTTTTGATAATTTGGATTCTTTGATTGGAGTTTCTTCTTCTTCAAGTTTGTGAACAGGATACATTTTTCCGTTAAATTCAAATTCCGTCAAACCTTCTTTTCTCGCGTTAAACAAAGCGCCGGTAAATGCGTTACCTTCGTTTACCTCTTCATTTGATTTACCCTTTTTGAATTTTTTGATAAACGCCTGACGTAGTTTAGGAACGGAACCAACAGTACCTCTTTCTCCACTTATATAGTGTTTAACATTATATCCATCAATATTATTTCTATTAACCCTTACATACTCTGATAGTTTTTCACCATCTAATCCATTATCATCAATAAAATTTTGAGTAGCATCTTGACCGGATTGTAGGATTCCGTGAATGTAAGCTGCATCCCTAGAAATACGCTCGTTTACATTATCTTGCGTTAATAGTTTAACTTTGTTGATTATGGTTTTAACTTTTTTACCATTAGCCAACTTTAAGGTCACACTTCTACCCATTCTATCTACAACAGTAGCAGCGCTATTTGCTGGTGGGAAGAATACAATATCACCAATTGAAACTGTTGATTCGTTCAAATCAGTTTCTGCGAGTGTTAATTCATTTGGTGCGTGTTTCATTACTTCACCATTTGGTAATTCTATATTATAGTATTTTTCATCATCAGCACCATCTTCTTTATCTAATGACTTAACAACACCAACACCACCATGTGACATTTTTACTTTATCACCAATTTGAAAATGAGATTCGTTTACTGATTCTTTTTTTGATAAAAGATTTTTTGCTAACAAAGAAAGAAACTTAATATCTACCGCTGCAATTTGTTGTAGTTCTTGTTTTGATAATTTATTTAACATATCAACCAACCTTTTGTATGCGGGCTCTGATGGATTAATTCTATCAATATCTTTAAATGCATATTGTAAAATACCAAGATGTGTTTTATCAAATGTTTCGTTTACAACGGATTCGCTTGTGCTTCTATTATCGTAAACACTTTTCAACCATTTGATAGTATCTTTATCTTTTGGAAAATCTTTGTATTCTTTGTAGAATTCTTTTACAAATTCTCTAAAATCGTTTGATTCTTGTGCAAGAATATCAATATCACTAAAGCTACTTTCGTTTATTGTTTTATTTTTCATATAATACCTCACCAAATAAATAGGTATGGTTAATCGTTTCCGTTTTCTAACTTGGCGATAAACTCTGTTTTAAATTTTTCAAATTCAACATCAATTTTAGATTCAAGTTCTTCGGGTGTCATTCCACCCTCCCACTCTTCAACACGACCATCTTCAAGGATGTATTGAGCTTTCAATCCCGTCTTTAAAATTTCCTTTTCTATTTCAGCTTGTTTTAACCAAGCTTTAGCATTTTCTAAAATTTTATTTCTTTCGTATTCTTTATACTTACCCTCAATGGTTAGGGTGTGTTCCATACTGATTACACAATCTAAACACATTCCATGATACATCATCATTTTCTTATCAGCCTGAGATGGGGTAGTACAAGTACAAATTTCTTTACTACAGTTTGTAAATTTTGAAACCTCCTTACGAGTTTCTGAAAGTTTACCAAGTTTAACTTTGTATCCTTTTTTTTGTTCCCATTGATTACCAAACTCATCAGACCACTGTTCTCCAACTTCTCGCCTTACATAATCTTTGTTTTCAAAACTAATTATAGTTTTTGTTTGAGTTTTATGTGTTCCAGCCAACATTTCTTTAACTGCTTTCACATTTTGTAATTTTGTTTTCATAACTTTTATTTTAATTTATTAATCACCGTAAAACAATCCTAAAATTTGATTTAATGGGGCGAATGTACCTGTGAGTTTATAAGTGCTTCCCTTGTAAACAAATACAATACCTTCATTTGGAACTATTTTATCTTTACCACCAATAGCAGCAAGTCGTTCTAATTCTAATTTTAGTTTTGCAATCTTTTTAGGGTCACCACCTTTTTGAACATCCTTAACTGTTTGGTCAAGTCGGTCTTTCATACTTCTAACAGCCGAATCGGGATTTGCAGTTATAACTGAACTCATGAATGATAAAACTTCAGCACCAACTCCCAAGAAAATATCTTCAAATGGTCTAATATTATCTTTAGCTATTTTAGCATGGTCGTTCTTATCTATACCTTGAGCCCAAGCTAACACTTTGGGGTCTGTGATGGTTTTAGCATCTAAACGGAACCCTTTATCGTAGAACGCCCAGCGTTTTACAAGACTCATTTTGGTTTTATTATCAAGCGTTGATGGTGATTTTGTATCTACAAAGTTTTCCCACCACATTTGGTGATATTCTGCAACACCAGCGGTATCTTTCAAATTAAATTCTTTTTGAAGTTTATTTAACTGAGCATCAAACTTTGATTTTAAAGAAGTAAGTTTTTGTGACCTTGGTAATTGAGTCACCGGTGGTCCTTGAATTGTATATTCGGACTGAACACTTTGATTAATTTGTTTAATCATTCCAGCAAGAACTTTTGCATCACTTTGGTCAGCACCAATCGCTATACCAGCTTCGTTATATTCAGTTGTATTGTGAAATATCAATAAGGGTTGACCATATGGAATTACATTTACCGATGTTGGCCAAATTACTTCAAGGTTCATAAATTTTGCACCTTGTTTAAATATTTTGTCTCTCTGTGCTTTTGATAAACCTTTGATGGCTGATGTAAGGTCTTTCATTGCAAAGTTGTATGCATCAGTTAATCCACCTCTACCACCAAATTTAGAAGCTACTCCACTAATATCAAGTGCTTTATCACCACGATTAACAAGGTGTCCTTTGTTTCTTGCTGCGATTAGACCTTTATCATCTCTCCATGAAATTGCAAGTGCTTGACCATCGGTTTTTTCTCTTGCAAGTTCTAACTCACCAGTCAAGGCACCACCAATAATTTGTTTTAAATCACCAAAGGTTAAATTCATTTCAATATCAAATGGATGGGCCATATGTCCATACGCACCACCTTCAACCAATAAACTCTTATCTAAAAATTGTAAAAATCTGCTACCTATTTTTTCTGATATTAAAGTTTCATTTATTTTTTTACCTGTGGTATATTCAATAATTTCTTGACCAAGGTTTATAGCTATTTCCGTTTGCAGGTCTTGAACATCAATTTGTTTTCTACCTTGTTTAGCCGTTGTAAAGTCATCACTAACAGGTGGAATTTCCAAATCTTTGTTATTACGGATTTTTCTTTTAGAAGAGTATTGATAGTAGTCAGATGAACCCTTCGCATCAGGAGAAACGATTACATCTGCTTTGGGGAAGTGCATTTGGGTATACCCTCCATTGACAAACCAAACATCATCTTTTTGACCTGTATTTTTCATTCCAAGTCTACGAATTTTTCCAGGTATGACGAACATAGTATCAGGTTCACCAGCATCAGCACCATATTCAGAACCTTCTAACAAGGATTTAATATCAAATGATTCAAAAAATTGTTCCATAATAGATTCAACTTTCATTAATCTTGTTGAAATCAAATTGTAAATTTTAGGGTCAAACTTTGGATATGCTTTTTTGAATCCACTTTTTCTTTGAGAATCATCTGATGCTGATAACCAATTACGAACATCAGTTCCACTTATTGAATTTTTTTGCATTGGAGATACATAAACATATCCTTGGTCAATGTATCCACTTTCGGGCTTACCATCATATTTTTTAAAGTATTTACCACCTAATCTTGCTTCATCTTTTTCACCAACTACCGTGATAAACGCGGTGGTTTTGGAATCAAACTTATCAAGAACTTCTTTTGGTTGGTATGGATTTTTAACTTGAACAATTTGTGATGGTGGGATGTTAAACATCTTCATCATTATTTCTCGTTTTTCTTTAAAGTTAAATGGACTTTTTGGACCACCTTGTTGGTTTGATGTTCCGATAAACACATTTTGTTTACCAAACTTTTTTACCAAATGTTCGTAAGTAGCGTAGTGTCCTTTGTGGAATGGTTGGAACCTTCCAGCATAAACTACCACTTGTTGCTTTACTTCTTCAACAAGAATTCCTTTAATCCACTCTTTAATTAAATTTCCCATAATAATAAGTATCTATTTTATATTCCTATATCACCAGAATTATTCTGGGGATGATTCCAAGCCAGCAATTGTTTCTGTAATATCACCGGCTCTTTGACCGAATTGTCGTGTTGAAACTACGCTAAGACCTTTTATTCTTGAAAAAGTTCCAACGGTTCTTGTTCCACTTGTTAACACATTTAAAGTTTTTAAATAAACATTTGCACGAATTAAACGACCTTGTAAATTTGAGGGAATGTTATAAAAACTATTTTGGTCACCTGGCTGATTTGTTTTACTTGAATAAAAATCATTTGTTCCAATATTTCCTAAAGATTGTTCAAACACTGTGTATTCAGAAGCACTTGCAAATCCATCATAAAAAAAAGTTCCATCCGTAGGACCCGTATATCCAAATGTTCCATTTGTGACTGAGCCGGTGTTTGGAATTTGTAAAGTCATTTTACAAGTTCCTTGAACAAAACCACCAGTTAAACCACTTGCTTGTCTATGAGCTAATTGACTAAATGCGTATACTAATCGGTTTTCACCTGGCATTAACTGAAAATAATATTCTGCTACTTTTGTTTCAACTGAGCCAGTCCATTCATATTCAACATAATCTGATATAATTTGTCTACCATTATTTCTTGCATCAATTATACCAGCATTTGTATCAAACAAAGTATAAAAATCACCATCTAATAATCTTTGGATTAAAACATTAGAACCCGTGATTTGTCCATTTGATTTAAGTGCAAGTTTTGGAACTGATATTGATGCAGAGGTATCAAATTGTGATGAACTTACTGCGGTTGGAGTTATAACAAATCCACCAATAATATTTTTTTGATTTTTTGGGTCAAGGTGAAAAAAGGATGAACTAATTTCTATATTACCATTTGAACCACTAATAAATTGTGTATTTTTAGTTCCAATAAAAAACTCATCCGTAATCACTTTAAGATTACCACCATTGTGGGTTGTAAAAAAGAAACTTGATGACCCCCCAGCGGAAACCATTTCCATACCAACGCCAGGATATTGGTTTGCTCCAATTTGAAGGTTTCCACTACCACTCCAAATAAGGAACCCACCCGGACCCTTACCAAGAGATGCTGAAGTTAGTCCTTTATAACCAACTGATTTTAGATATCCACTTGAATTACCCGCCATCTCAATACCAGTTCCAATAGAATTACCAATATGAAATGAACCCGTGATTAATGATTGGTCGCCCGCTATATAAACATTACCACCTGTGAATACAACATCAGATTGAATAAGTTCGGTTTCAGATTTAACACCATCAACATTTAAAAATTGTAATTTTAAAGTTTTAGGGTCATTAAGTTGTTCTGTTGCAATTGGAACTTTGAACGATATTGATTCAGTAGCTTGGATTAAATTATTTGATATTAACTGAAATTCAGCCGAAGTTAATCCTTGTGATTTAAGTAAGGTATTAACTGAATGAACTCTACCTACAATAGGGTCAAGGTTAGTTAAGGTTATATTTGCAATCGCAACTTGGTTTTGAGTTTGTGTATCAGATGATGTGGTGTAGTATTCTACATTTACATTTATAGTTCCATCCGAATATTCATAGGTGTGAATAGAATCATTTGTTCTATTATCACTTTGAGTTAGGGGATTTTCAATTCTTAAAATAGATTGAGATGGTACTGAAACAATACTTGCGGTAAAGGTTG
>SHWS01000027.1 GCA_009693705.1 Pelagibacteraceae bacterium
ACGGTTAAAAATGGAGATCACGTAGTTCTTCACTGGAGACCAAGTTCTGGTATTCAAAGTTCACCTGCAAAATATCACTGGAATGGAAAACAGTTAAATGCTGGATGGGTAACAACCTTTAATGAGAAAGCAATAGTATCAGAAAATAGATTAACAGTAATACCTAAAGATTTTGATTTACGAACAGCAGCTTTATTTGGCTGCGCAATTACTTCTGGATTTGGAGCTGTAAATAATGATGCAAAAGTGCAAATTGGTCAATCTGTTTTAATTTTTGGAATTGGGGGCATGGGACTTAGTATAGCATATGCAGCATCGTTAGTTTCTGCTTATCCTATTATTGGAGTAGATCTGCATAAAGATAAATTAGAGATGGCTAAACAATTTGGATTAACACATGGTATATTAGTAAATTCAAGTAATTTAGAAAAAGATTTATTGAGGATTTTGGACAACAAAGGTCCAGATGTAGTATTTGAAACTACAGGAATTACAGAAATTATGGAGCATGCTTACGAATTAACCCCCAATGATGGCAAAACTATTTTTGTTGGAGTTCCGCATGAAAAAATATCAATTTATACATTGCCACTAGCGTTTGAAAAAAAATTAGCGGCTTCACATGGAGGAGGTTCAATTCCTGACAAAGATATACCTCGTTATATTCGCTTAATTAAGAATAAAAAAATAAGTTTAGAAAAATTTATAACTCATGAATTTGGTTTATCTGAGATAAATCAGGCAGTAGATTTATTTCGCAGTGGTAAAGCAGGACGTATAATATTAAATATTAACAAAGAGGAATAAATTTATGGGTAAACTTATTGATATAGGTTATTTTAAAAAACCAGTTAAAGTCAGAGCTAGAGTAGCAAAAGAAAG
Organism: Pelagibacteraceae bacterium; assembly: GCA_009693705.1. Classification (GTDB taxonomy): domain Bacteria; phylum Pseudomonadota; class Alphaproteobacteria; order Pelagibacterales; family Pelagibacteraceae; genus Pelagibacter. Next base: position 883 of record SHWS01000027.1, read on the forward strand.
AACTGTAATTAATAAAATGTATGCTTGGCAGCTCGGCAAAGAGTATTATGATGGTAGTAGACTTAATGGTTATGGCGGATTTAAGTATGACGGAAGATGGCTTAAATTATTGCCTAAAATAATTAAGAGATATAAATTAAAAAAAGGTTCTAAAGTTTTAGATTTGGGATGTAAGAAAGGTTTTTTGTTAAAAGATTTAAATGTATTGATTCCAGGCATAAAATCTTATGGCATAGAAAATCATCCTTACGCATTAAAAAAATCAATAAAATGTAATAGTAAATTAATTCAGTCTGAATATTATAGTATTCCTTTTAAAGATAAATATTTTGATTTCGTCATAGCGTTCAATTCGTTGTATATGTACAATCTCGGTGATGTTATAAAATCCCTAAGAGAAATTGAGAGGGTTTCTAAAAAAAGTTATATAGTTTTGGCTTCTGGAGAAAATAACGAAGAAAGAAATAGGTTTTATAAATGGACCTTAATAGGAACAAGTATTCTTTTAAAAAAGGAATGGAAGACTCTTTTTAAAAAAACAAAGTTTACTGGAGATTATTATTTTTCTTCAGCAAAATCTTTGGGAGTTTAATTAAATTAAGTAATCAAATTAATCGATGAGACTGGCTGATTTTGTTATAAATTTTTTAGAAAAAAAAAAAATTGATACTGTTTTTACTGTTAGCGGAGGAGGATCAATTTTTTTATGTGATGCATTACATAAATCAAAAAGATTAAAATATATCGCGTGTCATCATGAACAAGCAGTATCTTTTGCAGCGGAAAGTTACTCAAGATTAAAAAACAAACCGGGTGCTGCAATAGTCACAACTGGACCAGGAGGAACAAATTGTACAACCGGAGTTGCTTGTTGTTGGATAGATTCGGTTCCGATGATTTATATTTCTGGTCAAGTTTATTTAAATCAAACAATCGGAAAATCAGGCATGAGACAGGTTGGAGTTCAAGAATTTGATATAGTAAACATGGTTAAATCTAGTACAAAATATTCAGTTATAATAAAAAAACCTAATGATATTAAATATCATTTAGAAAAAGCATATTATATATCGACCGAAGGAAGGCCAGGACCAGTTTGGATAGATATACCTGCAAATATTCAAAATGCTGAAATTGATCCAAATAAACTAATTGATTTTAAACCTAAAATTCAAAGAAAGAAAAATAATAAAATTGATGAAAAGATAAAAAAAATTGCAAAATTATTTTTAAAATCTAAAAAGCCACTACTTCACATAGGGTATGGTTTGCGCATATCTAAAGGACAGAAATATTTAAGAAGAATAGTTGATAAATATAAAATTCCATTTGCTTTAACATGGAACGCATCTGATTTAATAGAAACAGATCACCCTTCTTACGTAGGTAGGCCAGGAGCATTTGCTGAAAGAGGCTCAAATTTTATAGTGCAAAACTGTGACTTATATATTTCGGTAGGCACAAGATTACCTTTTATGGTCACGGGATATAATACAAAAGATTTTGCAAGAAATGCTAAAAAGATTATGGTTGATATAGATAAAAAAGAACTGGCTAATAGTCATGTACCTTTGTATGAAAAAATAAATTGCGATGCTAGTTATTTTCTAAAAACTTTACTTAAATTTTTACCAAAAAAAATTTTTATTTCTAATGATTGGATAGAATATTGCGTTAATGTCAGAAAAAAGTATCCAATAGTTCTTGAAAAATTTAAATTACAAAAAAAATATTTAAATTCATATTATTTTGTGGATATTTTATCGGATATTTTAAATAAAAAAGATACGATTGTTACTGACATGGGTTTATCTTTTGTGGGAACTCATCAAACATTTAAGATTAAGAGAGAACAAAGACTTTATACAAATTCTGGCCATGCACCTATGGGATGGGGTTTGCCAGCTGCTATTGGCGCATATTATGCATCAAAGAATAAAAAAAGAATTATTTGTTTAACAGGCGAAGGGGGGCTGCAGATGAATATTCAAGAATTAGCAACAGTGATGCACCATAAGCTGCCTATAAAAATTTTTATATATAATAATGGAGGTTATCTCACAATAAAACAAACTCAACAGCTAGGTTTTAACAGTAGGATTATGGGCTCAAACTCTAAAAGTGGCTTGTCTTTTCCCGAATATAAAAAAATTGCAGAAGCTCATAAAATAAAGTATAAAAAAATTTTGAACAATAAAAATCTAAAATCTAATCTTAAAAAAATATTATTAGGTAACAAGCCAATAATTTGTGAATTAATGTTAGATCATAATCAAGAACAAATGCCAAAGGCTATAAACAAAAGAACTTCAGGCGGAAAGTCTGTGCCAACAAAATATGAAGACATGTACCCATTCTTATCCGCTAAAGAAATAAATGAAAACATGTTATATAAAATAAAATGAATAGAGCGATTATTATTTCTGGAGAGTTAGCCCAAGATCATGAATTTATTTATCCTTATTATCGACTTTTAGAAGCTAATATTGACGTTGATGTTTGTATGTTAGAAGGCAAAGCTGTTAAAGGCATCCTAGGAACAACATTGCCACCTAATAAAAATCAAACAGTTAAAACGATTGATCAAATTAAAGTTGATGATTACGATCTTTTAGTAATTCCTGGAGGAGTAAAGGCTATGGAAAAAGTTAGACAAGAAAAAAAAATAATTAATTTTATTACAAAATTTAACGAGAAGAAAAAAATTATTGCTTGCATCTGTAGCGGAGCTCAACTTCTTATTTCTGCAAAAGTTGTAAAAGGGAGAAAGATTGCGGGCTATTATAGTATGGAAGATGATTTGGTTAATGCAGGAGCGATATATACGGATAAGCCCGCAGTTATTGATGAAAATATTATTACTACCGCTCACTACAAAGATATGGGGCCTTGGATGAGAGAAGTATTAAAAAAATTTAGTAAATAAATTATTAAGAATGAAAATTCCTTATGTAAACTTAAATTTACAATGGAAAAAAGAAAAGAGTAGTTTAATTAAAATTATTAATCAAACACTAGAAAGTGACTCCTGGGTAGGAGGTAGAAATATTTACAAATTTGAAAAAAATATAGCAAGATTATGTAAAACAAAATATGCAGCCAGTTTAAACAGTGGAACTGATGCTTTAACTTTAGGACTCCATTTGCTTGGTGTACGCAGAGGGGATGAAGTTATTACTGTTCCAAATTCTTTTGTAGCCTCTGTTTCAGTAATCGTTCATTTAGGAGCTAAACCGGTATTTATTGATGTGCTTCCAGATCAGAATATGAATCCTGAGCTATTAGAAAAAGCAATAACTAAAAAAACAAAAGCGATAATGCCCGTACATTTAACTGGCAGAATGGCAGAAATGTTTGAAATAAATCGTATTGCTAATAAATATAATATTCCGGTTATTGAGGACGCAGCTCAAGCCGTCGGATCTTTATATAATAATAAACCAGCAGGCTCTTTAGGTGCCATAGGATGTTTTTCAGCTCATCCATTAAAAAATTTAAATGCAATAGGAGACGCTGGATATTTGACCACGAATAATAAAAAAATTTATGAAAAAGTAATAGAATTAAGAAGTCACGGTATAGTAAATCGAGATATAATTAAAAAATTTGGATATGTCTCTAGAATGGACAATTTACAAGCTGCAGTATTAAATTATAGATTAAAAAATCTTCAAAAAATAATAGAACAAAGAAGAAAAAATGTTGAACTTTATGATAAATATTTAGATAAGAAATATGTATTTTTTCCAAATGAAAAAAAACATGAATACAATAGTTATCATACTTTTGTAATACAAGTTGATAAAAGAGATCAATTAAAAGAATATTTAAAAAAAAATAAAATTATGACTGCAATACATTATTCGATACCAATACATCTTCAGCCTGCAGCAAAATCTTTAGGATATAAAAAAGGTAGCTTTAAACACGCAGAAAATCAGGCAAAAAGAATTTTAACATTACCTATAAATCAATATCTGACACGTAACGAAATAAAAAAAATATCAGATAAGGTCAATATATTTTATATGAAAAATTTATAATCTAAAATATTTATCAATTATGAAAAAAATAAAATTTCTAGAAAATTATATATTTGATTTTAAATGTTTAATTGAGAATCATGACTTAAAAAATTTCGAAAAATTTTCAAACATGATTTTAAATATAAAAAAGAAAAAAAGGAAAATTATTGTTATAGGAAATGGTGGTAGCGCATCAATATGTTCTCATTTTAGTGTAGATCTTACTAAGAATGCAAAAATTAGATGTATTAATTTTAATGAAGCTAATTTAATTACATGTTTTTCAAATGATTACGGATTTGAAAATTGGCTTGTAAAATCAATTGAATATTATGCAGAAAAAGGAGATATGTTGATATCAATTTCATCTAGTGGAGAATCTAAGAATATTTTAAATGCTAGCAAGTATTTTAAATCCTGTTTTGGACAAGTAGTGACATTTACTGGGCATAAAAAAAATAATAATTTAAAAAAAATAGGAAATATTAATTTTTGGGTTAATTCAAATTCGTACAACATGGTTGAAAATATTCATCAATTTTGGCTTTTAATGTGTATCGATTTAATTATAGGAAAAAAAGATTATAAATCTAGTTTGTGATCTAAAATTAATTAAACGATAACTTAGATTCTTATAATTGTTTTTAGAATAATAAATAAAAATATTGAATTTATGAAAAAAATTGCAATTTCTATAATATCTTTTCCAAAAAATATTATTATTCGAATTAATAAATTAATCTTTAAATTTGATATAAAATTAATGTTTATATTAGTTGAACCATTATTATATCCTTCTAAGGCATCATATAAAAATTTATCTATTAACATTTTTTTTTATTTATTTAACCTTAGAATTAAACAATTCATCAAGAGTATATTTGCAATTATATTTTTAGTTTTGATTGATATTTTAAAAATAATTTATTTTCCCATAATTATTTTTTTTTATTTTTCACGATATAAATTTGTTCAAGTTAATTACACTCAAATAGGAGTTTTGACACAGTCTCTAAATGTTATGGTTAAAAAAAATTTAATTGATGGATATAAATCTATAATTTTAATTCCGTCTCATAGTGATTTTTCATTCGTTAAAGAAATTTTTAAGAATTTAATAATAATTGATAATTGCTTATTAAATATTTTATTACTACCTTTAAAGCATACAGACCTAATTTCTTGCACATGCAAAAAAGTAGATCATTTTCTTGATTCCAATTTACAATTAATTAATTCATCTCCGTTTTCAAAAATATTTTTACAATATAATTTGTTAAATAAAGACAAAGATCTTTTTGAATTTAAAAATGAATTTAAAGAAAATATGCATAATTATTTTAAAGAAAATTATTCAGAATTAGATCTCGCAAATACATTTGTAATTCATCACAGAGAAAAGTATTTTAATAATACCTCTCATTTAAGAGGATCAACTCTTTCTACTTATTTGCCATCGATCAAGTATTTGCTAAATAAAGGCTATGGAGTTATTAGATTGACCCATTCTAAATCTCAAAAAATTAATTTTAAAAATAAATTATATAAAGAAATTAATACCGACTTTGACTTTAATAAAAAATTACAATTTTTTATACTTTTAAAATGCAAGGGATTTATTGCTACAGATTCTGGTCCTAATAGTATTGGATCTTTATTGTCTATTCCAGTTTATAACACTAATGTTTATGGAATTAATGTAAACGGAGTAAATAAAAAAAGTTTATACATTCTAAAGAAGGTAAAGTTAAATAAAAAACTATTAACTTATAGGGATCTTATAGATTTAAATTATTACAAAGGACATTATTTATGCAAAAGATATTCTGCTAAAATTGGTTTTAAAGTAATAGATAATAACAAGAAAGAGATATTAGATGGTTTAAAAGAATTTATAAGACTAAAGACAATGTCCAGACCCAATAATGCTCAGACGAAATTTAAAAAATCCTTACCAAATTACATTGAGTTAAAATATTATTTATCTAATATTTCTAAAGTCTTTATAAAAAAAAATGCAAGATTATTTTCAGGGTTAATATAAAATATTTATTCTTTACCATAAAAATATTTTTTTAAATTAATTAGTTAAAATTTTTTAATTATGTTAAATATTATAAAATGATTATTTTATTAAATTAAATATTAGATTGTTAAATAAAAATAAGTTTTTTTTTTGGTCACCAATGCTTAGTAATGTTGGAACCATAAATGCCATTATAGGAATGGCCAAATCGTTAAGCGAATATTCTAATAGTAAAATATATGTATTAGATATTCTTGGAGAATTTAAAAAATTTCACCATTTATCAAACATAACATTTTTGCCTTTTATTAATATTAATAATATTTTCCCTAAAACGGGAAAATTATCAAAATTTTTAATAATTTCTGTTTCTATACTTGCAATACCTTTTTTAATAAGAAAATTAATTATTTATAAACCAAAATATATTATAACTGGCTTAGTTGGTTTTATTCCTATTTTATTAAAATTTTTTTTTAAACATTTAGTGGTTATCAATAGCATTCAAGGATATCCAAAATTTAATATATTTCGTAAGTTAATTTGGAAATTTTTTTATAAAAAGACAGATTATTTGCTAACTATGACTAATAAGACAAAACAGATGATAGAGGATAAAATAGAAATTGATAAAAAAAAAATATTTGTGATCGAAAATCCAGTAATTTCTCGAAATATTAAAAATTTGGCTTTAGAATCGATTGATTTAAATGAACAGTTTATTTTTAAAAAGAAAGTTTATTGTGCAGTAGGAAGACTAACTTTTCAGAAAAATTTTTTTGAACTTTTAGAAGGCTTTAAAAGATATTCTCAAGAAGCAGAAGATGATTTTAATCTCATTATTCTTGGAGAAGGTGAACTTAAAAATACTTTAGCTCATTATATTAAAAAAAATAATCTTGATAATTTTTATTTATTAGGTTTTAAAAGCAATCCCTATAAATATTTGCAAAGATCAGATTTATATATATCAACTTCCTTATGGGAAGAACCCGGACACACGTTAATTGAAGCCGGTTATTTGAATGTACCAATATTAACTAGTAATTGTCCCAATGGTCCGCATGAAATAATTATAGATGGCTACAATGGTTTAAAATATCAGTTAGGAAGCATTAGTGATTTAGTAGATAAAATAAAAATATTTAATACGCTGGATGTTAAGTCAAAAAAAAATATGACTATAAATTTTAAAAAAATCGTTGCAAATTATACTCAGTTTAGATTTTGTAAAAAATTATTTAAAATAATAGTTTAGTTTCATTTGAAAATAATATCTAACTATTTAAAATATTTTAATTTAATAAATTAATTTATATGCTCATGTTATTTAAAAATTTTTTTTATATAAATAAATTAATATTCAATAAATTTTCAATTTTAAGAGTTCTTCAAATATTAGAAGTAAGAAAATTGTCAATCCAGGGCAGTGTTTTAGATGTTGGTGGAAGACGAACTAGTAATAATGTAACAAATTACATTTTATATCAAAATAATGTTATTTATTTAGATAAGTTTTCAGATGACAAAAGAGATTTAAAAGTAGATCTAGAAAAATTAAATTCAAGACCAGATTATCAATTCGATAATGTCTTTTTGATAAACGTATTAGAGCATATATACAACTTTAATAATTGTTTAAATAATTGCTATTCTTTTTTAAGAAAGGGTGGAAAATTTTTTGGATCAACTCCATTTATATTTAGAATTCATTCATCACCTAATGATTTTTTTAGATTTACAGAACAGTCTCTAAGGAGGAGTCTGGAAACTGCCGGTTTTATAAATATAAAGATTTCTGTTTTGGATGGCGGTATCTTTATTTGCTTTTACAACTCTCTTTCAATTATAACTCAAAGGATTCCACTTATTAATAATATTTTATTATTTTTTTTTAAATTTTTAGACAAAATAGTTTTTATCTTTTCTAAAAAAAATAAAGAAATTTATCCAGTGGGTTATTTTTTTTCGGCACAAAAATGAGATTATTCAATACTATTAAATTTCTACTTAACCAAATTGAAAGAAAGAATTGGGTTTATGTTGTATTTAATTATCTTTTAGTTTTATTTATAACTTTGTCTGATATTATTTTTTTAGGAATTTTTTATTTATTACTAAACAAACAGATAGATTCTAAATTTATTAACATATTTCTTGATAATTTAAATTTTTTGAATAAAAAATATTTATTGGATTATGATTTAACTAAAACTTATCTTTTACTTTTGATATTTTTTTTAATTTTTAAGAATATTTTAAATTTTTTTCAAAATTATTTTTATGCAAATTTTATACACAATATATCATTAAATCAGTCATCAAAACTTTTAAGTGTTTATTTTAGTTTAGATTTTGAATCTTTTAATAAAAAAGAATTGTCTATTTATATTAAGCAAATTTTAAGAGATGTTGAGGCTGCTTTTTTAGGAATTTTTGGTCTTATAATTTCTTTTTTTGGAG
>SHWS01000028.1 GCA_009693705.1 Pelagibacteraceae bacterium
CTAAAGAAAGCTTCTCACAAAAAGTTAAAGAAATTACTGAAGGTAAGATGTTAAAAGTAGTTTATGACGGTGTGGGCGCTAAGACTTTTGAAGAATCTTTAGATTGTCTTGCAATCAGAGGAACTATGGTTTCTTTTGGCAACGCCTCAGGTTTAGTTGATAAAGTTGATCCTAAAAAACATATCGCACCAAAAGGATTATATTTTACCCGTCCTTCCATTGCTCATTATACAGTTACAAGAGAAGAATTAGTAAATAGTGCAAATGCAGTGTTTGAGGCGATCAAAACAAATAAATTTAAAGTCAAAATATTTAAAAAATTTGCACTTAAAGACGTAGTCAAAGCACACGAAGAACTTGAGGGAAGAAAGTTAAAAGGACCTTGTGTACTAATTACGTAATAATTTAATGTGAATTAAATTTTTTTCTGAGTAACTTTAGTCTTTTATCACCATTTTTTTTAGTCCATTGTAAAGTTGCTATATTTGCTAAGATATTTAAAAAATTCAAAGAATCTTCGTTCATAACATTTCTTGCTTGAGATGCGCAAATTATCTGCCCTATAAATCTATTGCCCGAAACCATTGGACTGTAAACTACAGAACCGGCTTTAAATGTTGCAAGTATTTTTACAAAAGATTTATGATCATCGGTATTTTTTAAAAGTAAAGATTGTTTATTTTTTATCACCCAAGCTGGGTGACCTAAATTTGTTTTAATAATTAAGTAATTTTGCTCCGCTCCATAATTTTGCGGTGCTATCAATATTTGTTTAGTTTTGTTTAAAATTAAAAAAAAACCACATGCATACTGATCTTTTTCACTATGTTTTAAAAATTTTTTATTATTATTTTTACGAAAACCTACGTTTTGATATGCTGTATATGAAATAAGCATAAGAGCTTTTTCAGGATCTTTAATTAGAACTAATTTTTTTAATAAATTACTTATGATTAAATCCATATTATTAATTTTTAATTAAATCCGATAACCCGTAACTAAAGAAGGTATTAAAAGTAACAGACCAATAAAAAAAATTAATATCAAAATAAACGGTATACTTCCACTTATTACTTCAGATATTGGTCTATGTGTAATACCAGCGATAACATATAAAACCATCCCGATTGGAGGTGTTATCAAAGCAATTTCCATATTTACTATAAATAAAATCGCAAACCAAATCGGATCAATTCCTAAAAAAAGCAAAATGGGGTATAAAATAGGAACAATTATATAAATTACTGATATTACTTCTAGAATACAACCTATAACGAATAGCAATAACATTACGGCCATAACAAACTGAATGTTTGATAAATTTAATTCATTAATCAATTTAATAAGATCATCTCCAATCTTTAATGATGTCACAGCATGTCCTAAAATCATAGAACCAGAAATTAATAAAACAATCATGCATGTCGAATGCAAGCTGTCTCTAAAAATTGAAAATAAATCCTTAAATTTAAGAGTTCTGTAAAAAAAAAAACCAGCAAACAGTGCATATGAAACACCAACTGCAGCAGATTCGGTTGGTGTAAACCATCCAAGATATATGCCTCCAATAATTAATATTGGCAAAAATATTGCTGGTAACGCTTTATATATTGATGATAATTTGTCTCTCAAAGAGTAATAAATTTTTTTTTTTTTAAAATTACTATTTAAGTTTGGAAAAATAATTACATATAAACATAATATTAAAGTCAAAATTAATCCTGGTATAATGCCAGCTATAAAAAGTTTACCTACAGATTCATTAGTCACCGAAGCAAATAAAACCATGGGTATGGAAGGAGGTATTAAAATACCTAGGGTGCCTGATGCGGCAATTAATCCATAAGTAAACTTTCTGTTATAACCCATTTTGATCATGGGATTTGCTGCTACGATGCACATACTTGCGGCATTAGCAACAGAACTACCAGTTATACTCGCTCCAATTGCGCTAGTAATCACAGTCGTTACTGCAAGACCACCCCTTAAATTACCAACTAATTTATTTACGGTATCAAATAGAATCTGAATAATATTTGCTTTCTTCAAAATTTCACTCATAAGAATAAACAAAGGTATAGCACTTAGTAAAAATGAATTGCCCGAAGAATATATTGTTTGAGGAATAGAAATTAATATATTATTACCGCCTGTATATAAAGATAGTAAAAGTCCAGATATTCCTAGACCTATACCTACAGGTACACCAATCGCAAGAATTAAAATAATAATAATAAAAATTAAAAATATGATCATTAAGACCTAAAAAACTTAATTTGCTTTAAAATTCGGGATATAAACTCAAAAGATAAAAATAAAAAACTAAGTGGAATAATTAGATTAGGTATCCATAAAGGTATTCTTAATTCACTTACAGACACAACTCCAAGAAAATAAGAAATTTGAACTAATTTCAAACCATATAAAACAACAAGTATGCAAAAAATTAAAGATATTAAATTAGCAATGAATTCTAAAAGTAATTTTTTTTTTTTTTTCAATCTTAATAATAATAAATCAATAACTAAATGCTTATTTTTTTTTAAAGTGTACGAAGAGCCAATAAATGATGCGGATAATAAAAAATAACCTACAAACTCAGTAGCCCAAATGGTTGGTTTGTTAAAAAGTGACCTTGCATTAACTTCATAAAATACTGTTAAAAAAAGTAAAATTAGAAATACGACAGATATAGTTTCGCTAAATTTCAATAGACTTAAAAAAAATTTTTTTAAATAAACCACAAATAATTTTTAAAAAATTTACTTAAGACTTTCTATCCAACTTACAATTTTTTTTTCTTCTGCGCTTGCTTTACTTAACCAGTTATTTACAACTGGAACTAATTTGGTTGTCCACTTTTGTCTTTGATCTGAATTTAAGGTTATCACCTCAACTTTTGTTTTTAAAAACTCAGTGCTTTTATTGTCTTCCTTAATTGAACGATCTATAGACCATTGCTGCACTTCTGTGGCAGCCTGCAACAAGGCTTCCTGATTATTCTTAGACAGTTTGTTAAAGGTTTGCAGATTCATGTTAACAGCAAAAACTCCAAAAGCTGAACCAGCAATGGTAGTATACTTTGAATTTTCCCATAGTTTTCTTTGGTCAATAGATGTTACTCCCGTAATAGCTGCATCTATTGTCCCACTTTGTAATCCTAAGTACATTTCTGCAGGGTCCAAAGTGACCGGTGAACCTCCTAGAGCTCTTATAGATTCTGAAGAAATTGCACTTGAGGTTCTAATTTTTTTTCCGCTAAAATCTTCTGGATTGACTATTTTTTTATTACTAGAAATATCAAAAAAAGATCCAAATAAAATGACCCCTAAAGTCTTCATTTGTCTACTTTCCATTACTTTAGAATAATATTTAAATAATCTCTCATCTTTATCCCAAGCCTTACCGACTTGATTTGCATTAACCATTAAAAATGGAACGTCATTAATTTCAGAAATAATATCTTTTGTCCAAACAGTAGTTAAATTAAAACCAATATCAACTGCTCCTGTAGCCACAGCCGAAGGTATTTCATGAGCTTTATATAACTGTCCTGCAGGAAAAATTTCGATTTTTAATTTTCCACCTGTTTTTTCAAAAACTTTTTCTGCAAATAGTTTTTGTGACTCTGATAAATGATGGTTAATAGGTAAAGTTCCTGCGTACTTTAAACTTTGAGAAAAAGAAGTTGAAAGAAATATAACATTGAAAATCACAACGAAAATTTTTAATTTAAAAAACATATTTATTTGCATCTCAACGTTAGTTCTTTATTCATAACTCGGGATGATATTTTAAGTCAAGGAAATTATTTTCAAAATAATGACATAAATTAAGAACATCAATTTCTCTGTTGCTTCTTCCGATAACTTGCATTCCTACAGGTAAGTTTTCTGGTGTAAATCCTGCGTTAATTGACGCTGCAGGTTGTCCAGTTAAATTAAATGGATAAGTATAATAAACCCAAGATACTATATTTTTTTCAGGCATATTTTTGGGCACATTTAATCCTGCTTCAAAAGCAACGCAAGGCAAAGTAGGTGTTATTAATAAATCATATTTTTCAAAAAATACTCTCATTTTTTCTCTAAATGCATATCTTTGAAATACTAAATTATAATAGTCATTCATTTTTTGACTTATTGCTATTTTTAAAACTTCAAGAACAGCAGGATCAATTAGATTTGGTGAAGTTTCAATTGTGCTCTTAAGTCTCGTACCGACTCCAGCATAAAACTCTGCATTCCATAAATTTACGGGATCAGCATCAAAAACTTTATCTACAACATCTATTTCATGACCTAATGAAGAAATATTTTTTATCGCTTTTTTTAAAATTTCTTCAATATTTGTATCGTTTTTTGCATACCCTAAATTAGGACTCCACGCGATTTTGTATATTTTTTTTTCTTTAATAAAATTTTCATAAATTGGAACATTTTCAGTCACTGTGAAAGGATCTCTAAAATCTTTACCGGATATGATTTGTAAGACTTTGCATGCGTCTAATACATTTCTTGTTAGTGGCCCTACATGAGCAAGAGTTGGCGTAGCTGATGTTGGATACACTGGAACTCTGCCAAATTGAGCTTTAATACCAAACAAACCTGTCAATGACGCAGGTATTCTAATAGAACCTCCACCATCGGTGCCAATTGCATAAGGAACAATTCCAGCTGCTACCATTGATGCCGCTCCACAACTCGAACCTCCTGGTGTTAATTCTGTATTCCATGGATTTCTAGTGATACCAGTTAAAGGACTGTCACCAACTGCTTTGCAACCAAATTCACTTGTTGTTGATTTTCCCAAAAGAACTGCACCAGCATTTCTGAGTCTTTCTACTGAAGGAGCGTCTGCAATTATTAAATTGTCAGAAGTTGTTCTGGAACCAAATCTTTGAGGCAAATCTTTTTGAGCTATTAAATCTTTTATTGAAGTCGGTATACCGTCTAATTCTGATAATAGAGTGCCATTCATCATTCTTTTTTCAGATTGCTCTGCTAAGATTTTTGCACCTTTAATATCAAGAAATGCAAATGAATTTAAAATGGGATCTAATTTTTCAATTTTTTTTAATGAGTTGTCTAATATCTCTTTTGGGGAAACCTCTTTATTTTTTATTAGTTTCGATAAATCAGAAATACTGATAAAATCAAGAGGTTTCATTAATATTTTTAGTTATTAATTAAGGCCACAGCTCTAACTGGAGATCCAGATCCACCTTTAAATTTAATTGGTAACCCAATAAATTGAAATTCACCTTTTCCAATTAATTTTTCTAAGTTTACTAACCATTCAAAATGGGAAATTCCCAAATCCCTACAAAGTCTATGTTGAGGAAACAGATTTGAAGTTGGTTTGTCAGTAGATGGTCCTTCAACACCATGCATTTTAGATCCTCTTTCATGAAGCCATTTAGTTGCTTCTACAGTAAGTTCAGGATTTCCCCATACTATCTGTTTTTTGTCATGATAATTTCTAGCGTGAAAACCAGTACATAATAAAACTATGTGGCCATTTATTTTCACTCCAGTTTTTTTTTCCGCATCCTCCATATGTTTAGCTGTAATATCTTCTAAGTCTTTTATGTTTCTTAAATCAAGACAAACAGCTTTTCCCATAAATAAACTTAACGGCATCTCATCTATAGGTTTGCCTTTTGGATTTACGTGTTTAAAAGCATCAACGTGAGTACCAACATGATCTAACATTCCAATATAATTTGTTTGAAATGTCATTGGATCTTCTTTAGTGCCAAGTCCAAAACTTTTTGTACTTTCGTGAGTTAATGCAGTTAAATATATTGGACTTTGAAAAAGTTTATGCGCGGGCATATTATCTTCTACTGTTAAACTCAAATCGATTATTTCTTGTGCCATACTTTTCTCCTTTATTTTATTTTATAAATTAAATTTAATCTTAACTTTTATAAATAATCAACTCTTAGTCATAACTGCTGGCAACCAATTTGCAATTTCTGGGTAAATCATAACCAACACAGCTAAAATTATTAATAATATCCAATAAGGAACAGATCCATAGAATATACGACCCAATGTTACATCTGGGTCTGTTATGCAACCTTTAACTGTGTAAACACAAAGACCTAACGGAGGAGTTAATAAACCTGCCTCAATTGCAAGAATTCCTATAATAGCAAAAGATATTGGGTCATAACCTAACAGCTTATAAGCTATAGGGGCAAATATTGGAACTGTGAGCAAAATAATTGAAACTGAGTCAATAAACATTCCTAAAATAAACCAAACAGCAACCATAATAAATAAAATTAGTGCTTTGTTAGCGCCAATACTTACAAATAGATTTGTAAGAGCATCGGTAATTCCACCTATAGCAAGTAATCTCGAATACATTTGAGCGCAAATTAGTATCAAGAGAATTGGTGCTGAAATTTTTCCAGTTTCTAAGATTGAATCTAAAATTCCTCTAAATTTTACACCCTTGAAAATTGCTAAAAAAAGCGAGAATAATGCTCCTATTCCAGCAGCCTCAGTTGGAGTAAAAAAACCAAACCAAATACCCCCTAAGACTAAAACTATTAAAAATGAAACTCCTATTGCTCCATAATATTGATCTTTGTTTAATGATACATCTAATAATTTATTTTCAGCTCCTTGACCAAATAATTCAGGTCTAAAATAAGCTAAGGTGAACACAAATATTGCAAACATAATGGAAAGTATAATGCCTGGAATTATACCTGCTATAAAAAGTTGACCTATTGATTGTTCAGAAAGAACACCCCAAACTATCATTAATATACTCGGAGGAATTAGCATTCCTAACGAAGCACTGCCAGCAATACACCCTAAAGAAATAGTTTTATTGTAATTAAATTTACACATTTGAGGATATGCAATTTTAGAAAAGGCAGCCGCAGATGCAATTGATACTCCAGTTACAGCTCCGAAAACGGCATTGCCAAAAACCGTAGCTAATGCAAGTCTAGCAGGAATTTTTCTTAAAGATTTATTAATTAAATTATAAAGATCTTCAGCTGCTCCAGACCTTGAAATTAATTCTCCCATTAGAACAAAAAGAGGAATTACTGCAAAAATATAATCTCTAATTGCTCCATAAGCAGTATTGTTAAGTAATGATAAAGGTACATTAAAATTTCCTGTAATATAGTATAAGCCAAAAAAACTAGTCAAACCCAATGCAAGAACTACGGGAACGCTTATGGCTATTAAAAAAATTAATATAATAATTATCCAAAACGAAAAATCAAAGCCTAACATTATTTCTTTAAATTAAAAATTTTAGATAAAATTAGCAATAAATATGTAAAAGCAGTTAGAGAAGAAAATAAAAAAATTGTAGCTTTTAGTGGAAATGTAGGGAATCTAAAAGAGGCATGACCTTCAAACTCTGATGAAATGAAAGATTTTATCATAGAAGAGTATGATGACATCGCTAATAATGCAAAAAAAAGAAGTCCTAAAAAACAACTAAAGATATCAAGAATTTTTTTTAATTTTGGTCCTGCTATTTCGATAGTAAAGTCAGATCGCAACATGCTTTCAATTGAAACTGCATAAGCGAATTGAAAAAAAGCTATTATAACAACTAAATTTGCTATAATTTCTGGTACTCCAATTAATGGTTTATTAAAAACTCCCCTTAAAACAACATCGCTAAGAATTAAAAGACCAACTACTACCAACAGTAAAGAGGCAATATATTTAAAAAATTGTATTATTTTGTCGTTAATAAAATCAATTTTTTTAAAAAGTACTAACATAGAATTTTATAACACTCTGATTTATGAATAAACCAGAGTGTTATAATTAATATTATTTAATTTATTTGATATTTATAAGGCCACTTATGTCCAGATTTTTCAAGTTCAGACATATAAAATTTCATAATATCAGAACCTTTATAACCTTTTTTATTTAGTTCTTGTGCAAATTTGTTAGGCATGTCTTTAAGTGCTGCTGCCCATTCTTTTTTTGCGGATTCAGAAATCGTTTTTACATTTACGCCTGAATCTTTAAGTTTTTTTAAGCCATCATTTTCATACTGCGAACATACTTCTGCAGTTACATCCGCCCATTCAGATCCTAACTGAACAATGATATCTTGGACTTCTTTTGGAAGTTTCTTCCAAGTAGTCATGTTTATAGTTACAGCATTAAAGAATTGGGCGCCAAAATCTGTCTTTGTAAAATTTGGACCAACTTCATTTAATTTAAATGTAGACCACCATGGTGCAGTTGATAAGTATCCTTCATAAACACCTGACTGAATTGATTGATAGGCTTCATTTAAATTTGAAGCAACTGGAGTAGCTCCACCAGCCAACCATTCTAGATTAATACCAGCTCCTGCAATTTTTTTACCTTTAAGATCTTTAAATTCACTCCATGCAAATTTAGTTCCCATTCCATAATTTCCTAAGCAAGCTCCACCTAACCATTTTTGATTAAAATCTTTTTCAAAATAAGAAGTTAGCTCTGGAAATTTTTTATATGTAGCCATAGAAGCTTTTGTGACAGTTTTTGCATCAGGTGAGCCGAACGGTATCATCAAAGTAAAATTGTTGACAAATCCATTTGATGGTTCAAAAATTAATGAAATAAATCCAATATCTAAAAGACCATCTCTAGTTGCTTCTAATACATCTGTTACTTTAGCAACCTGACCACCATGAAGTTCTTGAATTTTCACAGTGTGTTTTGTTTTAGTTTCAATTCTCTTTTTAAGTTCAGGAGCAAACCATTCATGTGCTGTTTTTGTATACTCTAATAACCCGATAGGATGACCTCCTCCTAATCTTAAAGTAAACTCATCTGCTGAAGCTACGTTGGTTAAAAAAAATAAAGTAGCTAATAGCTTTAAAATATTTTTTTTCATAATATTTTTTTAGTTGTTTATAAATCTAACTTAACTTAGATTTATTTAAATATACATATATTTGATAAATGTTTAAAAATTTTAAGTTCAACTTATAGTTTAAATTAAATAATTTCTCCTCAATGAATGAAAAAAAAGACAAAAAGTTTATTGAAGTTAAAGAAGTAGAAGCTGAAAGAATTAATAATAACGAAACATTTCAACCTAGATTCAAAAGAATACGTCTTAGTCCATTATTTCTAATTGGAACATTAATCTATGTGATTACTGCGTTTTGGGGTTTATTTATTTGTTTTGCTGTAGTTAAAGAAGTCTTTGGTCCCATCATTGCTTTTTTAGGATTAATTTTTTTCCCATTTATACTCACACTTGCTCCTTGGTATGCAGCTCTAGCAAATCATGATTTTTAT
Organism: Pelagibacteraceae bacterium; assembly: GCA_009693705.1. GTDB lineage: Bacteria > Pseudomonadota > Alphaproteobacteria > Pelagibacterales > Pelagibacteraceae > Pelagibacter. The sequence continues at coordinate 9,294 of SHWS01000028.1, forward strand.
CCGC
>SHWS01000029.1 GCA_009693705.1 Pelagibacteraceae bacterium
GACACGCTAAGAGTTGATCCTCTTGTTATTGAAGCAATTGATTTTGTAAGAATTGGTGATTTATCAAATGCTTTTAAAATTGGAGAACAAGAAATAAAAGATAGAGCTGAGAAAAGTTTAAGTTCTTTAGAATCTCTTCACGCAAACTACACAGGATATACGGCTGAAAGAATAATTGCTCTTGACTACCAACGAAAAGGTTACGAAGTAGTCTTCCCGAAGAATGCTAATAATCCTGGATTTGATATTTTAGTTAATGGACAAGAATTTCAAATTAAGTTTCAAAAAAATGGTATCAGTCTCTTAAATGAACATTTTGAAAAATATCCAAACATTCCAATAATTGCTAATAGTGAAGCCGCAATTGAATTCCATTCAAAGTTTCCAGATAAAGCGGATTTAGTTATAGATAGTGGCTTTAGTTTTGATACATCATCAGATTTATTACTTACTAGTACAGATGCATCTGTAGAAATTTTTCAAGACGAACATCTTTTCGGATCATTTTTGCCAGAAATACTTGGAATAGTTTCAATTATATCTATTGTAAAAAATTTAAATTATTTATCAAAAGGTGAAATTGATGGGTCAACAGCTTTTAAAAACATAGCTATTGATAGTACTGGAAAGTTCGCTTCAGTTGGACTAGGAGCAAAAGTAGGAAGTATTTTTGGCCCAATCGGCACTATTACAGGAGGAGCTATTGGCTTACTTATTGGAGACACTATTATAAAAAAAGTGAGAATCGATGTTGAGTGCAAAAATGAGATTAAGTCTATTTATAAAGCTTTATTTGATTACTTATCTTCGGTTGAAAAAATACTTTTAGTTAATTTTAAAACTTTTAAAGTAAAAGTAAGTTATCTTGATAAAAAATTAAAAAAAAAATCAGATATAATGTCAAATGTTATTAAAGACGATAAATATAATAACGCCAAAAAATTTCACGAATTTTTTAAAAATAAAGTAGAAAAAGAAGAAAAAAAAAGAAAAAATGTTTTATTAAAAATAGAAACTGCTTTAAAATATAATCACTTATTAAAAAATGACGGATCTGGTTTGGATTCTCTTAAAAGATATAGAAGTTGCACATCTGATTATAGAGTTTCAAAAGAATATCCAAAACATTTTAGTAAGTATATAAATTCAATAATAAAATTTTGTGATATAGAAGGTGTAAACCACAAATTTGTAAGAAAAAACTTTAATAACTTATCCAATAGCTTTAAAATTTTTATAGAAAAATTAAAAAGCAAAGGATTAAGTTTATCTTAATATTTATATTAGCTGTTAGCTCCCCAAGGAGATTTAAGATATGCAACTAGGACTGTTCTTCTGTCGTAAAGTAAAGACTCATAAGTTGCTATAAATCCTGGTCTTACTTTATTATAATTCTCTCTAGCCTTAGGATTAGCCTTCATGTAGTTCTCATATCTTTCTATGGCTAATTCTGGCTTTACGAGATCTACATAATCCGCATCAAAGCTTTTATCTACGGGTAGAAGATCCTCTTCTTTTGCTAACCACAGATCATAACAATCATTTATTCTTGCATTATTATCATCTGGTTGAAGTTTATTATGTCTAATAAACTTTACATCATTGGCATAGGCCATTGTTGTCTCCTTTCGGGTTATTAATTTTGAATATTTAAAAATTTTGAGGATTCGGGAACTTTGTACAATTCTAATATAATAACAAACTGTGGCTAAATTTTGCATAACAACAAAAAAATTTTCGATTAAAGTAATTTTGTTTGCACATAATTATCATAATGTTTACCATTAGAAACTTTATGGTTAGCAATTAAATTTTTACTGTTCGGTTTAATAAACCAATCGTAATTTTCAGTAATTTTCTTTTTATTATTAAACGATTTGGCTACAGCCTGCATAATAGCTTTTGCCCCTTTTACAGGGACGGCCATGCCAATTTGTTTTCTTACTTCGTCTTTTTTCCCTTTAAATTCATAACTAATTGGAAAAGTTTGTAATGTTGCTCTTTCACGATTTGTTAGCGCTCTATCAAATTTATAATGGTACATATGAGTTCCACCACCTCCACTTCCAGTTACGGTATAAGCAGGTTTATTCTCATCAAGTTTTTTATAGATATGACTCATTCTTGCGCTTTTCACATTAGGTAAGCCACCTATGTCCCAAACATTTTGCCCTTGTTTTGTTTTCCTTAATCTTTTTAATACATCTTCATTATGATTAGTAAATTCGTGATTATAAAAATTTTTCTTTTTTTCTAATTTACTCAAAGCATCTTTGCACGTTACAAATTTTGTTGAGCTTGTAGGCGAAGGTAGTTGATAATTAATTTTATTAAATTTATCTTTTCTCACACCAAATAATATTAATCTACGTCTAGTTTGTGGAACACTATATTTTTCAAATTCAATTTTATTTCCATAAATCCCGTAGCCACAATTAGAAAGATCAGTCATAATTTTTTTAAAATTTTTATAGGTTTGTGAACTTCGATCTTTACTAGAAATTGCTGTCACATTTTCTGCGACAAAAAATTCTGGCTTAAAATATTTTAGAACTTTGCAGGCAACTTTATATAAACCTCCATAATTACCATCTAACCCAAGCTTTTTGCCAACCATACTAAAATCATTGCAAGGAAAACCAAATATTAATCCATCTATAGAACCATGTCTTTTTTTTAGTTCACTCATTTTTTGATTATTAAATATTTTTGAACCATCTCCGTGAATAGTTTCGCATTCTGGATGATTGTGACTAAATGTATCTAAAGCACTCTGATCAATGTCATTAACCCAAACATGAGAAAATAATTTAGTTTGCTTGGCTCCCTCCGCAAAACCACCAGGACCACAAAATAATTCAGCTAATTTATATTTTTTCATTTAATGTATTGTAGGTTTTAAATTGTCTCTTGCAGCAACTTTTATTAGATGATCAAAAAAGTTCCAAAAATTAGAAGAATTTACTGTTATACCCATCTCAATTTTGAGACGATCTAATATCCAAATAGCTATTTTAGTCTTTTCTTTATCGCTTCCAAACCATTCGTTTTTATAGATCCAGCTAGTTGCTTTGCTCCATGTCCTAGATTTATTTTTGCTAGGAATAACAAATACTTTTAAAGCCAGTGAATAACTTTGCTGGTTTACCATTTAATCTTTCCTTATATTTTTAATGTTTTTTGCGGTCTTTATTAATAATAAGTCTATTTACCTTATAAAATAGTACATATTTACTTTGTAATCTATATAAAGCTTTTATATGTATATGCAATATTTATTATAGATATATAGTTGACATTATAAATTTGTGTACTATATGTAATAAATGATAGATAATTTACTTAAAATAAATCCTATTTTAGCAATAAATAATCCAAGTTTATGGGATTTTTTAAAGGAAAATGAGATTTTAAATCAGTTTAGAATAAAAAAAGGAGGAAAAAATAACATGATCGACAAAAAAAGCAGCAACTCAAGAAGAGCAAGGTTTTTAAAATATAGAGAAAGCAGAGTGTCAAACGCAGTACACGCAATTAATCTTTGTGAAAATATGGCTAATAAAAATAGCTATGACTATTCTGAGGATGAAGCGAGGATAATTATAAAAGCTTTGAATGATGCGGTAACTCGTTTGAAAAATACGTTTGATTTAAAATCACAAAAAAAACCAACTTCTTACTTTGATAATTAAATAGATGTCAAATTCACTTAAATGGATTGTCATACCTTTTCTAGGAATTCAATTTAATACTGAAAATCAAAAAACAATTTTAAAAATATTAAGATCAGACTTTAATGAAATGATAAAAAAATGGGATAAACCACTAAGAACTCAAATTACATTAAAAAAGAAAGGTTTTTAGAATTCTATCAGAGAATAAAATGAGCAATATTAATTTTAAATTTATACCCGCGGAATATTTAGGCGGACAACTAGTGGACGGAAAACCAGGAAATTCATTTGAAGATACTTTTGATTCAGTTTTTGAATGCATTCAAAACTGTATAGATGCAAGAAAAAATGACGACACTAAAGCTATATTAAAAATACATTTTAAAAAAGCATATAAAAGCGATCTACCGTTTTTAGATTCTAGATTTACCAAACATGTAAATACCTCGATAAGATGCAAGGATAAGTTTTGTCTAGAAGAGAATATAGTTAATTTATTAATTATGGAGGATTTTAATACTACAGGTATAACTGGAAATCCTAATAACATGAAAGATCAAACGGAAACAGGAGCTCCAAATAATTATTTTAATATGAATTTTAACTTTGGAGGTAATCCAAAGTTAGGTGATCATAAATTAGGAGGCAGTGAGGGTGAAGGAAGAACATCTTTTTGTTTATCATCTAAAATTTCTACTTTCTTTTATTATTCAATTGATTCAACGAATAAAAATCGTGGATCTTTTTTTGGTATTAGTTACTTAGCAGGACGAATGGTTGAGCACACTAAATTTTTATCTTATGCCTATTTTGGTAAAGAAATTTCAGAAGATGGAAAGAGTCAATGTATTCCTTTAACAGAAAATGATCAGTTAATACCTTTGGTGGCAAAATTTAAATTAAAGAGAAAGACAGATGAGTCTGGAACTTCCATAATTATTCCTTATTTTTTAGATGTATTGAACAACAAAAAATTATTAATTAGCAAGATTATTGATATTTATAGAGTAGCAATATTAAGAGATAAATTAGAAGTTCATGTAGAGGAAGAAAAAATAGACAAAGATTCAATATTAGCTTTAAATCAAAATAGTATTGAGGAAGATGGAAAAGAGTTGTCTGTTACACAAAAAGAACTTTGTAATGAATATTACAAATTTTTACAAGAGATCAATATAAAAAATATTGAACATGGCCACGAAATAAATTTTTCTAATTCAGTAAAACTTGAAAAAGAAAATATAAGCGATTATGAAAAATTATTGTCTTCCTATCATTCTAATGTATTGATTAAGATAAGATTAAATTTTGTCGTTAACAGAATTAATGAAGCGGCTTTAGACCGCAATAACAAATTTAATCAGTATTCAACTTATTTAGATATTTATATCAAAAAATACCCTGAGTGGGCTAATATTTTAGATAAATTAAACGATTTTATTCGTGGTCCTATGTCAATTCATAAATTAAGAAAAAAAACTATGCAGATGTTTTGGTTAATAGATATTCAGGATGAGCATGCTTCACTAATGATAAAAAATGCTGAAAAAGCAAACCATTCAAATATTTCTGGTGAAAATGACAAATTACAAAGAAATTATAAAGGAGCACAAAATTTAGTTAATCTTTTAAAAAATATTTCTCAAAAAATTTATAATTTAATTACTAATGATGAAAATACCACTGATAGAGACATTACTAAGGACCTATTTAGCGTGCCCGACACTACTTATGGAATTAGGAACACAAAAAATTCATTGGAAGATAATGATGATGATGAAGCAGAAGATAATTTAGCACTTGAAAATAAAAATAATACAAAAAACAAAAAAGAGGTTGATCCCGTTGTTTCTCCAATATTTGAAAGACTAAAATATTATTTACAAGAATCAAAGGAAGAAGGAAGTAAAATTACATATTATTTAAAAGGTATTAAATATGATAAAAATAAAATCAAAGAAAAATTAAAATTAGCAGAAGATTATATTGAAAGTACTCAAAAAATTACAAGAGGTTCTTTTAAAAAAGAGACTTTAAAAAAAATGGATAAAAATGTAGCAGTTTTTAAAAGAAGAATTTTAGAATATAAAGACTATATTTCTTCTGGGTATACTTTTTATCCGAGAAGAATTGAAATTGACGCAGCTTATGATGGGGAGGGAGTATCAAATCCTTTTAAAAAATATAGCACTTTAGATTTCGACTTTGGAGACGATCAGCAATTTTTGTTTAATTTAAATGGAAACGTAAGACTCGTTCAAAAAAACGAAAATAAAATAAGACTTCTAGCCAAAAATGAGGATTTTGCTTTTGCAGTAACAGGATTTCAAAAGGACTCCTTTGAAGACGTTAGATGGAGAGATAGGAGCATTAATTTAGATGAGCCAGATAGTAAGTAATCGAACAGGAAGAAAAAAAATTTTTTATAAGGGAGATGCTCCTGAAATAAAAGTTTTTGCAGAACAAAATAAGAATTACTTAAAGTATAAAACAGAATTAAATTTAAATCCTGACAGTAATTATAAAAGCCATTACAAAATAACAATTCAAGCATATGAAAAAAATGGTAGCGCTGATAAACCCTATGATATGGGCACAGTAGGTTCTCCAAGTAATTTAGCGAGCGTTACTGTTAAAGATATTAATATTGATAGCGTTCTATTCAGACTTAAAATTATTGATGAGCATAATACAATAAAAGGCTATGCGAGCAAGATACCTGTAGTATCAGAGCGAGATCCATCTGACGAAGACTCTGCCAGTAAAAATAACAATTCAACAAATGATGAATCGGATACAATTTTGCCTGTACAGGAAACAAATAATATAAACGTTCCATTTAGAATATTAATGAATGTTAGTCAAAAACCAATTCTACAATTAAAGGCTAACCTCAATCTTAAAGAGAAATTAAGAAACGATATAATTACTAAAACATTAATTTATACGGCGGCAATTAAAGAAATACTTACCAAGTATCTAATTGATCAAGATTATAAAAATGATCCTAATAAAAATATTTTCATAGATAAAATAAGACAAAACTGCGGAGAAGATCTGCCTGAACCACCAAAGTATTTTTTAGAAAGTGACCAAACAATAAGTTCAGATGCATCGGAATGGATTGATGCAGCTGTAGAAGGTTGTTTAAATAGAACGGTTAATTTCCAAAATAAACAATCAAGCATTTTTTCTATTTTCTCGGAAACATGTAAAAAACATAACTTATCTGCCAATGATGAAGATTAAAGTTCATAGATTTACAGATGAGGGTCTAAAAAAGTGGAGAAATCTTTATGGAGAGATATTTTTATCTATAGATAGTAAGGTTGAAAATAGAAGATCACCTGGCAAAGCAATTGTTAAGGGTTTTAACGAGAATCTTAAGAAAAAATTTTTTTATTTAAAAGATGACACTACTTTAATTGAAGAAGTTAAGAATTCTAAAGAATTAAATATTAAGAATTTCAAAAATTCTTTTGAAATGGCAAATGAAATAAATAATGCTTTAATTAATATTGAATATTCAGAAATTTCCGAAGATTGTAATTTGTGGGACTGGCTGTCTATGATCTTATTTGAACAAATATTTGTTCCTGAGAAAATCGGCGGTTATATGGAATATAGGTATGTTTTAAATCTTGATTTGAGATTTAGATTTAGACATTTGATAAGAGGTCCTTGGTGGACAGTTAATCAATACCAAAATCATGCAAAAATTTTTACATATACCAAACCTTATGAACAAAATGATTTTTTAGAACAGTTTATTAAAATTCAAGACCTTAGAGAAATGAAGACTATACCTGAAATGTGTATGAAACTTTATTATGATGAGGAATCCGAGAGATCGGTACCTGGAATTAGCAAGGGTAAGATAGGCGGCTTTCCAAGATTAAGAGATAAAATAGCACAATTTAATAAGATAAAAAATTTATGGGATATGAGCGCTGATGAAATTATTAAATTACTTCCAAAAGAATTTGATAAATATAAAAAAAAATGAAAAATTCATTCGAACTTTTAATAGATAAATTAGATAAAGATCATAAAAGTTTATTAAATTGGTTTTTTGATAATAAAAATAAACAGATTTTAGGTTGGCCAAAACCTTTTAATAGAAATCTTTTAGCGTCTAAAGCTAAAGGAATCTATAAGCCAAAAGGGTATAAGCATGCTTTAAGTATCAGGGTTTCTTTAAATTCTCCTTACGATGATAATTTCACAAAAATCAAAGATGGAAAATTCATATTAAAATATTTTCAGGAAAATTTAGACATCCGATATAGAGATGTTGAATATACAAATATTAGTTTAAAAAAATGTATAAATGATGTTGTGCCTATAGGCGTTTTAATGCAAATTAAAAAAAGCCCAGATCCAGTTTATAAAGTTCTAGGACCAGCAATTGTTAAATCTTGGAACAAGGGTTTTTTTGAAGTAATTGGTTTTAGCAATACTGGTGAAATTTAATTTGCCAAAAAAACATAAATCAAAGAACACCAACCCTGAATTAAAGGTTAGAGCTCATTTACGATATAATAAAGTTAGTTATAGAATTCACTGCAAGGCTTTACCGGGCACGCCAGATATTGTTATGCCTAGATATAAGATTGCTATTAATATTAATGGATGTTTTTGGCATCAACACGGTTGCACTAATACCAAAGTTCCAAATAAACAAAGAGAAATTTGGGAATGTAAGTTTGATAAAGTAAAATCTAGAGATGCAGAGAATAGACTGAAGTTAGAAAATTTAGGTTGGCATGTCATTGATTTGTGGGAATGTTCAATTATGAATGAAAATGTATTAAATGAAATTTTAAAAAAATTATATTTTCGAATGGGTATTTTAGAATGGTATGGGAAAATAACTGACGCAGAAAAAATAAATTATGCAGCTTAGTTTGTAAAAAAATATTAAATTAACATGCCATATAAATTTGCTCCAAGCGACGTGACCTTTGCCAACTGTGATCGTTGTTATTATTTAAATAAAAAATTTGGGATCAAATACGAAAAACCATTTCCAGGTGTTTTTAGTACCCTTGATGTTTCACAAAAGAAGTACTTTATAAATATGAAGACAGGGGATTTTGTACCACAACTTCCTAATGGCAGATTTTTTACAACACCCTCAGCTGATTTAAAAAAAAATAGAAAGAAGGAAAAAGAAGAAGAAATCCAAATTAAGAACTTAGAACTACCTGGAACAATCATATCTCGAACTCTAAAAGATAATAAGTCTAGAGACTTTTATTTAATAGGAAAACCTGATTTAGTTATAAAATTTGATGAAAAAGATTATGGAATCATGGATTTTAAAACAACAACTGAAGAAGATAAAACACAAGGATATAGGTTTCA
>SHWS01000030.1 GCA_009693705.1 Pelagibacteraceae bacterium
TCTGGCATTCTTCTATATTTTTCTGCAGTATCAAAACCTTCTGCAATAAATCCAACTCCTGTTAATTTTTGAGGGGCTCTTCCTCTACTTCTCCATAAACCTCCTCTTTCACCTGTTGTTTGCATATAATACTCTCCAGAGCTTTTAAATTTTTTTTTCTACCCTTGGGTGTATAAAAATTGTTTTTTATTGTTATTTCAGTGATAAATTTATTTTAGAAACTTTTAAACTATTAATTAAAATTTTTTAAAATAAAGAAAAAATTAATTCTTTATAATATATAAGGTTGACAACTATTATTATAATTATTGCTAGTATTAATCCGTATTTAGCTTTGGGAAAAGCAACACTTTTCATTTTTGTGGGTCTTAGATTTTGATTGTTATCTTGATTCATTTTAAAAATTTCATAAAAAAAAGGGCGCCACTTTTTAGTAGCGCCCAAATTTTAAATTAAATTACCAATTGGTAATGTTGTTTTTATGATCGTTTGTGCCAGCTCGTTTTCTTGCTATTTGCGAAAGTTTTTCACTTTCAGAAATGCTAGTTATAACGTGAAAGCCAATCCATAAAACTACACCGATAACTACCAGTAAAGTTTCATGGGACATGTTTCCAACCATAGTACCAGCTCCTGGATAAACTGCACCGACAGCTTCTGTAGCACTTATAACATCTATCCAGTTTGTAACTGTAGCCATATATTTCTCCTCTACCTAGTTGCGGTGGATGTAAATGCTTTTTCAGCTTCTTTATCATCCTCCATTATTTGATAATCTAGTCCAGCTATTTCAACTTCACGCGGGATTCTTAGTTTCCCAAACGCGTTTAGTATTTTAGCTAAAACATAACCCGGTATTAGTCCAAGAACTAAGAACATAATTATTGCTCCTAGAAAATTTCCTAACGGATTAATTAATGCAAAAGTTCCAGATGTATCCCACATAGCCCCGACACTATAACCAGATGAAGGGTAACCATTTAAAATAAATCCAGCAATTACTACACCTATAAATCCACCATAGCCGTGCACTGCCACAGCACCAACCGCATCATCTATTTTGAATGTATTTTCAACCCAGTAATGTAGTTTGTATGGAATCACACCACCAATCATACCAACAATCATTGCTTGAATTGGATGATACAAATCATTTCCAGCTGAAGCACAAATAACACCCGCTAGACCAAGTGAGTAAGTCCAGAAAGGATCACCTTTAGAAATGACATACCCGGCTAATAAACCACCAGATAAAGACATTAAGAAGTTAAAAGTTATCCCACTAAGTGTTGTAGGTGTAAGATAAATGTTTGTGGCCGTCCAAAAGGTTACGCCTTCGACACCATATTCAGGTCCTAGATTATATATTGGTACATTGCATGCCGCATAAAATCCCCAGAAACCAGTGTAAATTAAAAATAATCCAACTGTAACTAGCCAAGGATTTCTTGGTCCTATATTTCTTGGTTCACCACTTGAGCTAAATTTACCAATTCGTGGTCCTAGAACAATTAGTACACCCAAAGCAAATCCTCCCGCAATTGCGTGAATTACTCCTGATGCATAAGCGTCATGGTAACCTAAAACTTTGAGCATCCAGCCATCAAAGTGCCATCCCCAGGCAGCATCGATTGTCCAAAATACAGATCCAATTGCAACTGCTAAAATTAAAAATGCAAAAGTTGTAATTCTTTCAATAAGTGCTCCAGAAACAATTGAAGCAGCTGTCCATGAAAATAGTAAGAACGCAGCCCAGAATACTCCACCAAGGTGGTCAGTTAAATTCACCCCCATAAGTGGTGAATTTGCTAAATATGAGTTTGCATTAAATAGTCCATCATCAGTTCTCAAGCCGTAATTAAGACTTCCGTCTGCAAGGGGTATTATTGATGCCGCTATTCCTGGTCCTGTTGGAAACGCCCAATAAATCCACCAACCAAAGAAAAACCAGGTAATTGTTACCAAAGGTATTACCATTGTATTTTTCATAAGTGTTGCTTGATGATGTTTGTTTCTAGAAACTCCAACTTCATACATGCAGAATCCAACATGAATTAAAAACATCATAACTACTGTTACCCAGTAGTAAAATTCTGAAAATATGGATTGTAGAGCTGTTAACTGATCAGTCATTTTCTCTCCTATATTAGTTATAAGGAACCATACGAGATTCTTAAGGCTGTGACAAATGAAACATAGCTTAAAAAAGTAATGATTTAATTAGGTTTTTATATAACCAATCAATTTAAAGTTGTATTATTAAAACTTTAAGTAAGCCTTTTTCAAATCAACAAGAGGATGTTTTTTTGACATTTGAAACTTAACTAAAAGCTCTCTTGCTATCATGTCTCTATCTTGTTGATTATTGGGAAGTTTGATTGTCTTGGGAATCGTAACCCATCCATTAGCATTTCTACAAAATACCGCTGGTCTGCCTTCTTCATAACCCATGTGAATATCTTCTAACCAATTAAGATCGTCCCAACCCATGGCTTCAACATATTTTTTTAAGAAAGGAGTAATTTTTTTATAATCAGGTAATAAATTTACATCATATCGATAACCAATATGCTGGCCGATCATTTTTTCTCTAGCCGTCTCTTTAAATGTTCCTAATTTTAATTTTTTTTCTTTTTTAGCTTTTACTTTTTTCATCTCTCTTCCCTTATATTTTGTGATAGTTGTCAACACCTACTGTATAATTGGTTCCAGCTAATGGCACTTTAGCTAAAGCGGAAGCTTCAGTGGTTAATGCTGCTAAATCTTCAGGCTCTAAAGAGTGAATATTAGTTTTACCACACGCTCTTGCTAAAAGTTGAGCTTCTAGGGTCATTGCATGTAAATAATTGTAAACTCTTAATGCTGCATCATCAGGATTTAATCTTGCTCTTAATTTTGGATCTTGTGTTGCAACACCAACAGGACATCGTCCTGTGTGACAGTGATAACACTCACCTGCTTTAACGCCCATTTCTTTTTCAAAGTTAGCTTCCGGTATGGCTTTATTACAGTTTAGCGCAACTAGCGCCCCTGTTCCAATCGCAACCGCATCAGCACCCAAAGCTAACGCTTTTGCCATATCAGCACCATCTCTAATACCGCCCGCATAAATTAATGTAACTTTTCCAGTTTTGCCGACATCATCTAAAGCTCTTCTTGCTTCTCTAATTGCCGCAATTCCTGGAATACCAGTGTTTGCTGCTGCGATGTGTGGCCCTGCACCTGTTGAGCCTTCCATACCATCTAAGAAAATAGAGTCAGGATCACATTTTGCTGCCATACGAACATCGTCATAAACTTTTGAAGCACCCAATTTTAATTGTATTGGCACTTTATTTTTTGTTAATTGTCTTAACTCTTCAACCTTTAAAGCTAAATCATCTGGTCCTAACCAGTCTGGATGTCTAGCTGGTGATCTTTGATCAATTCCAGCTGGCAATGATCTCATTTCTGCAACTTGATCAGTAACTTTTTGCCCCATTAGATGTCCGCCCATTCCAACTTTTTGACCTTGACCAATAAATATTTCAATTGCATCAGCCAGTTGAGCGTGATGTGGATTGAAACCATATCTTGATTGAATACATTGATAATACCATTTTTCAGAATATCTTCTTTCATCAGGTATCATTCCACCTTCACCAGAGCATGTGGCACTTCCAGCCATTGTTGCTCCTCTTGCTAAAGCAGTTTTTGCCTCATAAGAAAGTGAACCAAAGCTCATTCCAGTAATATAAACTGGAATATCTAATACAATTGGGTTTTCACAACGTGGTCCAATAATAGTTTTTGTTTCACATTTTTCTCTATAACCTTCAATAACAAATCTTGTTAATGTTCCTGGTAAAAAAACTAAATCATCAAATCTTGGAATTTTTTTCATCAATGCCATTCCACGCATTCTATATCGACCCAACTGAGCCTTGATGTGAATATCGTCTATAACATCAGGTGTAAAAATTGCATTAGTACCAAGTAAGCTTTTATTTCTTGTGCCCTCTTCATTTAAATAAACATCAGCTTTTCCACCTACATTTTGAGCACTTTTTGAACTTCTTTTTTTAACGTTTTTACTATTTTTGCCATTTTTTTTATTAGCCATTATATTGCACCTTTTTTTTCTGCGGGTTCTAAATTATCATAATTCCAAAGTTTTTTACCAGCTACTATTTTTGTCATTTTACTAACATTAAAATTTTCACCAATCTCTGCAACTTTTAATTTTCTTTTTAACCAGTCCTGATCACTAGAAGTTAATTCAGCTTCAATAGCATCACTACCAAATGAACCAATTTTGCCACCTATGAATATTGTCCCATCGTACATAGAGTCACCTAAGTTTATTCCAACATTGCCTAGAATAATAATTCTTCCTCTTTGCATCATAAAACCTGTAAATGCACCAGCGTCACCACCAACAATTATAGTGCCACCTTTCATGTCAATACCAGTTCTTGCACCAACACTTCCTTTGCAGATTAAATCTCCACCTCTGATTGCGGCACCAAAACATGATCCAGCATTTTTTTCAATAACAACTTTTCCAGCCATTAAGTTTTCAGCGCATGACCAACCAACTCTTCCATTAATCCTAACTGTCGGTCCATCACAAGACCCCATACCAAAATATCCTAAACTTCCTTCAAAAATTAAATTTAATTTATTTAATATTCCAACACCTAAACTATGTTTTCCTTGAGGATTTTTAATTACTATAGTGCCGTAGCCTTGACTCATTAACTTATCAATATGCTTATTAGCATCTGTGGCTGTCATATCCTTAACATCAAGCTCTGTTCTTTTATTAAAATCTACATCGTAAGTGCCAAAATAATAAAAGTTTTCTGCTTCATCAGGGTTAAAAAATTTTTGTTGAGTTCTTCCCGTTAAAACTTCGGTATGCATACCCATTGATTGGGCTTTTGTTTTTGTTTCGGTATTTTTTAGATTTGCCATACTTTAACCTCTCCGTCATATGGATCATATGTATCAATTTCTTGAGGCAGAATTGATCTAATTGCTATTTCTTCTGACCCCATTGCAACCAAATCATCTGACTCGTATAGAACCAAAGGTTTTGCAGCCATAGTGTCTTTTGCCATTCCCAAAGAATCTTTTGTTGCAACAAAATATGTAAATACTCCATCAAGACCTTTCAAAGAATCTCTCATCCCTTCTTCAAGTGAAGCTCCTTCTCTCATTTTTTGAGCTATATATACCGCAATTAATTCAGAATCGCACTCTGACATAAATCTCATTCCTTGGTTTTCTAATGCTCTTCTATTATTCCAATAATTTGTCAATTGTCCATTATGAACCACTGAAACATCGCTAAATGGATAGCCCCAAAAAGGATGAGCAGATTTAATATCAACTCCCGATTCAGTTGCCATCCTACCGTGGCCTATCCCATGAGTTCCAACGACTTTATCTAAGTTGTATCTATCGCAAACAGCTTTTGCATTACCTAGATCTTTAATAACTTCTAAAGATTTTCCCATTGATAGAATCTCAACCCCTGGAACGCTCTCAATTTTTCTTGAAAATTCTCTTAAATCATTTTCTTTATAACTAACTTCATATCTTAAAGAATAAGGAAGAATTCTTTCTTCCTTAATAATCTTTGCTCCCATGCTCAATATATGTGCATTGACTATTTTAACTCTTTCATCATAAATTGATGTTTCTTCCATTACCGATGAACTTCCTTCGCCGACGTTTTCTCCAACTTTAAGACGCATAATAAAATTTTTACCATCTGTATCTCCATAAAGAGCATAACCTGTTGAATCTTCACCTCTGTGTTTTAAAGCTTGAAGCATCCCTTGTAGTTCTTTTCCGACATTTGAGGATTTACCTCGATGTATCAATCCAGCAATTCCACACATATTTTTCTCCTCTGTTTCTTTTGTTTAAGATTATGGTAGGCAATCTAAATAAGTATCTAGATCCCACTGCGTTGTTGCTCCTAAAAATCTTTCCCATTCGTCATTTTTATACCAATGAAAAACTTTATACATTTCATCAGGCATCGCTGATTTTATAACTTCGTCTTCAGCTAACGCATTTAATGCTTCTCCCAAACTTAATGGTAATTTTTTAACATCTTTACCTGCTTTTTTAGCTTCATACATACTTCTCGACTCAGGAGTGCCTGGATCAATTTTTTTAGATATTCCATGATCCATAGCTTTTAATAATGCTGCTCCCATTAAGTATGGATTGTGCATTGAGTCTACAGATCTATATTCAAATCTTCCTGGTGCAGAAACTCTTAAACCACAAGTTCTATTTTGATATCCCCAGTCCGCATAAACCGGAGCCCAAAAACCTTGATCCCATAATCTTCTGTACGAGTTAACGGTTGAAGATCCGATAGCGGTTAAAGCTGGCAAATGTTTCATTATACCACCAATTGAAACTAACCCTATTTTGCCAGGTAACTGAACATCTTTAGTGTCAGGCATAAAAGTATTAGTTCCACCTTCAACATAACTAAAAACTTCGTCCATACCTGGTAAAGATTTAAAACCCAGTTTATTAATTTTGTCTTTACCACCCGTCCATAAAGACATGTTGGTATGACATCCACTTGCAGAAACTCCCATAAATGGTTTAGTCATGAAACAAGCAATCAAATTAAATTCTCTAGCAACTTGTGCACAAATTTGTCTGTATGTTGAAAGTCTATCAGCATTTCTTAAAACATCGTCATACATCCAGTTTAATTCTAATTGTCCAGGAGCATCTTCATGATCTCCTTGAATCATATCAAACCCCATAGCTCGAGCATACTCCATGACTTTCATAAACACAGGTCTTAAAGATTCAAATTGATCTATGTGATAACAATAAGGTTTTGAAAATCCACCCCCAGTAGGAGTGCCATCTGAATTTTTTGTTAACCACATCATTTCAGGTTCAGTACCAACTCTTAATTGATAGCCATATTTTTTTTTAAATTCTGCTGCCATTATTCTTAAATTTCCTCTACAGTCTGAAGTTAAATGGCTGCCTGGGTTGTCTCTTTCTTCTCTGTTTCTAAAACAAGTACAATATACTCTTGCAATTTTTTTATCCCAAGGTAATTGAACAAATGTTTCAGGATCAGGAATACCAACAAGTTCTTTTGCTTCAGGACCATAACCAATATAATTTTTATTACGATCTACAAATAAATTTGCCGTAGCGCCATAAACTAATTGAAAACCTTTTTCACAAGATCTTTCCCAATGATCCGCGGGAATACCTTTTCCAACTACTCTTCCAGTGACTGATATAAATTGAAAAAAAATATATTGTATTCCAAGTTCATTAATTTTTGCTCTTACTTTTTTGACTAATTTATCTCGGCCAGGCTGGTTTATATGTTTTTCTAGATCAGTCATTGATTTTGTCCTTAATAATTTTAAAATGAAAATCTAACTGAAAAAAAAACTTATGTCTAGTTAGAAAGAACTAGCTATTAAAAAAAACTAACTCCAAGGAAATGGACTATTCGAGGTTGGATGCAATTCACCTTTTGCATACCGATCAAATCTAAAAGGTTTTAACAATTTACTTTCTTGTCCTAAGATCTCTTGAGCCACAAGATGACCTACGCCGATCATTTTGTATCCATGATTTGAATCTGCGATCATATAAACATTTTCAAAAAATCTATCGAATATTGGAAATGCATCTGGTGTCATACACCCAAGACCCCCTGAAGGACCTTTTTTATATAAATGTGACTTTCCTACAAATCTTTTTTGGCAGTGCGCTAAAGCTGAAGACCACATGTCAGCAAATTCATCTGTTGTTTGATATTCTGGCGACTCTTTTGCATAAGGATCAACTTCTACTTGATCAAAATGCTTTTTAACAATGTAAGGAGAGGTTCCACCTTGGACTCCAAGTCCTTCAATATCAGGTTTGTAATAAATTCCCCACAATTTATCTGTAATTAATTTTTGATCTTTGTCAGAATATAAAGGAGCATCTGTATCAACGTGAATTACTGGTGGTAGTTTGCCTTCGTTAGTTTTAAAAAGATCTTGATCAACACCCAATACACCTTCTTGAAGAAACCAATATTTCCACATTGCAACTTCGTGCATTTTGCCGTCTTTGCCTTTTATGTCTACAGTTTTTGGTAACTCTAACATATTCCAGAAATCTCTTACCCAGGGACCTGTTCCAATTACAACCTGATCACATTCTACTGTTCCGTGATCTGTAACAACTCCAGTGATAGCATTACTGTTACTTCCTCTTTTAAAACCCGTAACCTTAATTCCTTTGTGGATATCTACACCATTGGCATTTGCTTTTTTTTCTAAAGCTTTAACTGAATCTACGTTGTAAGCATAACCACCTTTTTTTTCGTGGAGAACTGATGTAATTCCTTTTGCTTGCCAATCATCAAAAATTCCTTGCATATACTTCATGCAATCTTTTTCACCTTCTATAAAAGTTGAATCGTATCCGATTGCTTTTTGTTGCGCGTAAATACCCGCAACATCTTTATGCATAACCTCTGGAGATATTTGCATATATCCAACATTATTATATCTGAATGCTTTTGCATCACTTTCCCACACTGAAACTGAGTGAGCCATCAATTCTCTCATGGCTGGCTGAAAATAATTATTTCTTATAACGCCGCAAGCTATTCCGCTAGCTCCAGCACCTGTATCTTTTTTTTCTAAAACAATTACATCGCCTTTGTTCTTGTATGTTTCGGATAATTTCCAAGCGGTACTTAACCCGTGAATTCCTCCACCAACGATAACTACTTTTGCTTTTTTTGGTAATGCCATATTAATACTTTATTTTTTTCAATAATGATTAAAATGATTT
>SHWS01000031.1 GCA_009693705.1 Pelagibacteraceae bacterium
CCTTGTTGAAGAACTTTTTTTTGTCACCAAAACTAGAGGATCTAGAATCGTCCTTGTTGAAGAACTTTTTTTTGTCACCAAAACTAGAGGATCTAGAATCGTCCTTGTTGAAGAACTTTTTTTTATCTTTAAATCTAAAGTCGTTCTCATCTCTAAATTTTCTTTTTTTGTTGAATGGAGCTTTAGTTTTTTTATTTCGATTAGTATCTTTTCGTGATCCATTTAATCCAATTTTAAAATTTGGATCAATTAATTTATTTATAGAATTCCACATGGACCTATCGTCTGGAGTAAGGAATGTTAAAGCAGAGCCCTCTGATCCCGCTCTAGCGGTTCTGCCAATCCTATGAACATAATCTTCAGGCACTTGGGGTAAATCATAATTGATAACGTGTTGAATTAATGGAATATCTAATCCTCTTGCCGCAACATCTGTTGCAATTAATATTCTTTTAAGGCCTTTTCTAAATGAATTAATTACTCGATCTCTTTTACTTTGACGTAAATCTCCGTGGATAGCATCTGCCGAATGCCCCTCTTCTTTAAGACGTTTGACTATTTTATCTGCACTTCTTCTGGTTTTTACGAAAACTAAAATTGATCCTTTTCTAGATAAAAATTGATTAATTAATTCATCATACTTATTTTCTTTAAAGACTTGTAAAGTTTCTTGTTTTATTTTTTCGATAGGAGCCGAAGTTGAGCCAGCTGAGATTCTTTCTGGATTATTTAAATATCTTTTTGAAATACTTAAAATATTTTCTGGAAGTGTGGCGGAAAATAACAAAGTTTGATGATCTTTTGGTACAAATCTCAAAATCATCTCTATTTGAGGAGTAAAACCCATATCTAACATTCTGTCAGTTTCATCTAAAACTAAATATTTAGTTGCTGCTAAATTTAAGCTTTTTCTTTTTAAATGATCATTAATTCTTCCTGGAGTTCCTACTATTATTCTAGATCTATTTCCTAATTGTCTAAGCTGATGTTGCATAGATTCACCACCAATTAATAGTGCGGTTTTAATATTAATTTTATCACTAATGATGCTTTTAATTGCTGCCATTACTTGTGTAGCCAATTCCCTAGTTGGACACATAACTAATGCGACTGCATTTTTATCCAAAATTAATTTATTAATTAATGGAATACTAAAAGCTAAAGTTTTGCCAGTTCCGGTTTGTGCTGTTCCTAAAATATCTTTACCTTCTAAAGCAACTGGTATTGCCATTCCTTGAATAGGAGTTGGTTTTATAAAGTTCATTTTTTGTAATGAACTTCTTAGGGAATCTTCAATTTTAATTGATGTAAAATTTTCCATTAATTTATTTAGATATTTTAAATCTAAGAAGATGTGCTTTTAATTCTTTAATACTCTAATTTTAATACGGATATCTATACTTTTTTAGGACAATCACAAGATATGAATTGTTTTTTAAAGATAATTAATCAAGCAAAGACTAGTTTTTTTTAAGTTTTCAAATGAACTAATTAATGTATAAGAGCCACAAATTATGAGTAACAACATCAGAAATATCACAATTATTGCCCATGTAGATCATGGCAAAACTACTTTGATTGACAACTTAATGAAACAAAGTGGTTCATTTAGAGAAAATGAAGTTGTCGATGAAAGATTAATGGATTCCGGAGAACTTGAAAAAGAGCGAGGGATTACGATTTTAGCAAAACCAGCCTCTATAAATTGGAACGGATCAAGAATAAATATTATCGATACTCCGGGACACAGAGATTTTGCAGCAGAAGTGGAAAGAGTATTATGTATGGCAGATGGTGCTTTGTTACTTATCGACTCAGCAGAAGGAGTAATGCCTCAAACAAAATTTGTACTATCTAAAGCTTTGAAACAAGGATTAAAACCAATTGTAGTAATTAATAAACTAGATAAAGCTGATCAAAGAGCAAATGAAGTTTTAGATGAGACGTTTGACTTATTTGTTAATTTAGATGCAAATGAAGAACAATTAGATTTTCCAGTTTTGTATGCTAGTGGAAGATCAGGATGGGCCGATAAAGAACTTGATGGTCCTAGGAAAAATTTAAACCCACTACTAGATTTAATAATGGAACATGTAAAACCAGCAAAACTTGACAAATCAAAACCTTTTGCAATGCTATCAACTCTTCTTTATGCGGATAGTTTTTTAGGAAGAAGTTTAGTCGGAAGAATTGCTCAAGGAACCGCAAGAGCTAATCAAACAATTAAAGCTATTAATTTAAAAGGTGAAAAAGTTGACGAAGGAAGACTAACAAAAATTTTTAGATATGAAGGGACTAAGAAAGTTCCTATTGAGATTGGAGAAGCTGGTGATATCGTTGTGATTGCGGGGTTAGAAAAAGCGAATGTAGCCGATACTATTTGTGATTTGGAAGTTAATGAAGCTATTCATGCAATCCCTATAGATCCTCCGACAATGTCAATTACTATTACCGTAAATACTTCACCGCTCGCAGGAACCGAAGGTAAAAAATTAACAAGTACTCAAATTAGAGATCGACTAATACAAGAAGCTCAAAATAATGTTGGGATATCTTTTTCTGAAAATGAAGGTAATGACTCTTTTGTTATAAGCGGCAGAGGTGAACTGATGTTAGAAATTTTATTAATTCAAATGCGTAGAGAAGGTTTTGAATTGACCGTAAGTCCTCCTAAAGTTTTATATGAATATGATGAAAAAGGAAACAAACTAGAACCTATAGAAGAAATAACAGTTGATATAGATGAAGAATATTCATCAAAAGTCATTGACTCTATGAATAGAAGGAAAGGAAAATTAATTGACTTAAAAGATACTGGAAAAAATAAGAAAAGACTAATTTTTCATGCACCAACTAGAGGATTAATGGGTTACACCAGTAGATTTTTAACCCTAACCAAGGGCAATGGAGTTATCAATCGAATATTTCATTCATATGGCGCCTTTGAAGGTGAAATGGAAGGTAGAAGAAATGGTGCATTAATTTCAATGGAACAAGGAAAAGCAGTTGCATTTGCTATATTCAATTTACAAGCAAGAGGTGAGATGTTTGTTACTCATAATGACCCTGTTTATCCTGGCATGATTGTTGGTTTAGCTCCAAAACCTGGAGACATGATAATAAATGTTATGAAAGGAAAAAAATTAACGAATATGCGAACTCAAAACACTGACGAAAACGTTGTACTTACACCGGTTCGTAAAATGTCTATAGCTGAGCAATTAAGCATTCTCAATTCTGATGAGGCGTTAGAAATTACTCCAATTTCTTGTAGATTAAGAAAAGCAATTCTTGATCCACATCAAAGAAAAAGAAGTGAAAAGTCTGGCGCTGCTGCTTAATTAAATATTCTGTTTACAAGAAATAAACCTAAAGCTACACAAGGACCAATTCCAAACGCAAAAATTAAAGTTCCCACACCTACTGTTCCACCTAAATACCAACCAATTAAAACAACAGAAATTTCTAATAAAGCTCTAATAATTGCAATTGGTAAGTTACTTTTTTTTTGAAGGCCAATCATCAACCCATCTCTTGGACCTGGACCTAAATTAGAAATTAAATAAATTCCACAACCAATACCAACTACCAAAACAGATATAATTGCTAATAAGATTTGAAGATAACAATTATCTGGAGTTGGTATAAATTTAATACACAAGTCTATCATCAAAGATATTATAAAAATATTTAAAATTGTTCCAATTCCTGGTTTTTGATTTAAAAAAATCCAAAAAAATAAAACTACAACACTTATTAAAAAAGTAATTATTCCGATCGATAAATTAATGTTTAAAGATATACCTTGAGCTAAAACTGACCATGGTGAGTTACCTGCTGTTGATACAATCAATAATCCTTCTCCGATACCAAATAAAATTAATCCCAATATCAAAAAAAATAATGTTGTAGGTTTTGGTTTAAAATTATAAGGACTTTCTGAACTCCAAAAAACTTTGGGTATATTTTTTATAGATAAAAACATTTTATGATGATAATTTATATTAAAGACCAGATAATTAATACTATCTTCTTATGAAAAAAATTTTTTTTTTATTTATTTTTAATTTTTACTCAATAAGCACATTTGCTCATATTGGTCATTGCAATAACCTAAAACAAATTGAGATAGAAATTTTAAGAAATGGTGAAATTATTGGTTATAATTATTATTTTTTTAAAAATGAACAAGATCAAACCATAATAACTAACCAGTTCAAATTTGAAGTAAAAATATTAGGAAAAACAGCTTTTGAAGCAGAAGGTTATGGGGAAGAAACCCATATTTCAGATAAACTTATTTCTTACAAATCTAAGACTATAAAAAATAAAAAAAATAAATTTGTTAATCTAAACTATAACCCGAAAACTAATAAATATGATATTGAGGGGTCCTCGTATGTTGGTGAGGCTTCATTAGAAAATGTTGTGGGTAATTGGTGGAGCCACAAAATTTTACAAGCAAATAGCCAAATAAGTCCAATTTCAGGCAGTATTAAGGAGCAAGTAGTGACATTTATTGGAAAAGAAAAAATTAACCTTTACGGAATAGATTATGAAACAGAGCGCTTTAAATTATCGTCAAAAAATAATCAATTACCTGAAGATGAGAGATTAAATTTTGATATATGGATTGATAAAAAAACATCAATGATACTAAAAGTTTCTTATTCTTATTTGGGAGAATGGGAATACAGGCTAAAATTTTTTGAATAAAATTAAGAAAAATAAATTAATTATTTTCCAGCCACAACCATTCCATCAATCATCATAGTTGGCGAGTTAGTAGCAAAATCAAAACTTAGATCATTTGCTAATGTGATGTTTTTAAACATATCATTAAAATTTCCAGCAATTGTTATTTCACTCACTGGATATTTAAATTCACCGTTTTCAACTAAAAATCCAGTAGCTCCAACAGAATAATCGCCTGTTACAATATTAACCCCGTGCCCTATTGTATCGGTAATATAAAGATTTCTCGAATTTATTTTTAATAATTGATTATAATTAATTTCTCCATTTTCAAAATAAAGGTTAGTTGTACCTCCACTTCTTCCGTTTGACTTAAGATTTAATTTTTTTCCATTATAAGTATCTATTAAATATTCTTTTAAATATCCTTTATCTACTAACTTCATTGTTTCTGATTGAACTCCCTCTGAGTCAAAACTTTGTGAGCCAATTCCCTTAATTAAATCTGGTTTATCAAAAATATTAATTGAGCTAGAAAATATTTGTTGATTAATTTTATCTTTAAGAAATGATGTTCCTCTAGAAATCGCAGATGAGGTTACAGCGCTAGCAAATGCACTTAATATTCCTTTTGCTATTCTTTTATCAAAAATAATACTTATTTTTTCACTTCCAATTTTATTTGATTTAAGTTTTTTTACAGTATTTTCTGAAGCAACTTTACCTAGTTCTTTTGGATTTTTAATTTCGTTCAAGTAACGCTTTTTAGTATAATCATAATCTCTCTCCATGCTATTTTCGTCTTTTGCAACAGCAACACACGATGCAGAAAAAGATGATGTTTTGTAACCATCACAAAAACCATCACTATTTGCTAAAATAAAATTAGATTTATTTTCAGTAAAACTTGACTCTGTGTTAATAATTTTTTTTTCTAAAGAAGCAAATTCTTCTAGCTCCTTTAAATACTCAATTTTTTTATTGTTTTCTATGCGCGTATCATCATAAATGTTTAAATCTTTAATCTTTTTAGCCAATAGTTCTTTGTCTGGAAGTGAATTAAATTCATCTATAGGTGTAATCCTGGTTGTTTCAAAACATTTTTCAATTAGAGTTTTCAAATTTTCATCTAATAAATTTGATGAGGAAATTGAAGATTTTTTTTTATTTTGATAGGTAGTTATACTTATTGCTAAACTATCTGATCTGTTGGACTCATCTAATATTTTATTTCTAAAACTGACTGTTTCAGATATTGAATTTGCTACCGTTACGCTCGCATCTGATGCTCCTAATTTTTTAGCAAGACTTAAGCAAAATTCAGCTTTGGATTTTAAATATTCCTGATTTTTAACCATTATCTAAAGTTTAGTGCCGCCAACTGTCATTTTATTAATTAAGATTGATGGTTGGGCAACACCCACCGGAACTCCCTGTCCTGCTTTTCCACAAGTTCCGATACCAGGATCTAGCATCATATCATTTCCAACCATTGAAACTTCTTTTAAAATAGAAGGTCCATCTCCTATTAATGTTGCACCTTTTATAGGAGAACCAATTTTACCGTTATAAATTTCGTATGCTTCTGTGCAGTTAAAAACAAATTTTCCTGAAGTTATATCTACTTGTCCTCCACCAAAACTGACTGCGAAAATTCCTTTATCAACTGACTTAATCATTTCATCTCGGGTTTGTTTTCCATTTAACATCATTGTGTTTCTCATTCTTGGTAAAACAATATGCTTATAATTTTCTCTTCTACCACTGCCTGTAGATCTGGTTTTCATTAATCTAGCATTTAGTCTATCTTGCATGAAATTTTTTAAAATTCCATTTTCAATTAATACTGTTCTCTCTGTGGGTGTTCCTTCATCATCGATGTTTAGACTGCCTCTTCTATTTTCAATAGTCCCATCATCAACAATAGTAACTCCTTCACTTGCAACTTTTTGTCCCATTAAATTATGAAATGCTGATATTTTTTTTCTGTTAAAATCACCTTCAAGCCCATGTCCAATTGCCTCATGAATTAATATTGCTGGCCAACCAGGTCCTAGAACAACTTTCATTTCACCAGCAGGTGCAGGTACACTCTCTAAATTAATTGAAGCAATTCTAAAAGCTTCTTCACAAACATTTTTCCAATTATCATCTTGAAGATATTGATCATAAGATTGTCTTCCTCCAATTCCATAAACCCCTGTTTCTTTTCTTCCATTTTTTTCAATCATCACAGAAACATTAAATCTTATTAATGGTCTAACATCAGTTAAAGCTTCTCCTTCTGATCTTATAATTTCAATAGATTTTTGTTCACCACTAAAACTTGCTGTAACTTGTTTTACCTTGAGGTCTTTTTTACGGAGATAATCGTTTACTTTATTTAAAATTTCTAGTTTTGAATTTAAAGATTTTTGATCGATTGGATTAATATCCTCATAAAATTTTTTATTAGATTTTATAATTGAGTGATTGTAAGTTCCTTTTATTGACTTTAAAGTAGATCTTAAATTTTCTGATGATTTTTTCAATGAGTCTTTAGAGATTTCATTAGAATGAGAATATGCAACAACTTCTTTTGAAACGGCTCTAAAACCAAAACCTAAATCAGAACTGTAATTTGAACTTTTAATCTTATTGTCATCTAGTAAAATTGTTTCTGATTTAGTGTCTTCAAAATACAATTCTCCATCATCACAATTTTTTAGAGTATCTGAAACAATATTTTCAGCGTCTTTTCTGGATAAATCCGATTTTTCAAAAAAATTAATCATAAGGATTACATAATTAATTTCTATTAATTTACAACTGTTGTATTTCACGCATGTACAAATTAACGTTAAGTAATAAGTTTATTTAAAAAAATTATGAAAGTATATTTCAATAACTCTTGCAAAATTTGCAGATCAGAAATCAATTTATATAAAAAGGAAAATATAGAAGGAATTGAATGGATTGATATTACCAATAATGAATTAGCTGAAAAAGAAACTTTAAAAAAAGATAAAGAACTTTTAAGAAGACTTCATATTAAGGAAGGTGAAAATATAATCGAGGGAGCTGATGCATTTCTTTTATTATGGAAAAAAATTCCGAAATACAAATTTTTATATCACTTATTTAAATTTCCAATAATATTTAGTGTGTTTAGTTTTTTTTATGAAATAGTTGCTTTTATTTTATATTTTAAAAACAAAAAGCAATTAAAAAATAAATTTTAAATTAATAAAAAATAATAAAAATCAATCTATTAATTTTTTTTTCTTTTTCTTGCAATTAATTGGGTTAAAGAATCTACCATAAAGTCAGATGCTTTAAATATTTCATTATTTTTAAACTCATTTGATATATTTTTTTCTGGATTAGTTTTATCTTCAATGACAATTCCTTCATCTGGAGAATTATTTTTAATATAAATTAATAATAACCAATTTTCATCTTCTGCTTCATCCCACTTAATAAATATTTCACCGGTTTCAAATCTTCTATCGATACATCGAAAAATAGACATATGTCTTGTGATATGTCTTTTGTTTAACTGAAAAACCAAACTACTTGCGCTTCTATAAAAACTCTCAAGGGCAAATTCTATTTTTTGTCTTGCTAAACTATATTCTCTCTCTTTTTTTAATAATGTTTCTCTATCTTCATCGCCTTTTATTTTTATTCCAAGAGCTTCTACTCTTTCTCTAATTTTTTGGTCTCGTATTATTCGATATTTTTCTTTTAATTTTTCAATTCTTTGTTGGAGACCAGCATAATCATCTCTTTTTTCCTTAAGAGATATTTTCTCTAGTTGTTCTAATTCTTTTATTTCTCTAATTCTAAATTTTTCAATTTGTTTATCTAATTTTAACTTTTGTAAAAACTGTTTTTGTTTTTCAGCTTGTTCAATTCTTAAAAT
>SHWS01000032.1 GCA_009693705.1 Pelagibacteraceae bacterium
CCATAGGTAGAATTTATAAATTTAAGTTGAACCTAAAGTGGTACTATGATGTATTTTGGTTTACCAAAACTAAAAAAAATTTATGCAAAAAATTAATCTACAGGTAAATGGTAAATCAGTAACAAAAGAAATACCTGACCATACTTTATTATCAATTTTTTTAAGAGATCATTTAAATTTAACAGGAACACATATTGGTTGTGATACTAGTCAATGTGGAGCATGTGTAGTTCATGTTGATGGAAAATCAATTAAAAGTTGCTCGACATTAGTAGCTGATATTAATGGATCAAAAGTTACAACAATTGAAGGTCTCGCAAAAGATGGCAAACTTCATCCAATGCAAGAAGCGTTTAAAAAAAAACACGGATTGCAATGTGGATTTTGCACACCAGGAATGGTTATGAGTGCAATAGATTTGTTACAGACAAAAAAAAATCCAAACGATGAAGAAATAAGAGAATGGCTGGAAGGTAATATTTGTAGATGCACAGGTTATCAAAACATAGTTGAAGCAGTTAAAGAAGCTGCAACAAAAATGTAATTTATAAAAAGGGAAGGGATAATATGGCTAGTTTAGTTGGTTCAAGGGTAGAGAGAAAAGAAGATAAAAGATTTTTAACGGGCAAGGGCAAATATACAGCTGATATAAATATTGCTAACCAAACGTACGCTGTATTTGTAAGATCACCTCATGCAAGAGCAAAAATTCAAAAAATTGACTTATCTAGAGCTTTAAGAGCATCTGGAGTAGTGAGTATTTTAACCGGCGATGAAATTGCAAAGGATAAAATAGGTGGTTTGATTGCTGGTTGGGCAATTAGAAGTGAAGATGGTACTGAAATGAAAATTCCAGCTAACCCACCTTTAGCAAAAGAACATGCAAACTTTGTTGGCGAACCAATTGTTGTCGTAATCGCTGAGAGTTTAGATGAGGCTAAAGCAGCAGCAGAATTAGTGAGTGTAGATTATAAAGTTTTAAAGGGTGTTGTTAATACCGCAGAAGCAATGAATGGTGAGACTATTCATGAAGGTATAGATAAAAATCTTTGTTTTGATTGGTTGTTAGGTGACCGTAAAGCAGTTGAACAAGCTTTTGCAAAAGCAGATAAAATAATTAAAGTTGATTTAATTAATAACAGATTAGTTCCTAACGCCATGGAACCTAGAGCTTGTGTTACAGATTACAATACAGCTTCAGAAGAAATTACTTTATATACAACAAGTCAAAATCCTCACTTATCCAGATTAATAATGTCAGCATTTGGAGGTGTTGCTCCTGAAAATAAATTAAGAGTTGTTGCTCCAGATGTGGGAGGTGGTTTTGGCTCTAAAATAAATGTTTATAATGAAGAAATAGTATGCAGCTGGGCTTCAAAAAAAATTGAAAGACCAATTAAATGGGTCGCTGAAAGAACGGAGTCTTTTTTAACCGATACCCATGGAAGAGACCATGTTACACACGCTGAACTTGCAGTTACAAATGATGGTAAGTTCTTAGGTTTTAAAAATGAAACAATTGCCAATTTAGGCGCTTATGCAAGAGTTTTTGGTACAGTTACACCAACCTATCTTTTTGGTCCTTGTGCAACAGGTGTTTATGTAATTCCTGCTGCATATACAAATGTTAAAGCAGTTTATACAAATACTGCTCCGGTAGATGCTTATAGAGGAGCCGGCAGACCCGAAGCTACTTACACTATTGAAAGATTGGTTGAAAAAGCAGCAATGGAATTAGGAATTGATAAAACAGAGTTAAGAATGAGAAACTTTCCAAAGCAATTTCCATTTAAACAGACATTAGTTCACACAGTTGATTCTGGTGACTATGGAGCTGGTTTAGAAAAAGCAAAAAAAATGTCAGATTATGATGGTTTTCAAGCTAGAAGAAAAAAATCAGAGGCCAGTGGAAAATTAAGAGGAATTGGAGTTTCATCTTACTTTGAAGCATGTGGTATTGCTCCATCAGCGGCTGTAATGTCTTTAGGTTGTGGAGTGGGACTTTGGGAATCTGCAGAGGTTAGATTTAATCCAACAGGACAAATCTCTGTTTATACAGGATCGCATAGTCATGGACAAGGCCACGATACAACATTTGCACAAATTGCTGCTGATGAACTAGGTGTGGCAATGGAAAATATTGATGTTGTTCACGGAGATACCAACAAAGGTACATTTGGAATGGGAACCTATGGTTCTAGATCATTAACTGTTGGTGGTGTAGCAATAGTAAATGCTTGTAGAAAAATTATTGCCAAAGGAAAAAAAGTAGCTGCAAAAATGTTGGAAGTTAGTGAAAATGAAATAGATTTTAAAAATGGCGAATTTGTAGCTTTAAAATCAAACAAGAAAAAAACTATTGGAGAAATTGCTTTTGCTTTATATCTGCCGGGCAGCAGAGACTCAGACTTTAAATCTCAATTACCAGAAGGTATGGAGCCTGGATTAATTGAAACTGCTTTCTTTGATCCAGCAAATTTCTCATTTCCAGCTGGCACACATATTTGTGAAGTTGAAATTGACCCTGAAACTGGAGAAGTTAAAGTTGAAAAATATACTGCAGTTGATGATTTTGGTAGAATTGTTAATCCAAATATAGTTGAAGGACAAGTTCATGGAGGAATTGCTCAGGGAATAGGACAGGCACTATACGAAAATGCACAATACGATGAAACCGGACAGTTAATTACTGCATCTTATATGGATTACACAATGCCAAGAGCAGATAATTTTCCTGAGTTTAATCTAGGTTTTACATGCACTCTTGCTACAACAAATCCATTAGGAGTTAAGGGCTGTGGAGAAGCTGGAGCAATTGCATCACCACCTGCTGTTATGAATGCCGTGATTGATGCTTTAGGGGGTCAAGAAATTACCATGCCGGCTACAGCTGAAAAAGTTTGGAGAGCTTGTAAGTCTCTGAAAAAATCTAATTATAAGGCAGCTTAGGAGAAAATATGAAAACTTTTAATTATCATGCACCTAAAGATGTCAACGAAGCATCTAAATTAGCGTCTGTAAATTCAGTTTTCTTGGCGGGTGGTATGACAAGCATACCTTCAATAAAATTAGGTCTTGCAAGTTATAAAGATGTAATCAATATAAAACATATTAAAAAATTATCAGGAATAAAAGTAGCTGGCAAATCTCTTATAATAGGATCTACAACCAAACATGCTGAGGTAGCTTCGTCAAAAGATGTTCAAAAAGAAATACCATCTCTTGCAAAATTAGCGGGAAGAATTGGTGATGCTCAGGTAAGAAATAGAGGAACTATTGGTGGATCAATATCTAACAATGATCCATCAGCTTGTTATCCTTCTGCTTGTATGGCCCTTAATGCAATTATTCATACTAATGAACGAGAAATTGAAGCTTCAAATTTTTTTATAGGTATGTTTGAAACAGCATTAAAGAAAAATGAAATTGTAGAGGCGGTTGAGTTTCAAATCCCAGAAAAATCTAATTATCAAAAACATCCTAATCCAGCATCAAGGTATGCAATTGTTGGAGTTTATTTAGCGAAGTATAAAGATAAAGTGAATGTTGCAGTTACTGGAGCTAAATCATGTGTTTATATAGATAGTGATTTATCAAAAAAACTGTCATCAAATTTTTCTACATCAGCAATAGAAGGTATTAAATTAGATAGTTCAGAAATGAACTCGGATATTCATGCATCAGCAGAATATAGAGCTAATTTAGTGATGACTTATGCTAAAAAAGCTGTTGAAGCTTGCTAGTTAAGAATTATATTTTATCAGGTGAAAAATTCATTTGATGAAAAAATTTTAGAAGAAGCGAGTGATTGGATAAACGCTAATCAAAACATTGTCTTAGCTACCGTTATTCAAACCTGGGGTTCTTCCCCAAGACCCATTGGAAGCAGGATGATCATCAATGAAAAAGGAGATTTTTCTGGTTCAGTTTCAGGAGGTTGTGTTGAGTCTGCGATTGTAAGAGAGTCAATTGAACTTTTAAAAAAAAATCAATTATTTAAAAAAATTGAATTTAAGGTTTCAAATGAAAGTGCTTGGGAAATTGGACTTGCGTGTGGGGGAGAAATTGCTGTTTTTTTAGAAAAAATAAATCAATGAAACTCTCTCTACTTAAAGAAATCATTGAATTAAAATCACAAAAGAAAGAATTTGCAATTATAACCGATGTATCAAATGGCAATTCAGAAATTTATATTAAAAACAAAGAATTATCTTTTAACTTTAAAAACAATTTAGTTGAAATTTCTAATTATTTTAATGAAAAAAAAAATGGTGTAATAGAAAATACTAATATTTTTATTGAAACATACATATTGCCGATAAAAGTAATAATTGTTGGTGCAGTTCATATAGCTCAATACTTGGTTGAATTTGCAGGAAGTTTAAATTTTCAAATTTCTATAATTGATCCTAGGGGATATTTTGCTTCAGAAAAAAGATTTCCGGATATGAAAATTATTAATAAATGGCCAGATCAAGCTTTTAAGGAAATTGAAACAAATTCGAGCAGTGCATTAATTGCATTAACTCATGATCCTAAAATTGATGACCCTGCATTACAATACGCATTAAAGAAAAAATTTTATTATATAGGAGCTCTAGGAAGTAAAAAAACACATGAAAACAGACGCGAAAGACTCAAAGAGGCTGGTTTTACAGAGGAAGAAATTAAATTAATACACGCACCAATAGGAATTAAATTAGGAGGTAAATCCGCACCTGAAATAGCATTATCGATTATAGCTCAATTAGTATCCGAAACCTACAAAAAATGATTTCAGCAATACTGCTTGCCGCAGGGCAGTCAAAAAGAATTCCTGGTGAGAATAAATTAATTAAAAAATATAAAAATAAAGCTTTAATAAATCACATACTAAGTGAACTAATTAAAAGTAAGGTTGATAAAATAATTATCGTTCTTGGATTTGAATACATTAAAATAAAAAAAATAGTTTTAAAAAATAAAAAAAATTTTTTTGTAATAAATAAGAATTACAAAAAAGGAATTTCCTCTTCGATTAAAGCAGGATTAAAAAAAGTTAACAAAAATGATGAGGGTTTTTTAGTTGTTCAGTCTGATATGCCTTTTATTAAATCATCACATATAAATAAAATATATTTATCGATAAGAAAAACAAATAAATCTATTCATTTGTTAAAATATAATCATAAAATAGGAAATCCTATAGGTTTTAATATTTCTGTTTTAAAAAAATTTAGCAAAATTAAAGGAGATGTTGGAGCAAAATATATAGTTAAAAGATTAAAAACGGATGCTAACTTTACCAATGTAAAAAATGATAAAATTTTTAAGGATTTTGATATACCTAGCGATTTCTGAGATATAAAAGTTTCATCTAAAATAAATTTTATGGTATATTTTTATTATGAGACAAAAACATTTAAAACAAGTCAAGGCCATTCCTTCAGAAGACTTAGAAGATTGGGGAAAGGTTCCTAAGCCCTTAAGTGATCAAGTTTCACAGTTACGTGGAAAAATTTTATCATCTAATGCAGACGGATCGCAAGTCGGTGTATGGGAGTCAACACCAGGAAAATGGATAAGACTAATTATGGATGCTGAAACTGCAACATTTATTACAGGAAAAGCAATTTTTACTCCAGATGGTGGAACGCCAATTCACATTGAAGCGGGAGATATGGTTTATTTTCCAGCTAACAGCAAAGGTGTCTGGGAAATTATTGAGACAACTCGAAAGACTTATTTAACTTATAAAAATAATGAGTCTACTTAATAAATAAAAAAATTTAATTTCTTTAGTACTAAGAGCGTTTATTATCAAATAATAAAAGGGCATTTTTATTAAATCTAATTCTTAAAATTAAAAGAACTAAAATTATTATTAAGTAAATAAGTGGCTCAGTTAAATCTTTTTTGACAAGCCAAATAAAATGAATGACTCCAAGAATTGATATTAGATAGATTAGTCTATGCAATTTTTTCCAGTTATGTTTTAAAAGAATCATCATTTTTTTTGAAGAAGTTAACGCCAGTGGAATTAACAAAAACCAAGCTGTAAAACCAGCAAAAATATATTTTTTAGTTATTATATCTTTAGAGATAGCGGTTAAGTCAAAACGATAATCTAATCCTGTATAAGTTAGCATATGCAAACTAGCATAAAAAAAAGCAAATAGACCTAGCATTCTTCTAAAAGAAATCCAAATGTTTATATTTGTTATTTTTTTAAGAGGCGACATTGAAAGAGTAAAAATTAAAAATAAAAGTGTCCAATTCCCAGTGTGATTGGTAATTTCTTTAATTGGTTCTGGTCCTAAATTGTCAAAAAAAATTTTCATAAGGATAATAATTAAAGGAATAAGACTTAGTAGAAAAACTATTAGTCTAAAATATTTTATCATTAAAAATATTTTTTTAAGTCCATGCCTGAATATAAGTGCGCTACTTCATCCGCATAGCCGTTAAACATTAATGTTTTTATTCTTGGAGCAAACATATCTCCATTAATAGGTCTCTCAGTTGCTTGAGACCATCTTGGATGATCAATATTTGGATTTACATTTGAGTAAAAACCATATTCTCTTGGTGATGTTATCATCCAAGATGAATTTGGCATGTCTTTAACAAGTTTGATTTTAACAATTGATTTTGCACTCTTAAATCCATATTTCCATGGAACAAATATTCTAAGTGGAGCACCGTTTTGATTAGGTAATGATTTGCCATATAATCCGGTAACAACAGTTGTTAAAGGATGCATAGCTTCATCAATCCTTAATCCTTCTGTATAAGGCCAGTTCAAAATAGATTTTTGTTGACCTATCATTTGTTCAGGATCATAAATTGTTTCAAATTGAACAAATTTTGCTGTAGTTTTAAAATTAACTTTATTAAGTAATTGACTTAATGAAAAGCCCATCCAAGGAATAATCATTGACCAACCTTCAACACACCTTAGTCTGTAAACTCTTTCTTCAGATGAAAAAGAAGATAAGATTTCTTCTATAGATAAGTTAATCGGATTTTCAACCTCACCTTCAATTCTCACAGTCCAGGGTTTAGTTTTAAATTCTTGAGAATTTAGATAGGGATCGCTTTTATTTGTTCCAAATTCATAATAATTATTATAAGTCGTTATATATTCGTAATCAGTAAGTTTACTTAAATCTGTATTTGCAAAAGCATTACTTATTAATGGTATTGAACTTAACGACGCTGAACTTAAACCATATCCTAAAGATTTAATAAATTTTCTTCTTTTTATGTATATTTTTTCAGGAGTGATTTGTGAGTAATTAATTTTTTTCATTCAAAATAGGACTTCCTTTTAACCATTTACTCTCATCATTAAAATAGTGTTCTTTTTTCCAAATTGGAGAGCGTTTTTTTATTTCTTCAATTATATATCTTGATAAAATATATGTTTGATCTCGATGTTTACAGCCTACAGCTATAATAATACTTGTTTCTCCAAGTCCAACATATCCTTTAATGTGTTCAATAAAGACAGCTTTATCTTTAATATTTAATTTTTGATCAGCCTCATAATAAATTTCTTCAAAACTTTTTGTTACTAATGCATCGTGACTATCATAGGTAATACCAGTTACTTTTTTATTTTCATTAAAGTCTCTTACAGTACCAATAAAAAAAATGGATGCACCGAACTTTGAAGAACTTATAAATTTCTGAGCATTATTAATAATAATTTTTTCAACTTTAGAATCTATAATTTTAGCATGAAACATTAACCACCTCCTATCGGAGGAATAATGCCAATTGTTTGTTCTTTTGTAATTTTATAATTGTCGGTGATCAATGTGTTGTTCTCAGAGCAAAAAGCAGAGGAGTTTACAATTTTTTTGTAATTTTTATTATTCTTAAAATTTTTATCTAAAAATTCTAATATTAGATTTCTGAACTCTTCTATTGTCAAATGATTGTTAATATTAAATTCTAAATAATCCTGATGGCTAAAATCCCTACTTTCACCAAATAATTCTAATTTTATTTTCATTTAGGATTATGATATTAATTTAATTCTAACAGGATTTGCTCTGACAAATTTTTCATCTCTTCTACGGCATAGCCTTTTTTTTGTTTCTCAACAGCGGTTTTGCCTTCACCCATAGATGAATTATATATTTGTCGATTCCCGATTATTGTTTTGGTTGATAAAAGTTTTAAATCTTTTATAAAATCTTTTGTTTTATTTATAAGTTTAGATCTTTGATTAGATCGGTTGATTTGAATCAAAATTTTTTTATCAGCTTGTTTTGCTATATCCGCTATTGCACCTGTTGCCCAAAAATCAACATGTGAAGCTGAAACTGGTATTAAAACTAAATCTGCAGCTTCTATCGAGGGGCGAGCGTCTGATTCTATTTTAGGCGGTGTGTCTATAATCACTATATCGTGATCTTTTTTTAAAATTTTTGCTTCATACTGCGCCCCCCATAAACTGGCTGTTTTAAATGTTAAATT
>SHWS01000002.1 GCA_009693705.1 Pelagibacteraceae bacterium
ATCTAATTTTAACTTTTGTAAAAACTGTTTTTGTTTTTCAGCTTGTTCAATTCTTAAAATTGCTTGTTCTTTTCTTAAAAATAATTTTATATCCTTGGATCTTTCTTTTACTAATTTAATATCTTCTTTTAAAGACTGTTCTTTTAGCTTTATTTTTAATTCTTCTTCTTTTTGATTTTGTTTTTGTTTTTCAATTTTATCTTTTCGCTCTTTTTCGATTTGTTCTAATTTTAATCTTCTTTTTTCATCTTTTCTAAGAGTTTTATAATGACTTATAAAATTTTCAATTTTATCAAAAAAACCTTTAATATAATTTTCTAAAGAAAAATTAAATTTAAATTTAAACTCTGGATTAAAGTTAATTTGAAATCTAATAATTTTTGATATTAAACTGTTTTGATTAATATTTTTAGATTTTAAAGTTTTTTTATTTTTTTTTTTATCGTAAAATTTTTTTATTTTTAAATGAGTAATTTTTATTTTTTTTTTTATTTTTTTCATTTTTAAAAGAAACTAATTATATCTATTATTTATTGATAAATATAGTCTCTTGTAATTGGAGCAGAAGTATAATTTTTTGTTAATTGAAATTGATATACAACTTGTCCTCCCCATTTAAATGCCATTTCACATCCGGTTAAATAAAATTCCCACATTCTAAAAAATTTCTCATCAAACATTTTAATAATCCTTTCTTTGTTATTAATGCAATTCTCTTTCCAGTGCCTAAGCGTATAAGCATAATGTAATCTTAACACTTCAATATCTGTCAATATTAATCCAGCATTTTCGATCGGAGTGGTTACTTCACTCAAACTTGGAGTATATCCCCCTGGAAAAATATACTTTGTAATCCAGGGATGTGGATCTCTAGGTGGATTTGCTGATCCTATGGTATGTATTAATGAAACTCCGTTTTCTTCAAGTAATTTTTCAACTTGTGAAAAAAATTTTTTATAAAATTTTCTTCCGACATGCTCAAACATTCCAACACTTACTATTCTATCAAATTTTTCATCTAACTCTCTATAATCCATTAATTTAAAAGTTACTTTATTTTCCAAATTAAGCTCTTTCACTTTATTATTACAATAATTAAGTTGATTTTCTGATAAGGTTATACCCGTAACTCTGCAATTAGTTGATTTAGCAATATCAATTGCTAAAGATCCCCATCCACATCCAATGTCTAAAACTTTTTGCTTAGGTTGTATATTAAGTTTTTTAATAATGTGTTGAATTTTATTATTCTGGGCTGTTTCTAAACTGTCATTTTTATCTTTAAAATATGCACAAGAGTATTGCCGCTTTGGGTCAAGAAATAAATCATATAAACCATCTGAAATATCATAATGATGAGAAACATTCATTTTTGATTTTTTTATAAAATTGAAATTGGTAATATATCTGTAAGAACCTCGGAATTTATTTAATAAATAACTAAAAATATTAATTGGATTTCTTCCAATATTCATTAGAGCAAGATCTAAGAAATCACTAAGCGAACCATTTTCAATTACAATTTCTCCATTAGTGTAGCCTTCACCAAAATATAGATCTGGATGAATTAATAGCTTATAATTCAGACTCTTATTTAGTATTTTAACTTTTATTGGATTATTTTTTTCAGGATTTCCTATAATGTA
Source organism: Pelagibacteraceae bacterium (assembly GCA_009693705.1). GTDB lineage: Bacteria > Pseudomonadota > Alphaproteobacteria > Pelagibacterales > Pelagibacteraceae > Pelagibacter. The sequence goes on from SHWS01000002.1 coordinate 1,647, forward strand.
ATTTTTTAAGTCTACATCAACTAAAATAAACCCACTTTTATTAAAAACTTTATTTAAGAATCTTGCTAAGTACATTTTATAAAGATCTTATTGAAAAATTTAATTTATCTAGATTTTCTATTAATTCTTTTTCATCTTTTGAATTTAGAATACTTAAAGGAGGTAAAATATTTTTATAGATTTGATCTTTATTTACATTTGCATAATAAGTATGAAGTCCTGATATTAAATTATATTTATCAAAAACTTCTCTAACATCACATAAAAGCTTATTTGATGTTGAATCAGATCCTAAAAAAAAATCATCAAAAACTTTTCTAGACAATTTAGCGGTAACATTGCATGTTGCTGTAATAATACCACTGCAACCTAACTCTAAACCTTTTAATAACTTTAATTCAGATCCTGGAAATACTAAAAAATTTTCTATTTTTAAATTTTCGTACAAATTGTATGTACTATCTTTAACTCCCACTATTTGTTTTGGAAACTTTTCTACTAACTTTTTTATACAGTCAATACTGAATTTATATCCAGAAAGTTTTTCAAAGTTATAAAGTATTATTTTACAATCATATAATTTATTTATTATTTTTGAATAAAAATTAACAACATCTTCATCTTGATATTTATAGTAAGCTGGGGGCATTATTAAAAATTTATCAAAACCAAGCTGCATTGAAATTTGCATTAAATTAATTGTATCCCACAACGAATTGGTACCAGTTCCAATAATAAAATTTTCTCTGTAAGAACTATTTGATAGTTCATTTATTAGTTGAATTTTTTCGCTTAAAGAAACTAACTGTGATTGACCAGTGCTTCCAAAAAAAACTACCCCGTGACAACCATAATCAATAATATTTTCAGCATGTTTTATAGTTTTATCAATATTTAATGATAAATCATTATTGATTATTGATAGTGATGCCCCATAAATTCCTTTTATTAAGCTCATAGAAATTAAATTAACATTATTATAAATATAAGAACTATATCAATAAATGAATAAAATAAATCATAATTTAATTATTGGTTCTGGAGTTTTAGGAGCTTATTTATCTAAAGAGATTTTAAAAAAAAAAGAAAAAGTAATTGTCGCTTCTAGATCACTTAAAAAAAAATTTAAAAATTATAGTTTTCTAAATATACATAATCAAATAAAATTCGAAAAATTAAATATTAAAAACAAAAAAGAAATAATAAGAATTATAAAAAAATATAATCCAGATAAAATTTATTATTTCAGTGGACAAAGCTCTTTAACAAAATCCTATAAATTAAGAAATCAAACTTATACTTCACATTATATTGGTGTAAAAAATTTTCTGGATGTTATGAAAGAAAATAAATTAAAATTTAAATTTTTTAAAGCAAACTCTGGTTATATTTTTTCACCTAGAGATGGATTTATTAAAATAAATTCTAAATTTTCAAGTAATAAAAATCCTTATATTCAATCTCAACAAAAAACTTTTAAAATGATTAAGAGTTATAGAAGATTTGGCCTAAAAACATTTAATTTAGTATTTATGCAAATAGAGTCGCCTTTAAGAGACAATAATTTTTTCATTAAAAAAGTTTGTTTAAGTGCAAAAAATAAAAAAAAAATTACCGTTGGAAATTTAAATACCTTTAGAGACTATTCCTGGATAACCGAAATTGTTAAAATTGTTAAACTAATTTCTGAATCAAAACCACAAGACATTATATTATCTGCAGGTAAAAAAATTTCAGGTAAGGAAATTTTGAATATAGCTTATGGGATTAACAAATTAAATTATAAAAAATATTTTTTTGTTAGCAATAAATATTATAGAAAAAATGAAAAAAAAATTTTAATCAGTCATAAACAAAATAATAATTATTTGCAAAAAAAATATGGTTTTAAATTTAAAATTTATGGAAAAAAATTAATTGAAAAAATGTATAACAATATATGAATACAGGTATTTATTTGAGTTATACTGGTCTTGGTGCAAATTTACTGCACCTTTCATACTGCCACCAAATAGCAAAAAAATATGGTGCAGTTACTATAATAACATTATGTAAAAATTTAGAAGAAACCCTAAAAGATGATCCTTTAATTAAAAAAGTTTACTATTTAGATAAATATCAAAAAAAATTTTTTGATTTGTTTAAGTTAAGTATAGTCTTAAAAAAATTTAAATTCACTAATTTGTTAATTTTTTACCCTAGTATTAGAATATATTTTGCGGCAAAATTAGCGGGGATTAATAATATTAAAATCTATAATTTTTTTAAAAAAAAAAATTTAAATTTAGTACAGGCTGCAAAAAAGTTAACAGAAAATTTTCTTAAAATTAATAAATGTCCTACAGAAACAAAGTTTTTTATAAAAAAAGAAAAATTAAATGAAATAAAGAAAAAGTATAATCAAGATAAATTTAAAATAGTTATAGGTGCGGGCTCATCTGGCGCCACCACAAGATGGGGAGCTAAAAATTTTTCAGAATTAATCAATAGGTTAAATGAAACAGAGGACTATTTTTTTTTTATTTTATGTGGGCCAAATGAAAAAGATATTGAAAGTGAAATTATATCTAAAATTAAAAAAAAAAATTTTACTACATTAAGCAATAAAAAAATTGTAGATGTAATTCCTTATCTTTGTTTTGCTGATATGTATGTAGGAAATGATTCTTTTGGATCTCATATCACTTCTCAATCAGGTATAAAAAGTATTGTAATTCTTTTAGACAGTCCAAAAGCTTATACTGATTATAGTGAAAACCATTATCGGATTTTACCTAACAACTTTGATATAAATGATGTAACTCATGGATCTAATATAGATCCAAATTTAATTACTGTTGAAATGGTAATTAATAAAATTAAAAATTTAAAAAATTAATTACAATCTTTTAAAACAATATCTTTTGCCTCATTAACAATTGTTGCAAGTCTACTCAGTTCTGGGCTTATATCGGGATGAATTTTTTTCATAATTTTTTTATATGATGCAAGAACCTCTTGTTTATTATATTTCTTATTTGGATTTAAATTAAAAATTTTATAAGCCTCATCTCTTGAAATAGACTTTGTATTTAAATTTAAATTTGAATTATTAAAATTGAATCTGCCAGAATTTTTTAAAATTCTAAGTAAACCCCACAATCTAAAAATTTGAAATAAAGTTATACCTGCCTTACTTTTTATTAGCGTCAAAATAGCTATAACAAACGGAATAGAAAAAATATATTTACCTACAAAAACTGCAATTAAAGAAATTAAAATTAGCACAATGATTAGAAAATTTTTTAAAAATCTAGAAATTTTTTTTGATGAAGAATTTACAAACCAGTTTAACAAAAAATAAAAAATAATAGAAACAATTAGTATTAAAAAAAAAATATTCATATAATAAATTAAATAATAATGAAAATACCACAACTCGTAAAAAAAAAAGAAATTAAATCTTGTCACAACACCACTTGGGAAGATAATTATAGCTGGATTCATCAAGAAAACATTTTAGAAGTATTAAAAGATAAAAATAAGTTAGACCCTGAGGTAAGAAAATATCTTGAAGAAGAAAATTTATTTACTGAGCATCACCTAAAAGATACAGAAATTTTACAAAAAAAATTATTTGAAGAAATTAAAGGAAGAATAAAATTAGATGATGAGTCGCTTCCCTATAGAGATCATACTTATGAATATTGGAATAAAACTACAAAATTAGGAAATTACTCAATTAAACTTCGTAAAAAAATTAACTCAAACATAATCGAAGAAATTTGGAATGGTGACAAAGAAAAAAAACTTTTAGGAGTTGAATATTTTGGAATTGGCAGTTTAGAAGTTAGTAATAATGATAAATATTTAGGCTACTCATTAGACGTTAAGGGATCAGAATATTATACAATCTATATTAGAGAAATTAAAACTAATAAAATTATTACTAGAGAAATTTCTGATACTTCAGGGTCTATCACTTTTTCTTTAGATGATAATTATTTTTTTTATTCAAAGCTTGATGCAAACCACAGAGCTAGAAAAATTTATCGTCATACGATTGGAGATTTTGAAAAGGACGATGAATTAATTTTCGAAGAAAAAAGCGAAGCTTTTACCGTAGGCATTGGTTTAAGCTCAGATGAAAAATATTATTTTATATCTACTTCGGATCATAATAGCTCTGAACAATATTACTTTAACGTTGATGAAAAAAAACCTCTTCCTAAATTAATTTTAGAAAGAGAAAAGGGAATTTTATATTCAGTAAATTCCTGGAACAACAGATTTTATAATCACACAAATAAAGAAGCTGAAGATTTTAAGATAGATGTTTCGGATAGCTTAGATGTTCAAAATTGGAAACCATTTATTTCTCCTAAAGCGGAGGTTTTAATCGGTGGTTGCACTTTTTTAAAAAATTGGATTATTAGATCAGAGACTTCTAATGCATTAGATAAATTGTTTGTAAGAAATATATCAACTGGAATAGAGGAGGAATTAATATTTTCTAACGAAAATGTTTATGTACCAAGCGTTTCTTTAATTCAAAGAGATAAGAATACTGATGAAATTTATTTGAGTTATGCTTCTCCAAAAACTCCTTCGAGAACTTATTTGTATAATTTATCCTCTAAATCAAAAAAATTAGTTAAAGAACAAGAAATACCTTCAGGTCATAATCCTGATAATTATATTGTTGAAAGAGTTGAATTCAAATCTCATGATGGAAGGATGGTGCCACTTACTATTACTAGACATAAAAAAACTAAGATCGATGGTAATGCAAATTTATTACTTTATGGCTATGGATCTTATGGAAATTCTATAAGTCCGAGTTTTTCCTCAACAAAATTAAGTCTAATCGATAGAGATATCATATTGGCAACAGTCCATACTAGAGGTGGAATGGAAAAAGGCATGAGGTGGTGGAAGGAAGGAAAACTTACAAACAAAAAAAATACTTTTGAAGATTATATACATGCTGCAAAATATTTAATTGATAAAAAATATTCATCGAAAGGTAAAATAATTGGTATGGGAGGTTCGGCCGGAGGTTTATTGATGGGAGCGGTAGTTAATCAAGCTCCTGATTTATTTTTAGGAATTATAATGGCAGTGCCATTTGTTGACTCTTTAACTACAAATTTAGACCACTCTTTACCCTTAACTATTGGAGAATTTGAAGAATTTGGTAATGCCAAAGAAAACAAAAAACATTTTGATTATATTTTTTCTTATGCGCCATATAATAATATAAAAAAAATGGATTATCCTCATATGCTAATTACAACAAGTTTGAGCGATAATAGAGTTTTATTTGATGAACCTACAAAATTTACCGCGAAGTTAAGAGAATATAAAACTGATAACAATTTATTACTTTTAAAAACAGAAATGAATGCTGGACACGGTGGCAAATCAGGTAGAGATAGTGCGATAGAAGAAATAGCATTTGATTACGCATTTGCCCTAAAAATATCTAATAAAATTTAACTTTTTCAATCTTGAAATATTTTACTAATTCCTAAATATAATTCGTGAGTCGCCTAATGGGGCTTACATAAAATAAACTTGCTAAACAAAGGAGGAGTATATTATGACAAGTAAGGATCTATCTATATTTAACTCTCTTAGACCTTTTTCAATTGGTTTTGACGATATGTTTGACCAATTTGAGAATATGCTGGGAAATGGAAATTTAACAATGCATTCAAATTATCCACCATACAACATCAGAAAAACTGGCAAAAACAATTATGCTATTGAAGTAGCATTAGCTGGCTTTAACAAAAATGATGTTGAGGTTGAGTTTGAGGATCATTTGTTAACTGTAAGAACTAAACAAGTTAATAAATTAGAAAATACAGATACCGATGGAGAAATTATTCACAAAGGTATTTCTCAAAGACAATTTGCAAGAACATTTACAATTGCAGATGATATCAAAGTAAATGATGCTGCACTTAAAGATGGTATTTTAACAATATCTTGTGAAAGAATTATTCCAGAACATAAAAAGAAAAAACTTATCGAAATTAAATAAGTTTAGCCTTACTTGCAGGATAAATTCTCCGCAAGTAATTACTAAAAACATCCGTTTGATACAAATCCAATAACCTTCGAATCTGAATTTATTTCAAATCTTCTTTCACAAGGAATAGTGTATTTTTTGGTATTATAGACAAACACCATATTTCCTTTTTCATTTCTGAAATCTTCATCTGGCTTACCTAAATTCATTTGTAAATCAGTAGAGGATTTGCCAATAAACTTACTTAAGTTTTCATTCTCTTTTTCAACAATTGCATCAGTTTTTTTCTTAATAGTCTGACATCCTGTAATCACAGCCATCATGATCAAAGAGATAAAAATAAATTTTATTTTTTTCATAATTCAACAATTATAAATGAATTGTGGCATAAATATAAACTTTTGAGTTGAATAATGTGAATAAACTCAAGTTTAAAAGAGTAATTTACAATAGAATCAATTACTTATCCTTTAAAGGGAGGAAAAATGCTTGAAAATTATTTTAATTATAAAAAACATAAAACAAATTTTAAAACTGAAGTAATGGCCGGAGTTGCAACTTTTTTGACAATGGCTTACATAATGTTTTTAAATCCATTTATACTATCCGGAGAATTTGCTGGTCCAGAAAAAGGATTTTTTGATTTTGGAGGGGTCTTCACAGCAACAATTCTTGCTACTTCATTTGCTTGCTTTGTCATGGGGTTTTACGGGAAAACATGGCCAATTGGTCTTGCGCCCGGAATGGGAATTAATGCATTTGTTGCATTTGGAGTTGTTGCAGGAATGGGTTACACACCACAAGCAGCGTTAGGAGCAACTTTAATTGCTGGGATATTATTCTTAATTATTTCTTTAACACCAATTAGAGCTTGGTTAATAAATTCAATTCCCAAAAGCTTAAAGTTAGGTATCGGCGCAGGAATTGGTTTGTTCCTATCTATTATTGGTCTAGAAATTATGGGAGTAGTTGCCGACCATCCTGTTACCTTAGTAACTTTAGGAAATATTAAAGATCCACTTATCATCTTAGGTTGCTTAGCTTTCGTTTCCATGATTGTGATGGAAAAATTAAATATTAAAGGAAATATCATTATTGGAATTATAGCATTCAGTATTATTGCTTGGGTTTCAGGTCTTGCCAAATTCAATGGGATCGTAGGAACTATTCCTCCAATGACACATCTTATGGATTTTGATTTATCTGCGGCTTTCACGGCGGGAATGTCTTCAGTGATTTTCACTTTATTGTTCATCGACTTTTTTGATACCGCAGGAACTCTAACTTCTGTAGCGAATGTTTCTGGTAAAGTTGATAAGCAAGGAAAAGTTGAGGATATTGGTAAAGCAATGTTGTCAGATAGTGTTGCTACAGTTGCAGGAGCATTGCTAGGAACAACGACTGTAACAAGTTATGTAGAGTCAGGCGCTGGAGTTAAAGCAGGTGGAAGAACTGGTATGACGTCAATAGTTATTGGTATTTTATTTTTAGCTTGCTTATTTTTGTCTCCTCTTGCAACAAGTTTACCAAAACAAATTGATGGAGCCGCTCTTTTATACGTGGCTGTTTTATTTGTAAGAAATATTGTAGACATTGAATGGGATGATATTGCTGAGTCTGCACCCGCAGTGTTAGCGATGATAGCAATGCCTCTAACTTATAGTATTAGTTATGGTATAGCTTTATCTTTCATTTCATATGCTTTAATTAAAATCTTTACTGGTAAATTTTCAAGCACTTCACCAGCAATTTGGATTATAGCAATATTAAGCGTGATCAGTTTTGTTGTTGCTTAGAAATATTTTTGATAGGGCTAGTTTAAATACTGGCCCTATTGATTTCTTTTAATAATTTTTTCAATAGTAAGTTCTTCATAATGTTCAGTTGGTTGAACTATCCATGGATCTGAGTTTAATCTTACAGGACAATAATCAGGTTCGAAGGTAGATGATTTTTTTTTCCACAAACACGCAGTTTTTACTTCATTAATAAAATTTTTTACTGGTTCGTAATTTTTTAACCAATCAATGCTTTTATTGAGAGTGAGCCCGGTATCTGAAAGATCGTCAATTAAAAGAACTTTATTAAAATCTTTTTCATTAGCTAGGGAACTTAGTTCTCTTGCAAACACTAATTGTCCTTGTTGATCTTCAGTTCCTTTGCCCGAGTAACTCTGAATTACAATATAAGCAATAGGTAATTTTAATATCCTTGATAGGATGTCTATAATTGGAGCTGCCCCTCTCATTATTCCAACAAGAACTGTTGGTTGGTAATTTTTATGAATTATGATTGCTAATTTTTCAACAATTTTGATATATTCGTCAAAAGTGATAATTAATTTCTCTGCCATAAAAACTATTATCATATTAATTTTTATTTAAAAAGGAGATTTCATGAAAGGTTATATTGTTTGTGTTTATGAAACTATAAATAATAAAAATACTTTAAATGAATATGCTGTTAAAACTAAAGTGGCAGTTGAAAAATATAAAGGTAAATTTTTAGTTAGAGGAGGTCAAAAAATAACCACTGAAGGAAAAGATTTCGTTAGAACTGCATTAATAGAATTTGAATCTTTTGAGATTGCTAAAAAGTTTTTTTATTCAAAAGAATATCAAGAGGCTCATGATATATTAAAAGGTACAGTTGTTCGACATCATCAAATTGTTGAAGGATTTTAATATTGTATTGGCTCTGGGTCAATACTTCTCCACAAATACCAAGTTGCTACTGAACAATAGGGTGTAAATTTTTTTTGTAAAATATTAACAAATTTTTCAGAGGGTAAATATTTCTTCTTATAATTTTTAGATATAGCTCTTAAAAGACCTATATCTTGTACTGGCCAGATATTTGGACGATTATAAGTGAAAAGCAAAATCATTTCAGCAGACCATCTTCCGATTTGTCTTAACTGAGACAAATAACTAATTGCATCCTCATCAGACATTTTTGCTATAAGTTTTGGGTTAAAAGTTTTATCTAAAATTTGTTTTGCAAGATTTTTAATTCCTCTAACTTTTTGTTTACTTAAACCACAGCTCTTTAATTGTTTTGTTGTAAGATTTTTTACAACATTAGCACTAATTTTATTTTTACATTTTTTTTCAAACTTAAGAAATACTGAGTTTGCAGCGGCTACACTTATTTGCTGACCAATAATACTTTTACATAATGAAAAAAAAACATCTTTTCTTGACGTCAAAATAGTTTCTGAAGGAGTTGAATATTTTTTTATTATTTTTTTCATAATATTATCTTTTTTAGATAATTTTTTTTTAGCTTGATACCAATATTTTGGAACTTTAGTCATGACGAATTGTTGAAGGAATTTTTTGTTTAAAATAAACTTCTCTTCTTAAAATTATTATAGATGCTAAAATTACTAAAGTTGAACCGATTAATGTTTTTATACTTGGGATTTCACTCCATATTAAATATCCAAAAAATATGGCAAATACCAATGACAAATATTTTAGTGGTGCAACCAGTGAGACTTCTGAAAGTTTATAAGATTGGGTTAAAAGTAAATTTGCAGCTCCACCAGTAATGCCCATAAAAGAGAGTAAAATAAAATCTTGCACACTTGGTAAAACCCAACCAAATGGAATAGTTATCATAGACAACAGAGTAACACTTAAGCTAAAAAAAAATGAGATTAACCAAATTGGTTCAGTTGTTGAAAGTCTTCTAATTGTAATAGTCACAAATGCCATGCCAATACAAAAAATAAGAGGCAACAAATAAAAATAATTCATTTGTTCAAAGCCAGGTTTAGAAATAATAATTACTCCAATAAAACCAATCGCTACCGCCATCCATCTGGTCATGCGAACTTTTTCACCTAACATAAAAATTGATAAAACTGTAATAAATAACGGAGCAGCATATGAAAGGCTTACTACAATTGCTAGGGGCAATTCTCTCAGAGCAATGACGATTGCAACTAATGCAATTGATCCACAAGAGCATCTAAAAAAATGTTCAAGTTTTCTATCTGTTTTGTAAAAATTTCTTAATTTGTTTTTTGGAATTAAAAAAAAATTTGGCAGTAATCCAAATAAACCTCTAAAAAAGAGTACTTCACCAGTTGGATATTCTTGAGACCATTTTACTATTAAATCCATAACAGAAAATGCACATACTGAGAAAAACATGTACAAAAGGCCCAATTGATTTCTGGTTAACATAGAATTAATATTTAAATTAAATAAAACTTAAATCAATGGAAATAGCTATTTTTGCACTTGGATGCTTTTGGGGTCCCGAAAAAAAGTTTAGTAGAATTAATGGAGTGATTAAAACTGAAGTTGGCTACTGTGGAGGAAAAAATATTCCAGTTACTTACAGAGAAGTTTGTACAGGACAAACAAATCATGCTGAGGTTGTTAGAATAGAGTTTGATCCTTCAGAAGTTACATACGAATATTTGATTGAAAAATTTTTTGAATTTCATGATCCTACAACTTTAAATTCTCAAGGACCTGACTTTGGTACACAGTATCGAAGTGAAATATTTTATACAAATGAAGATCAAAAAAAAATTGCTGAGAAAGTATTTAATAATACAAATAGAAAATTATCAGGAAAAGTAGTAACTAAAATTTCTATATTACATAATTATTTTCGTGCTGAAGAATATCATCAAAAATATTTAGAAAAGTAACAAAATGTTTTTAATCGAAACTGATGAACTTAAAGAAAAAATCGATCAAGTAAAAATTATTGATTGCTCATGGCATATGCCACAAACTAAAAGAAATGGATTAGAAGAATATAAGCAAAACCATCTTCCAAATGCTATTTTTTTTGATTTAGAAAAAAATTCAAATAAAAATTCAAATTTACCTCATATGCTTACTGATAAAAATAGCTGGGAGATTATTGTCTCTGAAATGGGAATCAATAATAATGATGACATAGTGATTTATGATAACTCAGATGTGCTAAGTGCATGTCGATGCTGGTATAATTTTATTTATTTTGGTCATAATCCTAGTCTGATTCACATTTTAAATGGTGGTATGAAAAAATGGAAACATGAAAATAAAACAACAACCAACGCAACATCAATTGTTAAAAAAACTAAATACTATCCAAATGAAATTGTTAATTTAGTTAAAAATAAAAAACTAATTGATGAAAACATAACTTTACAAAATTTTACTGTTATCGATGCAAGAAGCAAAGATAGGTTTGAGGGAAAAGTTCCAGAACCAAGACAGGGGTTGAGAAGTGGTTCAATTCCAAAGTCATTTTGTATTCCTTTTGAAAAATTAATTAATGATAATAATGCTTTTAAAGATAAAGATGAAATAAAAAAAATTTTTAAGGAGATCTTAAAAGATATAACTTCATCTAACGTGGTTTTTTCTTGTGGATCTGGAATAACAGCTTGTGTTTTGGCTCTAGCATATTGTTTAATAAATGCTAAATATATGCCGATTATCTATGATGGATCATGGGCTGAATATGGAAAAATTTAATTTAAATGAAAATATCTAAAAAAATTATATCTATAATATCAATTTTTTTTTTAGTTATCGTGACTGTTATTGTTGCAAGAACATTAATTGGCAATCATTTTAAAAAAAAATTTAGTAAATGGCCTGCTCCTGAAACATATATTGGTATTGTTAATGAAATAAATTTTGCAAATAGAATTAATACTTTTGGAACAGCAACACCCGCTCAAACTAGATCATACAAAGTAGAAAAATATGAAATTTTATCACCTATAAACTTCAATCAAAAAATAAAAAAAGGTGAGGTAATCGCTAAGCTAAAAAATAGAAGCATAACTGCCCCATTTGATGGTGTGATTGGCAAAAGATTTTTTTCAGAAGATTTAGAAGTTTCAACAACATCCATTTTGATTAATGTTGAAGATGCATCAATAATTTATTCAGATGTAAATATTCCAGAAATATTTGCTCCATTTGTACAAATTGGTTTACCTGTGGATGTAAAAGTCTCAGGTTATAAAGACAGAATTTTTGTCGGAAAAATTGACTCTCATGGAAGTCGTATTAATGAAGATACAAGATCTCTAGAAGCCAGGATAATAATTGAAAATTTAAGTTTTGAGATATTACCTGGTTCTCTTCTTGAATTTTCAATACAGTATAATTTAAGAAAATCTTTAGGAATTCCTGATACAGCCATTTTAATAGAGGGTGACAAATCTTATGTCTTCAAGGTCACTGGGGGAAATAAAACAATAAAATCAGAAATAGTTACTGGAGACAGATTAGATGGATTTATAGAAATTATTAAAGGTATCGATAGTGGAGAAAAAATTGTTTCAGAAGGTTTAAAAAAAATAAGTCCTAATTCAGAAATTAAACCAATTATAAAATAAAACATGTTTATTACCGATTTAAGCATTCGTAGACCAGTGGTTGCCTGGGTAATGTCTATAATATTAGTTGTTTTTGGAGTTTTTGTTTTTTGGGAACTTCCAATTAGAGAGTTGCCCGATGGTATTCAGCCACCAGTAGTTCAAGTAGAAGTTGGTTATAAATCAGCTTCTGCTGAAATTATTGATGAGGAAATAACTCAAAAAATTGAAGATGTGATAGGAGGAGCTGAAGGAATAAAAAATATCAACTCAACATCTCTTAATGGCAGAAGCATAATCGATATAGAGTTTAATACAGATGTTGATTTAGATGATGCTGCAAATGATATTAGAGAAAGGGTATCCAGAGTGACAGAAAGTCTGCCTAGTGAAGCTGATGCTCCTCAAATCCTAAAACAATCCGCTGGTTTTGATACAACGATGTGGATTGCTTTATCTTCCCCTACTTGGAGTGATTTAGATCTTGGTGATTATGCTGATAGATATTTAGTTGATATTTTTTCAAGTATACCCAATGTTGGAAGAATTTTATTAGGTGGATTAAGAGAATTAAGTGTAAGAGTTTGGATTGATCCCATCAAACTTGCTGCAAATGATCTAACCGTTCAAGAAGTTGAATCGGCTCTTAGAAATGAAAACATTAATGTTCCAGCAGGAAGTTTAGAAGCAATTAATAAAGATCTTAATTTAAATATTGATAAATCTTACTCAAATATAGAAATCTTAAAACAATTGCTAATAAAAAAAAATAAAGAAAAAGTTATTTTACTTTCTGATGTTGCAGAAATAGAATTTGGACCACTATCTGAAAAGACTTTATTTACCGCTCAAAGAAAAAACGCTTTAAATTTAAATTCAGTAGGAATTGGAATTTATGCTAAAAGCGGAGCTTCAACGGTAGAGCTATCAAAACAAATTAAAAAAAAATTATTAGAAATTAACAAATCACTTCCCGAAGGTTTGAAACTTGAAATAGCCTTTGATCAGGCAACCTATGTAGGTACAGCTATTGAGGAGGTTTATAAAACATTAGCTGTTGCTTTTATCTTAGTCATTGTAATCATCTATCTTTTTTTAGGCAATATGAAAGCTGTTATAGTTCCTGCCATTGCTTTACCAATAAGTTTAATTGGATCTTTTTTAGGATTATATCTATTTGATTTATCTATAAACATTTTTGTACTTCTTAGCTTTATACTTGCAATTGGTATAATTACAGACGACTCAGTAATCATGACAGATGCTATATATGCTCGTATGGAAAATGGCGAGTCTCCTTTAGTTGCATCATACAAAGGATCTAAACAAATAACTTTTGCAATTATAGCAACAACCTTAATATTGATCGCCGTTTTTTTACCTTTAGTTTTTATAAAAGGTATAGCTGGAACATTATTTAAGGAAACTGCAATTGCTCTGTCTTTTTCAATAATTGTCTCAGCATTTGTTGCTTTAACCCTTTCGCCTATGTTGGCAAGTAAATTGTTAATTATAAAACCTAAAAATAATATTTTTGTTTCAGGGTTTGACAAAGGTTTTAAAAGTTTTTGTAATTTTTATTTAGAAACATTAGAATTTTGGATAAATAAAAAAAAAACAATTTCATTATTTATTATTTTAATATTATTTACTTCAATAATTTTGTTTAATTTTATAAATAAAGAACTTTTGCCTCAAGAAGATAGAGGCTCATATTTAATTATTGGCTCGACCGATGAAGGTAGTTCTTTTGAATATACTAGAGACAAAGCTCAGCAAATTGAGCAAAGGTTAATCCCTCTTCTTGAGGCTGAAGATAGTCCTTATGAGAGACTAATTATGAGGGTTCCAGGATTTGGAAGATCTGAAACGACATATAATAGTTTTATAATAATAGCACTATTAGATGAATGGAAAAATAGAAAAAAAGATAGTCAAACAGTAATGAGAGAAGCTATAGGAAAAATTGTTAGTCTTCCTGAAACTTTAGCTTTCCCAATATCACCTCAATCCATAAGAGTATCTAATTATAATAAACCACTACAAATGGTAATTTATGGAACAAGCTACGAAGAATTACAAGTTATAGCTGATAATGTTATGAGCAAGTTAAGAGAAAATAGAAAGTTATCTAGGGTAGAATCTGATTACACTAAAAACAAACCAGCAGTTAAATTAATCATCAACAAAATCAGAGCAAATGACTTGGGCGTTTCAACAGAAAATATTGGAACAACACTTGAAACCCTTTATGGGGGTAAACGTGTTACAACATTTAATAAAATGGGAAAAGAATATCCAATAATATTACAACAATACCTTTCGGATCGAAGAAATAAAGAGGACTTATCTAAAATTTATGTAAGATCAAACACTACAGGAAAGTTAGTTTCAATTGTAAACATGGTTGATTTTAAAGAAGAAGGAACAGCTGAAGCATTATCACGATATAACAGACAAAGAGCAGTAACAATTTCTGCAAATATTGAAGAAAATTATACTTTAGCAGAAGCTATAAAATATCTTGAAAACGTAATGACGGAAGTTGCTCCAAAAAATCAAATTACCTGGAAAGGAGAATCTGAAGAATTAAAAGAAACTACTAATGAAATTTTTATTATTTTTGGGTTAGCTTTATTAACTGCTTATTTAGTAATGGCAGCTACTTTTAATTCTTTTATTCATCCCTTTATTATTATTCTAACCGTGCCATTAGCAGTATTTGGTGGTTTAGTTTTTATTCTATTTCTTAATAGCTCAATTAATATTTTTTCTCAAATTGCACTAGTAATATTAGTTGGTATATCAACCAAAAATAGTATTTTAATTGTAGATTACGCAAATCAAATTAGGACTACTGGAAAAAAACTTGAAGAGGCTGTTAAAGAAGCTTGTGCTTTAAGAATTAGACCAATAGCCATGACCTCATTAAGCACGATCATAGCTATGATACCTCTTGTAATTGGAAATATCGGCCCAAGCGCAGGTGAAGGATCTCAATTGGCCGTAGGATCTACTATTTTAGGAGGAATGTTAATTTCAACTTTTTTTACACTTTACGTAACTCCTGCAATGTATATGGCATTAGCAAAAAATACTAAAAGAATTGATGCTGTTGATCTAGAGCTTCAAAAACAATTGACTAAAAAATAATATATTTATTACTATTAAGTGAGCTTTCACATTTTTGTAATTGTTCCTTGTAAATATTAGATTGTTTTTCTACTTTTTTTGCCAAATTAATAATTTTGTTATTTTTTTTATAATTTTTATAATTTCCCCATCCTTCATGATAAGCAATATACTGTTTAAAAGCATCTTTTTTTGAAATTTTTAAAATACTTTCGGTTTTATTTGTGTACCAACCTATAAAATCTACACTATCTTTAAATCTTGTTCTAACTGCTAAGTTGTTACCGGTTTCTTTTTTATATTGCTCCCATGTTCCTTTAACAGCCTGTGAATAACCAAAAGAACTAGAGGGTCTTTTATGTGGTAAAATTTTAAACAGTTTTTGCCTTGGTGGTTTAGCTAAGCTATCGAAATTTGACTCTATTTTAATTATAGCTAATTGAATATAAATAGGTGTACCCCATTTTTGCTCAGATAATTTTGCATGCTTATACCAAAAATCCTTCTCACTAAATATAGAACAACTATTTGCAGTATTAGAAGGAATTGTTGAACAACCAGAAAAAATTAAAAAAAATATTATTAATAGATTAGTTTTGAGATTTTTCATATTTATTAAATAATAAAAAAATTATTAATGTAGTTAACACTCCCAAAAGATTTCCAAATAAATCTTTTACTTCAAAACTTCTATCGGGGATTATAAAATGAAATAATTCTAATATTATTGACAAAAATATTAAATATATAATCAAAATATTTATATGCTTAGATCGTGAAAAAGTCATATAACCAATAACCGAGGTAATAAAAAAAATATAAAAGTGATCTGATGATATTATAAAATCATTTATTATTTTTGGTTGAATTTTACAATCATTATATAAAAAACATCCAATTAAACTTCCTGGAAATAAATATAAAATAATAAGAAGAACATTATTCGTGTAAAAAATATATTTATATTTTGATAAAAATTTTATCATTTATATGTATAGTTTTATTTATCAAATTAATCTAAAAGATAAATATATGAGTTATTTAATATTAGTACGACATGGACAAAGTGTCTGGAATCTTGAAAAAAGATTTACTGGATGGGTTGATGTGGACTTAACTGAAAACGGACAATTAGAGGCTAAAAAAGCTGGTAGTTTAATTAAAGAGTATAATATTAAAATCGATATTTATTACTCTTCACTGCAATTAAGAGCTAAAAAAACCCTTAAATTAATTCAAGAAATTCTTAATGATAAAAAAGATTATGAAGAGATTTGGCAGTTAAATGAAAGACATTACGGCGCTTTAACTGGATTAAATAAAGATGAAATGAAAGTTAAACTTGGTGAAGAAAAAGTACATCAATTTAGACGATCATGGGATTTGCGTCCAGAGCCTTTAGATAAAAATAATCCATATCATCCTATTAATATAAAAACTTACAAGAAAGTTCCAAAAGAATTTATACCTAGCACTGAGTCTTTAAAAGATACTTATGAAAGAGTTATTAATTTTTATGAAAAAAAAATTAAAAATAAAATTAATAATAAAAATATATTAATTTCAGCTCATGGTAATTCAATAAGAGCACTATGTAAGTATTTATTTAAATTAGATAATGATCAGGTTTCAAAATTAGAAATACCTACCGGAAATCCTTTGCTAATAACTTTAAACGAAGATGAAAAAATTATTCAATGCAAATATTTAGACAAGGAAAGAGCTAAAGATCTTGTAGCTTTTTAAAAACTCTTAAATCTGTGAGGTGATAAAACTTATTTAAGCTTTTAAATCCAAATAATTTTTTTTTTTTAATTAGATCATTCCAAATTTTTACAATAGAAAAATTATGAACTTTATAATTTTTAAATAGTTTTTTATTTAAAATTTGACAGCCAATATAAATCAAATCATTTTTAGTAGTTTTTGAAACTAAGTGATTTTGTAAAGTAAAATCACTATTTAATTTTTTATCAAAACTTAAATTTTTATTTACCAGCATTAAAATATTATTAATATTTTTAGAAAAATAAAATTTCTCCATTTTTATAATTTCTTCTTTATAGTTTTTACTCCAAACCGTATCAGGGTTAAAAATTAAGAAATGTTCATCTAAAGATGTTCTAATCATATTTAAAATACCTCCTCCCGTATTTAAAATAAACTTACCATCATCGATTATTTTAATTTCACTTTTAAATTTATTATTTTTTAAGTAATTGGCTATTTTTTTATTTAAATAAAAAGTATTTATTAAAATTTTTTTAATACCTAAATTTTCAATTAAATTAATGCATGATTTAAGCATGGTAATATTGTTCAATTTAAGTAATGGTTTTGGAGTTTTTAAAGTAAGGGGATTTAATCTTTTACCATAACCGGCACATAAAATTAAAGCTGTTTTTATTTTCATATTATCTTTTAACTTGTTTGGAAAAATTTACTGTTAAAATTTTTTTCAAATCTTCAAAAACTTTATTTTTATTAATTCTCAAGCTAATGAGTTTCCATGCATAAGGTATAAATTTTAAATAATTTTTCTTACCGTCTCTGTGTGCTAAACGAGTAAAAATACCAATAATTTTAAGGTTTCTTAATACTGATAAAATTTCGAAATCATTTTTAAAATTATCACGTTTCACTTTATTATTGGTCTTAAGATAATAATTATAAATTTTGTTTTTAAGATTATTTGCTGTTTTAAATCTGACATCGTCAATTAATGAAGCAAGATCATAAGCTTTATTCCCTATAAGAGCATCCTGACTATCAATTAATCCAATTTTTTTATTATGATACATCATATTTGAAACATGAAAATCCCTATGCACGAAAGTATCATTTTTTGAATTTATTTTTGAAATTAAAAATTTTAATTGTTTTTTTAATTTACGGTTAAAAATAGAAATTTTATTTCTTGATAAATTTTTTGGAACATACCAGTCACAAAATAATTTTGCTTCTTCAAACAAAATCTTATGTTTATATGCTTTAATAGTATAAAATTTATTATAAAAATTATTAATTTTTTTATCTTTTATTAATTGAATTTTATTTAATAAATTAATGACTTTTTTAAAAAAAAAAAACTTATTTTTTTTTTTACTTTTAAAAATTTGATAAATGGTCTTATTTCCGAAATCTTCAATTTCAATGAAATTATTTTTAAAATTTTCTAAAAACAATTTAGGAGCATAAATTTTATTTTTAATCAAAATTTTATTAACAGCATCGTATGTTAATAAATTTTTTATTTTTTCTTTTTTGGCAAATACTATAATTGAACTTTTTTTTTTATCTTTTTTTCTATAAAATTTTCTAATTGAAGCATCCCCTTTAATTTGTTTTAAATTTTTAAAAAGTTTTAATTTCATAATAAAAATTTTAGGCCCTTTATTTTCAAAGATCTATTTTGAAAATTATCTTCATAATTAAAAAATAGTTTAATAGTTTTACTATAATATTTTTTTTCAATTATTTGAGGCCATTCAATAAATAAAATATTATCTCGACTTTCTTCAAATAAGTTTAGCTCTTTTATCTCCGATTTATTTTTTAATCTAAATAAATCATAATGCTTTATGTTTAATCCATTAATTAAATATTCATTTAAAAGATTAAATGTTGGGCTAGTTACTTCAGTTTTTTTTAAATTTTTATTAATTTGAAATTGATTTATTAAATATCTAACAAAAGTAGTTTTGCCCACTCCCATTTCCCCATATAAAAAAACAACGTCTCCCTTTTTAAAATATTTTGCTAATTTTTCTGCTAATTGTTTTATTAATCTCTCAGAAGAAATATCTATTTTTCCACTATTAATAGCGGTAGGCATTTGGTTTAAAAGGACCATTCACTTCAACGCTAATGTAGTCCGCTTGTTCTTTTGATAATTTAGTCAGTTTTGCACCAACTTTTTTAAGGTGAAGAGTTGCAACTTTTTCATCTAAATATTTTGGTAAAACATAAACTTTATTTTCATAATTCTTATAATTGTTCCAGAGTTCTATTTGGGCTATTACTTGATTAGTAAAAGATGCGCTCATTACAAAGCTTGGATGACCAGTTGCACAACCTAAATTCACCAATCTGCCTTCGGCCAATAGAATAATTCTTTTGCCACTTGGTAGCTCTATTTCATGAACTTGGGGTTTTATTTCATTCCATTTATAATTTCTTAAAGCTTCAACCTGGATTTCATTATCAAAATGTCCAATGTTACAAAGTATTGCTCTATCTTTCATATCTCTCATATGATCTGCTGTAACAATGTCTTTATTTCCTGTTGCGGTTACAACGATATCTGCTCTTCCTATTGCTTCTTCCATTAAAACTACCTCATAACCCTCCATTGCAGCTTGCAAAGCACAAATTGGATCAATTTCTGTAATTAAAACTCTTGCCCCACTTTGTCTTAAGGAAGCTGCACTTCCCTTTCCTACATCACCAAACCCAGCAACAATTGCTATTTTCCCAGAGATCATTACATCTGTGGCTCTTCTAATTCCATCTACTAGGCTTTCTCTACATCCGTATAAATTATCAAATTTAGATTTGGTAACAGAGTCATTAACATTTATAGCCGGAATCATTAGAGAATTATTTTTTTCCATTTTATTTAATGCTTTTACTCCAGTTGTAGTTTCTTCTGAAACTCCTCTAATTTCTTTCATTAGGTGTTTATAGTCTTTGTGCATAATTGCTGTTAAATCTCCACCATCATCTAACAACATATTTGGTTTCCAATCTTTTTTTCCAACTATAGTCTGTTGAATGCACCAAAGGTACTCTTCCTCGGTTTCTCCTTTCCATGCGTATACGGAAATTCCTGATTTTGCAATTGCTGCGGCAGCATGATCTTGTGTTGAAAAAATATTGCATGAAGACCATCTAACCTCTGCTCCTAATTTTACCAATGTTTCAATTAATACCGCTGTTTGGATTGTCATATGTAAACAGCCAATAATTTTCGCACCTTTTAAAGGTAATTTTTTTGAATACTCTTCTCTCAACGCCATTAAACCTGGCATTTCAGTTTCAGCAATTGAAATTTCTTTTCTTCCAAAATCGGCAAGTGATAAGTCTTTAACTTTATAGTCTTTCATTAAGAGTTATCTAACAACTTAGAAATAATTAATCAACATAAGATTAAATCTCTGGAAAAGTTATTATAATAATTGCACCAGTATTATTGTCTCTATTTTTAGCTTTAATGCTTCCCTCGTGCAAATCTACCAGATTTTTTACTATATTTAATCCAAGACCCGAATGTTCCCCAAAATTTTCTGGTCTGTTACTGTAAAATCTTTTAAATATTTTCTCAGTATCTTTTTCTTTAAATCCTTGACCCTCGTCAATAATTTCAAATATAATTTTTTTATCTGGATTTTTATATACTTTTACATAAATATTTTTATTGTCGTCTATGAAAGATATTGAGTTATCCAATAAATTTGCAGTTATTTGTTCAATTCTATTTTCGATACCATTAATAAAAAATTCATTATTTCCATCATTTTCATAACTAATATTGATACCCCTTTTCGTATTATAAATATTGTTATAATCCTCAACTACTGACTGAATAATTGGTTGTATATTTATTTTTTTCATTCTTTCCGTGCTAAGGGCAACTTCATCTTTTAATATTTGTGAGTAATCGGTAATCAATCTCTCAATTCTCTGAACGTCATGACTTAAAATATTTAATAATTTTTTTCTTTGTTCAGTATTATTTGTATCTTGTAAAATTTCAGAAGCACTTTTTAAAGAAGCTAAAGGGTTTCTAATTTCATGAACAAGATCAGTTGAAAAGTTTTCTGCATGAAAGATTCTTTTTTGTAATTCATTTGTCATATCATCCAAAGAATTTGACAATAATCCCAATTCATCATTTCTGTTTTTTAAATTTTCAATATTGATTTTTTCAGAACTTTTGTTTTTTATGGTTTTTGTATAACTTACTAGATTTTGAATAGGTTTTAAAAAATATCTATTTAAGACAAAGGAAAATATTAAAATTACAAATCCAACAACGATTACTGTTCTAATTACAAAAGTTTTTCTTTCATCAATTGCCACCTTAACATCATTTGCATTTTGAACAATTACTAGAAAACCAACGTTTTTTTCATTTAGGATAACATTTTTAATTGTTGTTAATTGAAATTGATTTAAATTTTCCTGTGTAAATGTATATGGCTTTCCATAATCTTTCGAGGTTTGATAAATACTTATAATATCTTTTAAAAAAAATAACTTGTCATTTTCTGTATCAATTTTTTTTTCCTGTTTATTTTCAATTTTTTCTTCATTTAAAATTTCAAACTCTATATTGTCAAGTCTTGTTGAAAAAGATCTAGGATCAAGATCTAATGTATCCGTATCACCAATCAAATTTAATTTATTATCAAAAAATATCACTCTATCTAAGTTTTGAAAAATAAATCTGGTAGAAAACAAAAACTTTTTAATATCTTCTTTAATAAATTTAATATTTAATCTTTTAATATTATCGATAGTATTATCTATAATATCTGTGTGATTGAAAGATTTTTTTTTAATTAAATTAGGTTCAACATTATTTAGATAAATAATTGTAAAAGAACCAATAAAAATAAAAAAAATAAAATTTATAAATAAGAATTTTCTTAATATTGATAATCTTTTTAGATATCCTTTGAACATTAACTAACATTCCATCTATATCCACTACCATATCTGGTCTCAATAGCTGAAAAATTAGGATCAACTTTTTTAAATTTTTTTCTTATTCTTTTAACGTGGCTATCTATGGTTCTATCTTCAATATCAGTGTCTTCTCTATAAGCTATATCCATTAATTGAGCTCTTTCTTTAATAATTCCAGGTCTTTTTGCTAATTCTTTAACAATTAAAAATTCAGTTGTAGTAAGTTTGTCTGGTAATTGCTTTCCATTCCACTCACACTCAAGTTGAGAAGAGTCCAACTTAAGCTTTCCATGAGAAATAATACTTTTATTTTCTTCAATAATATTATTTGAGTCTTTTTTTCGCAATTGAACTCTTATTCTTTCAATTAAAACTTTAACTGAAAATCCTCCTGATTTTTTTACGAAATCATCTGCTCCAAGCTTCAAACCCAGCAATTCATCAATTTCATCATCTTTTGACGTTAAAAAAATTACAGGTAAAGAAGTTTTCTTTCTTAACTTCTTTAATAATTCTTCTCCGTCCATTTTGGGCATCTTAATATCAATTACGGCTAAATCTGGTGGTGTCCGTGTTAATCCAATTAATGCACTTTCACCATCTATATAAGTTTGAATATTAAATCCTTCTTTTTCCAAAGCTATACTTAAACTTGTGAGTATATTTCTGTCATCATCCACCAGTGCTATTGTTTGTTTATTCATAGTTAACTTTAAAAATACTAAATTGTTCTAAATTGGGCAATCTAATTAATATTAATGAAGTTCACCCCAGTTATTACCAATATTTATATCAACTGTTAGAGGAGTAGAAAAAGAATGATATTGACTTTCAGCAACACTGGTCATTTCTTCTTTTATGAGTTTTATAATTTGTTTTACCTCATTTGTAGGAACTTCAAATAACAATTCATCATGTATTTGAAGTAATATCCTACAATTATTTTTTTTTCGCTCGGATAATCTTTTATCTAACCTAATCATAGCTAATCTCATTATTTCTGAGGCGGAACCTTGAATTGGAGCGTTAATAGCTGCGCGTTCTTGAAAATTTCTAACATTAAAATTTTTATCATTAATTGAAATAAAATGAGATCTACGTCCAAAAATATTATTAACATATCCGCTTTTTCTACAAAATTTAATTGTATTATCCATGTAGATTTTTATTTCAGGAAATTTTAAGAAATAAGCATTTAAAAATTCTTCTGCTTCGTATTTTGAAACATTGATTTGTTTAGCTAAACCATATTGGGAAATTCCATAAATAATTCCAAAATTGATCGCCTTAGCTTTTCTTCTTTTGTTTTCGTCAACTTTATTAATGTCTATGTTAAATATTTGGCTAGCCGTTAAAGAATGTATATCCTCATTATTTTTAAATGCTCTTTTTAACTCTTTAACATCAGCTAAATCTGCCAAAATTCTCATCTCAATTTGGTTGTAGTCAGCGGAGACTAGCGTAAAATCTTTTTCAGTAATAAATGCCTTTCGAATATCTCTGCCCTCTTCTGTTTTAATTGGAATATTTTGTAAATTTGGATCACTGGAAGCAAGTCTACCTGTGGTAGTTGCGGCTAATAAAAAAGAAGTGTGAACTCTTTTAGTATTAAGATTGATATACTGTGGCAGAGAATCGGTATATGTATTTTTTAATTTTGAAACTTGTCTCCAATCTAAAACTAATTGAGGAAATCTATCTCCCTTGAAAGCTAAGTCCTCTAAAACAGTTGCGCTAGTAGCAAATCCTCCTTTTTTAGTTTTTTTTAATCCAGCTATTTTAAGATCATTATAAATAATTTCTCCTAATTGCTTAGGGGAACCAATATTAAACTGTTTTTTTGAAATCTTAAAAATTTCTTTTTCTAATTGTTCAATTTTTTTTTCAAATTTTAAAGAAAGACTTTTTAAAAAATCACTGTCTACTTTAATTCCTTGTATTTCCATAAAAGCCAGAATTTTTATTAAAGGTTTTTCGAAAATTTCATAAATATTAATCATTTTTTCAAATTTTAAATTTTTGATAAATTTTTTATATAATCTAAATGTTACGTCCGCATCTTCAGCCGCATAATCTTTTGCTTTATCTAACTCAACTTCACTAAAATTAATTTCTTTTTTTCCTGTACCAACTAAATCTTTAAATTTAATTGTTTTGTGCCCCAAGTGAATTTCTGACAATAAATCCATATTATGTCTATTTTTTCCAGCATCAAGAACATATGACATCAGCATAGTGTCTTCCATTGATGAAATCTCAATTCCTTGTTTAAATAAAACTATAAAATCAAATTTTATATTTTGGCCAATTTTTTTTACACTAGGGTCTTCTAATAAAGGTTTTAACTTTTGGATTACTATATCTTTTTTAATACATTTTCCAGAGAGATGTCCAATTGGAATATAACAAGCTTTGCCAATTTTTGAGCATAAAGAAATTCCTATTAATTTTGCCTGATGCGGGTCAAGTGAACTAGTTTCAGTGTCAACCGCAACTTCACCAACCTCTTCTGCCTCTTTAATCCATTCGTCAATTTGATTTGGGTTTGAAATTAAATGATAGTCTTTATTGTTTATAGGCTTTTGTTTATCTAAATTTTTTATTTCAGAATCGCTACTATAAAGATTTGGTTCACCGTATGCTGAAATTGCAGAACTTAACAATCTATTAAATTCCATTTCTCTTAAAAATTTATAAAGTTTATCTTTATCTATTTCTTTTAATTTAAATTCTTCTAAATCTTGTTTTATAGGAACGTTATGTTTTAAAGTAACTAGCTGTTTGCTAAGAATTGCTTTATCTTTATTTGCAATTAAAGTTTCTCTTCTTTTATTTTGTGTAATTTCATGAGCTGATTTTAAAATATTTTCTAAAGTTCCATATTTGTTAATTAATTCAGCCGCTGTTTTAACTCCTATACCGGGTACTCCTGGAATATTATCACTACTATCCCCTGCTAAAGCCTGAACATCAATTACTTTATTTGCTCCTACTCCAAATTTATTATGGATGTCCTCTTCAGAAATAAATTTCTTTTTCATTGGATCAAAAAGACGAACATCTTTTTTATAAAGTTGCATTAAATCTTTATCTGAAGATACAATAGTAACTTTTGAACCTTTTTTTAATATTTGGTCAACATAAGTAGCTATTAAGTCATCCGCTTCATAATTAATTAATTCAACAGATGGTAAATTAAAAGCTAAAACAGATTTTCTAATATATTCAAATTGAGGAGCCAAGTCATCTGGTGCTTCTATTCGATTTGCTTTATAGTCACTAAAAATTTCGTTTCTAAAAGTTTTTCTTCCAGAATCAAAGATCACTGCAAAATGAGTGGGTTTCTGTAAATTTTGGTCTGATTTAGAGTCTTCTAGAAGTTTAAAAAGCATACTGCAAAAGCCACTTACTGCGCCTGTTGGTAGACCATCACTTTTTCTCGTTAATGGAGGTAATGCATAATAAGCCCTAAATATATATCCTGATCCATCAATTAAATAAAAATGATCATTTTTTTGAATTTTATTCATTCAGATTTTGTTAATATTGCAATTTTATTAACATCTTTATATAAAAAAATATACTTTGCTTAATTAAGAAATAATTTTAAAAACATTAACTAGATAAACTTTTAAGATAAGTATAGTATAAATTTGTGGAACTAATTAAAAATAATACACAAATAAAAATTATAAAATCAATTTTAATTATATTTCTGGGCTCAATTGCACTAACAATATCTGCAAAAATTAAAATACCTTTTTATCCAGTTCCAATGACTATGCAAACATTTGTGGTTTTGTTTTTAGGTATTAGCTTTGGTTATAAAATTGGATTAACAACTATAAGTTTATATCTTCTCGAAGGAATTGTAGGACTTCCTGTTTTCGCAAATTCCCCTGAAAAAGGAATAGGATTAATTTATTTTACTGGTCCTACCATGGGATATTTGCTTGGTTTTTTAACAGCTGTTTTTTTGTCCTCTAAAATAAATTCTAAAGACAATTTTTTTATAGTTTTAATAAAGCTTATATTTGCAGTTTCAACAATTTATATTTTAGGAATTTTATGGCTCGGAATATTAATTGGATGGGAAAAACCTATTTTTGAATTGGGTGTAAAACCTTTTTTATTAGCTGAAATCTTTAAAATTATGTTGTTGGCACTTATTGCAAAAAAAATAATTAAAATTAGAAATTTTATTTAGGAGATCTTTTAGAAAGAATTCTTTGAAGAGTTCTTCTGTGCATCTTAAGTCTTCTTGCTGTTTCTGAAACATTTCTATCACATAATTCAAACACTCTGTGAATGTGTTCCCATTTAACCCTATCAGCTGACATCGGATTTTCAGGTGGCGCAGCCTTTGTCGATGAATTTGCAAGTAGAGCTTTTTCTACATCATCAGCATCTGCAGGTTTTGCAAGATAATCTATTGCCCCTTCTTTAATTGCAGCAACAGCGGTTGGTATATTTCCATAACCTGTGAGCATTATAATTTTACTATCTGGATTTGATAACTGTATCTCTTTTACAACTTCTAAACCATTTCCATCAGCTAATCTTAAATCAACAACAGCAAAAGCAGGTCTATTTAATTTGACCGATTCGATACCTTTTTCGACACTTTCAGCTTGAGAAACTTCAAAACCTTTTTTCTCCATTGCTCTTGCCAATCTTTCTCTAAAAGGATTGTCGTCATCAACAATGATTAGTGATTTATTGACATAATCACTAAGTTTTTTAACTATTGTTTGTTCCTTCATAGAGTTCATGTGGTTATTTTTTAAAATTTTACAAGTGCATTAACTTATTTTTCATTAATTATTTACTTTACATTAGTTATCGATTCCATTAATTGCATAAAAAAAAAGTTTTTTTACAAGTTTAAAAAAATTTTTTTTATTAAATTTTTTTTGGAGGCATTATTAGTGCAGAAATTTAAATCAGTTGAAGATCTGGTAAATCAACTGAAACCTGAAAAACCTGTATATTGCATCAGAAAGCATTCTGTTCAAACAGCTGTAAAATACTTTAAAAGTAATTTTCCTGGAAAAGTTTTGTATGCTGTTAAAACAAATCCTTATCCAGAAGTTATTAAAACGATAATTGAGAGTGGTATTGATCAATTTGACGTAGCATCAATTAATGAAATAAAAAATATTAGACAATTCAGCTCAACTGCAAAATGCAATTATATGCATACTGTTAAAAGTCGAGAAAGTATTAGCGAAGCATATTTTAATTATGGAGTTAAAATATTCTCACTGGACACAAAGGATGAATTAATAAAAATAATTCAATCTACAAAAAACGCAAAAGATTTAGAATTATTTGTTAGGATCGCTGTGTCAAATGAACATGCTGAAATAGATTTATCTAAAAAATTTGGTGCACTTAATTCGGAAGCTGTTGGTTTACTAAGATTAACAAAACAATTTGCGAATAAAGTTGGTTTGAGTTTTCATGTTGGATCACAATGTATGCATCCTATTTCTTATAAAAAGGGAATAATTGAAATTGGAAATGTAATTAAAAGATCTAAGATTGTTCCAGATTTCATAAATGTAGGAGGAGGCTTTCCAGCAATTTATCCTGATTTAGTTCCTCAAACATTAGAAAACTATTTTAATGAAATTAAAGCTGGTTTAGAAAATTTGAAACTTGAAAAATTACCTCAAATTATATGTGAACCTGGTAGAGCTATAGTTGCTGAAAGTGGTTCAACTATAGTAAGAGTTAACCTTAGAAAGAAACAAAAGCTTTATATAAACGATGGAACATACGGAACTCTGTTCGATGCTGGCACTCCGAATATAGTTTACCCTTCTAGAATGATTAAAGATAATTCAAGTAAAATTATTTCAAAAAAATTAACTGCTTTTGATTTTTTTGGGCCAACATGTGATAGCATGGATTATATGAAAGGTCCTTTTCTCCTCCCAAACAATATTAAAGAAAATGATTATATTGAGTTGGGTCAATTAGGAGCTTATGGTTTAACATTTAGAACCGGATTCAATGGATTTTATTCAAATGAAGTGTATGAAGTCGAAGATAATCCGATTATGAGCATGTACGCTAAAGATCATAATAAAGCTACATTAGTAGCTTAATGTTAGAAAATAAAAGCTTAGGCCATAATAGCAAAAAAGACTTCTTAAAAGATCCCGTTGAACATATTGATATTACTTCCTTTGATGCTCGAAAAATTATCTCATCTATGGAAAAAATGTCTTTTGTTTCTAGAGAAACAGCTAAAGCTGCTAATATTTATAATGAAATGCTCAAGGATAACGATTGTACTATCTTTCTAACACTTGCAGGATCTACTTCTGCGGGTGGTTGTATGAATATTTATAAAGATCTTGTTAAATATAATATGGTTGATGCAATCGTTGCTACTGGAGCATCTATTGTTGATATGGATTTTTTTGAAGCCTTAGGTTTTAAACATTATCAAGGCTCGCAGTTTCAAGATGATACTGAACTTAGAAAAAATTATATAGATAGGATTTATGACACTTACATTGATGAAGAAGAACTACAAATGTGTGATAAAAAAATTTGTGAAATTGCTGATACGTTAGAACCTAAAAGTTATACCTCAAGAGAATTTATATATGAAATGGGAAAATACCTTAAAAAAAATTCTATTAAAAAAAACTCCTTAATAGAAACCGCATATGATAATGATGTGCCAATTTTTTGTCCTGCTTTTACAGATTCAAGTGCTGGATTTGGTCTTGTAATTCACCAAGAAAAAAATCCAAAAAAACATATCACGATAGACTCCATTCGAGAATTTAGAGAACTTACTGAAATCAAAATACAATCTAAAAGATCAGGATTATTTATGATTGGTGGTGGAGTTCCAAAAAACTTTATTCAAGATACTGTTATATGTGCTGAGCTTCTTGGTAAAGAAGTTAGTATGCATAAATACGCTGTACAAATAACTGTAGCTGATTCTAGAGACGGAGCCTGCAGCAGTTCCACTCTCAAAGAAGCAAGCTCTTGGGGAAAAGTTGATGTTACTAAAGAACAAATGGTTTTTGCAGAAGCAACCAGTGTATTACCTTTAATTGCCAGTGATGTTTATCACAGAGGTGAATGGAAAAGTAGAACAAGAAAAAATTTTACAAAAATTTTCGGATAAAAATTGAAATATCTCTCAAATAAAAACGGATTTCTTGGAATAGATGATAATATTAAATTTAAAGAAAAAGTTATAATAATTCCATTTGGTTTAGAAAAAACAGTAAGCTATGGAGGTGGAACAAAAAATGGTCCTAAAGAAATAATAAAAGCATCCCATCAAGTTGAATTGTATGATGAAGAGTTAAATTGTGAACCTTATAAGAAAATTGGTATCAAAACATTAAAACCCTTTAAAATTGATAAAAATATAAAAAAAGCTCTTGGAAAGATGTCTAAAATTAATGAGGAGATTTTAAATAAAAATCTTTTTCCATTAACCTTTGGTGGAGAACATTCAATAACACCCGGATGCATAGAGCCATTTACTAAGAAATTTAAAAAAATATGTCTTTTACACTTTGATGCACACGCTGATCTTCGTGAAAGTTACAATGGAGAAAAATTTTCTCACGCATCTGCCATAAGAAGATGCCTTGATTATTCTAATGTTTCTGTAATTTCTTTTGGTATTAGAAATATCTCAGAAAGTGAAATTCCATTTTTAAAAAAAAATTCTTATAGAATAAAAATATTTTGGGCAAAGGATAAGGCTAAATGGGATCTCAAAAAATTCAAAAAAATGATAAAAGATAAAACAGTTTATCTTACATTTGATGTTGATGGTCTAGATTCAAGTATTATGCCAGCAACAGGCACACCTGAGCCTGGAGGTTTGCTTTGGCAGGAAACGTTGGATATAATTAAAATTGCTGCAAAAAATTCTAAAATAGTTGGCGCTGATATAAACGAACTATCTCCAATAAAAGGATTTGATTCATATAACTTTTTAGTGGCAAAATTAGCTTATAAAATTTTATCTTATAAATTTTTATATTAGTTTTTGATAGGTTTAAGTAAAACTAATAATAATCTAAAAGGGATTAACATTACTAATGCTACAAAAATTTTGACAGCCAAGTCTCCCAATGAAAGAGTAATCCAAGGCATCTCTGTTCCATAAAAAGATATGGAAAAAAAAATAAAAGTATCAATGACTGAGCCAACCAATGAAGAAGTAAATGGCGCTATAAACCATTTTTTTTTTCTAAAATAATCAAAAATCTGAATATCTATTAGTTGAGCAATTAAAAATGCAGTTCCTGAGCCAATAGCAATTCTGATCGAAATTAAATCTTCAAAATTAGTGGAAAAAAAAAGAGTAAAACTAACTCCTATCACAAATCCAATATAAACAATTTTTCTAGCAATTAACTTACCATAAAATCTATTGGCTATATCAGTAATCAAAAATGCGATTGGGTAGCTAAAAGCACCATAAGTTAGTATTTCCTCTAATTCATAATAGCCAACTGGAAACTGGACTAAATAATTTGAGGCTAGAACAACTACTCCCATTAAAAATGGGAGTGTTATTAATAACTTTGTCATTATACAGATTTAACTACAGATATTTTCTTAAATGGAGACTTAATTAAAATACTTTTTTTTAGTTTTTTTAGTCTTGGTGATAAGTTTTTATTTTTGACGGCTTTTAAAAATTCATCAAAACTTCCCTTTTTATCAACTGATCTTACACCCGCAACACTTACTCTTAATTTTAAACTTCTTTTTAAAAGTTCACTTGTAAATTTTACTCTTTTAAGATTCGGCAAAAATCTTCTATGAGTCTTGTTGTTAGCATGACTAACATTATGACCATACATTGGAATTTTTCCAGTTAATTCACATTTTTTTGACATAATAACAGTGCCTATATAAGACCAGTTATCGATTGCGTCAAGTTTATTAGATTTAAGATAAAGTTTTATTTCCTATAATTTCTGTAAAATTCTTTACTCCAACTCTCAATAATAATTCACTAAGCTCTTTTTTAATCATGTAAGTAATATTTGGACCTTTAAAAACCATCCCGGTATAAATTTGAATTAAATCTGCTCCTGCTAAAAATTTAGCATATGCACTTTTTCCTGAGTCTACACCGCCTACTCCAATTATTTTTATTCTGCCTTTAAGTAATTTATAAAATTTACTAATTAAAATATTTGACTTATTTTCAATTGGCTTACCTGACAATCCTCCTTTTTGAATTTTTTGGATGTCTATAAGTTCATTTCTAGTTGACTCAGATGAATTAGAAATAATAATTCCCTCAATATTATTTTCTAATAATATCTCAGAGATTTGATTTATTTGATTTTCAGTAATATCTGGGGAAATTTTTACAACTATAGGAATTGTTGTTTCTAAGATTTTTTTTTCTTTATTAATAGATTTTAATAATTCTTCAAGTTTACTCTGTTGATGAAAATTTCTTAGATTTTCAGTATTTGGTGAAGAAATATTAATTGTAATATAATCTGCTACTTCATAAAAAGTTTTTAAACCTATCAGATAATCTTTCAGTCTGTCCTCTGAATCTTTGTTTGGACCAATATTAATTCCTAGTAAACCAATTTTTTTATTTAATTTAATTCTATTAATAACTTCTTCAGCGCCATGATTATTAAAACCAAGTCTATTAATTAAGGCTTGATCTTCAATAAGTCTAAAAACTCTAGGCTTGGGGTTTCCATATTGTTGAATAGGAGTAATTGTTCCAACCTCTACAAATCCAAAACCAAGTTTAAATAAAGAATTGTATACTTCAGCATTTTTATCAAACCCTGCTGCCATTCCAATTGGATTATTTAATTCTTTATTAAAAATTTTTGTTTTAAAAAAAGACTCATCGATGTTTTGATCAAAAATATTAGAAACCAAATTTAATTTTAAAGATTTAATTGCTAGACTATGGGCTGTTTCAGGATCTAGTTTAAAAATTAAAGATCTAAGCTTTGAAAACATTATTTTAATTTATTTATTATAAGTTCTTTAGTCTCTTTAACACCAAAAAAGCTTATAAAAAAACCCATTCTTGGTCCATTCTCGTCTCCAAAAACAACTTCGTAAATTAATTTAAACCAATTTCTTAAATTTTCGGCATATCCATTTTCTTTACCTGTGGAATAAATCAATGTTTGAATATCTTCTGGAGACATAGTATCGTTACATTTTTCAAGAGTCTTTACTAAAGCTTTAAGTGCTAGTTTTTCAATATCATTTGGTGATTTATATTTTTTCTGAGATTTTATTACGTCATTAAAATATTTAATTGCATACCCAACTAAACTATCAAAAACAGGAAAATTTTTTTCTAATATATCAGGCTTATATTTTTTTATAAATTTCCATAGAAGTTCCTTACTATTAGCATTGCTTGCCTCTACTAAATTAAGCAACATTGAAAATGTCATAATTGTTGCCTCTCTTGGAATTTTACCGTTATGGACATGCCAAACAGGATTCATTAACAATTCTAATTCATCTTGCTGCTTTGCTTTTTCAATGCAATCTAAGTATTCATCAACAGCTTTTGGAACTATCTCTTTATAAAGTTTTTTTGCTCTTTTAGGATTTTGATACATGTATAAAGATAGACTTTCAGGGGAGGCATAGCTCAACCACTGGTCAATAGTAATACCATTACCTTTAGATTTTGAAATTTTTTCACCTTTTTCATCTAAAAAAAGTTCATAAGCAAAACCAGATGGACTTTTTTTTCCAATTAATTTTATTATTTTTGCAGATAAAATAGCGCTTTCAATTAAATCCTTGCCATACATTTCAAAATCAACATCAAGCGCATACCATCTCATTGCCCAGTCAACTTTCCACTGTAATTTACAATTTCCATCAAAAATACTTTTTTCTGTTTTTTTTCCATTATTGTCAAAAATAATTTTTGATTTCTTTTTGTCAATTTCTAAAACTGGAACTTCTAATACTCGATTAGTATCCGGGCAAATTGGTAAAAATGGGCTATAAGTTTTTTGACGTTCTTTTCCTAAAGTGGGTATTATAACATCCATAATACTTTCATAATTATCTAAAATAATTTGTAATGTTGGATTGAAAAAACCACTTTTATAAAGTGAAGTAGAGCTTTTAAAAGTATATTTAAAATTAAAATTATTTAAAAAAACTTTTAACATTTCATTATTATGTTCTCCAAAACTAGTAAATTTTTTAAAAGGATCCGGAACTTGACTAAGAGGTTTGTGAAGATTTAATCTTAGCAATTCTTGATTTGGCACATTTTCTGGAACTTTTCTTAAACCATCCATATCATCAGAAAATGTAATAATTTCTGTTGGAAGATCACTTAATTGATTTAAAGCATTAACCATCATAGAAGTTCTTGCGACTTCACCAAAAGTCCCAATATGCGGTAGACCACTGGGACCATAACCTGTTTGGAGTGTTACTTTTCCTTTTTTCTCAATAAAAGATTTTCTTTCATGAAGCAATTTTTTTGCTTCAACAAAAGGCCATGCACTTGTTTTATCTAAATTCTCCTTTTTAATCATTAATTATACTTACAAAAAATCTAATATTGGCCCTTTTATTAATTCTTATAGAGTTGAAATTTATTTACCATAAAATAATGTTCTCTCAAAATGTCTAATTATAAAACAGTTTTTTTTACACTTGGAATTTTACAAATAATTCTTGGTCTGTTTATGTTGTTGCCAATAATTACTCAATTTACTTATTCAGAAATAGATCCATCCTTCGTTGGTGCGTCTCTTATAACAATAGTTATGGGAACTTTATTTTATATAACAAACTTAGATCATGATAAAAAATTAAATTTACAACAAGCATTTTTATTAACTGCTTTATCTTGGTTAACCGTAGCTATCTTTGGATCCTTGCCATTCATATTTTCCAGTATGGAGTTCTCAGTTACTGACTCTTTTTTTGAAAGTATGTCGGGTATTACTACAACAGGATCAACTATTATTTCAGATTTAGAAAATGCCCCTAAAAGTATTTTACTTTGGAGAGCAATACTTCAGTGGTTAGGTGGAATTGGTATTGTTGTGATGGCGATTACACTAATGCCAATTATGAATGTTGGTGGAATGCAATTATTTAAAATTTCCAACAATGATTCTTCAGAGAAAATTATGCCAAAATCAAAAGAAATTGGTTTAAGGTTAATTTATATTTATTTGGGTTTAACAACACTTTGTGCTTTAACTTATAAAATTTTTGGCTTAGGAAATTTTGACAGTTTAACTCACTCAATGACAACTGTAGCTACAGGTGGTTTTTCAAATTATAATGAGTCTATAGGCTACTTTAATAATATTTATATAGAAATCTCATCAATGATTTTTATGATTTTGGGTAGTCTGCCCTTTATTGCTTACATAAAATTCATTAATGGAGACAAAAAAATTTTAATTTCTGATGTTCAAATAAAAACTTTTTTAAAGATAATTGTTGGAGCAGTTTTTGTTTTATCTATTTATTTAATAGTTAACAATGATTACCAATTAAATTTAAGGTCAGTCTTTTTTAGTGTTATTTCAATTATAACCGGCACTGGATACGTCAATGCTGAATTTGATCAATGGGGAAGTTTTCCTTTAACTTTGTTTTTAGTGTTAATGTTTATAGGTGGTTGTGCTGGCTCAACTTCTTGCGGTATTAAAATATTTAGAATTCAGATTCTATATTTATATATTATAAAACAACTTAAAAAAATTATTTATCCAAACGGCATTTTTATAATTAAGTATAATAAAAACTTTGTCGATGATAGATTTATTGCCTCTATTATTTCTTTTATCTTTTTATATTTTGTAATTTTCCTATTATTAACTGCTATATTATCTTTGACTGGTCTAGATTTTATTACGGCAATATCTGGCGCAGCTTCCTCAATTTCTAATGTCGGTGCAGGTTTAGGATCTACAATTGGATCTAGTGGAAATCTTTCCTCATTACCTGATATTGCAAAATGGGCTTTAACTTTAGGGATGATTTTAGGTAGACTTGAGCTTTTTACAATATTAGTATTATTCTTACCTTCTTTTTGGAGAAATTAAAATGCTAGAAATAAAAAAACAATCTTTATCTGAAACTTTTTCTGTTTATTTTGATAGTAGAATGTCAAAAATTTTATTGTTGGGTGCTATCTCTGGATTTCCTTGGGTTTTAATTGGAAGTAGTCTGACTCTTTGGCTTCAAGAAAATGGGTTAGATAGAACAACTATTGGATGGGCTGGTTTAATTTTTGTAGTCTATTCATTTAATTTTTTGTGGGCACCTTTAATTGATAGAATAAAAATTCCATATTTGACAAAAAAAATTGGACATAGAAAAAGTTGGATACTATTAATGCAATTATTAATATTAATTTCCCTTTTTATGTGGAGTATTATAAATCCAACAGAAAATTTAATATTAAAAGTTTCAAATTTAGAATTATCCATATCTCAATTTTCTTTAATAATTGCTGTAGGTTTATTGATAGCAGTAACCTCTGCAACTCAAGATATTACTGTTGATGCATTAAGAATTGAACAAATTGGAAAAAGTGAGGGAAAATCAATGGCTGCGGGTGCTGCAATAGCTGTTGTTGGGTGGTGGAGTGGATATAAATTAGGCGGTGTAGTTGCATTATTTTCAGCTGAATATTTGGAAAGTTTAGGCTTTAAAAATTATTGGCAACTAACATTTTTAATTTTAGGTGGAATTATAATATTTATGAATATTGGTCTAATATTTATCAAAGAATCAGATGATTTTAAAAGAGAGAGTTCCCAAAAAATAAATGATCAATTGATTTCTAATAAATTTAAAAATCAAAATGTTTTAACAAATTTTTTTACTTGGATCGGTGGAACTATAAGTGGACCAATTATAAGTTTTTTTAAAAAAAATGGTTTTTCAGTTGCAATAGGGATACTAGGGTTTGTTTTTTTATTTAAGATTGGAGAGGCTTTTCTGGGTCGGATGTCAATTGTTTTCTACAAAGAACTAGGATTTAGCAAAACCGATATAGCCATTTATTCAAAAACATTAGGTTGGATCACAACTGTAATTTTTACATTATTGGGCGGATTATTTGTAATTAGATCAGGTGTTTTAAAAGCAATGTTTTTAGCTGGTATATTTATGGCTAGTACAAATTTATTGTTTAGCGTCCTTGCCTGGAGTGATAAATCTGAATTACTATTTGCTATTGCTGTAATTTTTGATGATATTGCTGCAGCATTTGCAACGGTTGCTTTTGTTGCTTTTATTTCATTGCTAGTAGATAGAACATATACCGCAACACAATATGCATTATTAGCTTCACTTGGTACCGCCGGAAGAACTACTTTAGCGTCATCCTCAGGTGCAATGGTTGATTGGTTAAATGGAAATTGGGGTATTTTTTTCATTATAACAGCTGTTATGGTTATACCGTCATTAATATTATTATGGTCGCTAAGAAAAAAAATAAAATTAAGTGAAAAGTGATTTTTATTTCAATAAAAGTTTAAATAATATTTATTTAAAACCTTCAATGAAGTCTGAGGTTAGTTCACAAATTTTATATGGGGAAAAATTTACTATCCTAAATAAAAATAAAAATTGGCTAAAAATCAAAACTAGCTATGATAAATATACTGGTTATATAAAAAATAATAATTTTATAAAAAATTTCAAAGCTACTCATAAAATTTTTAAATTAAAATCTCAAATCTATAAAAAATTAAATAGTAAATTCATACCAATCATAAAATTTATATATTTTGGGTCTAAAATTATGGTGATTGATCAATATAAAAATTTCGTAGAATTAGAAAAAAATATATGGATTAAAAAAGAAGATATAAAAAAATTTAATCATATTGAAAAAAACTTTTCTAAAATATTTAAATTATTTGTTAATACTAAATATTTATGGGGTGGTAAAAGTTGTAAAGGGATTGATTGTTCTGCCCTTGTTCAAATGTATTTCTATTATAATAACTTTTTTTTTCCTAGAGATTCGAAGGATCAAGTAAAATATTGTAAAAAAATATCAAATGATAATTATAAAGTTGGCAATATAATTTACTGGAAGGGACACGTTGGAGTTTGTTTAAAGAATCAAAAATTTATTCATGCTTATGGACCTAAAAAAAAAGTAGTAATAATGAACACCATACCAACTATCAAACTAATAAAAAAAAATGCTCATTTAAATGTTAAAAAAATTAGTAATATTAAAAATTATTAACTTCTTCCAAAGTCAGGTTTATTAATATCTTGTTTTAATCTGATTATCTGAGATCTTACTTTTTTAGTTTGAATTAACTTTTTCAGAATTGATTTATTATTTTTTGAATTAATATCTTTTTTAAAGGAATTTAAATTTTTAATAAACAAGTTGATGGCTGTTGACATATTTTTGTTGTTGTTAAAAAAAATATCTCTCCACATTATTTCATTGGAAGCTGCTATTCTTGAAAAATCTCTTAAACCTCCTGCGCTATATTTAATTAAATCATAATTTTGTTTTTTTTCAAAATCTTGTGCTGACTTAACCAAATTATAAGCAATTAAATGAGGCAAATGACTTGTCATCGAAAAAATCTTATCATGTTTTTCTGAGTTCATTAAAACTACCTTTGATCCAATTTTTTTCCAAAACTTACTTAAGGCGCTTAAGTGATTTTTTTTTGTGTTTTTTTCTCTTATTAAAACACACCATTTATTTTCAAATAAATCAGATTTTCCATATTCAGGTCCACTTACTTCTGAGCCAGCTATTGGATGACCAGAGGTCCAAAAAATATCTTTTCGTAAAAATTTTTTAATTATTTTTAAAGATTCTGACTTAGATGAGCCAACATCTGTAATTATAGTTTTTGATGATAGAAAATTATTTATTTTAAGAATGAGATTTTTGTACTCGCTCATAGGTGTACATACAATAATTAAATCTACATTTGAAATACGTTGGTCTAATTTATTTATAATAATTCCAGGAAGTTTAAGTTTTTTTATTTTTAAAACATTTACTTTGGATTTTTCATAAATGAAAATTTGTTTTGATATTTTTTTCTTTTTTATTACACGCAGTAAAGAGGAGCCCAATAAACCGCAACCTATAATTAAAATATTTTTCATTTTAATTTAATATTTTTTTTACTGCACTCATAAATTTTGAATTTTCATTTTTAGAACCAATCGTTATTCTAAGTTTATTTTTAATTTTATATCCTTCTTCTGTAGACCTTAAAATAATATCTCTTTTTTTTAATTCGTCATAAAAGTAGTTGGCTTTAACGCTGCACTGAGAAAAATCTAACATTAAAAAGTTACCGGAAACATCATTAGAAAAAATTTTATAATTTTCTAA
The DNA here is from genome assembly GCA_009693705.1 of Pelagibacteraceae bacterium. GTDB lineage: Bacteria > Pseudomonadota > Alphaproteobacteria > Pelagibacterales > Pelagibacteraceae > Pelagibacter. Next base: position 40,212 of record SHWS01000002.1, read on the forward strand.
AAATTTTTTTATTTTATTCCCATAAATGATGTTGTGTTTTACAGATCGATCAATAAAATTTTTATCTTTCAATGACTCAGTCGCAGCTATTTGAGCAACTTGGCTAACATTAAAAGGAGGCTTAATCACGTTTAGAGCATTAATTATTTTTTTTGAACCATAACCCCAACCCACCCTTAATGACGCCAAGCCATGAATTTTAGAAAATGTTCTTATAATGAAAACATTATCCTTTTTTTTAAATAATTCTAATCCAGATTTATAATCTAAATTTTTCATATATTCGTAATATGCATCATCAACTACTAACAAAACACTTTTATTTAGTTTTTTTCTGAGCTCTAAGAGTTCTAATTTAGTTAAAAATGTTCCTGTTGGATTATTTGGATTTGCTAAAAAAACTATTTTTGTTTTTTTTGTTATTTTTTTTAAAATCTCTATAATTGAAATTTTAAAATTTTTTTCTTTTGCAAATACAACTTTTGCTCCGGCTATACTTGCGTATATTCTGTACATTAAAAAGCTATATTCCGGAACAACAACTTCATCTTTAGGTTTAAGATATAATTGACACAAAATCTGAATAACCTCATCTGAGCCAGCTCCACATATAATTTTATCAAAATTACATTTATATTTTTTTGATATTTCTTTTCTCAAAAGAATTGATTTACTATCCGGATATCGATAAAAACTTATTTTCTTATCAGATAAAACTCTAATAACTTTTGAACTTACTCCTAACGCAGATTCGTTTGCAGATAATTTAATTACGTTTTTATTTTTTTTAATCTGGGATTTTCCAGGTTTATAGGCCTCAATATTAAATTTTTTGAATGATGGTGTACTCATATTTTAATTTTATGCTTCTTTATAAATAAAATAATAAATTTTTATACAGAATAAGTCTTTTTTTTAAAAAATTGACATATTAAATAACTTCTAGTACAAAATTTATGCGCTGATTTATCTGAATTGCGAGCGCTATAAAAAAACTGCTAAAATTGTTTTTTTCTCTCAATTCAAATATTAGCTTTTACATATGAGCACTTTAAATATTAAAACTATGATAGTTAGAAAACCATTAAAGTTGGACTGCGGAAAAACTATTAATAATTTTCCAATAGCTTATGAAACATATGGTTCTTTAAATAATAAAAAAGATAATGCAATATTGGTTTTTCACGCATTAACTGGTGATCAATATGTTACCGGGATAAATCCTGTTACTAATAAAGATGGTTGGTGGTCTCACGCTGTTGGACCAGATAAATCGGTCGATACTAATAAATATTTTATTATTTGTGCAAATATAATTGGTGGATGCATGGGTTCTTACGGTCCAGGACATCAAGATCCTGATACACAAAAAATTTTTGGAACTAATTTTCCAGTAATAACCATCAATGACATGGTTAATGCTCAATATAATTTGCTAGATCACTTTCAAATAAAAAAACTTTTTTCTGTCATTGGTGGATCAATGGGGGGTATGCAGGTTTTACAATTTGTAAGTAATTTCCCTGATAAAACTAAAACTGCTGTACCTATAGCTTGTTCATCAAGCCATTCAGCACAAAATATTGCTTTCAATGAACTTGGAAGACAAGCAATAGCAGCTGATAATAATTGGAATAATGGAGAATATTTTTCAAAAAATATTAGTCCAGATAAAGGATTAGCTGTAGCAAGAATGGCAGCACATATTACTTATCTCTCAAAAAAAAGCTTACAAGAAAAGTTTGGAAGAAAACTTCAGAAAAGAGAACATCTTAAGTTTGGCTTTGATGCTGATTTTCAAATTGAAAGCTATTTAAGATATCAAGGTTCAATTTTTGTTGATAGGTTTGATGCGAACAGTTACTTGTATATTACTAGAGCAATGGACTACTTTGATTTGCCAGGCCAATTTAAAGGAAATTTATCTGATGCGTTTAAAGAAACTAAAACTAAATTTTTTATTATATCATTTACGTCTGATTGGCTTTATCCAACTCAAGAAAATAAAGATATAGTTATTGCTTTAAATGCCATTGGTGCAGATGTTGGTTTTGTGGAAATTGAGTCTGATAAAGGACATGATTCATTTCTATTAGATGTGCCAGATTTTTTAAAAGCTCTTAAGAACTTTCTAGAAAAATCATATTCTGATAACTAACTATGAAAAATGAATTTAAAGCAATCGTAGATTTAATTGATAAAAATACAAGAGTATTAGATGTTGGTTGTGGAGATGGAACTTTAATAGAATTTTTAAAAAAAAATAAAAACATAAATATTAGAGGATTAGAAATTTCGAAAGAAAATGTTCAAAAATGTATAGCTAAAGGACTAACTGTTATTGAAGGAAATGCTGAAACAGATTTAAAGCAATTTCCAAACAATTCATTTGATTATGTTGTTTTAAGTCAAACACTTCAAGCATTTTTAAACCCTGAATTAGTAATTATTGAGTTATTACGAGTAGGTAAAAAAGTGATAATAACTATTCCTAACTTTGGAAATTGGAAACTAAGACTTCATTTATTAATAAAAGGCACTATGCCAATCACTAAAAACTTACCCTACCAATGGTATGACACTCCGAATATACACATGTGTACAATTAAAGATTTTTATCACTTTATTAGATCTAAAAATTTTAAAATATTCAAATCATTAGCTATAAACAATCAAAACGTTTCTTTAATAAATGATTCAAATATCGAAATTAAAAATTTATTTGCTGAACTAGGAATTTTTTTAATTGAAAAATAGTATGAGAATTAAAATTATTCCATGTTTAAAGGATAATTATAGCTATTTAGTAATTGATGAAATTAGAAATGTTGCGTGTGTAATTGACCCTAGTGAATCAAAACCAATAATAAAATTTATTGAAAAAAATAAAATAACTTTAAAATATATACTAAATACTCATCATCATTTTGATCATGTTGGAGGAAATAAAGAATTAAAAATTAAATATAATGCTACCGTTATAGGCTTTAAAAATGATCACGACAGAATTCCTGAAATTGATTTTGGAGTTGAGGATGGTCAGATTTGGAAAAAGGACAATTTCGAAGTAAAAATTATTCATATACCTGGTCATACAAGCGGTCATATAAGTTTTTATTTTTTTAAAGAAGGAATAATTTTTACTGGCGATACACTCTTTTCTCTAGGTTGTGGAAAAATATTTGAAGGTACTTATGATCAAATGTTTTCTTCCTTAAAAAAAATAAAAAGTTTACCACTAAATACAAAAATTTATTGTGGTCATGAATATACTCTTAATAATTCAAAATTTTGCATAAAATATGATTCAAAAAATGTAGATTTGAAAAATAAAATTTTCGATATGAATAAAAAACTAAAAAATGGTTTACCGACAGTTCCTACAATTCTAAAAGATGAAATCAACTGTAATATATTTCTAAAAGCCAATGACGTAAAAACTTTTGCTAAACTAAGAGATTTAAAGGATAATTTTTAGTTTATTCGACTTGACTAAAAGAAGACTAGAACTATATTGCTGATACAAAAAAAAACTAATTAACATTTTATGTCATACGCAGTAATTAAAACAGGTGGAAAGCAATATAAGGTTAAATCAGGAGAGATCCTTAAAGTTGATAGATTGCATGATTCTAAACCTGAAACGAAAATAGAATTCAATGAAATTTTGGCTTATGGAGATGATAAGTCAATAGAAATAGGAACTCCAATGGTATCTGGAGCAAAAGTAGAAGCAGATTTAATCGAAAATGGTAAAAATAGAACAATTTTAATTTTCAAAAAAAGAAGAAGACAAAATTCTCGAAGAAAAAATGGACACAGACAACAATATTCATTAATTAGAATAAATAAAATTTTTTCAAAAGATGGCAAAGTTTTATCCGAAGCTGAAAAAATTTCTAAACCCTTAAAAAAAATTGAGGATGATAAGAAAGTAGCTAATAAATAATTAGGTAAATTATGGCAACAAAAAAAGCAGGTGGATCATCTAAAAATGGAAGAGATAGTATTGGTCGTAGACTTGGAGTTAAAAAATATGCTGGAGAAGCAGTAGTGCCTGGAAATATCATTGTTAGACAAAGAGGAACTAAAATTTTCCCTGGGGAAAATGTAGGAATGGGTAAAGATCATTCAATTTTTTCAGTCATTAAAGGCAAAGTTGTATTTAAAAAATCAAAATTAGACCGAACTTTCGTTTCAGTAAAACCCAATTAATAGTACAACTAAAATTAAGGTTGTATTATGAAATTCTTAGATCAAGTAAAAATATATATTAAAGCTGGAAACGGTGGAAACGGTTCACCCAGTTTTAGAAGAGAAAAATTTATTGACAGCGGTGGTCCAGACGGGGGAGATGGGGGCAAAGGCGGATCTGTAATATTAAGGGCAGAGAAAAATCTTAATACATTAATTGATTATAGATATTTACAGCACCACAAAGCTCCCTGGGGAGAAAATGGTTCTGGACAAAATCGAACTGGTAAAAGTGGTTATGATTTAATTTTAAAAGTTCCACTTGGTACACAAGTTTTTGAAGAAGACAACAAAACTCTTATTTATGATTTTGATAAAGAAGGAGAAGAATTTGTTGCAGCAGCTGGGGGCAAAGGAGGTCTTGGCAATACAAGATTTAAAAGTTCTACCAACAGAGCACCAAGAAAGTTTACCAAAGGTGCTTTAGGAGAAGAGTTTACTGTTTGGCTTCAGTTAAAAACTATTGCCGACATAGGAATTATTGGTTTACCTAATGCTGGTAAATCTAGTTTACTTGCTGCTATTACTAATGCAAATCCAAAAATAGCTAATTATAAATTTACAACTCTAAACCCTAACTTAGGTGTTGCATCTTATGATGATAAAGAAATTACGATTGCAGACATACCTGGTTTAGTAGAAGGTGCCCATGAAGGTATTGGCCTTGGCATAAAATTTTTAAAACACATTGAGAGATGTAAGTCGCTGTTACACATGATTGATATAACTAATATTGATCTTGATGAGTCATACAGACAAGTAAAAAATGAATTAAAAAGGTATAGCCCAAAACTTTTAGATAAGAAAGAATTGGTTGTGCTTAATAAAACTGATTTAATAGATGAGACTTTAGTCAAAGATATAATTAAGGATTTTTCTAAAAACAAAAAATGTGAAATCATGACTTTATCAACTTTAAAAAAAGAATCTGTATCTAAAATAAAAGCTAAATTAATTTCCTATGTATCTTGATAACTCTAAAATAACTGTTATAAAGATTGGTTCTTCCTTATTAATTGATGACAATAAAAAAATTAGAAAAAAATGGTTATTAAGTTTTGCAAGCGATATCCAAAAACTTAAATATAAAAACCAAAAAATAATCATTGTTAGTTCTGGTGCAATAGCACTTGGCTGTAAAAAAATGAACTATGATAAGAAAAATCTTAAACTTGATAAAAGTCAAGCTATCGCGTCTATTGGTCAAATTGAATTAATGAATTTATATTCTGAAACATTTTCAGAATATAAATTAAATATATCTCAAATATTACTTACTTTGGAAGACACAGAAGAAAGAAGAAGATCATTAAACGCTAAAAGAACATTTGAAAATTTATTTGAACTTGGATTTATTCCTATAGTTAATGAAAATGATACTATTGCAACAACTGAAATTAAATATGGAGATAATGATAGATTGGCCTCTAGAGTTGCACAAATCACAAATGCAGATACTTTAATTCTTCTCTCAGATGTTGATGGTCTTTACGATAAAAATCCAAAATTATTTAAAGATGCTAAATTAATTAAAAAAATTAATGATTTAAAATATGATTTAAAAAAAATAAATATTAAAGGTGTTAATGAATATGGTAGCGGCGGTATGAAAACCAAGTTAGAAGCTGCGAAAATATGTCAGCTATCTGGATGTACTATGGCTATTGCAAATGGTTTGTATATAAATCCAATTAGTAAAATAATTGAAGAAAATAATTGTACTTGGTTTATTTCAAAAATTTCAAAACTTGATGCTAGAAAAAAATGGATCATAAGCTCTGTGGCACCAAAAGGAGAGCTTATAATCGATGATGGTGCAAAAAAAGCACTTAAAAATGGAAAAAGTTTATTAGCTGCGGGTATAACAAAAGTATCAGGAAAATTTAAAAAAGGTGATCATATAAAAGTATTAGATAAAAAAAATTCAGAATGCGCGAGAGGTTTAAGCTCATTTTCCTCTGATGAAATTCTAAAAATTATGGGCCATCACTCTAATGAGATTCAAAGTTTGTTGGGATATATTGCAAAATCTGAGGTTATTCATAAAGACGACATGGTAGAGGTATAAAATGAGCCAACACATGAATTCCATTGGAAAAAATGCAAGAAATGCATCAAAAATTAAAATTAATACAAAAATTAAAAATAAAATTTTAAATGATTATGCATCATTACTAGATAAAGAAAAAAAATTAATTCTTAAGGAGAATATAAAAGATATAAAATTTGCGACAAATAAAGGATTAACAGAAAATTTAATTGAAAGGCTGACAATTGACGAAAAAAAACTTAGCGATATCAGAAATACTGTAAATAAGATTACTCACTTAAAGGATCCGGTTGATAAAGTTTTGGAAAAATGGAAACAACCAAGTGGTTTAAATATTAAAAGAGTTACTATACCAATTGGAGTTATTGGAGTGATATATGAAAGTAGACCCAATGTAACATCTGATGTTGCAAGCTTATGTTTTAAATCTGGTAATGCCGTAATTCTAAAAGGTGGATCTGAAGCAATAAATACAAATAAAATTTTAGCTAATTTATTTCGTAAAGCGCTTAAAGATAATAAAGTTGATCAAAATTATATTCAATTTATTAACTCAAAAGATAGAAAAATTGTCAATTTTATGCTTTCAAAAATGAAAGATTATATTGACATAATCATACCTAGAGGTGGAAAATATTTAGTAAAAAAGGTTCAAGAATTTTCTAAAATTCCTATAATTGGACACTTAGAGGGACTTTGTCATACTTATATTGATAAAGATGCTGAATTAAAGATGGCAACAGACATTGTGTACAATGCAAAATTAAGAAATACCAGTATATGTGGAGCTACAGAAACAATTTTGTTTCACAAAAAAATTGTCAAAAAATTTTGTAATCCAATTTTAAAAAAACTTGAAGATAATAATTGTAAAATATATGGAGATTATCTCTTAAACAAATATTACAAAGGGGAAATATATCATGCAACGGAAAAAGATTGGTCTACCGAGTATTTGGCACCAATTGTTTCAGTTAAAACAGTTAAAGATTGTGACGAAGCAGTCAATCATATTAATAAATATGGAACAATGCATACAGACTCTATAATTACTAAAAATATAAAAACTGCAAAAAAATTTCTAAAAAACGTAAAAAGTTCAATTGCAATGCACAATACATCAACCCAATTTGCTGATGGTTATGAGTTTGGATTTGGAGGAGAGGTAGGAATCTCAACAAATAATCTACCACCAAGAGGACCAATTGGATTACAACAGTTAGTATCATATAAATATGAAGTAAGTAGCAACGGCAGTACTAGGAAGTAGTTTGATTTTAAAAAAAAAAATTGGTGTTTTAGGAGGATCGTTTGACCCAGCACACAAAGGACATTTAGCAATCTCTAAAGAGGCTAAAAAAAAATTTAAATTAAAAAATATTATTTGGGCAATTACAAAAAAAAACCCTTTTAAATCCAAAAGTAGTTTAAATGTTAAAGAAAGAATTCTATTTTGTAAAAAAATTATTCGTTCAAATAAATTTATAAAGATTAAATTTTATGAAAATATTATAAAATCTAATAAAACAATTGATTTAATAAATTTTTTAAGAAAAAATAAAAATATTGAAATATATTTTTTAATGGGTGCTGATAATTTAATAAATTTTCATAAATGGTATAAATGGCGATCAATTTCACAAAAATGCAAGATCATAGTTTTCGATCGGCACGGATATAAAAAAAGTTCATTAAAATCAAAGACCTATAAGTCATTAAATCAAAAAAATTTAGCCTTTGTTAAATTTAATAAAGTCAACATTTCATCTTCTCAATTAAGAAAAATTTGATATTGTTAATTTAATTAATGAATAAAATTTTAGACTTAAAAAAAATCATTGTTAAAACCCTCGATATCAACAAAGCTCAGGATATAATAAGTATTGATCTTAAAGGTAAGAGCTCAATGGCCGATTACATGATTATTGCAAGCGGAACTTCTTCAAGACATATTCAGGCATTATCAGAGCAGGTACTTGAAAAATTTAAAAATAATGGAATTAAAAATTCTAAAATTGAAGGAATAGAAAGTACTGAATGGAAGCTTGTAGATGGAATAGATTTAATCGTCCATATATTTCATCCTGAAAAAAGAAAATTTTATGAGCTAGAAAAAATTTGGTCTGAGTTAATTCCAAAAGAAAAAGTTATTATATGAAAAAAATTCAGAGCTATATATTAATTTTTTTAGCTCAGTTTTTTTTTATTGAAGTTTTATATTCAGATGAAAATGATATTTATAAAAAAATAGATCTTTTTGGTGAAGTTCTTGAAAAAATAAATAGAGAATACGTTGAAGAAATTAATCAATCCGAAAGCATGGATGCAGCAATTAATGGTCTCCTTCAATCACTAGACCCTTATTCGGCATATATGTCACCCAAAACCTTAATGGAAATGCAAGAGGACACCAGTGGCGAATTTGGCGGTCTTGGAATTGAAGTGAGTATGGAAGCTGGAGTAGTTAGGGTTATTTCACCAATCGATGATACTCCTGCAGCAAAAGCTGGTTTAAAAGCTGGCGACTACATTGTTAAAATTAACGATACTCAAGTTCAGGGAAAAACTCTAATTGAAGCGGTAGATTTAATGAAAGGTCCTGTTGGTACAAGCATTGAACTTACCGTAAGAAGAAAAGGCGAAAAAAAAGCTTTAACATTTAATATAACAAGAGAAATAATAGAAATTCAATCCGTTAAATCAGATCTCTTAGATAACAACATTGGTTATTTAAGGTTAACTTCTTTTAATGATAACAGCAGCGATCAAATAAAAAAAAAAGTTCAAGAATTAAAAAAGAATAATGATTTAAAGGCTTATATTTTAGATTTGAGAAATAATCCTGGAGGATTATTAACACAAGCAATTGAAATCTCTGATTATTTCCTCGAGAATGGTGAAATTGTATCAACAAAAAGCAGAACACCTTCTGAAAATAAAAAATGGTTTGCAAAAGAGGGAGACATTACAGACGGAAAAACTTTAATTGTTCTAATAAATAATGGTTCGGCATCTGCATCTGAAATTGTCGCAGGAGCATTAAAAGACCATAAAAGAGCAATTATTCTTGGAGAAAATAGTTACGGCAAAGGTTCCGTTCAATCAATAATTCCTTTGAGAAATAATGGGGCAATAAGATTAACTGTTGCTAAATACTACCTTCCATCTGGCAAATCTATTTCAGAGGTTGGAGTAATACCAGATATAGAGCTAATAGAAGATGGTGATAATTTTCTAATTAAAACTGAAACAGACAATCAACTAAACTACGCGATTAAATTACTTAACGGGTAAAATGGAGAAAAAATATCAAAATTTACCGCTAAGGAGGGGTGTTGGAATAATTTTATTAAATAAAGATAATAAAGTTTTTGTAGCCAGAAGAATAGATAATCCTAAAAATTTTTGGCAGATGCCTCAAGGAGGTATCGATGACGGTGAAGATTTTTTAGCAGCAGCTTATCGAGAGCTAGAAGAGGAAACTAGTATAAATAATATTCAGTTAATTAAAGAAATTGATGGAATGATAACCTATCTACTTCCTGACCATTTATTAGGAATTATTTGGAAAGGAAAATATAAAGGCCAAAAACAAAAATGGTTTTTAATGAGGTATCTTGGTGAAGATAAAGACATTGATATTAAAACAAAAAAGCCAGAATTTTTAGAATGGAAATGGATTGATTTAGACGAAATTGATAAAGTTGTGGTGAGTTTTAAACTGCATGTTTACAAAGAACTTAAAAAACAAGTTCAAAAAATAATTAATTAAGAGATTTCAAAACGTCAATTTTTTGATCAATTAAATATTTTGATTGATCACTAATTTCAGAGTTCATTGTTTCCTCTTCTGCTGTTTTTAGTAAATCTTGTAATTTTGATTTGTCCATATTTTTAATATTGTCAATTGAGCTGGTCAAAATAGATAGGTTATTATTTTTAAATTCAACAATTCCATCTTCAACATAATAATTTTCTTCTCCTGATCTAGAATAAATTTTTATAATACCTGGCTTTAAAAAAGATATTATTGGAATATGATCTTTCAATATCCCCATTTCTCCTTCAAAAGCTGGTATCACAACCTCTAAAACATCCTCTTTTATTAAAAAAGATTTTTCAGGATTAACTATTTCAATTTTATACTCTTCGCTCATTAAGCGGCAGCATCCTTAGCCATTTTTTCAGCTTTTTCTACAGCTTCCTCAATTGTACCAACCATATAAAAAGCTGCTTCTGGTAGATGATCATAGTCTCCATTACAAATAGCGGCAAATCCTTTAATTGTTGATTCTAGATCAACAAGTTTTCCCGATGAACCAGTAAATACTTCTGCAACGAAGAAGGGTTGAGATAAAAATCTTTGGATTTTTCTAGCTCTTGCTACAGTTAATTTATCTCCCTCAGATAATTCATCCATACCAAGAATTGCAATAATATCTTGAAGAGATTTATAGGTTTGTAGAACTTTTTGAACTTCTCTCGCAACTCTATAATGTTCTTCACCTACAATTCTAGGATCTAAAATTCTAGAAGTAGAGTCTAAAGGGTCTACCGCAGGATAAATTCCTATTTCCGCGATTTGTCTTGATAATACTGTTGTTGCATCAAGATGAGCAAAAGATGTTGCTGGTGCAGGATCTGTTAAGTCATCAGCAGGAACATAAATCGCTTGAACAGAAGTAATTGATCCCTTGTTGGTTGTTGTAATTCTTTCTTGAAGATTGCCCATATCTGTTGCTAAAGTTGGTTGGTATCCAACTGCAGAAGGTATTCTTCCTAATAGAGCTGACACCTCAGAGCCTGCTTGAGTAAATCTAAAAATATTATCTACAAAAAAAAGTACATCTTGTCCCTCTTGATCTCTGAAATACTCTGCGACTGTTAATCCTGTTAAGGCAACTCTGGCTCTTGCTCCTGGAGGTTCATTCATTTGACCATAAACTAAGGCTGCTTTTGATCCAGGTCCTTCAGGTTTGATAACTCCAGATTCTATCATCTCATGATAAAGATCATTTCCTTCTCTAGTTCTTTCTCCAACGCCAGCAAAAACTGAAAATCCACCATGAGCTTTTGCAACGTTATTGATTAGTTCCATAATTAGCACCGTCTTACCAACACCAGCACCACCAAATAATCCAATCTTTCCACCCTTTGCATAAGGTGCCAATAAATCAATTACTTTTATACCAGTAACTAATATTTCCGTTTCAGTTGATTGATCGCTAAATTCAGGGGCCGGTCTATGAATTGGCCACTTTTCTTTTGTTTTAATCTCACCTTTTTCATCAATAGGCTCGCCTATTACATTCATAATTCTTCCTAATGTTTCTGGACCAACAGGAACCATAATTGGATTACCTGTGGCTGTCACCAAATCTCCTCTTTTTAATCCCTCTGTTGCATCCATTGCAATTGTTCTAACACTTGATTCTCCAAGATGTTGGGCAACTTCTAAAACCAATCTATTATTTCCATTTTTACATTCTAATGCTGATAAAATTTCTGGTAATTCTCCATCGAATTTAACATCCACTACTGCTCCGATAACTTGTGTGATTATTCCTTTGCTCATAATTATAAACTCTCTGCTCCTGATATAATTTCTATTAGTTCCTTAGTAATTGCTGCTTGACGACTTCTATTATACTCAATAGTAAGTTTGTCAACCATTTCACCTGCGTTTCTGGTTGCATTATCCATTGCGCTCATTCTCGAACCCTGTTCGCTAGCTGAATTTTCTAACATGGCTTTAAATATTTGAGTTGAAATATTTTTAGGTAATAAATTATTTAAAATTTCATCTTCATCTGGTTCAAACTCATAACTATCATCTGATTTAATACCATCAGATCTTTCTGCAATTAAAGGAATTATTTGTTGCGCTTTGGGAATTTGAGTAATTACATTTTTAAATTGATTATAAAAAATTGTGCAAACATCAAATTCTTCTTTTTCAAATTTTTCAATAATTATTTTACTAACTTTTTCAGCATCAAAATAATTAGCATTTTTTGAACTTTTAAATGAGATGTTTTTGATAATTTTCTCAGCATAAATTCTTTTAAGTTGATCGTATCCTTTAGTACCAACTGTTACTATTTTTAAATCTTTACCTTCCTTGGATAATTTAGAAAAATAGTTTTTAGCTTTTTTAATTATATTACTATTAAACCCACCACACAATCCTCTGTCAGAAGTCATTACCACACATAAGTGAATTTTATCTTTACCAGTTCCAGATAGTAGTTTTGGTGCATTATCTTTATCTGAAATTCCATTTGATAAATTTAAAATAATATTATTCATTTTTTCAGAGTATGGTCTTCCTTTTTCTGCGCTCTCTTGTGCTCTTCTGAGTTTTGCTGCAGCAACCATTTTCATGGCTTTGGTAATTTTTTGAGTAGATTTTACACTAGCTATTCTTTTTTTTAGATCGTCTAAACTGGCCATTGATTAACTAGGATTTAAAATTTTCTTTAAACTGAACAATCACACTAATGAGTAATTTTTCTATATCGCTCTCAAGTTTTCCTGAACTTAAAATTGAATTTATAATCTCAGGTTTGTCAGATTTGCATTTTTCAATAATCTTAGTTTCAAACTCTGCAATATCTTTTAAATCAATATTATCCAAGTAACCTTTTACACCACAAAATACTGAGATAACCTGTTCGGCTACTGTCATTGGAGTATATTGTTTTTGTTTCAGAAGTTCGGTTAATTTTGAACCTCTATTTAAAAGTTGTTGAGTTGAAGCATCTAAGTCTGATCCAAATTGGGCAAAAGCAGCCATTTCTCTATATTGAGCCAATTCTAATTTCATCGAACCTGAAACTTTTTTCATTGCTTTAGTTTGAGCAGCTGAACCAACCCTAGAAACAGATAAACCTACGTTAATTGCCGGTCTTATTCCTTGGTTAAATAATTGAGTTTCTAAAAATATCTGACCATCTGTAATTGAAATTACGTTGGTTGGAATAAATGCTGAAACGTCGCCACCTTGCGTTTCAATAATTGGAAGAGCCGTTAAAGAACCTCCTCCATGTTTATCACTTAATTTTGCAGCTCTCTCTAAAAGTCTACTATGTAAATAAAATACATCGCCAGGATAAGCCTCACGTCCCGGAGGTCTTCTTAACAATAAAGACATTTGTCTATATGCTACTGCCTGCTTAGATAAATCATCATAAATTATTAGAGCGTGCATTCCATTATCTCTAAAATATTCTCCCATTGTGCATCCTGTGTATGGAGCTAAAAACTGCAGAGGGGCAGAATCTGATGCTGTCGCAGCAACAATAATCGTATATTCCATAGCACCCGCTTCTTCTAAAGTTTTCTGAATTTGTCTCACAGTTGATCTTTTCTGACCAATTGCTACATAAATGCAATATAATTTTTGTTTCTCATCACCTGACTCATTAATTTTTTTTTGATTAATGATTGCATCAATTGCAACTGCAGTTTTTCCAGTTTGTCTGTCTCCAATAATTAATTCTCGTTGACCTCTTCCAATCGGAACTAAACTATCAATTGATTTCAGTCCTGTTTGCATGGGTTCACTTACAGACTGTCGTGGAATAATTCCTGGAGCTTTTACTTCTACTCTGCTTCTTTGAATACTTTTATCTAGGGGTCCTTTGCCATCTATAGGATTACCCAGTCCATCTAGAACTCTACCTAACAACTTTTTGCCAACTGGAGTATCAACAATCTTACCTGTTCTTTTAACAATATCACCCTCTTTAATTCGTCTATCGTCACCAAAAATTACTACTCCAACATTTTCACTTTCTAGGTTTAAAGCCATACCTTTAGAACCATCAGCGAACTCAACCATTTCTCCAGCTTGAACATTATCCAAACCATAGATTCTAGCAATACCATCTCCTACTGATAATACCTGACCAACCTCGGTGACTTCTGCCTTGCTACCAAAATTTTTAATTTGTTCCTTTAAAATTTTAGTTACTTCTGAAGGATTTATTTCCATTTATGTCTCCATCATTTTATTTTGGATTTGTTGTAATTTATTTTTAATAGATGTATCAACCATTGTACTACCTACTTGGACGACAAGTCCTCCAATTAAACTTTTATCCTGTTTGTAGTTTAATTTTATTTTAGAGCTAAAATTTTTTGAAAGATCATCAGTAATTTTAGTAATTTCTTCGTTCGAAAGATTTTTTGCTGATCTAAGTTCAGCTTTCAATTCTCCTCTTTTTTGTGAACATATCTCTATAAAACTTTTAAGTATTTGTTCTAGATAAAAAAATCTTTTTTTAGTTATTAAAAGACTTAAAAAATTCTTTAATAAACTTTCAAACTTATATTGTTCTGAAATCTTATTAATAACATTTAATAATTCTTGTTGGATACTTGTAGGATTTTTAATTAAGTTGGAAAAATCTATACTAGATTGTATTAATTTTAAAATTTTAGAAGATTGTTCCTCTATTTTTAGAAGAAGATTAGTCTCATTTGCAAGTTCATAAAGGGCTAATGAATACCTGCTTGAAGATGTGTTTGAAAATCCCTTATTTTTACTCAATTAATTACCTATATTTTTATTAGATTATTTAAAAAACAGGTTTTAATTAACATATGAAGATAATGTCTTCAAGTAACACATTGCCTTAAAATGCTTTTTTTTCCTTTTAATTAAAGTTTATTGGATCGACATCAACTGAAAGTTTTATTTCTGAGGGGAATTTATAATTTTGAATAATTTTAGCGATAGAATTCTGCAATTTAAGAGATTTTGATCCTCTAATTAGTAATCTAATTCGATATTTTCTTTTTAACCTGAATATAGGTGCGCTAACAGGACCTAAAACTTTGGCTTCTACATTTTTTTCAATAAAATTTTTAAAGTTAAAAGCTTCTTTTTCCAATTTTAGATCATTATTACCTGTAAGAATTAATGATATAAATCTTTCAAAAGGAGGTAGTTTGTTTAGTTTTCTTATTTCTAATTCTTTATCTAAAAATATATCAGGATTACTATTGGTAATGTCTGAAATCATTTTTGTATTAGTATGATAGGTCTGAAAATATACAGTTGCAGGTTTTCCAGTTCTTCCCGCTCTGCCTGAAAGCTGATGGTATAATTGTAAATTTTTTTCAGCACCTCTTAAATCATGACCTTGAGAAGATAAATCAATATCCACTACTACTATGCAATTTAAACTTGGAAAATGAAAACCTTTAGAAATTAATTGAGTTCCAACCAATATTTGTATTTCATTATTAATTATTTTTTCTAATATATTATTAGAATTTTTTTTATTCATAGTATCACTTGAAAAAATTTCAATTTTTTTATTAGGAAAATTTTTTTTTACCTCTTCAGATATTCTTTCTACTCCTGGTCCACAGAAGACAAACTCACAATTTCCTTCTTTTGAACAAACTCTATTTAGTAGACTTTTAAAACCACAATAGTGGCAAAGTAAATTGTTTTTATTTTTATGATAAACTAAATTAATTGAACAGTTTGGACAAGAGTAACTAACAAAACATTTATTGCATAAAACATTTGGTGCAAATCCTCTTCTGTTTAAAAAAAATAAAACTTGATCTTTTTTTTCTAAATGTAAATTCACTTTTTCAATTATTTTTTTTGATAGCCATGACTGCTTATCTAATTTATTTTCATTTAAATTAATTATTTCATATGTGGGCAAAGAAGCATTTTTGTAGCGTTGCTCCAATCTTGAAATAGTATATTTTCCTTTTTTAATATTTTCATAAGTTTCTATAGATGGCACAGCAGTTATTAAATTTATTGGAATATTTTCAAATGAAGCTCTAGATATTGCCATGTCTCTAGCGTTATAGCTGATACCTTCATCTTGTTTGTAAGATTGGTCGTGTTCTTCATCAACAATAATTAATCCTAATTTTTTAAAAGGTAAAAATAATGAAGATCGAGCACCAATAATAACTTTAATTTTATCGTTAGCTATCCCACTCCAGATAATCTCTTTATTTTTTTTTGTAACCCCTGAATGCCATACAGCTGGTTTAAAACCAAAAAATTCAACAAACTTTTGCTCAAATTGTCCTGTTAAACCTATTTCTGGCAATAAGATTAATCCTTGGTAGCCCTTATTGATAATCTCTTTTAATGCTTCAAAGTAAACAATAGTTTTTCCTGATCCTGTTGTGCCTTGAAGAACATGAACTCTAAAATTCTGATTAAATAAATTCATTTTTTTTAGAGCATTTTTTTGCTCTTCAGAAAGTTTAATTGAATTGTTTTTAATATTGAACTCAAAGGTCTGATAAAAGTCATTAGTAAATTTCTCGACCGCATTACCACCTAGCAAAAAAAGCTTTAATGCCATTCCTTTTGGAACAATATTGTATTCAGCAAACCAATTAATAAATTTTATTATATTTTTATTTAATGGTGGGACATCTAATTTTTTTAAAATACTTTTAATTTTAAAATTTCTATTATTTTTCTTTTCAAACTCATCCCAAACAATTCCAGTTTTTTTTGATTTACCAAAAGGTACAACAACATAATCTCCAAGTTTTAATTTTAAATCACTTTCATAAGTAAAGGGGTGATTAAAAATATTTGGTAGAAGAATAGAAACTTTCATATTTTTATAATATGAAAATTTATTAAGAGTGTATTGCTCTTTTATCTACTGCTAATGCTGCCTCTTTAACTGCTTCTGAAAAAGTTGGATGTGCATGACATGTTCTTGCTATATCTTCCGAACTCGCACCAAATTCCATTGCAATACCGATCTCAGCAATTAGTTCACCAGCATGTGGGCCAATTATTTGTGCGCCTAAAACTTTATCTGTAGTTTCGTCAGCTAAAATTTTTACAAAACCTTCTGTTTCATCAATGGCTTTAGCTCTTGAATTTGCCATAAATGAAAATTTACCTACTTTGTATTTTTGATTTAATTCTTTAAGCTGTTCTTCTGTTTGTCCAATACAAGCAACTTCTGGCTTTGTATAAATTACACTTGGTATTGTATTATAATTTACATGCCCAGATTGACCCACTATATTTTCAGCGACTGCAATAGCTTCATCTTCGGCTTTATGTGCAAGCATTGGTCCTTGAATAACATCCCCAATTGCATAAATATTATCTACATTCGTTTTAAAATTTTTATTTGTTTTAATTCTTTTTTTTTCATCAAGTTTAATACCAATCTTTTCTAAATTTAAACCCTCGGTATTAGGTTTTCTACCAACAGAAATTAAAACTATATCACATTCATGTTGATTTTTATTTCCTTCATTGTCAGAAGTGATCACAATCGCACCTGTCTTATTTTTTTGAATAGTTTCAACTTTATTTTGCATATGAAAATGGATGCCTTGTTTTTTTAAAATTTTCATAAATTCTTTTGAAATTTCTTTATCCATTCCAGGACTAATGTGATCTAAAAACTCTATAATATGAACCTCTGCACCTAATCTTGACCAAACAGATCCCATTTCTAATCCTATGTAACCTCCACCCACCACAATCATTTTTTTCGGAACTTTTTCTAATTTTAAAGCTCCTGTTGAAGATACAATTATTTTTTCATCAATTTCAATTCCTGGCAAAGAAACGGCCACTGAACCTGTCGCAATAATTGTTTTTTCGGATTGGATAGTGATTTCATTATTTTGATGATCTTTAATCAAAATTTCATTTCTAGATTTAAAACTTCCAGTGCCTTTAAAATAGGTCACTTTGTTTTTTTTTAATAAAAACTCAACGCCTTTTGTTAAAACTGTTACCGCTTTATCTTTGCTCTGCATCATTTTTCCAAGATTTAATTTTACATCTCCAACTTCAATGCCCTTACTTGAAAGATTTTTTACTTTATGAAATTCTTCTGACAAATTTAATAAACTTTTTGAAGGTATACAACCAACATTTAAACAAGTGCCTCCAAGTGAATCCCTTGAATCTATGCATGCAGTTTTAAGACCTAATTGAGCCAACCTAATTGCACAGATATAGCCAGCTGGTCCACCACCAATTACTACTGCTTGAAATTTTTCTGACATTTAAATTTCTAAAAATAACCTTCGTGGGTCTTCTAAATTTTCTTTTATCATTTTTAAAAATGAAACAGACTCTTTTCCATCAACAATTCTATGATCATAAGAAAGAGCTAAATACATTATTGGTCTAATTTTAATTTCGCCATTAATAACAACTGGTCTTTCAACAACATTATGCATTCCCAAAACCCCAGATTGTGGCAAATTTAATATTGGTGTTGAAAGCATTGAGCCATAAACACCACCATTGCTTATTGTAAATGTTCCGCCCTGAAGATCTTCAATAGCAAGTTTACCATCTCTTGCTTTTTCAGAAATTTCTTTAATTTTTTTTTCAATATTAGCAAAAGATAATTCATCAGCATTTCTTAAAACTGGGACAACTAAACCTTTATCCGTACCTACCGCAAAACTAATATTGTAGTAATTTTTATAAACTATTTCATCTCCATCAATTTCTGCATTCACTACTGGAAAACTTTTTAAGGCGACTACGCAAGCTTTGACGAAAAAAGACATAAAGCCTAATTTAATTCCATATCGACTTTCAAAATCTGCCTGATTTTCTTTTCTCATTTCCATAATACTTGACATATCTACTTCATTAAATGTTGTTAGTAATGCCGCATTTTCTTGTGCTTGTTTTAATCTTCTTGCAATAGTCTGTCTCAATCTGGTCATTTTAATCCTCTCCTCTTGGCCATATTGAATTTTTCTTTGTGAGGGTTGAGGACTTGCTCCCATTAAACTAACTAAATCACCTTTTAAAATTCTTCCATCTTTTCCAGATCCTTTAATAGACTTGAGGTCAATATTATTTTCAGCAACTATTTTTCTTACTGAAGGTGACAAGGTTTCATCTGCAATTGATTTAAAAATATTTTTTTTTGGTTTTATTTCAGCTGTCAAAACTAATGGATCTAATTCATTAGTTAAAACTAAAGGTTCTTCTTCAACAATTCTTTCTGATTTTTTTTCTTCAAATATTTTTGGCTCTTTTTTTTGAACTTCTAGATTTATTACGTTATTTTTTTTTAATGCAGGTTCAATTTTTTGAATTTCCTCTTTTTTGTCTAGCTCTAATTTATTTTCGCTTATAGAGCCTAGAAGCCCACCAACCTCAACTGTCATACCATCTTTTGAGGCTATATGTGTTAAAACTCCAGCAATAGGAGATGGAACTTCTAAATTTACTTTATCAGTCTCAAGCTCGACAATTGGCTCATCTGCTTCGACTTTATCCCCTTCCTTTTTTAACCACTTTGCTACAGTTGCTTCTGTAATGCTTTCACCAAGAGCTGGGACTAAAATTTTTTCAATCATTTTAATTAATCATTCAAAAACTTTGTTTATAATTTCTTGCTGCTCAGAAATATGCCTCTTAGCGTATCCAGTTGCAGGAGAAGCATCCGAGTTTCTTCCTATGTAAGAAATTTTATCATTATTAGCTTTAATAGTATCTAATGTCCATTGTATATAATCTCTTACTGAAAACCAAGCTCCCATATTTTTTGGTTCTTCTTGACACCAATAGAATTTAGCAGATTTAGCATAGGGTTTTATTTCTTTAGCTAAACTTTTTGCTGGGAAAGGATACAATTGTTCAATTCTATAGAAAATTACATCATTTACTTTTAGTTTTTCTCTTGCTTCGAGTAAATCAAAATATATTTTACCAGAACAAATTATAACTTTTCTTATTTTTGAACTTTCTTTTAATTTTATAAAACCTTGAACTTTAGAGTCAATTGCGTGATCCCCCAAAACTCTATGGAAATAATTTTTTTTACTAAAATCTGCTAGATTAGAAACACAATATTTATTTCTTAAAAGTGATTTAGGTGTCATAATTACTAATGGCTTTCGAAAATCTGTGTGAATTTGCCTTCTCAATGCATGAAAATAATTAGCAGGTGTTGTACAATTTAATACTTGCATATTATCATTCGAACAAAGCTGCAGAAATCTTTCTAATCTTGCTGAAGAATGCTCGGGACCCTGCCCTTCATAACCATGGGGCAATAACAATACTAATCCTGAAGCTCTTGACCATTTTCTTTCCCCAGACGATATGAACTGATCAATTATAACTTGAGCACCATTTGCAAAATCTCCAAATTGTGCTTCCCATAACGTAAGTGTGCTGGGTTCAACTAAACTATAACCATATTCAAAACCAAGCACTGCTAACTCTGATAAAAAACTATCAATTACTTCAAATCTTTTTTGATTTTTCGATATATTGTTTAAAGGGATATATCTTGAACTATCATTTTGATTTTTTAGCACTGAATGTCTTTGACTAAATGTTCCCCTAGCAGAATCTTGGCCAACTAATCTAACTGGATAACCTTCTTCCAACAAAGTCCCAAAAGCTAATGTTTCAGCTGTTGACCAGTCAATATTTTTTCCTTCAAAAATAGATTTTTTTCTTATATTAATTATTTTAAGAATAGTTTTGTGTATATTTTTATCCTCAGGAATATTATGAATTTTTTCAGAAATTTCTAATATTTTACTTTCATCAACTCCTGTAACTCCTATTTTATCTTTGCCTTTTATTGGTTTATACCTTGACCATGTTCCTTCATACCATTCAATTTTAGATTTATAATCTTTTGCATTTTGATAATGCTCATCAAGCAAATTTTTAAAATTTTTTATTAAATTAACCAATTCTTCTTCTGTGACAGTTTTTTCTTCAATCAATTTTCTTCCATAAATTTGGACAGTGGTTGGATGAGATCTAATTTTTTTATACATTAAAGGTTGAGTAAAAGAAGGTTCATCACCTTCGTTATGACCAAATCTTCTGTAACAAGTTAAATCGATAACAACATCTCTATTAAATTTTAATCTAAATTCCGTTGCAATTGTTGCGGCATAAACTGTAGCTTCTGGATCATCTCCATTCACGTGGATTATTGGTGCCTCAACCATCTTTGCAATATCAGATGGGTAAGGAGAAGATCTGGCGTATTCTGGACTTGTTGTGAATCCGACTTGATTGTTAATAATAATATGTATTGCTCCACCAGTATTATGACCAGGCAAACCTGACATAGCAAAACATTCAGCAACAACTCCTTGGCCTGCAAATGCTGCATCACCATGAATGAGAATTGGGATAACCTTATTTCTTTCTATATCTTTATGAAAAAATTGTTTTGCTCTCGTTTGACCTAAAACAACTGGATTAACAGCTTCTAAATGAGATGGATTATCCGTTAAACTTACATGAACAGAATTTCCATCAAAAACACGATCTGAGGATGCGCCAAGATGATATTTTACATCTCCTGCACCATTTTTATTATCAGATTCAATTTCTCCACTAAATTCATTAAAAATTTTTTTATAGGATTTCTGTAAAACATTTGCCAAAACATTCAATCTACCTCGATGAGACATCCCAATTTTAACTTCTTTAATTTTAGATTGACTGCCTATTTTAATTATTTGCTCTAAAGTAAGAATTAAACTTTCACTTCCATCTATACCAAATCTTTTTGTGCCAATATACTTTGAAGCTAAAAATTTTTCAAAGCCCTCTGTTTGGATTAATTTATTTAAAAATACCTCTTTATCTTTTTTTGTAAACTGTATTGCTTTATCATCTTGCTCTATTCTGTCTCTAAACCATTTTCTTTCTGTCGGGTTTGAGATATGCATAAATTCATAACCAATATTTTTGCAATACGTTTTTTTTAAAAAAGTTAATATTTCTTTAATATTTGAATATTCTTTATTGATTACACCGTTTAAGAAAATTTTTTTTTCATAATTTTCTTTCACAAAACCATAAAATTGTGGATGTAATTCATCTATATAATCAGATTGCCTCATTCCTAATGGATCAAGATTTGCTAATAGATGTCCTTGAGTCCTATATGCTCGAATTAATGTTACTGCTTTAATAGAATCTTTGTTTGAGTCTATCGGTAACTGAGTGTTCAATTTTTCTGATATATCTATTTCTTTATTTTCTAAGTTATTTTTTTCATATTGATTAACATTAATATTAATTTTTTTAGGACTCCATGACGGTCCTTTGATCTCATTTGCTATTATATTTAGTTCATCACCAATTTCAGTAAAATATTCCTTCCAACTACTTGGTAATGCCTTATCTTTATTAATAAACTTAAGATACATTTCGTCAATAAATTCACTATTGGATTTATTGAGAAATGAAGTTTTTTCGAATTCAGAGTTTTTTGATAATGACATTGTTAATCTAATATATTCTTTGAGAAAGGGTTTTTCAATTAGACAACTTATCAAAGAGAGTTTTTCCAATTATCCCAGGTGATTTTGCAATGGTAATACCGCATTCTTCCATCTTTCTAATTTTATTTTCAGCACCACCTTTTCCACCAGAAATTATCGCCCCTGCATGACCCATTCTTCTACCTGAAGGGGCTGTTATTCCTGCAATAAATCCTACTATTGGTTTTTTTATTTTATGATTTTTAATAAATTCAGCTGCTTCTTCTTCTGCTGTTCCTCCAATTTCACCAATCATTAAAATAGATTGTGTTTCTTCATCATTTAAAAATAATTCTAAACAGTCAATAAAATTTATTCCATTTATCGGATCTCCACCTATCCCTATACATGTCGATTGTCCTAATCCATTTTCAGTAGTCTGGGCGACTGCTTCGTAGGTTAAAGTTCCTGATCTTGAAACAATTCCCACTGATCCTTTTTTGTGAATATTGCCTGGCATAATTCCAATTTTACATTCTCCTGGCGTAATAATTCCAGGACAATTTGGGCCTATTAATCTACTTTTAGAGCTATTTATTTTTTGTTTAACTTTGAGCATATCTTGAATAGGTATGCCTTCAGTAATGCAAACTATTAATTCAATTGAAGATTCAATAGCTTCAATGATTGCTGTAGCTGCAAATTTTGCAGGCACATAAATCATTGTAGCATCAGCACCAACTTTTTTTTTTGCTTCAGCCACAGAGTCAAACACTGGTCTACCTAAATGTTGTTGACCACCTTTTTTTGGAGTTACACCTCCAACTATATTTGTGCCATATTTAATAGCTTGATCAGAATGAAAAGTTCCTTGTGCACCAGTAAAACCCTGACAAATAACTTTTGTATTTTTGTTTATAAGAACAGACATATTATTTTATCGCTTCAACAATTTTTTTAGCTGCATCATCTAAATTTTCTGCTGTAATCAATTTTAAGCCTGAGCTTTCTAAAATTTTTTTTCCTTCTTCAAAATTTGTTCCAGCTAATCGAACCACTAAAGGAATATTTATATTTATTTCTTTTGCTGCATCTACTACACCTTGAGCAAGTATATCGCATCTCATAATTCCACCAAAAATATTGATTAAAATTCCTTTGACATTTTGATCTGACAAAATAATCTTCATCGCCGCATATATTTTTTCTTTTGAAGCTCCTCCCCCAACATCTAGGAAATTTGCTGGTTCTTGACCATATAATTTAATTATATCCATGGTAGCCATTGCTAATCCAGCTCCATTAACCATACAGCCAATATTTCCTTTTAGTTTTATATAAGCAAGATCGTGTTTGTGAGCCTCTATTTCTGTAGGATCTTCTTCATTTAAATCTCTTAATTCCGCTATCTCAGGATGCTTAAATAATGCGTTATCATCAAAATTTATTTTAGCGTCTAAACAAATAATTTTATTTTCTTTAGTTAAAATTAATGGATTAATCTCAACCATGTAAGCATCTGTGGATATAAACATTTTATAAATTGATTTAATCAATAAAATTGCGCTTTTTTTTATGGTATCGGTTAGATTAAAAATTTTAACAATTTTTTCACTATCTTCGTTCGATATTTCATTTTTAAAATCAACTCTAGTAATTATAACTTTTTCTGGATTTTGACTTGCAACCTCCTCTATGTCGATGCCACCTTGGTCACTTGAGATAAATGCAATTTTAGAACTGCTTCTATCAACTAAGCAAGACAAATAAAATTCTTTATTAATATTAAAAGACTCTTCAACGTAAAGTCTTTTGACTTTTCTTCCTGCGGATCCCGTTTGGTGGGTTATTAAAACTTTATCAAACATCTTCTCAGCTGAAATTTTCAATTCCTCAATGGTATTTAATATTTTTATACCACCAGCTTTTCCCCTGCCACCTGCATGAATTTGTGCTTTTAAAACAAATTTTTCGGTATTTAATCTTTTTGCTTTTTCAATTAACTCATTTACACTTAAAGCAAATACTCCATTTGGAACTACCACGCCATAATTTTTAAGAATCTGTTTTGCTTGGTGCTCATGAATGTCCATTAATTATTTTGAGAGATCTGTATCGATTACTAATGCTGCTTCCCATAATTTTCGGACAGCTTCTATAGAATTTTTAAATTCTTTTTTTTCTTTTTCGTCTAAATTTATTTCTTCTATTTTCTCAACTCCATTTTTTCCAATAACGACTGGAACACCTGCATAAATGTCACTCTCTCCATATTCCCCATTGAGATAAGCAGTACAAGGCAACATTTTTTTTTCATCTTTTAAATATGCTTCTGCCATTTGCACTCCTGAGGCCGCTGGGGCAAAGAATGCTGAACCTTTTTCTAAATATTTAACAATTTCTGCTCCACCATCTCTTGTTCTTTGATTTATATTTTCTAATCTTTCAGAAGAAATTTTTCCCTCCCTTACTAAATCCAATAATGGTTTTCCTGAAATTTTTGTAAATCTAGGCAATGGTACCATTGTGTCACCATGACCACCCATAACCATTGCGTCAATTTCTTTTGCTGGAACATTAAACTCTAAAGATAAAAATAATTTAAATCTTGAACTGTCTAAAATTCCTGCCATTCCAACTACTTTATTTACTGGTAATCCTGAAAATTTTTGGAATGCCATAACCATTACGTCTAAAGGATTAGTAATACATATCACAAATGCATTAGGTGAATTTTTTTTTATCCCTTCTGCAACCTGTTTAATAATTTTTAAATTAATACTTAAAAGATCATCTCTGTTCATTCCCGGCTTTCTTGGCACACCAGCAGTAATTATTATTACATCGGAATTTTTTATATCCTTGTAATCATCAGTGCCTGAAAAACGAACATTAAAGCCATCTACAGATGAGGATTGTGCAATATCTAATGCCTTTCCTTTTGCAATGCCACTTGCTACATCAAATAAAACTACTTCATTCACTAGTTCTTTTAGACCTATTAAATGAGCTAAAGTTCCACCTATTTGGCCAGCACCAATTAAAGATATTTTCTTCATTTGTTTATTTTTTATTTCATTGTTGGCATAATAAATTCTGGGTTTGAACGAATTCCAGAGGGCCATCTTGATGTAACAGTTTTTAATTTTGTATAAAATTTTATTCCTTCCATGCCGTGCATGCCGCTATCACCAAATAAAGATCTTTTCCAGCCACCAAAACTATGAAATGCCATTGGTACTGGAATTGGTACATTAATACCAACCATTCCTACTTGAATTTTATTTGCAAAAGTTCTTCCTAAGTCACCATCTCTTGTGTATATGCTAACTCCATTTCCATATTCATGTTCATTAATAAGTTTAGCAGCCTCTTCAAATGTTTTAACTCTAACTACAGATAAAACTGGTCCAAATATTTCTTCTTTATAAATTATCATATCTTTATTAACATGATCAAATAAACATCCCCCAATATAGAAACCATTTTCATATCCTTGAAGTTTTATCTTTCTACCATCTACTAATAACTTGGCTCCTTCTTTAACTCCTAAATCAATGTAGCTCTTAACTTTTTCTAAGTGCTCTTTAGTAACAAGAGGACCCATTTCAGAAGTTTTATCCATTCCTGGACCAACTTTTAAAGCTTCTGCTTTTTTAGATAACTTAGACACAAGTTCATCGCCTATATCTCCTACTGCTACTGCAACAGATTGGGCCATGCATCTTTCACCGGCAGAACCATAGGCTGCTCCCATTAATCCATTTACCGCTCCATCTAAATCGCAGTCTGGCATAACCACTAGATGATTTTTAGCTCCACCTAATGCTTGTACTCTTTTTTCATATTTTGCTGAATTTTCATAAATATATTTTGCAATTGGTGTTGAGCCTACAAAACTAATTGCTTTAACATCTTTGTTGATTAGAATAGCATCAACTACCTCTTTATCTCCATTAACAACATTGAAAACTCCGTCAGGGAGTCCTGCTTCTGTAAATAGTTGTGCTAATTTTATTGCACAGGAAGGGTCTTTTTCAGATGGTTTAAGAATAAAAGTATTACCGCATGCGATTGCTATTGGAAACATCCACATTGGAACCATTGCTGGAAAATTAAAAGGAGTAATTCCTGCTACAACTCCTAAAGGTTGTCTCATAGACCAACTATCAACATCTGTACCAACATTTTCAGAAAATTCTCCTTTTAACAAATGAGGGATTCCACAAGCAAATTCAACTACTTCTAGACCTCTAGTAAGTGAACCACGAGCATCTTCATAAACTTTACCATGTTCTGAAACTATTAATTTTGTCAATTCGTCTGAATTTTTTTCAATTAAATCTTTAAACTTAAATATAATTCTCGCTCTTTGAAGAGAAGGCTTTAATGACCATGTTTCAGAAGCTTTTTTTGCAACTTCTACAGTTTGGTCTAAATCATTTTTCGACCCGAGTCGAACCTCTGATTGTTGCTCTCCTGTTGCTGGATTAAAAACTTTTCCTTTTCTATTAGATTTGCCAGAAATTATTTTTCCACCAACGTAATGCTCTATTAATTTCATGAATATAGTCTTTTAAATCAAAAATGTTTGATAGTCTATATTTTTAAATATTAGCAGTGACTAACATCTTTTTAATTTCCGCAATAGCTTTTGCTGGATTTAAACCTTTTGGACATGCGCTTGTGCAGTTAAGAATAGTATGACATCTATAAAGTTTTAACTCATCAGCTACTTTTTTTAATCTTTCTTTTCTTTCTTCATCTCTACTATCAATAATCCATCTATAAGCTTGAAGCAAAACAGCTGGACCGAGATATTTATCTCCATTCCACCAATAACTTGGGCATGAAGTTGAGCAACATGCACACATGATACACTCATAAGCCCCGTCTAGTTTTGCTCTATCTTTTTTTGATTGAAGAATTTCTGAAGATTCTAATTTTGAAGTATTTTTTAACCAAGGTTCAATTGATTTATACTGTTTATAAAAACCATCTAGATCTCCTATTAAATCTCTTTTTACTTTTAAATGAGGAAGTGGATAAATATCGATATCTCCATCAATTTCTGAATGAGGAGTTATACATGCAAGACCATTTTTACCACTTATGTTCATAGCACAAGAACCACAAACTCCATGAGCACATGATCTCCTGTATGCTAATGTTGGATCAATTTCATTTTTAATCTTGTTTAAAATATCCAAAACTTTTGAAGGACAGTTATTCATGTCTACTTCATAAGTATCAATACTAGGATTTTCTTTAATGGAGGGATTCCATCTATAAACATTAACTTTTCTAATATTTTTGGATCCTGTTTTATCTTTATGATACTTACCTTTTTTAATTTTAGAATTTTCAGGTAAATTTAACTGTACCACTAATAAACTCTTTCTTGTGGAGGGAAATATTGAACTTCATTTGTTAGAGTGCTTTTGTGAACAGGTCTGTAACTTATTTTTGTTTCTATTCCATCACACCAAGCAAGAGTATGTTGCATAAATTTTTCATCATCTCTTTTTGGGTAATCTTCTCTAGCATGAGCTCCTCGACTTTCTTTTCTGTTATAGGCTGAGTCTACTGTCGTAATTGCTTGTCTTATTAAATTATCAAATTCCAAAGTTTCTACTAAATCAGTATTAAATATTAAAGATCTATCCTTTACAGACAAAGAACTCATTCCCTCATATGTTTTTTTAATTTCGTCAATTCCTTCTTTAAGATTTTTTTCTGTTCTAAAAACAGCACATTTTGATTGCATAGTTTTTTGCATAGAAAGTCTTAATTCTGCTGTGCTATTATCTCCATCTGCGTATCTTAATTTATCAAATCGATCTAAACACTTTTGTGTTTCTAGTTCTCCAATTTCTTCGTGTGGTGTTCCAGGTTTTATTAATTCAGCAGCTCTTTTTGCAGCAGCTCTTCCAAATACCATTAGATCAATTAAAGAATTTGAACCAAGTCTGTTTGCTCCATGAACTGAAACACAGGCTGCTTCACCAATAGCCATTAATCCTGGTACAGTTTTTTCAGAACCATTTACTGTTAATACTTCTGCTTTATAATTTGTAGGAATTCCACCCATATTATAATGAACTGTTGGTACTACAGGAATTGGATCTTTGGTTACGTCAACATTTGCAAATAATCTTGCAGCCTCGGTTATACCTGGCAACCTAGTTTCAATTACCTCTTTATCCAAATGATTTAGGTATAAGTGAAGATGGTCTTTTTCTTTGCCTACTCCTCTTCCTTCATTTATTTCAATAGCCATTGATCTGCTCACAATATCTCTTGAAGCTAAATCTTTTGCATTTGGTGCATATCTTTCCATAAATCTTTCACCTTTTGAATTAACTAAATACCCTCCTTCGCCTCTTACTCCCTCAGAAATTAAAGTTCCATGACCATAAATTCCTGTTGGATGAAATTGAACAAACTCCATATCTTGAAGCGGCAACCCTGCTCTTAATACCATTGCATTACCATCACCAGTACAAGTATGAGCCGAAGTAGCTGAATAATAAACCTTTCCGTATCCTCCTGTTGCAATAATTACAGTATGAGCACGAAATCTGTGGATTGTCCCATCATTTAAATTCCAAGCTATTAATCCTTTACATTCTCCATTTTTCATAAGCAAATCTAATGCAAAATATTCAATAAAAAACTCTGTGTTGTGCTTTAAAGCTTGACCATAGAGAGTATGCAATATTGCATGACCAGTTCGATCTGCTGCTGCGCAGGTTCTTTGAACTATTCCGTTACCATAGTTTTTAGTCATACCTCCAAAAGGTCTTTGATAAATTTTTCCATCTTCTGTTCTGCTAAAAGGAACTCCGTATTTTTCTAATTCTATTACAGCTTTTGGAGCTTCCTTACAAAGGTACTCGATGCTATCCTGATCTCCTAACCAATCTGCACCTTTAACGGTATCATACATATGCCAACGCCAATCATCTTCACCCATGTTCCCAAGTGCAGCCGAAATTCCACCTTGAGCGGCCGAAGTATGACTTCTGGTTGGAAAAACTTTTGAAATACAAGCTGTTTTTAAACCTGACTCACTTAGCCCTACTGCGGCTCTAAGTCCAGAGCCTCCAGCTCCCAACACTACCACATCATATTGATGGTCTATTATTTCGTAAGAACTCATAAGGTTAATTTAAAAAGTAATATAATTGTTAATATAGGAATAACCATAGCAGAAAAATTAAGCACTCTATTTGCGACATTTTTGAGTTTATCATTGCTAATATAGTCTTCAAATACCTCACTTATGCTCAACACTGAGAAGGCAAAACCAGAAATAATGAAAAAAGTAAATAAAATCTTCGAAATTTTTTTTAAAAAAAAATTTAAAACTTCTGCATAACTTTGATCATATATTGATATAAAATTAATAATAAACCATAGCATTAATGGAATAAAAATTATGGAGCTTATTTTTAAAAATAACCATTTTCTAGTTGATGTAATCATTCTAAATAAAATTTTTCCCAACCAGATATAATAAAATAGTTAAAATAATTGATCCAAAAATTACAATTAGCCCAGTAACTCTTGTTGTATTTAATTCAAAACCATATCCGAGATCCATAATCAATTGCCTAATTTCACTTAAGATCTGAAAGCTAAAGGACCAACTTAGGGCCAAAATAATAAATTTACCAAAAAAAGAATTTAGGAAGAAACTTAGGACATTATAATAAGATTCTCCTAAAAATAATAAACAAACCCACAAACAAATTAAAATAATTGCTAAAAAATTTATTATCCCTGTAAATCGGTGTGAAATAGATACAAGAGATGAAATATGCCACCTGTATATTTGTAAGTGAGGAGATAAAGGATTGTTATTTTCCATAAAGTTTATTTTTAATTAATAATTCAGCAATTTCTACTGCATTCAAGGCTGCTCCTCTTAAAAGATTGTCTGATACAATCCATAAATTTAAACAATTCTTTTTAGTTTTATCTTCTCTTATTCTTGAAATATAAGTTTCATTTTTTCCTTCAGCCTCAATTGGAGTGATGTAACCTCCATTTTCTCTTAAGTCATAAACTTTACATCCCTTAGCTTTACTTAAAAGGTTTTTTACCTTTTTTAACGTAAATGATTTTTTAAATTCTATATTGACTGACTCTGAATGAGAAACCAAAACGGGAATTCTCACACATGTTACGGTCAACTCAATTTTAGGATCAAGAATTTTTTTTGTTTCATTAACCACTTTTAATTCTTCTTCAGTATAGCCATCCTCAGAAAATAGACCGATATGGGGAATTACGTTAAAAGCTATTTGTTTTGTAAAGTTTTTAGACTGAATTTTTTTTAATCTATTTTCTGGATAATTATGATTAAGATAATTTTTTAAATAAATTTGAGTTTGATCAATCAATTCATCCATTGGTGCTTTTCCACCTCCTGAAACTGATTGGTAAGTGGAAACAACTACCCTTTTTATAATAAATAAATCATGTAAAGGTTTTAAAGCTAGAACAAGTTGAGCTGTAGAGCAATTTGGATTTGCAATTATATTTTTTTTTAAATTTTTAATACTTTCTGGATTCACTTGAGGCACAATTAATGGAACATGTGGATCCATTCTATAAAAACTAGAATTATCGATAACTTTAGAATACTGCGCTGCTTTTGGCACAAATTTTTCTGAAATTTTTCCCCCAGCTGCAAAAAATGTGATTTGAACCTTCGAAAAATCGAAAGTTTCAAGATTAAGAACTTTATATTCCTTACTATTAAATTTTACTTTTTGGCCTGCACTTTTTGATGATGCCACTAAAAATAATTCCTTTATAGGTAATTTTTTATTCTCTAATACTTCAAGAATTTTTCTTCCGACATTACCTGTGGCTCCAACGATTGCTATGTTCATAATTATGTTTGGTTTTATACTAGATAAAAAGTAAATTTCAAATTTTTATATTAAGAATGCACTTATTTGTCTAAATTTTAACATTCAAACTAGAGCTTAAAAAAGCTTTTCTCTCATTACAAGACTTATTGCTTTTATAAAGTGAGAATTGAAATCTATAACTTGGTAAACTCAAAACTTAGAATAAATATTTTAATTATTTTAATTTTGAAATAATTGCATCACCCATTTGTGAGGTTGAAACTTCTTTCATGCCTTTTGACATAATATCTTTTGTTCTAAAACCATCCTCTAATACGGCTTGAACAGCTTTTTCTAAATTTTCAGCCTCTTTATCATGGTTAAATGAATATTTTAAAGCCATAGCAAAACTTAAAATTGAAGCTATGGGATTAGCAATTCCTTTTCCTGTAATATCTGGTGCAGAACCATGAATTGGTTCATACATTGCTCTCATTTCCCCCTCTTTATTTTTGGCACCTAAAGATGCGGAAGGTAAAAGACCTAAAGATCCTGTAAGCATTGAAGCTTGGTCCGATAAAATGTCACCAAACAAATTGTCAGTGACTATTACATCAAACTGTTTAGGATTTCTTAATAATTGCATAGCGCAGTTATCAGCTAGCATATGGTTTAACTCTACTTCCTTGTATTCTTTTTCATGTAATAATTGAACTTCCTCTCTCCAGAGTTGCCCTGCTTCCATAACATTTGATTTTTCACAAGAAGTAACTTTATTTGATCTTTTTTTTGCCAAATCAAATGCAATTCTTGCGACTCTAATTATTTCACTACTTGTGTAAGTGTGAGTGTTCGTTCCTCTTCTTTCACCATTTTCAATTGGTTTAATTCCCCTTGGTTCACCAAAATAAATTCCTCCAGTAAGCTCTCTTACAATCATTATATCTAATCCAGATACTATTTCTGGCTTTAATGTTGAGGCATCTACTAATTGTTTAAAACAAATAGCTGGTCTCAAGTTAGCAAATAACTTTAACTCTTTTCTAAGTTTCAATAATGCTCTTTCTGGCCTCTTAGCAAACTCAACTGTATCCCACTTTGGGCCACCAACTGCTCCTAACATAACGACAGCACTTTCTAGTGCTTTAAAAAATACCTCATCCGTAAGTGGCGTTCCGTGTTTATCATATGAACATCCACCGACGAGATCTTCGTCAGTTTCAAAATCTAAAAATTTTTTGTAATTATACCAATTGATAATTTTTTTAACTTCAGCCATAACTTCCGGCCCTATTCCATCACCAGGCAATAACAAAATCTTTCTTTTTTTTATTTTAATCATTGAATATCCAAGGTTTTTTATTTTTTAAATCTATTTCAAAATTTTCAATTTTTTTTGATTTTTTTAAAGATAATGCAATATCATCTAATCCTTCTAACAAACATTTTTTCTTAAAAGAGTCTATTTCAAATTTTATTTCATTATTCCCATAAATAATTTTTTCATTACTAAGATCTATCAAAATTTCCTCTTTTCTATTGGAATATTCCGATAATTCTTTAATTTTTTCCTCATTAATTGTGATTGGTAAAATTCCATTTTTAAAACAATTGTTATAGAAAATATCTGCAAAACTAGAGCTAATAACACATGTTATGCCAAAATCTAATAAGGCCCATGGAGCATGTTCTCTTGAGGAGCCACAGCCAAAATTTTTTCCAACAATTAAAATCTTAGAATTATTGTATGGAATTTTATTTAAAATAAATTCACTAATTTCGTTTCCTTGATCATTATATCTTATTTCAAAAAATAAATTTTTTCCAAGTCCTGTTCTTTTAATTGTTTTTAAAAACTGTTTTGGAATAATCATGTCTGTATCAATGTTGATTATTGGTAAATAAGCTGGAATACTTCTTAATGTATTAAATTTTTGCATTTAACTTTGATATTTTCTTACATCGTCTAAATTTCCAGCAATTGCTGCAGCCGCTGCCATACCTGGACTAACTAAATGAGTTCTGCCCCCTCTTCCTTGTCTTCCTTCAAAATTCCTATTTGAAGTAGAAGCACATCTTTCTCTAGGTTTTAATTTATCAGCATTCATTGCAAGACACATTGAACAACCCGGCTCTCTCCACTCAAATCCTGCATTAATAAATATTTTATCTAATCCCTCTTGCTCCGCCTGTTCTTTAACTAATCCAGATCCTGGAACTACCATTGCATGAACATGAGATGAAATTTTTTTGTCTTTTAATATTTTTGCAGCTTCCCTTAAATCCTCAATTCTACCATTAGTACAACTACCTATAAAAACTTTATCAATTTTAATATCAGTTGCTGCCATATCTGGTTTTAAACCCATATATTTTAAAGCTCTTTCCATTGCAGTTTTTCTATCTTCATCTTTTTCATTTTGAGGATTTGGAATTTTACCATTGATAGTGATAACATCTTGTGGAGATGTACCCCAAGTTATCATTGGCAAAATTTCATTTGCATTTAGATTAATTTCTTTATCAAAATACGCTCCATCGTCTGTTTTAAGGCTTTTCCAGTATTCAATTGCTTTATCCCAATTTTCTCCTTTTGGTGACATTGGTTTACCTTTTAAATAATTAAAAACTTTTTCATCCGGTACAATTAATCCTGCTCTAGCTCCTCCTTCAATTGTCATGTTACAAATTGTCATTCTTTGTTCAACGCTTAAAGATCTTATTAAATCACCTGAATATTCTATAACGGAACCAGTACCCCCAGCAGTTCCTATTTTTCCAATTATTTGTAAAATTACATCTTTTGATGTAACTCCAGTTGGAAGCTTGCCGGTTACATTGATTTTAAAATTTTTTGCTTTTTTTTGAACTAACGTTTGTGTTGCTAGAACATGCTCAACTTCTGAAGTGCCAATTCCAAATGCTAAAGCACCAAATGCTCCATGAGTTGCGGTATGACTGTCGCCACAAACAATTACAGTTCCCGGTTGAGTAAAACCTTGTTCGGGTCCAATTATATGAACAATTCCTTGTCTTTTATCATTCATGCCAAAAAGCTGAATTCCAAATTCTTTACAATTAGCCTCAAGCGTATCAACTTGAATTTTAGATTCTTGATCTGATATTCCTTTGGTTCTATCTGTGGTTGGAACATTATGATCAGCAACCGCGAGTGTTAAATTTGGCTGTCTTACTTTTCGATTAGAATTTCTAAGACCTTCAAAGGCTTGTGGGCTTGTAACCTCATGAACTAAATGTCTATCTACAAAAATTAATGCAGTTCCATCATTTTGTTGATCAACCAAATGATCATTCCAAATTTTATCGTAAAGGGTTTTGGCCATTGAAAAAAACTATTTTTTTTCTAAGGGGCTTTCTATTTTTTTTTCTGACTTAACTTTTGCTGCTGGTGCCGCACTTATCTCAAGCTCTTCAGACTCTTTTGTTGTTGGGGCTAAGCTTTCCTTAGTTACTGCTTCTGGCTTAATATCCATATCTATACCAATTTTTTTTCTAATTTTTTCTGAAATTCTTGCAGATTTTCCAGTTCTATCTCTTAAATAGTATAACTTTGCTCTTCTAACCTTTCCAGATCTTATAACTTTTATTGAGTCAATTAATGTGCCAAATAAAGGAAATGTTCTTTCCACTCCTTCACCAAAAGAAATTTTTCTAACAGTAAATGAAGAATTTATATCTCTATTTTTTCTTGCGATACAAACACCCTCAAAATATTGAATTCTCTCTTTTTTCCCCTCAGTAATTCTCACTCCAACTTTAACAACATCTCCTGGATGAAATTCAGGAATTTTCTTATCAGATAGAATTTTTTTTATGTTATGTTGATTTATTTCGTTAATAGTTTTCATGTTTATTAAATCAGTTTTTCTTATATTTTTTCCACAAATCTGGTCTTCGGACGCGTGTTATAGCCTCAGATTGAGATAAACGCCAGTGTTTAATTTTGTTGTGATCTCCAGATAATAGAACCTCTGGAACAGCTTTGTCCTCCCAAATTTGAGGTTTAGTATACTGGGGATATTCTAATAATCCATTTTCAAAACTTTCATCTATTTTAGATTTTTCATTTCCCAAGACTCCTGGTAAAAGTCTCAAAATACTATCCACAACTACAAATACTGCTGTCTCTCCACCTGATAAAATATAATCTCCAATGCTAATTTCTTCAATATTTCTAGTAGACAAAATTCTTTCATCAACTCCTTCAAAATGACCACAAATAAAAGATACTGATTTTTCTTTTGATAATTCTTGGGCAAAAGCATGATCAAATTTCTTACCCTTAGGTGATAAATAAAAAATTCTCTCTTGATCATTTTTATTTTGATCTAACGATTTGGCTAAAACATCTGGTCTCAGTAGCATACCTGATCCACCTCCATATGGTGTATCATCTACAGTTTTATGTTTATCTTCACAAGCATCACGAATATTTACAATTTTTAAGTCCCACAGTTTTTTTGATAAAGCTTTCCCGTATAGGCCTTTAGATAAAAGTCCCGGAAAAACTTCTGGATAAAGTGTAAAGATTTTTGCCTGCCACATAATAAAAATTAAAGTTTTATTATTCCTTGATAGCTTCTGCTGCAGGAACCACTTTCGCCGCTGTAGCTTCTGCTGGAGCAACTTTTGCTGCCGCAGCTTCTGTTGGAGCCACTTTTACCGCTTTAGGAGCTTCTTCAGCTTCTTTTTTTCTATCCTTTTTTGGAACTGCTTTAAGCGGATTATTACTATTTGCAGGCATTGGAATAATTTGACTCTCACCCAATAACCTAGCCACTCTAGTTGTGGGTTGAGCTCCTTGTCCTAACCAATATTTAATTCTTTCAACCTCTAGACCAATTCTTTCTTTTTTATCTTTTGGCAATAAAGGATTAAAAAAACCTACTTTTTCTATAAATCTTCCATCTCTTGGAAAACGACTATCTGCCACAACTACTCTATAAACAGGACGTTTTTTTGTTCCACCTCTTGATAATCTTATTTTTAACATTTTTTCTCCGTTGTTATTATTTTAATTGATTAAATAGTTCTGGCGGTATTCCTTTATCGAACATACCTTTCAGATTTCCCTTAGACATTTTTTTCATCATTTCAGACATCATTTTAAATTGCTTTAGCAATTTATTGATAGTGGCTGGATCCGTGCCAGAGCCATTAGCAATTCTTTTTTTTCTAGAACCATCAATAATTTTTGGGTTCTCTCTTTCAAGTTTGGTCATTGACAAAATTATAGCTTCATTCATTGTAATTATATTTTCATTTATTCCAGCTGAATCCATTTGGGATTTAATCTTTGAAACACCAGGTAAAAAAGACATTATTCCTTCAATGCCTCCCATTTTTTTCATCTGTCTTAATTGAGTTAAGTAATCTTCCAATGAAAATTGGCCTTTTTTTAAATTTTCCTCAGCTTTTTTTATATTTTCTTCACCTAAATCTTGAGCTGCTTTTTCAACTAAGGATACAATGTCGCCCATTCCAAGAATTCTATTTG
Organism: Pelagibacteraceae bacterium; assembly: GCA_009693705.1. Taxonomy (GTDB): domain Bacteria; phylum Pseudomonadota; class Alphaproteobacteria; order Pelagibacterales; family Pelagibacteraceae; genus Pelagibacter. The sequence goes on from SHWS01000002.1 coordinate 77,143, forward strand.
CAATCCTATCAGGATGAAACACTTCTAAATTATCTATCTTTTCGCCAATTCCTAAAAACTTAATTGGAACTTGAGAAACATATTTCATACTTACGGCTGCACCACCCCTTGCGTCACCATCTGCTCTAGTTAAAATTATTCCTGAAAGTTTAACTGTATTTTTAAATTCTTTTGCTACAGAAGCTGCAACTTGTCCGGTTAAAGAGTCTGCAACTAAAAAAATCTCTGTTGGGTTAATAACGCTTTCTATTTGTTTAATTTCACTCATCATTTGTAAATCTATTTGAGTTCTTCCAGCGGTATCAAATAAAATTATTTCGGCACCATTAAGATTGGCAGCACTAATTGCTCTTCTGCAAATATCAGATGGTTGTTGTCCTACAATTATTGGTAGTGTTAATATATTGTTTTGCTCTCCAAGAGATCTCAACTGCTCTTGTGCTGCTGGCCTGTAAATATCTAGACTTACCATCATAATTTTTTTTTTTTTATTATTTTCTAAATATTTAGCTAATTTTGCAGTAGTGGTTGTTTTACCAGAGCCTTGAAGTCCAACCAGCATCATCGAAACTGGTGGAACCGCGCTAAGGTTTATTTCATTATTGCTTTGTCCTAATAAATTAACCAGCTCGTCATAGACAATTTTAATAACCATATCTCCAGGTGAAGTTGATCTTATAATTTCTTGTCCTAGAGCTTTAGGTTTAACCTTTTCAATAAAATCTTTAGCAACCTCAAGTGAAACATCTGCTTCTAATAAGGCTTGCCTAATTCCTCTTAAACCTTCATCTACTTGAGCTTCATTAAGTGAAGGGGTCTTTTTTAAAGAAGAAAAAATTTCTTCGAATTTATTTGTTAAATTTTCAAACATATTTATTACGCACAGCAGTTATCGCACTAGTGGGCGAAGCCTCGCTGACTAGTGTCGATATCTTTGTTTCCAAAGACATCGCAAATTTAATGTTTTTGCGGAAACTGGCACAAACTATAATAGAGGTTCAAAAAGTCAATAAATAAGTTAAATAACTATATATGAGTATTACTGCTTTTAAAATGGATGGTTTGGGTAATGATTTTGTAATTATCGATAATAGGAAAAATAATATTAATTTAAATCAAAAACAAATAAAAAAAATTTGTGACCGAGAGTTTGTTGGTTGTGATCAACTAATTATTATTAAAAAAAATAATCAGACTGACGGCTCCTTGGAGTTTTTTAATTCCGATGGTAGCAAAACAGGTGCTTGTGGAAATGGCACTAGATGTGTTGCTGAATTTTTAGCTAGGGAAAATAATAAAAAAAAAATCATTTTAACAACACCTTCAGGAAATTTAAATTCAGATATATTGGGTAATAAACTTATTACTACAGAAATTGGTAAAGGAAAAACAGAGTGGCATGAAATTCCTCTTTCAAAGAAAATGGATACTAAAAATTTAAAATTGAAAATTTTAGATAAAAAAAATAATCCACACTTTGGTGGAACTGCTATTAATGTAGGAAATCCACATATAATATTTTTTGTAAAAAATATTGAAAATTTCAATATTGAAGAAATTGGTCCAAAAATTGAAAATAACAAACTTTTTCCAGAAAAATGCAACGTAACCATAGCAATGGTTATGAATAAAAATTTTATTAAAGTTAAAGTTTGGGAAAGAGGAGCTGGCCTTACCAAAGCATGCGGAACAGCCGCTTGTGCGACGGCATTTGCTGGAAAAATAAATGGGCTAACTGAGAATAATAGTGATATTGAATTTTCAACAGGCAGGTTATCAATTTCTATTGATGAGCGTAATAATATTCACATGAAAGGTCCAGTCTCAGACATTAAAGAAATAAAAATTAACTTATAATGGGCATATTTGATAAATTTAAAATTGGCTTTAAAAAAAGCGCATCAACATTTGCTTCTGGATTAAGAGACATCATTATAAAAAAAGAGATAGATGATAAAACTTTAGATCAAATTGAGGAATATCTTATTAAATCAGATGTTGGAGTTTCAGCTGCTTCAGAAATAAAAAAAATAATTGCAAAAAATAAGATAGATCCAAATAAAGATTTAACCCTAGAAATAAATCTTATTTTAAAAGATTATATAATTTCCTTAATGAGGCCACTTGAAAATACTGAATTTTTCAAAAAGAAGGAAAATATTAATGTTATTTTAATTTCTGGAGTAAATGGTGTTGGCAAGACAACAACTATTGGAAAAATAAGTAAAATTTTAAAGACTAATGGAAATAAAGTAATGCTATCTGCATCAGATACTTTTAGGGCTGCTGCAATTGAACAATTAGAAAGTTGGGCTAATAAAATTAATGTTCATATAACAAAATCCTCACAAGGATCAGATCCAGCCTCTGTCGCCTATAAAGCAATTGAAGAAGCAATCAAAAATAACTTTAATCAAGTTATAATTGATACTGCTGGCAGATTGCAGAATAAAAAAAATTTAATGGAAGAATATAAAAAAATTGCCAATGTTGCAAAAAAAATAGATCGAGAAGCACCTCATGATGTTATTTTAATTTTAGATGCAACTTCTGGGCAAAACGTAATAACCCAAGTTGAAGAGTTTAATAAAGTAATTCCAATTACTGGATTAATTATGACAAAATTAGACGGTACTGCAAAAGGTGGTATACTTTTAGCTGTTGCCAAAAAATATAAATTACCAATTATTGCTTTGGGACTGGGTGAGCAAGAGGATGATTTACAAATTTTTGAGGCTGCAAAGTTTGCTGAAGCTTTTACTCAAGTAAGCTAAAGTTAAGATTAATTTAAACTATCAAGAAACAACTTGAGTGCCAATACTAATTTATCGTCATACTCCATCATGTGGTTGTCATATTTTGTAAAATATGAATACTTTGGTTCATTGGCTAACTCATAAATTTTTTTACCCATCCAAAAAGGAACAATTGTGTCCACTTCTCCGTGCATAACTAAAATTGGAATATTAATATTTTTAATTTTTTTATCATTTTGATACTTATCTCTTAGTAATAATTTTACGGGAATATATGGATAAAAATTTTTTGCAGCATCAATCATGGAAGTAAAAGGCGTCTCTAGAATTAAACCCGCAAATTTTTTGTTTTGTGCTATTTCAGTTACAATGCCTGTTCCAAGAGATTCTCCATAAAGTATAATATTTTTTTCATCAACTCCTTTTTTAATTAGCCATTCAATTGCACTAAGACCATCTTTATAAAGTCCCTTTTCTGTTGGCTTACCGGCATTACCACTAAAACCTCGCCAAGCAATGATAAGAAAGTTAACATTTATATCCTTAAAATGATTTAATTTATGAATTCTATTTTCTAATTTTCCTGCATTACCATGGAAATAAATAATGGTTTTAAATTTTGTGATATCTTTTTCATGAAACCAACCCAATAAATCAATTTGATCAGGAGTTTTAATTTTTATCTCTTCAATATTTACTTCTAATTTGTCTCCGAAGTAATTATTTTCATCTGGATGATATAACAAGTTCCTTTGAAAAAAAAATAAAATTATTAAAACTGAAAAATAAATTACTGATAAAACTAAAATTATTTTTAAAAATATATTTCTAAATTTTGTTTTCATTTTTTTAGCTAAATAACTATAAAAATTAATAAAATATTACTTTAGTAATTAAAAATTTTTAATCTACTTTGTGCATTCTTTTTCTAACCATTTTGTAACTCTTAAAAGTCTATGATCTTCATATCTGTCAGCAACTAATTGAACGCCTAAAGGTAAATTTTTTTCTCCTTTCAATAAAGGAAGTGATATGCAAGGAGTGCCTAGATATGACCAAACTCTATTAAATTCTGGTGTTCCAGTACTTTTTAGACCTACTGGTGCAACTCCTGCACTCGATGGAGATATAACACTATCATAACTTTTAAAAACTCGCTTATGAAACTCATGGCTTTTTCTCATAAAATCTATAGCCTTAGAATATTCTTTTGCTGGGTGATTAATTCCATTTTTAATTGCTATTTGCATATATTTAGAGAGTTTAGTTCTATATTTTTTGTAATAAATTTTAAAATTATTTGCTAAATCAGTTTCGTGAATTATTCGATGATATATATGAATATCTTTAAAATATGAGGGAACATCAGAAACCTCTATGTTTTTTTTAAATGATTCTATAAAATATTCAAATGACTCTTTTGATTTATCATCGATCAACTTCCAAAAATCTGTTTTGTAAAAAATAAATTTTGGTTTATTCAGAAAGCTTTTTTTTGTTTCAACCAAAATATTTTCAGTCGAATAATCAACTGTTGCAGGATCATTTAGATCTTTTTTAATTAAAACTTTTGCAAGTAATGCAACATCATCAACAAATCTTCCAAAAACTCCTATATGATCAAGTTTATCAGATGTTTTTAAAACACCATTTCTTGAAATCAAACCGTAGGTTGGTTTATATCCAACTACTCCACAATAAGAAGCTGGTCTAATAATTGAACCGCCAGTTTGTGAACCAATAGATAGAGGTGCCATGTAGGACGCAACAGCAGCAGCAGAGCCACTTGAAGAACCTCCAGGAGTTCTTGTATAATCATGAGGATTGGTTGTTGCTGGTGGACTAAAATATGCTAACTCAGCTGTAGCAGTTTTGCCCATAATAATAGCTCCCGCAGAGACCAATAAATTAATTATTTTTGCATTTTTTGAAAGAAGTTTTCCTATTTTTATTTTAGTTCCACACTTTGTTGGCATATCCGCAGTTCCAACTATATCTTTTATCGCAACTGGAACACCATGTAATAGACCTAATGGCTTACCTAGTCTTCTACGATCATCTGACTGAGCAGCTTTTTCCAATAAAATTTTTTTATCAAAATAAACCCATGCTTTAATATTTTTTTCAAATTTATTTATTTTTTGAATATATGTTTTACAAACTTCAACCGAGGTTAATTTTCCATCTTTAATTTTTTGAACAAGTTCCTTGGCAGTTAAGGTAAAAATGTCTATCATTTTTTTAAATGTAAATAACACATTCTATAATGACAATAATTTTTAATACAATTATTAATGGAACCTTAAAAAAGTTAATTAACTTTATTTTTACAACTTCCTGTATTAAAAAATTCGTCGATATTATCTATCGCTAAGTTTGCCATTGCGATCCTAGTGTCTTTTGTGGCACTTCCTAAATGAGGCAAAATAAATGCTGATTTAATTTTAAGGTATCCTGGATTTAAGTTTGGCTCGTTTTTATAAACATCTAATCCTGCTGCATAAATTTTTCTTCTGTTTAGTGCATCAATTAATGCCTCATCATCAACAATATCTCCTCGAGCAACATTAGTAATTACGGCTCCTGTTGGGAAATATTCAATTGTTTGTTTATTAATTAAATTTACTGTTTCTTTTGTTGCTGGACAACAAATTGATAAAACATCGGATACCGAAAAAAGACTTTTTAAGCTATCATGATAAATCGCTCCTTGCTCTTTATCCGCACTTAATTTTGAACGATTATGATAATGAATGATCATGCCAAGAGATTTTGCAATTTTTGCAATTTTTTGTCCAATACGACCCATGCCTAAAATTCCTAGTCTTGACCGAGTTAATTGTTTTCCAATTAAATAATCAGCAGACCATTTCCAATTACTCAGTCGAGCTGCATCAATGCCCTCTGAAGCTCTTCTGCATGCACCTAAAATTAATAAAATACCAATTTCTGCTGTAGCATCAGATAAAACCTCTGGAGTATTTGTAACTGCTATTCCTCTTTTTTTTGCTGCCTCTAAATCAATATTTCCAAATCCAACTGCAAAATTCGAGATTACTTTTATGCTTTTTGGCAGTTTGCTAATCGTGTCTTCATCCATTTTTTCTGTAAGAGAAGTTAAAATAGCATCACATCCCTGAGTTAATTCAATTAATTTTGCTTGCGAATATAATTCATCGTTGGTATTTAACTTCACTTCAAAAATTCTTTGAGCTTTGTCTTCACTATCTTTGATTAATTTTCTAGTTATTAAAATTTTTTTCATTATTTTGTCCTTTGTAATATTTCTGGTTTTGGCCCGCCTGTATACCAATCTAACAATTCAATAGTATGCAATATAGGTATTTTGGTACCATGAGTTATTTGGGTAATGCAACCAATATTTCCAGTTGAAATAAAATCAGGCTTTAAACTCTCAATATTTTTAACTTTTTTATCTAATAATTGTTTAGCAATTTTAGATTGCAAAATATTATAAGTACCAGCAGATCCACAACAAATATGACCTTCAGGGATCTCTAATATTTCATTTTTTGTTTGTTCTAGTAAAGACAATGGTTGATTATGTACTTTTTGTCCATGTTGCATTGAACACGCAGAATGATAGGCAACTTTATATTTTTTTTCTTTAACTTTGATATTAAGTTTTAAACTTTCATATATATATTCAGTAACATCTTTGGTTAATTCAGAAATTACTTTTGCTTTTTTACTAAACTCTTTATCATCTCTAAATATAAAACCATAATCTTTCATAGTAGTCCCGCAGCCTGAGGTGTTTGACAATATTGCATCTAAATTTCCTTTTTTATATTCTTCGTACCAAATATTAATATTATTTTTAAAATCTTGTTGAGCATTTTCCTCTTTACCTAAATGATGATTTAGTGATCCACAACAACCAATTTTTTTTGGCACTATCACTTCAACTCCATGTCTATTCAATAATCTAATAGTAGACTCATTAATTTGTGGAGAAATTTCCTTTTGTACGCACCCAGTTAACAAAGCTACCCTTGCAATTTTTTTTTTGCTACTAATTTTGTAAATTTCTTTTTCTTTAATTGTTTTTTTTGGAAAACTTTTTGGCATTAAATCTACCATATCTCTAATCTTTAAAGGCATTAAAAATGTAAAAGGCTTTCCAAGCTTAACAAGAATACTCGTTAGTCTGAAAACTTTTGGATTAGGTAAAACTGTCGACAAAAAATTTCTAATTAACCGATCAAAAAATGGCCTCTTATAATTTTTTTCAATATATTTTTTGCCGTGATCAATGAGATGCATATAATTCACATTAGCTGGACAGGTGGTCATACAGCTGTAGCAAGAAAGACATCGATCAATATGTTTAACAATTTTTTCTGTTGGTTTTTTATTGTTTTCCAACATATCTTTAATGAGATAAATTCTTCCACGAGGACCATCTAACTCATCTCCTAAAAGTTGATAAGTTGGACAGGTTGCATTGCACATGCCACAATGAACGCATTTTTTAAAAATTTTTTCAGCATCTTTATTTTCGCTATTTTCTAATTGTTTATCTGTAAAATTAGTTTGCATTAAATACCTCTATACATTTTTCCTGGATTTAAAATCCTTTTGGGATCAAAACTTTTCTTAATTTTTTCAGAAATTTTTAATCTAGCAAGATCTACAGTAAATAAAGCCTCTCCATAATCATAATCTGAGGAGGTTTTGATAATTGTTAAATATCCCCCATATTCACTTACTAATTTTTTAAATTCTTTAATTTTATCGTTTTTTTTACCAGAAACCTCTATCCAAAATAATGATCCACCCCAATCAATATAATATTTATATTTATTGCTTAAGTACTCAATCATTTTAAAACCATTGGATGGGGTAATAACACATCTTAATAAGTTGTTATTTGTTTTTTCAAATAATTCTAAATTATTAATTTTTTTCCAAAAAGGCACTGATTGATAAACGTCCAATGTTGTATTTTTAAAATTATTTAAATTTAATTCTTTTGAAAGAGTTTTTATTTTTTCATTAATCGAATTTTTGTCCCCTTCAATTCTTAAAGCTAGGAATGGACCAGTAAATTTTAGATCGTTAAACTTAAAAACTTTGTCCTTATTTTTTTTGTAATCATCGCTATCAGGTTCATTCGGCAGGTAAATTGCAGCAGTAGTTTCACTACCGGAATCAGATATTTTTTCAAATAATTTATAAACATCTTTTTTATCTTCAGTATAAATTACAATAGTACTGGATGAAATTTTTTTAGGTAAAACTTTTAAAGTAATTTCGGTTAAAGCTACCAAAGTACCAAATGATCCAGCTATAAGTTTTGAAAGATCATAGCCTGTAACATTTTTTACAACTGTTCCACCAGATTTAATAATATCCCCTTTACCATTCACTCCTTTAAAGCCAAGAATATGATCTCTTACACTCCCCACTTTAATACGTCTAGAACCAGCATAATTAGATGAAACACAGCCTCCTATTGTACCTTTTTTTGATTTTCCGTTTTCTATAAATCCAAAATCAATAGGTTCAAATGCTAATTCTTGATTCTTTTTTTCTAAAGCATTTTCAATTTCTTCAATTGGGGTGCATGCTTTGACTTTGATATATAATTCTTCTGGTAAATATTCTATTATGCCTGATAACTTAGATAGAGAAATTTTATTTGCCGACTGTGTTTTGTTGCCAATGAAATATTTAGAATTAGTTCCAACTAATTCTGTAGATAAGTTTTTTTTATAAAATTCTTGAATAAGGTTTGAAACTTCAATTTCGTCTTTAGGGTAATAGATATTGTTAGAATCTTGGAAGATCTTCGAATTTATTTTTATTTTTGTGGACATGAACCCTTCCTTGCTCTGCGCATTTTCTTAAAATTGGATAGACCTTTCCAGGATTTAATAAGTTTTTTTCATCAAGAGATTTTTTAATGTCTAATTGTTGTTGAATATCATTATTATTAAACATTTCACACATTAACTCTCTTTTTTCAATTCCAACGCCATGTTCACCAGTAATTACCCCACCTAATCTTACACAAAGTTTCAAAATTTCAGCACCGAATTGTTCTGTTTTTCTTAATTGCTCTTTGTCGTTGCCATCAAACATAATCAATGGGTGTAAATTTCCATCACCTGCATGAAAACAGTTTGCGACAGGTAATTTAAATTTTTGTGAAAGTTTTTTTATTTCTGTTAAAGCTAGGGCTAATTTTCCTCTTGGAATAGATCCATCCATACAATAATAATCTGGCGCCATTGCACCGCAAGCAGGGAACGCTGATTTTCTTCCTAACCAAAAAGATAATCTTTCTTTTTCATTTTTACTTAATTTTAAACTTGAACAATTATTTTTTTTACAAATTTCTTCTACTTTTTTTAATAATTCATTTACTTCTGACTCAGTTCCATCAAGTTCTACAATTAATAATAGTTCAGCATCTCTAGGATATCCAGCTTTACTAAAATTATCAGTTGCTTCGATTAAAGCTTTGTCCATAATTTCCATTCCTGCAGGTACAATCCCACTTGAGATAATTTCTGAGGCTGCATTCCCTCCATCTTGAACCGATGGAAAACCAATTAGCGCAGCTTTAACCACTTGGGGTTTTTTTAAAATTTTAACTGTAACTTCAGTTATCACACCTAATAATCCTTCGGAGCCACACATTAGACCCATCAAATCATAACCTTCTTGATCTAAAGATTTTCCTCCCAATTTACAAATAGTTCCATCCATCATAACTATTTCCATTCCTAAAATATTATTAGTAGTTGTTCCGTATTTTAAGGAATGAACACCACCTGAATTTTCAGCTACATTTCCACCAATCGAACATGCTAACTGACTGGATGGATCTGGGGCATAATATAAATCTTTGTGCTGCACTGCTTCTGTTATTGCAAGATTGGTAACACCTGGCTGAGTAACAACACATTTATTTTCATAATCTATTTCTAAAATTTTATTAAATTTTCCAAGGCCTAAAAGAATTGCATCTTGCAAAGGTAAAGCTCCACCTGATAAACCTGTTCCAGCACCTCTTGGTATTACTTTAATATTTTCATCATAACAAAACTTTAAAATCTCACTCACTTCTTCAGTATTCTCTGGCAATACAACAGCTAAAGGTATTTGAGTATATACTGACAGTGCGTCAGTTTCGTAAGGTTTAAGTTCGTCGGGATCACTTAAAATATTAATAGCATTAGTTAAGCTTGATAAACTTTTAACGATTAGGTCTTTGCGTTTAAGAATTGATCTATCAATTTTTGGTAGTACCAATTCCGTCATTTATTTTTAGCCTAACATTTTTTTAATATTATCTAATGCTCGTGAAATATTGTCTTTTGATGCAGCAAAACTAAATCTTACATAATCTTGGCTGGTCTTACCAAAAGCTGTACCAGGGACGATAGCTACTCCAGCTTCATGCATGCATCTTTTTGTAAACACAGAACCATCCATTCCAGTGCCAATAACTTTTGGAAAAACATAAAATGCACCACCTGGCATACTACACTCAACACCTGGTAGACTGTTCAAACCATCATAAATTAATTTTCTTCTCTCATTAAACTTTTCCATCATTTCATGTATAGAATCATCTGGTCCATCTAGAGCAGCAATACCCGCAAACTGAGCCGCAGCATTTACACAAGAAACACTATTAATTAAAAGTCTATTAATATGTGGAACTAGATTTTCTGGCCAAAAGCTCCATCCCAATCTCCATCCTGTCATTGAATATGCTTTGCTCCAACCTTCAAGAACAACTAATCTTTCTCTTAATGCTGGATAATTAAAAAAAGTTGGCATTTCTTTACCGTCAAAAATTTGTCTACTATAAATTTCATCACTTAAAATAACCACATGAGGATGTTTTTTAAGTCCTTCAGCCAATTTATCAATTTCTGCTTTTTCAACAAAACTTCCTGTTGGATTATTTGGATTAATTAATATTAATAATCTGGTCTTGTCAGTAATTAATGACAAAATTTTATTTGCAGTAAATTTTAAATCTTTATCTCCAGTTAAATCGTATGGCACCGGAGTTGAGCCAGTATAATTAATCATAGACTCGTAAATTGGAAACCCGGGTGTTGGGTGAATGATTTCTGCTCCTGGCTCACCAAAACATTGAATAGCATAAGACATAGTAGGTTTACCGCCTGGCATTATTATTATTCTTTCAGGATCTATAACTTGATTATAAAGTTTTTTAATTTTTCTAACAACCGATTGTCTGCATTCTAGAATTCCATTTGATAATACATAACCATGATGACCATCATCTAGAGCTTTTTTTGCTGCTTCAACAACATGTTTTGGGGTTTTAAAATCTGGTTGACCTAATCCTAAATGGATCATTGGCTTTCCTTGAGCTTCTAATTTTTTTGCTTCTGCTAAAATACTAAAAGCTGACTCTGTTCCTAATCGATCTAAACTTGCCGCTAACTTCATATTGATTATCTCCTATTGGCTATTTTCTATAGATTATTTTTGTTTTGTTAAGTTCCTTTAAATTTTTACAACCCATCAATACCATATTTCTATTAATTTCATCATACATATTTTGTAAAACTTTTTCGACTCCAGCCTGACCACCCGCTCCTAATGAGAATAAAAACATTTTTCCAAAACTACAAGCTGTCGCACCTGCGGCTAAGGCCTTTAAAACATGTGTCCCTCTTCTAATACCGCCGTCTAGAATGAGTTCAAGCTTATCACCCACTGCGTCTGAAATTGCTTTTAGTTGGTCAAATGGAGATCTCGATCCATCTAGTTGTCTTCCTCCATGATTTGATATCATTATAGCAGTACAGCCAATATCAATTGCTCTTTTAGCATCTTCGACTGACATAACACCTTTCAAGGCCATTGGTTTATTCCATTTTTTTATACAATATTCAGCATCCTTCCAATTCATTGCGGGATCGTATTGCTCATTAATGTATTCCATTACTGATTTTGCAATATTTGTTCCTTTTTCTGTTTTATTTTTAATGTTTGCAAGTTCAAATTTTTTATTTGTAAAATAATTAAATACCCAAGCTGGCCTCATAACAAAACTTAGTAAACTATCTAATGTAAATTTTGGTGGTGTTGTAAAACCTGTTCTATGATCTCTCTCACGATTACCAGCAACTAGAGTATCTACTGTTATACACATTCCATCAAAATTGGCTCTAGCGCATCTTTCAATCAAATCATCAGTAATTGATTTGTCTTTGTGTATATATAATTGAAAAAGTTTAGGTCCACTAGATACATTTGCAATTTCCTCAATTGAAAATGATGCCATTGTAGACATGCTATAAAATGTATTAAATTTTTCTGCTGCTCTTGCTGAAGCTTTATCTCCTTCAGGATTGTATAAGCTTTGCATTGCTGTAGGTGATAAAAATAATGGCATATCTATTTTTCTACCAAAAACAGTTGTAGATATATCTGGTTTACCTACACTTGTAAGAATATTAGGCACTAAATCACAATCATTAAAAGAATCGGTATTTCTTTTTAGAGTAACTTCATCATCTGCACCCCCGTCTATGTAATGAAAAATTGGTGCAGGAAGTTTTTTTTTTGCTAATTTTCTAAAATCTTCAAAATTATAACAGTCTTTTAAATTCATTATTTTTTTTAATTTTATTAAAAGTTTTTAAGAAAATCAAACATATAACGATTTGCTCCTGGATTTTTTTTTCCTAGGCTAGCATTAGATAAATGATTATATGAAAAACCTAACTCACTGTTTTTAAAAATATCAAAGGATAGCTGAACCTCACTTTTAAATTCAAGCATATGACCTAAATCTTTTCCATCGCCTTTGTGATAAAAGCCAGGAGTAAAACTAGGGGTAATATTTAAATTACCAATTTTATACTGACCTTGTACTCCAATATAAAGATAGCCGGCGCCGTCAGCTGTAAACATTAAGCCAGTAATTGGAGAAAAATTACCTAAAAAAGTATCTCTATTTAGACTTTCATTTTGATGCTAAAAACCTATTAAATTAGATTTTTTTTTTTTATCACTGAAATCGAATAAACCAGTGTAAACATTGAACTCTGTATTTTGATCAATTTTAGTTTCTTCTGCATTAACAGAAATAAAAAAAAAGACATAATATACAAACTGAATATTTTTTTTTTAATTTCATAGAGCAGATCATATTATTTTTTAGTAAATATAAAACTTTTAAATATTATTGCACCCCCTATTAAAAATAACAATATTGGTAATAACCAAAGAATATAGGTATTAATATTCAATTCTGGATCATATAAAATCCATTCTCCATACTTATCTTTTAAAAAAAGATAAATTTGTTCCTCTGAAAACCCATCGTTTAATTTTTCTTCAACCACAACTTTAAGACTATTCGCAAATTCAGAGTCTGAGTCGTAAACCGACTGTCCTTGACAAATTAAACATCTTAAGTTTTTGGTAATTTGATTTTTTAAATTTTCGTTATCAGCTTTTAATTCATTAAAATTAAATAATACTAAAAAGAAAAAAATTACTTTTAAATAATTCATTTTATTAAAGACTTTATTTCTACTAACAATTGTTGATTTAGAGGGCCGATGTACTTTTTTATAACTTTATTTTTATAAATTAAAAAGGTCTCAGGGACGCCAAATGCCCCCCATTCAATTGCTTTTGTTCCGGTTTCATCAACTAAGATTTGACTATATGGATTGCCTAATTCATTTAAAAAATTTTTAGCATTATCTGGTCTATCTTTATAATTAAGACCAATTAAAGTGATGTTTTTATTTTTTGATAGATCCATTAATAAAGCATGTTCGTCTCTACAAGGAACACACCATGAAGACCAAATATTTAATAAATACAATTTCTTAGGATCAAAAAATTCTTTTGAATTTACCTCGACATTAGACTCAAATAAATTTGCAGAAAACAAGGGGATATCCTTTTCAACATTTATATTAGGTGTGTAAATGTTATAATTACTCAATCCTTTATAAAAAAATAAAAAAATTATTATAAAAATTAAAATTAAAATAAAAGGAAAAAATTTACTTCTCATTTTTTTTTTTAAAAAAACTAATTAAACCTCCAAAACAAATTAAAACTACAGAAATCCAAATCCAAATCATAAATGGTTTTACTTGATATCTTATGTTAAAATATTCTTGATTTTGAACTGAATTCATAACCATAAATTTATCTGACAAAAATGATGTTTTAATATCTGCTTCACTTGTAATAATATTTGGCTGATTATAAATTCTAAGTTCAGGCTTTAAGTTATCAATTTTCCCATCAAAATTTTCGACAGTAAAATTTCCAATAATAGAAACATAATTTTTTTGTTTATTCTGAACAATATCATTAAATATTATTTTTGTTTTATTGTTTTCAAAACTTTCGCCTACTTTAAGGTTAATAATTATTTCTGATGAAAAAAAATTATTTAATAGAATGCTCAAGATTAATAAACTAAATCCAAAATGAGCAACATTTTGTGAAAAATTTTTAAAGTTTTTTGTGAATAAATCTCTAATGGTTATAAAAAATAGATAAAAAGCACTTGAAAGTAAAACTGTATTAATAAGAAATTTCTGATCTAAGTTTTTTAAAACAAAACCTGATACAAAAATAGACAATACAAAAAATAAAATTAAATTAACTTTATTTTCCATATTTGATTTTACCCATTTTAAATTTGGTCCTATCGCCATTGCTAGCAAAAATGGAAATAAAAAAGGAATGATTAATTTATGATAAAATGGTGGACCTACAGATATTTTTTGTGAGGATATCACTTCTAGAAAAATTGGATAAATAGTACCAATAAGCACTACTGAAAGAAAATACATCATAAACCAATTATTAATTAAAATGGATGTTTCTTTGCTTAGCCAAAAAAAATTATTATTGTTTTTAATATTCTGCTTATGAAAAAAGAAATAAATGAATATTGATAAAAAAATTAAAGAAAATAAAAAAATTAAAATATATAAACCTCTTTCAGGATCATTAGCAAAGCTGTGAACAGAGTTAAGTATTCCTGAGCGAACTAAAAATGTTCCACACATACTTAATGTAAAAGTCGTAATAGATAAAATAACGACCCAAGATGTTAAAACTATTTTTTTTTCCAAAACTATAATGCAGTGTAAAAGAGCTGTAAGTGCTAGCCATGGCATTAAAGATACATTTTCTACAGGATCCCAGAACCAAAATCCTCCCCAGCCTAGTTCATAGTAAGCCCAAATAGAGCCAAATAAAATTCCAAGGCTTAAAAAAATCCAGGAAACTAGGACCCATTTTTTAATATGCGAGGCCCACTCTCTTGAAATAATATTTAATATTGTTGCAGCCAAAACTGAAGAAAAAATTATTGAAGAGCCAACATAACCTACATATAAAATTGGTGGATGAATAGCTAAAGCAGGATCTTGCAATATTGGATTTAGCCCTAAACCTTGTTTGGGAATTGGATAAATATAATTAAATGGATTTGACGTTTTAATTATAAAAATAAAAAAACCAATGATAATTATTTCTTGAAATAATAAAGTTAAAATTCTGTACTGTTTTGACTGATTATCGGATTTTAATAAAAAAATAAATATAAATAATGTTAAAACTAATTGCCAGAGCAACAAACTCCCCTCATGATTTCCCCAAGTTCCAGATATTTTATAAAAAAGAGGTTTGGTTGTATGAGAATTATTAAATACAGTCTCATTGCTGAAATCAGAATTAATAAAAGATAATACTAAACTTAAAAAACTTATAATTACAAAGAATAGTTGTAAAAAAGTAAAAGATAAAATTTTAGTATCTAATATTTTATCTTGATAATTTATAATTGAAAAATAAAAAATAATTATTGAACTACATAATCCTAAAATTAATGAATAATAACCAATTGTACTGGATAGCAAATTACTTCTCCTCGAGTGCTGCTTTTACTTCAGGTGGCATATAATTTTCATCATGCTTAGCTAAAATTTTTGAAGCTGTAAAAAAATTTCTGTCATTCAAATATCCTTCAGCAACCACCCCTTTTCCCTCTGAAAAAAGATTAGGCACTACCCCTGAATAAATAACATTAATTTCATTCTTAAAATCTGTAATGACAAAACTAATCTCTTTTGAATTTATAGATACAGAGTTATTTTTAACCATACCTCCAACTCTAATTTTTTTTTTTCCAATATCAGTTAATTCTTTAATTTCAGTTGGAGACTGAAAATAAACAACATTTTCTTCCAAAGATTTTAAAATTAGAAAAACGCTTAAAATTAGGGTCGTTAAAATTAGTACTACAAAGAAAAATCTTAATTTAACTTTGCGACCATACATGGTTTAAAGTTAATTGCTTGAAGCGTTAGACAAAATTTCTTTGTTGATTCTTTGCAATTTAGCAGAATTTGCCTTCTCAGGATTTAAAGCTCCAAATTTAGCAACAAATTTATCTTTTTCTTTATTGTATTGTATTTTTGTTAACACATACAATCCTGTAAAACTAAAAAGAGTAAAACTGAAAGCTAATAGAACATATAATCCATATCCATTCATAAATATTATTTCGTTAATCATAGTCTATCTAGGCCTTTCCTTTTAAGTTTTATCAGTTCCGTATTATATTTCATTAAAAAAATTAATAATGAAAATAGAGTAAATGCCGCAGTCATTATTAATAATGGAAAAAGCATCGAGACATGAATTGAAGTTTTTGATAAAATATTAATAGAAGCAGATTGATGCAAGGTGTTCCACCAATCTACAGAAAATTTAATAATCGGGACGTTTATGATGCCTAAAATTGTAATGAGCGATGTAATTTTAAAAACTTTTTCCTGATCTTCATAAATACGCCATGCAACTAAATACATAACATAAAATAAAGCTAAAATTAACATGGAAGTAATTCTAGCATCCCATGCCCACCAAGTACCCCATGTTGGTTTACCCCAAATAGCTCCTGTGACTAATGCAATAATATTAAATACAAATCCCGATGGAGCTAAACTTTTCGATATTAGAAATAAATTTTTATTTTTAAAAATAAATCCCATTACAGATAAAAAAGTTAATGCTGAAAAAATTCCAAGTGAAATCCAAGCTGCAGGCACATGCACATACATAATTCTTACTGCATGACTTTGTTTATAATCTTCAGGAGATAAAATTAGAGCCTCAGTTAATCCAATTGAAAGGACAACTATAAATAAAAATAAAACATATTTAAATGCTCTAGATGTTATTAAAAAAATTTTATTAGGCTCAAAAAATTTAAACATAATTCCATTATATCTTAAATTGTATTTTACAGATTTTTATTATGAAAAGTACCTCTGATCAAGAATGCAGAGGGTAAAAAAATTTAACACTCTTGATCAGAGTATAACCCTATGTTTATAAATAAATAGTATGACTAAGATTTGAACTAAATATGTTTAAAAAGTGATAGATTTAGTTAGAAAGTTTAAAGTAACTTGTTCCCTTTTTCCCTGAAAAAACCTCGTCAATTAAAGGGTGTTTTATTGGTTCATCTGAGTCATCCATTAAAAGGTTTTGCTCAGATACATATGCTTCGTAGGTAATTTCGTCATTTTCTGCCAACAAATGATAAAAAGGTTGATCTTTTCTTGGTCTCACATTTTTTGGGATAGACTGATACCACTCCTCAGAATTATTAAATTCAAAATCTACATCGTAAATCACACCTCTAAAATGAAAAAGTTTGTGTTTTACAACATCGCCTATTGAGAATTTAGCTTTTTGAACAGTCATACTATTAGTATGGGTATTTAAAAATAAAAATCAATAAGAAAAATTTTACTATTATATGTTGTTATTCATATGATAATATCTTTCAGTGAATAAATCTTTCTTAAAGTTTGTTACTGATTTTGGCCCCTTAATAATCTTTTTTTTCTACTACTATGATAGTGATAAAAATCTCAAAGTAGCAATTCCTCCTTTTATAATTGCGACAATAATGTCCTTAATAATTATGTGGTTTTTTGAAAAACAAATTCCCAAGGTACCACTTTTAAGTGGTGTATTAATTACTTTTTTTGGAGGGTTAACAATTTATTTTAATAACCCGATTTTTATTTATATTAAACCAACTATTATTAATATTTTATTTGGTTTAGCGCTAATTTTTGGCAGGTATTTTACCAATGAACCAGTTTTAAAAAAAATAATGGGAAAAACAATTCTATTAACTGATGAAGGATGGTCAATATTAACAAAAAGATGGGTTTATTTTTTCTTTGCTTTAGCAATTTTAAATGAATTTGTTTGGAGAACTCAATCTGAGGAATTTTGGGTGAATTTTAAAGTTTGGGGAATGTTACCAATAACATTTGTATTTACTGCTTTTCAAATCAGTATAATTAATAAACATAAAATTAATGAATAGAAATTTAAGATTAGTAATAAATAATACTTTTAATCAAAATATTGAAAAAAATAATTTTTTTGAAAAAGATGAGCTCAAAATTATCTTAGATCTATATGCTAAAATGGTTTCTGAGGGCTCTTGGAAGGATTATGGATTAAATATTTCAAGCAAACAAGTAAGCTTTAATGTCTTTAAAAATTCTACAGAAAATGCGCTCTATAAGATATGTAAAAACTTTCAGCCTAAAAATAAAAACCTAAAATATTTAATTACTGACACTAATGGAAAAATATTAAAAAACTATTTTGATCTTAAATTTCTCTTAAAAAATACTAATTGGAAAAAACTTTAAGTATTTAAAATTATCTTCTTTGACCAAACAATCTTAAAAGCATTATAAATAAATTTATAAAGTCTAAGTAAAGAGTTAAGGCGCCCATTACCGCTTTTTTACCCATTAATTCACCAGTATCACTGACCTGATACATATTTTTAATTTTTTGAGTATCGTAAGCAGTAAGTCCGACAAATATAAGAACCCCTAAAATTGAAATTGTAAAATACATTGCAGGTGATTTTAAAAATAGATTAACCAAAGATGCAATTATTATTCCAATTAACCCCATAATTAAGAAAGAACCAAACTTTGTTAAGTCACTTCTAGTAGTGTAACCATAAATACTCATTGCTCCGAATGTCCCTGCAGTAATAAAGAAAACTCTAGCTATACTGCCACCTGTAAATTCTATAAAAATTGATGACAAAGATATACCCATTAATGCTGCAAAAGCCCAAAAAACAGTTTGGGCACTAGCTGCACTCATTCTATTAATTCCAAAACTCATATAAATAACTATCCCTAGTGGCGCTAACATTACTAACCATTTCAAAGGTGAAGCATAAATAGCATAACCAATTGATGATAGACCAGAAATTCCTGCTGAAGTGACTTGAATACCATAACCACCAGAGAGATTAAAAAATAAAACTGAAAATATACCAGTTAAAAGGATTCCGGATGCCATGTAATTATAAACTTTAAGCATATAGACTCTTAAGCCTTCGTCCATTATTGCTGTTGATTGTTCAGCTGCTCTAGCTTTATTATTTAAGATCGTAGTTTTGTTATTTTTCATATTTACATATATAACATTTTTTTACTAATTTTTCAAGATACTAAAAAAAATTAATAAAAAATTAACACATATTATTAAATGAATTACAAAAAATTAGGAAATTCCGACATTAATATAAGCACAATTTGTCTCGGTACAATGACTTGGGGTGAACAGAATAATCAAAAAGAAGGTTTTGAACAAATGGATTTTGCCTTGGATCAAGGAGTGAATTTTTGGGATACAGCTGAAATATACGCTGTTCCTCCTAAAGAAGAAACTTACGGCCATACTGAAATGATTATAGGAAACTGGTTTAAAAAAAATAAAAAACGAGACAAAATAATTTTAGCAACAAAGGTTGCTGGACCGTCCAGAAAATATTTAAGAAATGGAAAAAATAATTATGAAATAGAAAATATGACTAAAGCAATTAATGACAGTCTAAAAAGATTACAAACTGATTATATAGATCTTTATCAACTTCATTGGCCAGAAAGAAATACAAACATGTTTGGAAAATTAGGCTACGAACATAAAGAAAATAATTGGACTAAATTTGAAGATGTTTTAAATAACCTGCAAAAATTTGTAAAAGAAGGAAAAATCCGAGAAGTTGGTATTTCAAACGAAACCCCTTGGGGAGTATCTAAATATCTTGAGATCTCCAAAGAAAAGAATTTACCAAGAATGATTTCGATCCAAAACCCCTATAGTTTGTTAAATAGGTCTTACGAAATTGGTCTTGCAGAAATTTCAATTAGAGAAAATATTGGTCTTTTGGCTTATTCACCGCTTGCAAGTGGTTATTTAACAGGCAAATATCGAAATGGACAAATGCCCAAGGGTTCAAGAATAGAAAGAGATGGAGATTTTTGGACTAGATATAAAAAACCAAATACCGCCAAAGCTGTTGACGCATACTACAAAATATCAAAAAAATACAATCTAGATTTTACCAAGATGTCTTTAAAGTTTTGTGAAATTCAACCGTACGTATCAAGCGTAATTATTGGAGCAACTACCATGGAGCAGTTGAAAACAAATATAGAAAGTGTAAACATCAAATTATCGAACGAAGTTATTGATGATATTAATCAAATCCAAAAAGTTTACCCTAACCCATGTCCATAATTACTAAATTTATAGTTTTAATATTTCTTTTTTGTCTTGTTTTCTCTAGCAAAACCATTGCTGAGGAGATGAAAAATGTTGGTAAATTTAACGACTGGGAAACAATTTTAATAACAGAGGAATCTGGAAAGGTATGCTTTGCCCAATCTTCACCTGTGTTACAAACCCCAGAATCATCTGCTAGGAATGCAAAATTATTTGTAACTTTTAGAACCAGTGAAAATATTTCTAATGAGGTTAGCACAACTGCTGGCTACGAATTTGATCAAAATAATTCCGTAACGGCTACTTTTGGAGAAGGTGTTGTTAAATTTGATATTAAAGAACAGGGATTTGCCTGGATAGCAGATAATAAAATTGAAGAAAATGTGGTAGCTAAAATGAAAAAAGGATCAAAAATAATAATTAAAGGTCATAACGAACAAGGCACTGAAACAAGTGACCAATATTCACTGTTGGGATTTACCAAAGCCTATAATGCTGCAAGAATGACTTGTAGTTAATTTAATGAAATCAAAGAAAAAAATCGTTCTTGCTTACTCTGGCGGACTAGATACTTCAATAATTTTAAAATGGCTTCAAGAAAATTACGATGCTGAAGTAATTTGTTATACTGCAGATGTTGGTCAACAAATAAATAGAAAAAAAATAATTACTAACGCAAAAAAATTTGGTGTTAAAAATATTATAATCAAAGACCTAAAAGATATTTTTGTTAAAGATTATGTTTATCCAATGATTAGAGGCCATGCAATTTACGAGGGCGTTTATTTACTAGGCACTTCGATCGCCAGGCCCTTAATTGCTAAAGATCAAATTAGAGTTGCTAAAAAATTTAATGCTTATGCAGTTTCACACGGCGCAACCGGTAAAGGTAATGATCAAGTGAGATTTGAATTAGGTTACCATTACTTTTATCCAAAAATTAAAGTCATTGCTCCTTGGAGAATTTGGAAACTTAAATCAAGAACCGATCTGATTAACTACGCAAAAAAACACAATATTAGCATACCCAAAGATAAAAAAGGCGCTCCACCTTTCTCCGTCGATGATAATTTATTTCACACTTCAACTGAGGGTAAAGTTTTGGAAAATCCGAAAAATTCTGCTCCTGAATTTGTATTTCAAAGAACAATATCCCCAGAAAAAGCACCTAGTAAACCAAGTTTTGTAACTATAAACTTTAAAAATGGAGATCCCATTGCAATAAATGGAAAAAAGTTATCACCATCTAAACTATTAGAAAAACTTAACCAGATAGCTGGTCGTAACGGAATTGGTAGAGTGGATTTAGTTGAAAATAGATTTATTGGAATAAAATCAAGAGGTGTTTATGAGACCCCAGGAGGAACTTTGTTAATTAATGCTCATCGAGCAATTGAGTCGGTAACTCTTGATAAAGAAACCATGCATAAAAAAGATCAAATAATGCCAAGATATGCTGAGCTTATTTATAATGGTTATTGGTATTCAAAAGAAAGATTTAAACTTCAAAAAATTGTCGATCAAAACAAAAAAAAAGTTAATGGATCTATAAAATTAAAATTATATAAAGGAAATATTATTATTCAGTCACGACAAACTAAAAGCTCTGCCTATTCGATGAAGAAAGTTTCTTTTGAAGAAAATAAAACATTTAATAAATCTAATGTAGAGAAATTTATTAATTATCATAAAACGAAACTTCGTTCTTAAATTAATCAATATTCAATTTTTTGTTGATACTGTTTAGGGTAACTAGTTTTTTAGCAATAGTTTTCTTTTAAAATTTTCATAAAGAATTTTTGAATAATTATTCATATCTTTAATATTATTTTTTGCAGCCTGATTAAACTTTTCTAGGGCTCCCTTGCCTAATTGATTTTCAAGAGCATTTTTGTATTCTGGCACACACCCCCATTCGTTAACGGTTGTATTTTTTATTTCTATATGAAACTGAATACCATAAGCATGATTTTGATATTTAAATATTTGATATTTGGTAATTGGAGATGAGGCAAGCAAAGTCACTTCTTTTATATCTTGAATTCCTTGCACTTCATAAGAATGCCATTGTAGACTTTTAATTTTATCTGGAAATTGAGAAAATAAATCATCATTTTTTTTTTTACTAGAAAAATTAATTTCCATTATTCCAATTTCTGAAGGATTTGATTTAACAACTTTTCCTCCAATGACCTCTCCTAACAACTGACAGCCTAAACAAAAGCCAAGATAAGGTTTTTTTAAATCAACCACAAATTCTCTAATTCGTTTTTTTTCTTCAACCAACCATGGGTATTGGTCTTCCATATAAGTGTCCATCGGTCCACCCATGCAAAACATAGCATCAAATTTACCTATATTATTTGGTATTTTTTCTCCTTCATCTAATTCTATTGTGGTTAGATTAAATCCATCTTCGATCATGAGATCTTTAATGTAGCCGGGATCTTCAATTTTAATGTGCTGAAGTATGATAATATTCATTATTCAAATTATTAAAAAACTTCTACTTCTAGGTCAGTGACTTTTCCACTACCATTAATTTCCCAACCTTCTGGTCTTATATCAAAGGGACATGATGAAATAACACATAGTGTATTAATAAGTGCTTCAAGCACCACATATGATCCTGGTTTTACGATGTTACCAGGAGCTATAAGAGTCCCGTCAGGATTGATTGAAGTATTTGTAAAAAAATTAACTGGTTGTGGAATTATAGTAATTTCTTGTCCTCTTCGCCTCATAACATTCGTTAAATTTTCAGAACAACTTCCATGAGGATCTTTATAACCAAATCCTTCATAACGAAATTGATCACAAGCTGGCAGCAACATATCATGAATACCTTCGGCTCCATCTTCGATCATCTTTAAAATCGGATTACGAAACCTAGTCAAAAAAATGTCGTTTGGTCTTGGTACAAGAGATTTTGTAATAATCCAAGTGTGCATTGGTGACAACCATTCCTCATAGCTATCGAGATTATATGCAAAAAAATCTGCTGCTTGATGTCCGTGAGGTGTTATAATACGAATTTTTTGACCTTTAATTAAATCAAATGACATTGCACATTTTGCACGAACTGTCCATTTGCCCTCACTACCTAATTGTTTATTCATAATTTAATTTACAAAATAATAAATTATAAAATATCTAGTTATTTTACCAATTGCTACCAGAATAATGAAATCTAAAAATTTAACTCTCATTAATCCTGCAACTAAGGTTAAAGGATCACCAGCCATAGGAATCCAGGCAAATAATAGTGACCATTTGCCAAATCTATTAAACCAGTGCGAAGATTTTACAATCTGATGCTCTTTAAATGGAAACCATTTTTTTGTTTGAAGCTTGCGTGAGTAAA
>SHWS01000033.1 GCA_009693705.1 Pelagibacteraceae bacterium
AAAAAGTCATTTTAATACTCATGATCTTTATCTAGTAAATATATCAAATCATAATAAATTATTCTTTAATTTTGAAACTAACTTGAATGGAACGATTGAAAATGCTATATTCTTTAAATTAGAGAATTTTTTAAAAAAAAATTTAAAAGTAAAATTTGAAGTATATTATGTTAATAGAAAAGACGAAAATATCTTAAGAAACTTATGAACGATTTTCATGATTTAATTTTAGATGGGACAAAAATTGGATGGCATGCTGAAAGAGTCGCTGCGTGGGAACGTGGTGAAAGAATTGCGCCAATAACCATTGATATGGCGTTAACTAGAGCCTGCAATTATTCGTGTGGTTTTTGTTATGCAATGTTTCAAGAAAATGAGAGAAAAGTTATTAATAAAAAAAACATTTTTGATTTTTTAGATGATTGTGCAGAAATTGGAGTGAAAGGTATAAGCTTGGTGTCAGATGGGGAAAGTACAATTTCTCCAGTTTTTACTGAAGCTTGTAAATATGGATATGAATTAGGTTTATCAATGGCGGTTGGCACTAATGGTTTTGTGCTTACAAGAAACAAATCAGCAGAAATTTTGCCTTATCTCACCTATCTCAGAATTAATTTCTCCGCGGGAGAGAGAAAACGTTACGCAGAAATTATGGGTACAAAAGAAAAGTCATTTGATCGTGTTTGTGAGAATATAAAGGATATGGTTAGAATTAAAAAAGAAAATAATTTAAAATGCACAATAGGAATGCAAATGGTTCTTATGCCAAAAGATGCGGATCAAATTATTCCTTTAGCTAAATTAGGAAAAGAGTTAAGACCTGATTACGCTATTATTAAGCACTGCTCGGACAATGAAGATGGTGATCTTGGAATAGAATACGATGCATATGAAAAACTTTACGATAAGTTACGTGAGGCAGAAACCTACTCAGATGAAACTTATAAAGTAGTAATAAAATGGTCTAAGATTGGAGATAAAGGATCAAGAAGCTATCAAAGATGTTATGGAACCCCCTTTATGCTGCAAATTTCAGGTTCCGGTTTGATTGCTCCTTGTGGAATGTTATTTAATGACAGATATAAAAAATTTCATATTGGGAATATTACTCAGGAAAGATTTAAAGATATTTGGTCTTCAGATAGATATTGGGATGTAATAAGATATTTGTCTTCACCAGAATTCAACGCCCAAAAAATGTGCGGATCATTATGTCTTCAACACAAGGTAAATGAAGCGCTAGATAAACATTTAAAAAACGAGATAAAGATAAGCAGACCAGGTGGCAAAAATCCACAGCACGTGAATTTTATATAATTAAAATAAACAATTTTTAAGTCAGTGTTATTTGAGGATTGAGTCTAAAGCCTTGTATAATGATTTTATGTCGAATTTTTTTTCATTTCCAATCCCATTAGCGTGTAAACCTGCAGCAATGTGAGATATTAAACAGATTTCATCATGATTAAATTTATTTGTTATTTTTAAAGAAATATAAAGTGAAAAAAATATATCACCACTTCCAGTAGTATCCTTAAATGTAGAATAGACTGCAGGTATGAACTTTATTAATCCGTTTGAGCAATGATAACAGCCAAATTTACCCATTGTTATTATAAAATTTTTAAATTTATTAATTAATTTTCTATTTAATTTTATTAAAGTCTTCATGTCGGTACTTTTATCTTGTACAGATAAGCGAAATTCTTGCTCGTCCATTGCTATCGCTGAAGCCTTTTTGTATTTATTAATTAAATTATATCCAAAATTTGAAGAATTACTTTGGCAATTGATAAATGTTTTTCTATGTAATCTATTGAGAGTATTAACAACCTCTTTAGAAAAGTAATTATGTCCAAAATCAAAAGCTACAATATAGTTATATTTTTTATGATTTTTTTTTAAATAATTATTTATTTTTCTACCAGTCTCTTTATTTAGAGAGGTTTCGTCATTATAATTGATCTGATAAAGTCTATTATTAGAGTATTGATCTATAAATCTTTTTTTAATAAGAAATTTAATTTTACTATCATTGATTATTTTTAGATTAATATTTTTATTAGATATAAATTTTTTAATATATTTTTTATTATGCTGATTATAAAAAGTTAGAAAATCGATTTTGCTTGCATATTCGGAAATAGTATTTGCAACAAGAAAAGTACCCCCTCCAAACTCATTTGTTGATATATGTTTTGAAGAAAGAATATTATTTTTAGATGATTTTCCTTGAATTTTTACATAATTATATACATCAATTATTGGCTCTCCAATAATTAATATTTTTTTATTATTTATATTTTGAAGTAATGAAAAATAATTTTTTTTTATTTTATCCTTATCTAGTATTTTTAAAAACTTTTTTAAATCTTCAGATAAAATATTTGTTTCTTCGTTAATAATCTTCGTTGATGAATGCAAAGGGGATTCAGTAGTTAAAAATTTTCCTCCAACGGATTTTATTGCTTTAATTTCTTTATTAATATTTTTTGAAAGATCATTTTTTTTATTTTTATAATCTTTACCTTTTACAAATAGATCTGGTTTTATTGTTTTTATAATTTTTTCAGCTGTCTCTGATTTGCTAATTGTGACAAAATTAACATTTTCTATGGAGCTTATCATTTTCACTCTTTCCTCTATGTTAAAAAGAGGCCTACCAGGACCTTTGTTTACATAAGGGTCATCTGTAACAGAAACAATAATAATATCGCAGTTACGCTTGATATCTTCAAAATATTTAATATGTCCTATATGCAAAACATCAAATACCCCATGAAGTAGTGCAGTAATTTTTTTTTCTTTTTTAAATTTTGTGATTAATTTTGCTAACTCTTTATCTTTTAAAATTTTATTCATTTTTTTAGATATTTAAACCAAGCTTTTGTTGCGGATTTAATTTTTTTTTTTGTCCAAAGTGGGGCGTTTTTCCAATAGTTAATATTTTTTAATAAATTTTTAATTCCTTCTTCAATATCAGTTTTTGGATGCCACTTGACATCTTTTTTTATTTTAACTATAGAAGCAAGCGTTTTTGGAGGTTCACCAGGCCTAACAGGTAATTGAGTTCGCTTATTATATCTTAACAATGAAATTATTTTATTTATCCTAATTCCTTTTCCCGTACCTAAATTATAAATTTCACCACTCCTTCCTTTTTGAAAAACTTTAAAAATACCAGAAATTACATCAGTCACATAAGTAAAATCCCTAGATTGTCTACCGTCTCCTACCACTGTTAGAGGAAATTTTTTTAATATTTGCGCTAAAAAAACACCAAAAACTGCACCATACGCTCCAGAGGTTCGTGATCTAGGGCCATATACGTTGAATAGTCTAATGGAATTACAATTTAAATTATAAATTTTATTCCAATGCATTGTTATTTGTTCTCCTAAATTTTTACTTAAGGCATATGGGTATTCGCATTTAATTTCCGAGGATTCTTTAGTTGGATAATTTTTAGGTATTCCGTAACAGGATGATGAAGCAATATAAATAAATTTTTTAATTTTTTTTTCTCTAGCAAGTTCTAAAATTTTAGTTGTTCCCATAACATTGGTTTCAATATATTTTTCTGGATTAATTATAGATGGCACAATATCCGCCATTGCAGCTAGATGGAAGATTGCAAATATTTTTTTATTCTTAAGGGTTGCTAATATTTTTTCTTTATTTA
Source organism: Pelagibacteraceae bacterium (assembly GCA_009693705.1). Lineage (GTDB taxonomy): Bacteria > Pseudomonadota > Alphaproteobacteria > Pelagibacterales > Pelagibacteraceae > Pelagibacter. The sequence continues at coordinate 3,683 of SHWS01000033.1, forward strand.
AAATATTTTCTTTTATTAAAATAATATTTTTTGATCTAATTATATTTTCTTTTTTTCCAGAAAAGAGATTATCAATAATATAAACTTTAAAACCTTTAGTAATTAGAAATTCTGTAAGATGGCTGCCAATAAAACCACAACCCCCAGTAACAATGATATTTTTCACTTTATTATAATAAGCCTAGAGTTTTTGCTGTAGAAAAATAGTAATCACCTTTGTACCCAATAAATTTGAATAACTTAAGCCAATCTTTTTTGTGCAAAATAGTTGTACCAATTACAGTCCAGTCTAAAAATGCATTTCTTTCTTTTTCATTTTCGTACGATGCTAAAACAACATAATTTTTTTTGCCAACTCTTTGCATTTCTTTAAGTGAGGCGATAACATTTCTAAGATTGTGAGTATAAATTGAATTAAAAGCGAATATAAAATCTATTTCTTTATTTTTAAATGGCAGATTATAATATTCAGAAAATTTTATGTTTTTTTTTACCTGAGGATGTGAGTTTTTAATAGCATAATAATGATCTTCAATGCCATAAACTTTTATGCCAGGGACTAAGTCTTCCAAGTCTTTCATAAAAAAGCCTTTTTTACACCCGAGGTCTAAAACTCTTGATTTTTTATTTAATTTATATTTTTTAATAATTTTTGGTAAAAACTTTTTCCACCTTCCATCATAATTATAACCTCCGTAACCATTTATTCTTTTTCCATCATAATAATTCTTATCAAGACCCCAAGCAATTATTCGATTTGTAATATCTCTTTTTTTAGCTATCTTCTTTCTTTTTGAAATTTTTAATTTAAAATAATATGTATCAAAATGTCCCATATAAAGAAAATAACGATTGAATATAATTTTGTAAATGAATATTAATACCGAATTATAAAATTGCTCAAAAATATTTTGATTACAGGTGGAGCTGGGTATGTAGGAACAATGCTCGCTCACAAATTAGCAAAAAAGAGTAAAAAAGTTATTATATTCGATACTTTCTGGTATGGCGATCCAAAAATTTTATTTAAAGATTGTTTTGCCGATCTTATAATTGAAAAAGCTGACATACGTGACCTAGAAAGATTTAAAAAAGTAATCATTGATAATAAGGTTGACGCAATTATTCATTTAGCCTGCGTTTCGAATGATCCATCTTTTGAACTGGATCCTAAATTAGGAAAATCTATTAATTTTGATTGTTTTGAAAGTTTAGTTAAAATTTCTAAAGACAATGGCGTAAAAAGATTTATTTACGCTTCGTCATCAAGTGTTTATGGAGTCAAAGAAGAAGAGCAGGTAACTGAAAATTTATCACTAGAACCTCTAACTGATTATTCAAAATATAAAGCTTTATGTGAAGATATATTATTAAAATATAATGATAAAAATTTTGTGGGAATGATAGTCAGACCAGCGACAATTTGTGGCTATTCTAATAGATTAAGACTCGATCTAAGTGTAAATATTTTAACTGCCCATGCTTATTTTAAAAATAAAATTACTATTTTTGGTGGTGAGCAATTTAGACCTAATTTAAATATATTGGACATGGTTAATTTTTATTTTAAATCTTTAGAATACGATTCTTATTTAATTAATGGAGAAGTATTTAATGTTGGATATGAGAATTTAAAAATAAAAGATATTGCTTTGTTAGTTAAAAAAGTTGTAAAAAAAAATTTTCAAATAGAAACAACGTCGTCAAATGATAATAGATCTTATAGGATCACTTCAAAAAAAGTCGAAAAGATTTTAAATTTTAGACCTAAATTTACAGTTGAAGACGCTATACAAAGCCTATATCAAAGTTTTAAAAATGGAATTATAATAGATCCATTCAATTCTAAATTTTTTTTTAATGTCGAGGTAATGAAAAATTTTCATGATAAAAAGTAAAAAAAATTATATGCTTAATTTATTTGGATTAGCAAGGATTAGAGTTATCGAAAAGGAAATTGCTAGGGAGTACCAAAAACGAGAAATGAGATGCCCGATTCATTTATCCATAGGTCAGGAAGCTATTCCGGTAGGAGTAAGCAAGTCCTTGAATACAAAAGATTATATTGTAAGCACTCACAGATGTCATGCTCATTATATTGCTAAAGGAGGGTCTATTCAGAAACTTATTTCAGAATTGTACGGAAAAGAAGACGGGGCTTGCAAAGGTATAGGAGGATCAATGCACTTGCATGATAAGTCAATAAATCATCTTTGTTCAATACCAATTGTAGGAGGTTCTATACCTATAGGCGTTGGAATAGGATATGCTTTGAAATTAAAAAATAAAAAGAATGTATCTGTTATTTATTTTGGAGATGCGGCAACTGAAGAAGGAGTATTCTTCGAAAGTTTACATTTTGCAGCATTAAAAAAACTACCAGTAATTTTTGTCTGTGAGGATAATAAATATTCTGTTTATACATCTATTAATGCTAGGCAGGGAAATAGGAGTCTAAAAAAAATAGTAGAATCTTTAAATATAAAATTTATTAATACTTTAAATAACAATGTTAATGATATTGAACAAAAAACATTGCAAGCAAGAAGTTATGCAATTTCAAATGGTCCCGTGTTTATTTATTCTAAAACTTATAGGCATCTAGAACATTGTGGCCCTAATAATGATGATGATTTGAAATATAGACCAAAAAAAGAGATTGATTATTGGTTAAAAAGAGATCCTATTATTATTGAAATACAAAAGTTAAAAAAGATTAAGAGATTTAATGAAAATAAATATTTAGATTTTTGTAATTCAGTTAGGAAAGAAATAATCACTAGTTTTGTTAACGCAAAAAAATCTAAACCATTTACATTTTCTAAATTATCAAAACTTGAATATGCCAAATAAGAATAATTTATTTACTGATGCTATAAGCGATGCATTCGTTCAATCAATGCAAAAAAATAAGAATGTAATAATTATGGGAGAAGGGGTTACTGATCCAAAGGGTATATTTAATACTACTTGTGAAGCTTTAAAAAGATTTGGACCTCAAAGAGTTATAGAAACACCAGTTTCAGAAAATGCAATGACAGGAATTCAGATAGGAATGTCTCTGCTTGGTAAAAAATCAATATTTATTCATGCTAGAGTAGATTTTTCACTGTTGGCATTTGATCAACTAATAAACAATGCATCAAAATGGCATTTTATGTATGGAGGAACAATGAATATTCCAATAGTTATAAGATTGATTATTGGAAGGGGATGGGGCCAAGGACCACAACATTCTCAAAGTTTAGAATCAGTTTTTTCTCATTTTCCAGGACTAAAAGTTGTTGTCCCGTCAACTGCTCATGATTGTAAAGGGTTAATGATTTCCAGTATTTTTGATAAGAACCCAGTAGTTTTTATTGAACATAGATGGCTTCATAATTATTCCTCTAACTATAGTAAAAAATTTTATAAGATTTCTTTAAACGATAGCATTGGTTTGAAAAAAAAAGGCAAGGATTTAACTATACTTTCCTCATCTATAATGCTGATAGAAAGTTTAAAAGTAGAAAAAATTTTAAAAAAATTTGGAATTAGTTTAGAAATATTAGATCTAAGAGTTTTAAGACCTTTAAATTTAAAAAAACTTTTTACATCAATTAAAAAAACTAAAAACTTCTTATTTGTTGATAACGGTTGGAAAAGCTTTGGTGTTGGATCTGAAATATTTGCTAATATTTTAGAAAAAAAGTTAATCTTAAAGAATACGCCAGTTAGGCTAGCTTGTAAAAATTTTCCAACTCCAAGTTCTCATTATTTAAACAAAGATTATTATGTAACAGTTAAAGATATATGTCTAGAAGTATGTAAAATTTTATCAGTTAAAAAATCTACACAAAAAAAAATTATTATTCAGTGTGATAAAATTTTATCAAAAGTGCCACATGATCTTCCGGATTTAAATTTTAAAGGGCCATTTTAACATGAAAAAATGGAAAGTAAGATACTCATATCTTCCGCAGCAATTTAAAAATATTGATCATATTTTAAAGAAAGTATCCAATGTTGTTAAATCTGGGGATTTTACTTTAGGAAGAGAACTGTTAATTTTTGAGAAAAAATTTGCAAAATTAATAGGAACAAAATTCTCAGTTGGAGTTAATTCTGGAACAGATGCAATTAAATTATCTTTGGCGGCTATAGGAGTTAAAAAAGGGGATGAAGTTATAACTGCTGCAAATACATTTGTTGCAACGGTCGGAGGCATTTGTGAGCTTGGAGCAAAACCTATTTTTGTTGATGTTCTAGAAAATTATTGTCTAGATACTGATAAAGTTGAGAAAAAAATAACTAAAAAAACCAAATGTATTATGCCAGTACATTTTACTGGTTATGCGGTAAATATGACTAAGCTCAAACTTATATCGAAAAAATATAAAATAC
>SHWS01000034.1 GCA_009693705.1 Pelagibacteraceae bacterium
CAGGAGAAATAAAATTCTCTTATAAAAATTTAGACCAATTAAATAAAATTATTAGTGTTCTTAAGAAAAACTTTAGATAGGTTCTGAGTCAAAAAATAATAAAATTGGGTTTCTTGATTTAAATCGTTTCTTTTAAACTGAGTCTCAATAATATTTAAATTACAAAGAAATTTTTCAAGGTTATGAGCGTTCCAAGTCTTTAAGATATTTTTTACTCTATCTTTGTCCTTCCAAAAAATAGGAGGCTTATATCTTTCAATTCTTTCATCTATTGAGAGTTCTTTGTTGTTTTTTTGGATATCAAGAATTTTAATTATGAAAGATCTAAGAATAATAATTATTTCTATAAAATTTTTTTCATAATTAGACATATTAGATATGAACTCATTAATATTTTTTCCGTTTTTAGATAGTAAAATATCAATGATTTCATCATTTTTTTTTAGGTCCATATCAGTACAAATTTCATCAATCACCTGATCTGTGATTTTTTCTGTGTTTTTATATAGATTTATTTTTTCTATTACTTCTTTGATTTTGGATCTTTTTAATGATGAAGAATTGATAATAGTTTCAATTTGCTTTTCAGGTAATTGAATTTTATTTATTTGTAATTGTTGTGTGAGAAATCTTTTTATGTCCAGTTTAGTTTCTTGATAGCAAGGAATGCAGACTGCCATCTTATCATACTCACCAAATTGTCTTAGTTTAGAATTTTTCAAAAGTATCTCGGAATTAATAATAATTGTATTTTCATCAATATTATTTTTTATTTTATTAAGAGTTTCTATAATTTTATCAGAACAATTCATGATTACTAAAATATTTTTATTTTCATCAAATAAAGAACCATTAAGATAATAATTAATAGTATTTTCTGGATTATTGATTACATCTTCTTCAAAAATGTTTCTCTGAATTTTTTGTTCATCTTTAAATTTAACAATTATTTGTTCATTTAGATCTTTAATTAAATCTTGATTTTCCCCATATAAAAGGATTATTTTTCTTTTGAAGAAATCTCTTGTTTTAAGATTTAATTCTTGTGACTTAAGCAACATCTTAATTAATTTAACGAGACTTTAGATTTAAATAAAATATTTTGAATAATACCATCTAGTAATATTTTTTTTTCATTATTTTTTACTAAAACATTGTTCTGAATGTTATCAGAAACAGCAACTCTTTTATCCTTAGTTATAGCGTCTTGATAAATTACTACTCCATTTTTATCCTCAAATTGGTAGCTTACAGTGAGTTTAATTAGCTCCTCCGTAGCTATACCCCTTGAGTCAATGATTGAATTTTCTGCTGCATCATAAATTTGGGCTTTAAAAGTATATGCATTGAAATTTTTTTCATCCTTTTTAAAATTTAATTTTTTTTCTAAATCAAAGGCTAAATTTCTGTCACCAATAATTTCTGATTTTGAAATTACAATTTCTTTAGAATTACCAACGTAAATCGGTGAAAATCCACAATGGTTTAGAAGAATTGTTATGAAAATAGTGAAGAAAATTTTATTCATCATTTGTCACAATATTAAGTAGTTTATTTTTTATAAAGATCTTTTTTGCTATAATTTTTTTATCTAATATAACTTGAATATTCTTAATTGCTAATGATTTGCTAAGGATATTTTCCTCACTTTCATTGTTAGTAGCGTTGATAATTGCTCTTTTTTTTCCATTAATTTGTATAACAATATCAAAATTTTCCTTGTGCAAGAAAGACTCATCTATCTTTGGCCATTGTTGCAACGCTATATCTTCTTTTCCAGTTATTTTTTCCCAACATTCATTAGCTATATAAGGAATAAATGCTGATATAATAATAAGATATTTTTTATATACATTTACAATGTCTTCTTTTTTGAGATTTTGTTTTTCAATCTCTTCATTAATATTATTTAAAAAAACATAAAGTTTAGCGATAGCTACATTAATATGAAATTTTTCTATACAGTTAGTAATCTCTTTTATTAAGATATTAGAGTTTCTTATTAATGTGTTATTATTTTCTTCTTTTTCTTTTTTATATATTTTAAGTTTTTCATAAGTTCTCCAGATTTTCTGAATATATTTAAACGCACCTTGAATACCATTATCACTCCATTGGATATCTCTATCTGGCGGACTGTCTGATAAAATAAACCATCTTACAGCATCTGCGCCGTAAACTTGTATAATATCATCAGGGTCGATAATATTTTTTTTAGATTTCGACATAGCTTGGCTATCACCTTTAACAACTTCTTCATTATTTTTAGTTAAAAAGGAATTATTTTTTTCAATAACATCTTTTGGAAAAACCCATTTTCCAGTCTTCGTTTTAAAAGTAGGATGACAAACCATTCCTTGGGTAAAAAGATTTTCAAATGGTTCGGTAAATTTAAATTTATATTCATCTTTTAAAGCTAAAGTAAAAAATCTTGAATATAAAAGATGAAGAATAGCGTGTTCAACGCCACCAATATATTGGTCCACTGGCATCCAATAATTAATTTCATCAATACTAAATGGTTTTATTTCTTCTTTAGTGGAACAAAAACGTAAGAAATACCAAGATGAATCTACAAATGTATCAAGAGTATCTGTTTCGCGAATTGCCTTCATTCCGGTTTCGGAACATTTTGTATATTTCCACGTAGGGTGATTTTCTAGAGGATTGCCAGGTTTACTAAAATCAATATCTTTAGGAAGTGTTATGGGAAGATCTTTCTCGGGCACTATTATAATTTTACCATCTTCTCTGTAAATAATGGGAATCGGACAGCCCCAATATCTTTGTCTTGATACCCCCCAATCTTTAAGACGATAAATAATTTTTAAATTTCCAATTTTTTTTTCTATTAATTTATGAATAATATTTTTTTTTGCTTCTTTAGTTGAATAGCCATTAAGAAAATCTGAATTAATAGCATAGCCATCTTCAGTATATGCTTCGTTTTTAATATTAATTATTTTAGATTTTTCAGGACTTACAACAGGTATGATTTCTAGATTATATTTTTTTGCAAATTCTAAATCTCTTTGATCGTGGGCCGGACAGCCAAAAATTGCTCCTGATCCATAGTCCATAAGAATAAAATTAGCAACATAGATTGGTAATTTTTTATTTAGGAAGGGATGAATTGCAAAAAAAGGCGTTTTAAACCCTAATTTTTCATTTGTAGATAAAGATGATTCGGTGCCTAAATTTTTTAATGCAAGATTTTTAAAATTTGTAAATTCTTTATCATTTTTAAAATATTCAGTGAACGGATGATCAGGAGCAATAGCAATAAATGAAGTTCCAAATATTGTATCCGGTCTTGTTGTAAATATTTTTATTTTTAAATTTTTGTAATCTGTAATAAAATCAATTTCACATCCTTCAGATTTTCCAATCCAATTCTTCTGCATCAACTTAACTTTTTCTGGCCAGCCCTTTAATTTTTCTAAAAGGCTCAGAAGTTCGTCAGAATATTTTGTAATATTTAAGAACCATTGACTTAGTTTTTTCTTTTCAATGATTGCTTCAGATCTCCATCCTTTGCCATCAATAACTTGTTCATTTGCAAGAACGGTATTATCGATTGGATCCCAATTTACATAACTTTCTTTTTTATAAGCTATTCCTTTTTTAAATAAAAATGAAAATAGAATTTGCTGATGTTTATAATAATTTTCATTGCAAGTAGAAATTTCTTTATCCCAATCAATAGAAAGTCCTAAGCGTTTTAACTGAGATTTCATAGTTGAAATGTTTTTTAGAGTCCAATCTCCAGGATGAAGATTATTTTGAATAGCAGCATTCTCTGCGGGCAAACCAAAAGCATCCCAACCCATAGGATGTAGAACGTTGTAACCATTTAATCTTTTGAAGTTAGCTATAACATCACCAAGAGTATAATTTCTTACATGACCCATGTGTATGTTTCCTGAAGGATAAGGAAACATTTCTAAACAATAAAATTTTTTATTATTATTTTTTTTAGTTATAAAAGTTTTTTCTTTTTCAAAGAAAGATTGCCATTTTTTTTCGATTAGCAAAGGATTATAATTATCCATTACATTAGTTAATTTTGTTAAGTTTATTTATTTTTAGATTTTTCTTCTTCAATTCTTAATGTTCTAGCAGAAGCTAAAATTGTACTTTTAATTTCATTATTGAAGTTGTTATCTAATTTAATTATTTTACATTTAGATGTATTTTCTTCGCATATCTTTTTATGAGTAATTACATTTATAGAGTCCGACTTTAATTCATTGTTTAAAAACCTAACTGTAATCTTTATTTGATCTTTATAATTTTCATTATCTGAATACCAATCATAAACAATTACTCCACCCTGGTAATCTGCATTCATCAAAGGCATAAAATCTAAAGTTTTTAATGTTGCTTTCCACAAAACATTTGAGCTTGAAAAATTATAAGTATTAGAATTTGATGATTTATCTCCTTTGAGAATATCTCCAAAAATACCACCACCTTTGTCTACAGTCTGTCTAGCTTTTGTTTGAGGATTCGTTTCTGTAAATATTTTTTCACCAGTAACAGGATCTACCTTCGAACAACCAAGGACGAACACGGTCAATGATATAAACGTCCCAATTAGCTTCTTCCTTAATATTTTATTAAGTTTCATGAATAATTTTGGATACTATTAATTAACAATTTATATGAATTTATATAAACTGATCTAATATTTACTAAAAGTAACATATTTTGCTTATATTTAAGTGATGTAATTATGCAACACTTAATTTTTTATTCATAAAAATGATTAAATAAAATTGTCATAATTCATAAAAGTTAATATTTTCAACATATTGACTACAATAAAGTAGTTAAAACTTAATAATTAAAACTATGAAAAATAAAATAACAACAGCTCTTGTTGGAACTTTGTTTGGCCTAGGTTTAAATTCTGCTATTGCGCAAACTACAGTAAGCGGAAACTTAAACATAGCGTACAACGCGGTTACACCAAAAGTAGCAAGTGGTGACAAAAACTCTTACAGAACAACTGGTCAAGAGACACAAATCAATATCCAGAATAAGGGAACTCTTAACAACGGAATGGCTTATGCAGCTGGTTTCTCTTGGGAAATAGATGGTAACGAAGCATTAGGAGATTCTACAGCTGGTTCAGCTTCTGATTCTTCTAACGGAAGAAATGAAAATACTTATATTGATCTTTATGTAACTAAAGACACTTACATAAGTATTAGCTCAGACCACATTCCTAACTCAGATGTCACTATGACAAACTTAGTTGGTTGGGGTTACTTAGGAGCCCAAGGTGTTCATAACGCTACTACTATATATCCAGCATCATTTAATGATTCAGGATATGGACTTGGTGTAGTTAGCAACTTAGGACCAGCAACTTTTGCAATTGGTTTTCAACCTAACCCAGGCAAAGCAGGTGGTTCGTCTGACTCAGGTCATAACATCAAACAGGCTGAAGATTCTGTTGCAAACTCTAAAATTGAAGCAACGCTTCGTGGAAATATGAACGTTAAAGGTTTAGACGTTTTAGTTTCTGCTGCTATGCAAAAAGCTGAGAAAATTAATGTGAGCGGTGCTCAAGTTGATCCAAACGGAAGAAGAGCTGCTGCAAAATATAATTTTGGTGACGTAACAGTTGCTGCTGATTATATTAGATTAGCTGGACAAAACAGAACACCAGCTGGCGGAACTGCTACAACAACACAAGAGCACACTTTAACAGGTAAGAGTGCTGCTATAGCTTATGCTTTAAGTCCAAACGCATCTGTTGGATATACTCGGTCTGAAGGCAAAACTAGTGTAGCTGGTACTGAAACTGAAAAAGTTCATATGTTTGCTGTTGGTTACAATTTAGGAGCTGTAGCTGTACAAGCACAATATAGAGATGGTAAAGGTATTGCAGGTCAAACTGGCGATACTGGAGTAGGCAATGTTACTCAAGTTATGATTTCTACTAAATTTTAATTTAGTTTAAATATTATTAATAAAAGCCCGTGTATTATTAAAAAAATACACGGGCTTTTTTATTTCTAGGTTTTTAATCCAAGAAATTAATCCTATCGCATAACTTTTAGTTAGAAGTATTTTTTTGTAATTATTTTCATTTATACCGCCAAGAGCAACTAAGTTATTTTTCCAATAAAGACTTATTAAATTAAATTTAATTATCCCTAATATTTTGTTTGTAGTGTATTTGGGATTATCAAATATTGGAGATAAAAATATTGCATGACATCTTTGTTTTGATTTAAAATAAAATTCTTTTTGCGAATGCGCAGACCCAATAATTTTAAATGATTTTTTATAAGGTTGATATACTCTTCTATTTGTTGAGGATATAAAAAGTCCATCAGCGCCTAGTTTTATTGCTGTTTTAATATTGTCAGAAAAATAAATTTTAATTTTTTTTTTTTTACAAAAGTCTTTAATCTTTAAGAATTCTTTTATATTTATGTTATTTTTATCTGCTTTATATACTATACTTAAATTCTTAAATTTATTTATATTTTTTTCAATAATGCTATTTAATTTGTCAGTAAAAAAAAAGAACCTATCGGTGTAATTTAAGCAAGTCATTTCTATGGATATTATAAAAAATTTTACTAATATTTTAAATGAAATAAAAAAATATTCTAACTCTAAAACACAAATAATCGCTGTTTCAAAAACTTTTGATATTAATTATGTAAGATCACTTGTAGATTATGGACATCTAGACTTTGGAGAAAATCGAGTAAATGAAGCCATTTTAAAATGGTCTAATGAGATTAAAAAAAAATCAGACTTAAGGATACATTTGATTGGTAAACTTCAATCAAATAAAATTAAAGATGCTATAAAAACTTTTTCTTATATTCATTCTTTAGATTCAAAAAAATTAGCTATTTTACTAGATGAAGAACAAAAGAAACAATCAATAAGTGTTAAATATTTTATTCAAGTTAATATTGGAAATGAGGAACAGAAATCAGGAATAGCAATAGATGATTTAGAAGATTTTGTTAATTTTTGCAAATTAAAAACTAAATTAAATATTATTGGCTTAATGTGTATCCCCCCAATAAATAGCTCTTCTGATTTTTATTTTAAAAAATTAAAGGATTTAGCTAAAAAAAATAATTTTTATGAACTTAGTATGGGAATGAGTAATGATTATATAAATGCAATAGAAAATGGAGCAACTTTTATAAGAATTGGTTCCGGTATATTTGGAGCAAGAACTAACTAATTTTAATTTTTGTATTTTTTTTTATCTGAGATACGACTTTAATTAAGTGTTCTTTTTTTAAACCGATACACCCCCTTGTTTTTTTATAAGAATTATTTGTAACGTGCATAAAAATCGCGCTACCTTTATATTTTATAATTGGATTCGTGTTATAATTTAAAACTAAAACTAAATCGTAAAAGTTGTCATTTCTATAAAGTTTTTCATGGTTAAATTTGTTTGGTAATTTTATTTGCTGATTATAAGAATTGCTATCCGGGTCATCACACCATCCCATATTCTTTTTAATTTTTACTATTTTTATCGCACTAATAATTTTTTTAATTTTATCAGGTCTATAATAAATTTTAGTTATTTTAAATATTCCCTTGGGGGTTATATTATCACCTTCTTTTATTTTTTTTTAACCCCACCTTTTCCTAAGGCACAACGAAATTTGAAATTTTTATACTTCAAATACCCAGATTTTTTTACAATAATCATATTAAATGTATTATATATTTATTTATGAATAATATTCATCTTCATATTTTAGGGTCAGAAACACTTTCTTCATTGTTAAGTGAGTTGGATCTTAATTTTATTATTAGTATTGACGAAAACATAAAATATAATAATCAAAATTTATTTGTTAGAGTTGTACTTGTCGAAAAATTATCATTAATAAGAATAAAAAAGTATTTTTCGGAAAATATTCCAACTATTTTTATATTTAATAACAAAGATTAT
>SHWS01000035.1 GCA_009693705.1 Pelagibacteraceae bacterium
TGCCCACTCACTTACTTAGAAAATTATCTTTTAACTAAAGCAAATCTTGCAACTTATTCTACAACCTTTATTCAAAACTATCTTTATTCAATTATTTACCCAATCAATCTAACCCAAGAGATTCAAATCAGCCTTGGAATTGCTCTGCTTATTATAAATGGAATAATTTATGGGTTTATTATTAAAAGAAAATTAAGTAAGTGAAGATTTAATCTTTTTTATTTGTAAATCTGCATTTTTAACTAAAATATTTTGATCTGAACTACATGCAACAAAAGTAAAGCCTTTTTCAAATAACTGTATAGCAAAGTCAGGGTCTCCTACTAAAGTGCCAGCAGGTTTACCTAAGTCTTGTAAGATTTTTAAGCAATTTTGTATATTTTCCCACAAATTTTTATCAGTTGTATTTCCTAATATTCCATAATCTGCAGACAAATCTGCAGGACCAAAAAAAATACCATCAACTCCTTTAACAGAAGCGATCTCTTTTATATTTAATAATGCTTCTTTAGTTTCTACTTGCAAAATTATAGAAAAATTTTCAGTAAAATTTTTAAAATAATCTTTATCTCTTCCATAATTATTAGCTCTATGCGCTAATGAAACCCCTCTTATTCCTACAGGAGGATAATTAACAGATGAAACTGCCTTTTCAGCTTGTTCTTTATTTTGAATCATGGGAAATAAAATTCCTTGTGGACCCATATCAAGAATGGGTTTTATAAAAACAGAGTCATTCCAGATTGGTCTTACAATTGTTGTTATATTAGATGATTGATATGCTTGCAGTTGACTAAGCACAGATTGATAATTGTTTGGGGCATGCTCCATATCTATAACTACCCAATCATAATCTGATCCAGACAAAGAATCTGCCACTATATTGCTACATAATGTATTCCAAATCCCAACTTGTTTTTTTTTATTTTTAATGTTTTTTTTGAACAAATTAATTTTTTGATTCATAAATTAATAATTAACTTTATATGTTTTTATCACATCTAGGTTTGGATCTAAACCAAGCCCGATATCATTTGGAACAGAAAACATTCCCTTAGCTGGATTGGTAGAATCTTTATATAAACTTGCCTCCTCATAAACATATAAGCGCTCAACTAGTGCTGAAGGACAAAAAGCTGTTATTAAATGTAAATTGGCTAACCAACCGGGTCCAAAGTAAGGCGAGTGTGGCATGAGCTTTAATTTATTCTTATTTGTTAATTTTATTATTTTAATAAATTCTGTAATTCCACCCACTTTAGTTACACTTGGTTGCACATAATCAATAGCTTTATATTTAATCATCTGATTAAATTGATAAGCTGTATAACAATTCTCGCCAGCCGCCAACGGTATCCTTATTTTTGATTTCAACTTAAATAAAGTTTCAAAATCTTCTGGAGGAAATATTGGTTCTTCTAAAAAGTAAAGATTATATTTTTTTAATTTTTTGCTAATATTTAAAGCGCTTTTATAATCCCATGAGCAGTTCACATCTAACATTAAAGGAATTTTGTCTCCTATCGCATCTCTAGCCGCCTTGACTTCTTGTTCGTTAATTTCATGTAATTTAATATATTTGTAGCCATGTTTTATAGACTCTAAACATTTATCTTTTACGATTTCAGGATCTGCGTAACGATATAAACTCGCATAACCATTAAGCTTAGTTTTTTTGGAATTAGAATTTAAATGTTTATAAAGAGGTATTTTTTTTTGTTTAGCCTCTATGTCATAGAGAGCGATATCTAGTCCAGAAAAGCAATGCATTACAATTCCATACCTTCCAAATATATGTATGGTTTTTTGTAATTCCATTAAAAAATCTGGAATACTTTCAATTTTTCTTTTTAAAATAAGAGGTTTGATCATTGAATTAAAAGCTGACAAAGCTGCGAATTGGCTACTATAATTAAAAGCTTCACCCCAACCGACAATACCTTCGGAACTTTCAATTTTAATTAAAAGAATCTCCAAAGCAGGCCAATCAAGACCGCCGGATTTTGCAGTTTTATTAAGACCAATTGAAAATGGAATCTTTAATGGAATTGCTTCTGCATTATTTATTTTTATAGACATAAATTATTCTATATCGGTTACAATTCCCTTGAATCCGTTAGATACAAAAACTCCACCTTGAAACTTCAAAGCTATTTTGCTCACATGCTCATTTCTACTAAGATTTTTATTTGAATAATTTTCAGCGTAATCTTTGGGCTTGTAACCTAATTTAAAAGCCGCTTTATTATTCCACCAAGATCGATTGTTATTGGAAATTCCATAAACAATTTCAAAATGATATTTTTTTGATATTCCAATATCAACTAGTTGAGCCAAATCATTAGGGCTTATCCATGTACTTAAATGACGTCTATCAGTTGGTCTATCTAAGCAAGATCCAATTCTAATACAAAATCCCTTAATATTAAATTTATCTGCATATAATCTTGCGATATTTTCACCAAAACATTTGCTTAAACCATAATTTGTATCTGGTCTCTGCATACATTTTTCATCAAGATTTATTATCCTTTTGTGAAAACCAACAACATGGTTGGAGCTAGCAAATATGATTTTTTTTACTTTATTTATTCTAGCAGCTTCAAAAACATTATAAGTTGCTAAAATATTATTATTTAAAATATTTTTAAATGTATCCTCAACAGGTATTGAACCAAAATGTACAATAGCATAAATTTTTTTTGTAATTTTTAATACTTTTTTATAATTTTTAAGATCACATAAAATAAATTTTGAATTTTTAAAATTTTGATTGCTTCGTTTTATGTCAGTTCCTATGACAAAATATTTTTTACTAAGGATATTAAATAGTCTTCCCCCTAAGTTTCCTGCTGCACCAGTAATTAAAATTTTTTTTTTCAAAGTTTAATGTAATTTAATTTTTTAAATTTATAACAAAGTAGTAATTTTTATTTGTAAAATATAGTAACTAAAGATGGAAAAAAAACACATAAAAATAAAACAAAAGTCATTGCAAAGCAAAAAGGCCATAAAATCCAGAATGTTTTCGACACAGATGTATTTGCAATTGAACAACAAATGAATATTAAAACTCCAACGGGTGGAGTTACAGAGCCTAAAACAATGGAGATAACTAATAAAACTCCAAAATAGATTGGGTCTATTCCAAATGAGTTAATGATTGGAATAACAACAGGTGCCAAAATTATTAAAACAGGTATTCCATCTATAAAAAAACCTAAAAATAATACAAAAAGAAGAATTAATATTATTATCGTTTGAGGATTACTGGTTAAGGAACTTAAGTAATTTAAACCAATTTCTCCAAGACTTTCCCAAGCGAGTATCCAAGCAAAAATACTCGATGTGGCAATAATTAACATTGCAGTAGACGATGTGACTGCAGACTTAACAAAAATTCTGCCAAGATCAGAAAATTCAATTTTTTTAGTGACAAAAAGACCTATTATTATCGCGTATACAACTGCAACTATACTGGCCTCTGTACTAGTAAAAATTCCAGAAAAGATTCCGCCCAATATAATTATAGGCATAAATAATGCTAAAGAAGAATTTAGAAACGAATTAATTATAATTTTTAAGTTTGCTCTCTTTTCAGCTTTGTAATTTCTCTTATTTGCGTAATAATAAACTACTATCATTAATGATAAACCAATTAGAATTCCAGGTAATATGCCTCCTAAAAATAATTTAGCTATGGATACATTTGCAACTGAACCATAAATAATCATTAAAATACTTGGCGGTATAATAGGTCCAATGGCAGAAGAGCTTGCTGTAACTGCTACCGCAAACTCTGAATCTATTCCATCTTTTTTCATTGCAGGTATAAGGACTGATCCAACCGCAGAAGCATCAGCAGTTGCAGATCCAGAAATTCCTGAAAACAACATACTTGTTACAACCGTAACATGCGCTAGCCCGCCTTTTATATGGCCGACTAAAGATTTTGCAAATGAAACTATTTTATCTGTTATCCCACTTTCATTCATTAATTCACCTGCAAGAATAAAAAAAGGTATTGATAATAAAGTAAAAGAATCTACTCCGGAATACATTCTTGTAATCACAGTGTTCAATGGAACATCAGAAAAAAAATATAAAGCAGTAACGGAGGATAAGCCAATAGCTATCCCAACCGGTATATTGATGAATAGTAAAATCAAAAAAATTACAAATAAAGCAATTAGCATATTTAATTATTCTTTTTTATTTTTAACAATTTCATTAAAAGTTATAAAAGCCATCGATAACATTGATATTGGAATTGAAGCATATATGTAAGACATTCTTATTCCTAACGAAGGAGAAAATTGAAAAAAATTTGCCTTAATTAAAGGCATAGATGAAAAAAAAATAATAATACAAAAAATAATTATAAGTATATTAGAGAATAATTTTATTTTTAATTGCACTGAGTTTGGAAATAAATTCGTTATCATATCTACACCTAAATGGAGTTTTTTTGATAAGGCGATCGTAATAGATAAGTAGGTAATCCATATGAAAGAAAAAATTAAGATTTCATTGGACCAACTTAAAGAAATATTAAAAAAATATCGAAGAAAAATTTGAAGAGTACCCACAATTATCATTACAAAAAAAATAATTGCAATTACGGGTCCGAAAACTTTACTAAAAAAAAAGTTTGTATTTTTTTCTTGCAACTGCGTGTTGATTATAAATTTTTTTAAATATTGCATAAAATTTATTTAAGTATTATATATAATCATTAAATTTAAAATACTACTTTAATCATGACTAATATATTAAATAATAATGATTTTAAAAAAAGGCTTCTGGAATTAAGAAAAATTATCAAAAGAAAAAATTTAGATGGAATAATAATATATTCTGATGAGTATAGGTCTGGTTATTGTACATATTTTACAGGTTATAAGCCAATCAATGTAATTGAAGAGTCTCCTCAAACTTTAATACTAATAAAAGATAACGACCCTATCTTAGTTGTAGGTAGATTAAATTACTATAGTGCAAAAGAAACTGTATGGATCAAAAATATTTTACAACATAATAAATTTGAAACTGAAATATTTGAAATATTAAAAAAAAATAATAAAAAAAATTTAACGATTGGTTTAGCAGGCGAACACCTAATGCCATTTTATTTAAGAGATTTGATAAGTGAGGCTATGCCAGATGTCAATTTTAGTATTCAGACTAGTATTTTAAATGATCTTAGAAAAATTAAAACTGAAAAAGAAGTAAAGCTTATGAAGCAAGCAGCAAAAATTAATGATCAAGTTTTAAGACAGTTAAGAGATGAAATTAAAATTGGTATGACTGAGCAACAAGTTGTTGCATATGCAGATTTTTTTGGAAGAAAATTAGGAGCTGACTTAGGATCTGCAACAGTCGTTATGTCTGGTTATAACACAAAATTTCCAGCATGGAGGGCTACAAATAAAGAAATTAATAAAGGAGAGTTTGTAATAGTAGATTTTAATCCAACAATTGAAAATTATTGTAATGATGGTGGAGTTACTTTTTTAATGAGCGGGGCATCTAAAAAAAAAATTGAAGCTTTAGAAATGTCTCATCAATTTTTAAAAGAAGTTATTAAGAATATTAAAGCTAATAATAAAGCCTCAAGTATTCATGACCAATTTTATAATTTATTAAAACCAACAGGTTTTGAACCAAGTTTTTCACCTTATGTGTCAGGTACTCGAGGATTGGGTCATGGAGTAGGCTTAGATGTAGTTGAGGCTCCAGATTTAAGTAAAACTAGTGATTTCATTTTAGAAGCTGGAATGACATTGGCAACAAAGCTTGATCTTCACGATGTAGAAAATTCAGGATTAAGAGTAGAACAGGTTGTTTTGGTTACAGATTCTGGATCAAACTCATTAAATCAACTTATACTAGAAGAAAAAAATGATTGGGCAATTCTTAAATAAAATACCGATTGAAAAAATATAAAAAAAATTATATATATCAATTAAATATATTAACTACTAACTTTAAAAAATAATATGAAAAACCACTTCATAAAATTAAGTGTCATCATTTTTTTTATATTAATAAATTTATCAAGCAATTCTTTTTCCCAGACATTAATTAGAATTGCCTCAGTTTCTGGACCTTCCCATCACCATAACGTTGCATTAAATTGGTTTGCTGAACGAGTTAACAAACAAAATATTGGAATTGAATTTAAAGTTTTCTCCGGAGCACAATTAGGTAATGATGAAAGAGAATATATAGAGGGATTAGAACAGGGTACTATACAGATGGCCCAAGTTTCGACTGGTCCAATTGGAAGTTTTATTGGTGAGTTTGATATTTTTAGTTTGCCATACGTTTTTAGAAACACAGATCATTTCAAAAAAGTATTAAGTGGACCTATAGGTCAAAAATATTCAAAGATGTTAGAAAAAAAAGGAATGGTACTAATTGCCTGGTTTGACAATGGTGATAGACATGTTTTTAATTCAAAAAGACCTATTAACAAACCTTCGGATCTATCTGGTCTGAAAATAAGAGTAATAAAAAGTGCTGTAATGGTTGATACAATTAATGCAATGGGTGGCAGTGCAGTTCCAATGGCATATGGAGAATTATATACGGCCTTGCAACAAGGAGTCCTAGACGGAGCTGAAAACGCTGCAGGAAATATTTTTAATGACAAATTTTTTGAGGTTTCTAAATTTGTCTCTTTAACACAACATTTCAGACCTCCTGGCGTTGTTGTAGTGTCAAAAAAGACATGGGATAAATTAACAGACCAACAAAAGAAAGTAATTTTAAAAGAAGGTGCTGCTCTTCAAGCACATGAAATTGATCTTACTACAAAAATTGTTGAAGATTCTTTAAAACAATTAGAGCAAAAAGGAATGAAGATAAACAAAGTAGATAACAATTCTTTCGCAACAGCAGTTAAGCCTGTTTACAATGGATATATATTAAAATTTGGCAAACAAGATTTAGATGTAATTTTGAATACTAAATAATTTATTTATTTTCTCTTAAAAATAACTATATTAGTACACTTCTCTAAAAGAAGTGTACTAATATGGTTAATAATAATCAAAAACATATAAAGCTCGCAGAGGCTTCTTTAAAAGATTTTATAGATCGGTTTAAAGATCCAATTCTAAGTTTTTTTAGCGTTTCCCCTCAGCATTGGATGATGCTTCATAAGGTGGTAATTTCGTATTATAAAAATGAAACAATATCAAAAAGTCAACTTTTGAAATTTATTGAACGTTCATATGTAACATCACACAGCTATATAAATACAACAATAAAAAAAGGGTATTTCAAAATTTTAAAAAATAATAAAGACAAAAGATCAATTTTTATTTTACCAACAGAACTAACGCTAAAAAGTTTCGAAAATTTTATATTACTGCGTGAAAAAATATATAAATTATAAATAAAATCTTAGGAGAAATAATATAAGAAAATATTGTCTATTTAGACATAAGTGTAGTTTACTTTATATAGAATTAATTTTCTCTTTTATTTTCTCAATTTTTTATACTTTAAGACACATTGTTTATTTAACTAGATAATCTGAACGGTTATTTGAAAAAAAATCATATAAAAAATATATGTAACTGAATCACAGTATTGATCTTATAATATGCTATAGATTCAACATGATTAAAGTCCTAAAAATGGAGAAGCAGAAAAAATTCAAGAATTAAAAAGCAAAAGAGTATTTTTTGAAGAATAATTAATTTTGTAGGGATAAACAATGACCAGAACCTTGATTGAATTAATAAAGATCTAAAACATGAGTAATTCAGAACTTAAAGAGTTAGCAGAAAAAAATAAAGAAGATATTAATATAGGGCACAATGAAGAAAGTTTTGAATATTTTACAAAATTGGCAAAGGAACATAAACAACGGGTACTTAACCAAACAGAAGAACTTAAAAATATTGATATGAACAA
>SHWS01000013.1 GCA_009693705.1 Pelagibacteraceae bacterium
AACTTACTTAAAATTTTTGGAAAATTTAATAGGGAATAATAAATATAAATCAAATAATCGTGCCCATCGACCACTAAATCAAGGTAATTAATTGTTTGAGTAATCCAAACAATTATACCTGAAATAAAAAGAGCGATTGAAAAAAAAATCATCCAATCAAATAGTAATTTTTTAAATATAATTTTTTTCATTGAAATTAGTTAATTTTATTCATATATACCATCCTACACGTCTAGTGAGTATTTAAAATTTATGTCAATTAAAATTAATTATTTTAATCTTCAAAATATCAGTCAAATTACTATTTATACGCTGTTTGTTGAGGAGAATTTCAAGATCGACAATGTTAAGAACTTTTCCAATGCTGAGATCTCATATTTTAAGGATGTATTAAAAAAAAATGATTTTAAAAAAAATATAATAAGTTTTGATTTAAATTCAAAAAAAAAAATAATTCTGATTAATGTTAAAAAAAAAATAGAAAAAACAGATATTGAAAATCTTGGAGCTGAATTTTATAATTTTATTAAGGATCACAATTTAAATGAATTATCGATAAATTCTGAAAGTGTAAGAGAAAACCCAGAAAAAGATTTTATTGGTCATTTTTTACTTGGCTTAAAATTAAAGTCCTATGAGTTCAATATTTATAAATCAAAAAAGAAAAATAATTTATTTATAATAAATGTTTTAGGAAAAAAAAATAATTTTACAATTGAAAATGAATTAAAATTTAAAGCTATAGAAAATGGTATCACTTTCGCAAGAGATTTAGTTTCTGAGCCTGCTAACGTTCTTAACCCCAAAGAATATGTTAATAGACTTTTAAAATTAAGAAAATTTGGAATTAAAGTCACAGTTTACAACGAATTAAAAATGAAAAAATTAGGCATGAATTCTTTGTTGGGTGTGGGCAGGGGAAGTGCCAACGAGTCTTTTCTTGTTACTTTAGAATGGTATGGAAACAAAAAAGATAAAAAATCTCTATTATCATTTGTAGGCAAAGGTGTATGTTTTGATACAGGAGGGATTTCATTAAAACCTGCAAAATTTATGGAGGAAATGAAATACGACATGGCAGGCTCTGCGGTGGTTGCTGGATTAATTCAAAGTTTAGCAATTAGAAAATCAAAAATAAATGCAGTTGGAGTTTTAGGGTTAGTTGAAAATATGCCAGGTGGAAACGCTCAAAGACCAGGAGATATAGTCAAAGCTTATAATGGTAAAACTATTGAAGTTTTAAATACTGACGCAGAAGGAAGACTGGTTTTGGCTGATGCTTTAAGTTTTACAGAAAAAAAATTTAAACCAAAATTTATTATTGATCTAGCTACATTAACCGGAGCAATTATAATTTCTTTAGGAGAAGAATACGCGGGTTTATTTTCTAATAATGACGATCTTTCAGAAAAAATTTTTAAAGCTGGAGAAAAAGTTAACGAAAAAGTATGGAGATTACCTTTGCACAAAAACTACGATAAGTTAATGGACTCCCCAATAGCAGATGTTCAGAATATTAATTATTCTGGAGGAGCCGGATCTATTACTGCAGCACAGTTTCTTCAAAGATTTATTGAAAAAACACCCTGGGCACACTTAGACATAGCGGGAATGGCTTTTTCAAAAAAAGCTGCAAATTTAAATCCAGGAGGCGCAACTGGCTTTGGCGTAAGACTATTAAATCAGCTAATAGATGATCATTATGAGTAATTTGGAGAAAACACTTTCAATTATTAAACCAGATGCTGTTGAAAGGAATCTGGATGATCAAATTAAGAAAATGTTCGAAAACAAAGGTTTTAAAATAATCAAAGAAAAAAAAATTCAAATAGAAAAATCTGAAGCTGAGAATTTTTATAAAGTCCACGAAACAAAACCTTTTTATAATGATTTATGCACATACTTGGCATCCGGACCTATTGTTGTTATGATAATTCAAAAAGAAAATGCAGTATTAGCCAACAGAGAGTTAATGGGCGCAACTAACCCAAAGAATGCCGAACAAGGCACAATCAGAAAAAAATATGGAATTTCAATAGATAAAAATTCTGTGCATGGATCTGACAGTGTTGAAAACGCAAAAATTGAAATAGATTTTTTTTTTAAAGATTAGAAAAAATATTTGTAATTGCTTTAGGATATAATTTGTGCTCTTCCATTAATATTTTTTTAGCTAAGCTTTTATCTGTATCATTTTTATTTATTCTAACTTTTTTTTGAATAATTATTTTACCAGAATCTAGTTTAGAACTAACAAAATGCACTGTGCATCCTGAAAATCTTTCTTTATTCTGAATAGTTCTTTTGTGAGTATTTAATCCTTTATACTTTGGTAGTAAAGAAGGATGTATATTTAAAATCTTTCCCTTAAAATTTTTAATAAAGTTTTTAGTTAAAATTTTCATAAAACCAGCAAGACAAATTAATTTAATTTTATTTTTTTTTAATTGAGAAATAATTTGTTTTTCAGCTAAGTCTTGATTTTTAAAATTAAAAATTTTTTTTTTAATTTTAAAAATATTTCCAAAATTCAAACCTTTTGCATTTAAATTATTTGAAATAATTAAGTTGATTGAAATCGGTGATTTTTTAAGTTTAGAGAATTTTATAAGGCTTTTTAAATTACTGCCAGTCCCAGAAATAAAAACTGCTGTTTTTACTTTTTTAAAACCAATTAACTTTTCCATTTAATTTAACTTTTCTTTTTCCACTAGATATTTTACCAATGACATAGGGTTTAAATGGATTTGAAAAATGTTTATTAATTTTATTATAGTTTCTTGGGTTAATAATTAAACAAAATCCTATACCACAATTAAATGTTTTAAGCATTTCGTAATCACTAATACCATTTTCTTTAAGCCATTTAAAAATTTTAAGTGGTTTAATTTTGCTTAAGTCTATATCGGCAACTAATTTATTAGGTATTATTCTTTCGATATTATCTGCTAATCCACCACCCGTAATATGAGCGCATCCATTGATTAGATTTTTATTAACTAGACCGATAACTTCATTTACATAGATTTTAGTAGGTTTTAGTAACTCATTTTTTAAAAAATTATTTTTCTTAATATCAATTTTTTTTTTATTTAGAATATATCTTACCAGTGAAAAACCATTTGAATGCAGACCACTTGAAGGTATTGCTAATATAATATCATTTTTTTTAATTTTATTTTGATTTAAAATCTTATTTTTATCAACAACACCAACTGCAAATCCAGCAATGTCAAATTTCCCTTTTCCATATGTGCCAGGCATTTCAGCTGTTTCCCCACCAACTAATTCACAGCCTGAATATTCACATCCCCAAATTATGCCTTTGATAATTGATTTTAATTTTGGTAAATCAATTTTATTAATTGATATGTAATCTAAAAATAAAAGTGGTTTTGCTCCCTGTACTATTAAGTCATTAACGCTCATAGCGACTAAATCAATACCAATTGTATCGTATTTTTTTAATATATTTGCGATTTCAATTTTTGTTCCAACTCCGTCTGTGCAAGCGACAATTTTGGGATTTTTAATGTTATACGGAATATCAGATATTGAACCAAAGCCACCGATATTTGAAAACTTTTTTTTGCCTCTTTTTTTTGATGTAAGTAGTGATATGAATTTTACAAATTTATCAGCAGAATTAATATTTACTCCACTTTTTTTATAGGTAAAATTTTTTTTATTCATTATTATAAATTATGATAATTAAATATAATTTTATTATTTTAAAAAGAATATATATATTTTTTTTGTTTCTGACTCTATTAAATATTTTTTTTCCCATAGCTAACGTTTATGCTAATACTCTTAGTGTTAATAATGTTGAAATTTCAAAACCATTTATAATTAATTTTAATAAGAACGACATAATTGATGAAGGTATAAGAGTAGCATTCAATAGATTAATTATACCATTTATCAAATCAGTTGATCAAAATGAAATTAGCCAATTTTCAATATATCAAATTAAAAATATGATTGAAAGTTTTTCAATTAATCAAGAAAAATTTATTAATGGAATTTACTATCTAAATTTAAGTGTAGAATTTAATAAAACAAAAATATTTAGTTTATTGAGAAATCAAAACACGAATTCATATTCCCCATTTAAAAATAAAATATTTTTTATGCCAATTATTATTGATGAAAATACTGAGGAAATTTTTATATTTGACGAAAATATGTTGTTTAAAAAATGGAATATTGTTAGAAATGAAAACTCAGTATTGGAATATATTTTACCAGAAGATAATCTCGAAAATCTTAGGATTATAATAGAAAATAAAGATTATATTGAAAATTACAATTTTGATCAAATAATTCAAAAATATAACTCAGATGGTTTTATTATTAGTTTAATTTATATTGATGGTCTTAACATAAAAGTAGTGAGTAAAATTAATTTTAATAAAATATTCAAAGTAAACACAAATAGATTTCAAAATGTTGATTTACAAAACAATGATAATATAGATAAGTTTATTAGTAATTTAAAAATTATTTATGAAGATTTTTGGAATATTAAAAACCAATTTGATAACTCCAATCAATCTGAATTGAATTTTTCTATAAACATTCAGGACAGTGAAAAAGTTTCCAACCTTGAAAAAATCCTAGCGAACTTGGAGTTGATTAATGATTATTATATTACCAAAATTGATAACAAATATATTTATTATAAAATATTTTTTAATGGAGATTCAAATAATTTCCTTAAAATTATGAAAAATAATAATTATGAATTTTATATTCAAAATCAACTTTTGATTTTAAAATGACCGATTTAAATCAACTAATACTCAATTTTGATTACGAACAAAATTTTAAAGATCAAGATTTTTATGTTTCTAAAAGTAATCATCATTCTTTTCAATTAATAAATAGCTGGCCCAAATGGGAAAAAAATTTCTTAAATTTATATGGAGAAAAATTTTCAGGAAAAACTCATTTAATAAATATTTTTTTAAAAAAATTCAAAGGTTTTAAAGTAGAGTCAAGTTCTATAACCAATAAAACTTTAACAGAAATTAAAGTATTTGAAAATATTGTAATAGAAAATCTTAATGAAAAAATAGATGAAAATTTACTTTATACTTTTTTAAATATAATTGATCAGGATAATAAGTATTTAATAATTACTTCATTAAAACCGATAGTTAATTTGAATTTTAAACTTAATGATTTGATATCGCGAACAAAAAATTTTTTATTGTCAGGTATAGAGAATCCAGATGATGATTTAATGTTTGCGCTAATTTTGAAAAACTTATCAGACCGTCAAATATCTATAGATAAAAAATTGATAAGTTTTATTATTAAACGAGTAGAGAGATCTTATGGCAAAATATCTGATTTCATATATAAAATCGATGAAATTAGTTTAAAAAAAAAAAAACCAATTGATTTTAAAATTATAAAAAAAGTTCTTGGAGAATAATTGAATAAATATAGAAGTCATCATTGCAATGAATTAAGAAAAGAGAATGTTGATCAGCAAATTATTCTATCTGGCTGGGTAAATAAAAAACGTGATCACGGCAATCTTCTTTTTATAGATCTAAGAGATAATTACGGTATTACCCAATGCATTATTGATAAAGATAATAAAAGTTTCCATGATTTAGAAAAAACCCAATTAGAAACAGTTATTAGAATCGAAGGTAAAGTGATTGCCAGATCTGAAGATACAATCAATCACGACATTCAAACAGGAGAAATAGAAGTCGTTATTAACAAGTTTAGCGTCTTAGGAGCATGTAAAGAATTGCCAATGCCAGTTTTTAGTGATCAAGAATATGCTGAAGAAATTAGATTAAAATATAGATTTTTAGATTTAAGAAGAAAAAAAATTCATGAAAATATAATTTTAAGATCAAAAGTAATATCTTTTATTCGTAATGAAATGATGCAACTTGGTTTCTTAGAGTTCCAAACCCCAATTTTGACATCTTCCAGTCCAGAGGGTGCTAGAGACTTTTTGGTACCCAGTAGACTTAACCCAGGAAAATTTTATGCCCTACCTCAAGCGCCTCAGCAATTTAAACAATTAATTATGGTTTCTGGTTTCGATAAATATTTTCAAATTGCCCCATGCTTTAGAGACGAAGATGCCAGAGCCGATAGAAGCCCAGGAGAGTTTTATCAGTTAGATCTTGAAATGTCTTTTGTTGAGCAAGAGGACATATTTAATGTAGTTGAAAAATTATTGATAAATACTTTTAAAAAATTTTCTAATAAAAAATTAATGAATGAGAAATTTCCAAAAATTTCTTATTCTGAGGCATTGCTTAAATATGGTAGTGATAAACCAGATTTAAGAAACCCTTTAATTATAAATGATATTACTGATATTTTTAAAAGAGAAGATGTTACTTTTGATATTTTTAAAAAATTAGTCAAATCTGGATCTAAAGCCAGATGTATTGTTACAAAAAAAACTAAAGATAAACCGAGAAGTTTTTTTGATAACATTGATAAGTGGGCAAAAGATCAAGGTGCATCAGGACTTGCATATTTTACAATTGAAAAAGATAAAGAAATTTCTGCTAAGGGTCCTATTGGAAAGTTTTTTTCAAAAGAAGCATTGTTAGAATTAATGAAAATAACAAATGCAGAAATTGGAGATAGTATTTTTTTAGCTTGTGCTAAGCAAAATGAGATAGAAAAAATTACTGCGCTTGCAAGAGATAAGATTGCTAAAGATTTAAATCTGATAGATGGTGATATTTTTGCTTTTTGTTGGATAGTTGATTATCCTATGTTTGAAAAAGATGAGATAACTAATAAAATTAAATTTAGCCACAATCCTTTTTCAATGCCACAAGGTGAATTAAGTAATATAGATTTCGATCAACCATTAGAAATCCTTGCCTATCAATATGATATTGTTTGTAATGGAATAGAATTGTCATCTGGAGCTATAAGAAATCATATACCTGAATTGATGTATAGGTTATTTCTGATTGCCGGCTATGATAAAAACCAAGTTGATGAAAAGTTTACTGGTATGATAAATGCTTTAAGTTATGGAGCTCCACCCCACGGTGGTATAGCTCCAGGAATTGATAGAATAGTAATGCTTCTAGCAAATGAAAAAAATATTAGAGAAGTTACAATGTTCCCAATGAATCAAAATGCTCAAGATTTGATGATGAACGCACCATCAGCTGTTAGTGATGACCAATTAAAGGAATTAGGTTTAGTTTTAAAATTAAAAAAATAAATTTATTTTTTACTTTTTAAACTTATTTTAACATCAGATAAATCGACAAGGTTTTTTTTATAATTATTTCTTACAAAACCCTTACTAGTTATATCTTTTACAATTTTTAGTAATTGATTTTGAACTTCGGTATTATGGTCTTCTGGATTGGTAATATCTGTACCACCAATTGTTGGAGTATGAGCTAAATCCTCTCTATTATTATATGAAATTGCTAACTCTCGAAATATATAATCTAATATAGAACTTGCACTAAGAATTCTATCATTTCCATGCACTTTTCCAGACGGCTCGAATCTTGTCCCCACAAAAGCACTTATGTATTCATCCAAGGGCACTCCGTACTGTAAACCTAGCGATACGGCAATTGCAAAGTTATTCATTAAGGCTTTAACTAATTCACCTTCTTTGCTGGTATCTATAAATATTTCACCTATTTTACCGTCCTCATATTCACCTGTATGCAAATATACTTTGTGGTCTCCAATAGTTGCTTTTTGAATGTAGCCCTTTCTTCTATCAGGCATTCCAAATCTTTTACCACCTCGTTCTGAAGTTTTATTAAAATTAGTTAAATTTTTTTCATTAGAAACGTTATTAGATTCAATTTTTTCAGAGATTAAATCTATTTTATTGTTTGCGACGACTTTATTATTACTAGAATCTAGACTTTTAGTTTTTCTACTATCTAATTTAACATCTAATACCTCAAATTTTCCATCATCTCTTTTTTCAAGATTATTTAATTCAGTTTCGTTAATATCATCTAAATAATGATCAACTTTAAAAGTACATGTATAATAAGTTTCAACTAAATATTTTGCCATTTTGTTTATTTTAAATTTTAATTTGATTAAAGAATCATATCCTTTATATACAAATTCATATTTTAGTCTAATTTAAATTATACAATTTTAAATTGAAAAAATAAGATATTTTATGATGTTAATGTTTAAAAAAATTTTTATTTGGTGGAATCAAGACACTTTCGGAACAAGATTAAAAACTATTTTTTTTGGTAAACTTGTAGGCACTGACTCTACAGGCAACAAATACTATGAAGGAAAAAATAGAAAAAGATGGGTAATTTACTCAGGTACAATTGATGCATCAAAAATACCAGTTGAATGGTATTCTTGGATCCATTTTATTAAAAATAAAATTGAAAAAATACATGATTTAAAAAAATTTGATTGGCAAAAACCTCATCAACCTAATTTAACAGGCACTGAAGAAGCTTATTATCCAAATAAAAATGAACATGAAATTAAAAAAAAATATAAAAGTTGGAAAATCTAAAGTTAATTTATTTTTTTTTTTTATTTTTTTTTTATTTTTTTATAAATCGTCTTATTCACAAACAATTTTTAAATTACATTATGATTTTGAAGGAATTTATACTGAAATTAAAGTATTGGATAAAGTAAGTTCAAAAAATTTTCTTCTGAAATTGAGAAATGGCGATGAGCTGGTTTATAAAAATATATCTATAAAAAGTGTAAAATGTAAAAATTCTGAACTTGATGATAATCCAGAAATTACGGCTTATATTCAAGTCAGAGACTTAAATAACAAAGATAATAATCAAGTTTTTGTTTTTAATGGATGGATGTTTTCTTCTAGTCCCTCAATAAATCCTTTTGATCATCCAGTTTACGATATTTGGTTAATTAATTGTTATTAAAAATATTCTCGTTATCTAACCAACTTACATTAAAATCAGAATTAATAAATTTTTTATGATTTAGTAATTTTTTGTGAAGAGGTATTGTTGTGGTAATACCTTCAATTACAAATTCATCCAAAGATCTATTCATTCTTTGTATAGCTTCCGTTCTATTACGTCCTTGGCAGATTAATTTACAAATCAAACTATCATAATAAGGAGTTACTTTATAACCTTGGAATATAGCCCCATCAACTCTTGTCCTAAAACCAGAAGGTTGATGACACATTCCAATAGTTCCAGGTGAAGGTTGAAAGTTTTTGCTTGGATCTTCAGCATTTATTCTGCATTCAATTGCATGGCCTCTTGGATTAATATCCGATTGTTTTAATGCAGTTTCACCAGTGAAAGCTATAGAAATTTGCTCTTTTATAATATCAATCCCTGTAACCATTTCTGTTACTGGGTGTTCAACTTGTATTCTTGTATTCATTTCTAAAAAATAAAATTTTCCATCTTCATAAATAAATTCAACAGTTCCAGCTCCCATGTAAGCAATTTTGGTAACCATTGTTACAGTCTTTTCAAAAAGATCTTTTCTAATTACATCATTTAAAACTGGACTCGGAGTCTCTTCAATTAATTTTTGATGTCTTCTTTGAACGGTGCAATCTCTTTCATGAAGATGAACTACTCTATTTTTGCCTGCTAATATTTGAACTTCAATATGTCTTGGGTTTTGAAAAAATTTTTCAATATATATTTCGTCATTTCCAAAGTATTTTAAGGCTTCAGATTTAGCTGCATAAAACAAAGTTTCAAATTGCTCTTCTTTATGAACAATTTTCATACCTTTGCCACCACCTCCTCCAGACGCTTTAATTAAAACTGGAAAACCTATTCTTTTAGATAATTCTTTTGCTTCGATTATATTTTTTATTCCTCCTTCAGAGCCTTCAATAACTGTTAACCCATTTTCTTTAGCGATTTTTTTTGCATTAATTTTATCTCCCATCATTTGAATTAAATTTGACGAGGGTCCAATAAATTTAATTTTATTTTTTTCTAATATTCTCGCAAAATTATGATTTTCAGATAAAAATCCATAACCTGGATGTACAGCTTCTGCTTTAGTTAGTTCTATTGCTGACATCAAAGCTGGAATATTTAAGTAGCTATTAGCTGGCTGGTGAGATCCTATACAAACACTTTCATCAGCTAATCTGACATGCATACTATCTCTATCAACATCAGAGTGAACCGCAACAGTAGAAATTCCCCATTCTTTACATGCTCTGATAATTCTAACTGCAATTTCCCCTCGGTTTGCAATTAATATTTTTTTAAACATTAATCTAGAATAACAATGGTCTGTCCATATTCAACGGGTTGGCCGTCAGCAACACATATTTCTCGTACTACACCATCAGCAGTTGATGGAATATGATTCATAGTTTTCATAGCTTCAACTATCATAACAGTATCACCTTTTTTAATTTTTTTACCAATTTCTACAAATTTTTTCGCCCCAGGTTCAGACGCATGATAAGCCGTACCAATGATTGGTGAAGTAATTTTTTTTTCAGATTTTGTTTTTTCTTTTGAAGTCGAGGGTTCATTTGAAATAGAATAATTTAATTTTGAATGATCAGAATTGTACTGATTAACCGATACATAATTTCTTGAAACTTTAATTTTCGATTCTTTATCAGAAATTTCTATTTCAGAGAGATTAAATTCTTTGAGATAATTACTTAATTCTTTTATTATATTTTTATCAATTTTCATTTTTTTTTAATATCTTTTCTATAGAAATTATGGCTAAAATATATCCTTCAATACCCAATCCAAAAATCCCACCTGTTGCTATATCACTAATTAATGATTTATGTCTAAATTCTTCTCTTTTATATATATTTGATATGTGAACTTCTATTATTGGTTTTTTAAATACACTTAAAGCATCTCTTATAGCAACAGAAGTATGAGTAAAACCTGCAGCATTAATTATAATACCATCAAATTTTTTTCTAGCATCTTGAATTAAATCAATCAATTCACCTTCAATATTTGATTGGACAAACTCTAGGTCAATCTTAAGTTCTTGAGCTTTTTTTAAACAATCTTGTTTTAATTTTTCAAAAGTAATTGATCCATATTGTGATTGTTCTCTTTCACCTAATAGATTAAGATTTGGACCATTAATAATAATTATTTTATTATTCATTCATCACTTATATATGAAGAAAAAAATAAAAAAAATAAAAATTAAATTAAACGGCAAAATTAAATTAATTTCAGAAAACATCAAAATGTCTGATTTGATAAAAAGATTCAAAATTCCAATCAATAAAGTGGCAATTGAGCTTAACCGTGAAATAATAGATAAAAAAAATATTAATAAAATTAATATTAAAAAAAATGACATATTAGAAATAGTTCATTTTATTGGAGGAGGTTAAATTGAAAAAAGATAAATTGATTATTGCTAATAAAAAATTTAGCTCGAGATTAATTGTTGGAACGGGAAAATATAAAAATATGTCAGAATGCGCTAAAGCTGTTAAATTATCTGGTGCTGAGATCATAACTGTTGCTGTAAGAAGAGTTAATATATTTGATAAAAAAAAACCTCTTTTAATGGATTATATAGATCCAAAAAAAATAACTTATTTGCCTAATACTGCGGGATGTTTTAATTCCGAAGAAGCTTTAAGAACATTAAGACTAGCAAGAGATATAGGTGGTTGGAATTTAGTTAAACTAGAAGTCTTAGGTGATAAACAAAATTTGTTTCCAGATATGATTGAAACATTAAAATCAACTGAAGTTCTTGCTAATGAAGGATTTAAAATTATGGTGTATTGTACTGATGATCCTTTAATGGCCAAACGTTTAGAAAATTCTGGTGCAAGTGCGATAATGCCATTAGCAGCACCTATCGGATCAGGTCTTGGAATACAAAATAAAATTAATATAAAGATTATAAGAAATCAAACTAAACTACCTTTAATAATTGACGCTGGGTTAGGACAAGCATCTGATGCTGTTATTGCCATGGAATTAGGTTGTGATGGAGTTTTAGTAAATACGGCTATTGCAAAAGCAAAAAAACCTTATGAAATGGCTCTTGCTTTTAAGAATGGTGTTATTGCTGGAAGGCAATCATATCTTGCTGGGAGAATAGATAGAACTTTATCAGGTAGGCCTTCTTCACCTTTTGATGGGATTATATAGTTTTCTTATAAAAATTTTTTTTTTGAGGTTTTTTTGTAAATTTTTTTGCATCATAATTTTTTATCAGTTCATGATTTTTACTTTGTTGATCTAAACTTTTTAATTTTACAAAATGCTCAACAACTTCGATAGTTTTTCTTAATTTATTTTGAATATTAATTATGTATTCTGGTATTATCAAAGAATTATCAGTTATTATATCTATTGTCATTTTGTTTTTTTTTTCAAAATAAGTTAAATCATCTACAAAATTTTCTTTTAAAAAATCTGAAATTTTTTGACACACTCTTAATTCAACAAATTTAGCTTTACTGGTTATAGCTTTTAGTTCAACAGTTTTTAGTATTTTTTGAGCAAAAGATTCATCTGTAAGAATTATTTTCCATTTTATTGCACTCTCTCGAAGTCGTTGTCTGGACATTTCTAAAAGACCAAAATTGGTAATTTTTCCAATTTGGATACGTGCTCTATCGGTTCTACATTTATCTTTTAATCTCTTTTCAACCAATCTTTTATTTCCATAGCTCAACATGTCTATAAAATCTATTATAATTAATCCTGATAAATCTCTGATTTTAATTTGTCTAGAAATCTCATCGGCAGCTTCTAGATTTGTATCTAAAGCTGTGCTCTCAATATTTTTACCTTTAATCGAGCTACCAGAGTTTATATCAATAGACACCAATGCTTCAGTAGGATTAATTACTAAATATCCACCAGATTTAAGTTTAATTTCGGAGTCAAATATTTGATTTAATTGCTGTTCAATGCCCTCCTGAATAAATAAAGGAATTTTACCTCTATATTTTTTTATTTTTTTTACATTTGCAGGCATCATAATTTTCATAAAATTTTGAGCCTTTTTATAACCCTCATTTCCTTCAATAATAATATTTTTGGTATTATCATCATAGAGATCTCTTAATGTTCTTTTTATAATTTCACTTTCTTGATGTATTAAAGATGGAGCTATGGAATTAATTGCAGCATTTTTAATTTCATTCCAAGTGTTTATGAGGGTAATTAAATCCTGATTAATTTCATTTTTAGTTTTGTTACATCCGGCGGTGCGTACAATTAATCCCATCTCTTTTGGAATTTCAATTTCATTTAAAATAATTCTTATTTTCTTTCTATCTGCGGGATTAAAAATTTTCCTAGAAATACCTCCACCCTTGGGAGTGTTAGGCATTAGGACGATATATTTTCCAGCAATAGAAATGAAAGTACTTAATGCAGAACCTTTTTGTCCTCTTTCATCTTTAATAACCTGAACCAGAATTACTTGTCCCGGCTTTATAACTTCTTGAATTTTGTATCTTTTAATAAATCTAAATTTTTTTTCGTATTTATGATCTTTATCAACTTCTTTTAAATCTATATTTTCATTATTTTGATTATTATCATTATTATTTTCAATATTTTCATTTAATTCTTTTTGAATTGGATCATCAATTTCTAATTTACCTTCAGCAATATTTTTTTCTTCTTTTGCTACAATTTCTTTCGAAAGTTCTTCTCTTGCTTTTTTTTCTTCTTCTTTTATTTTCTCAAGATCATTTTTTGGTATTTGGTAATAATCCGATTGAATATCATTTAAAGATAAAAACCCATGTTTTTCTCTACCAAAATCTATGAACGCCGCTTGAAGAGAGGGTTCAATTCTACTTACCTTTCCAAGGTAAATATTATTCTTAATTAAATTATTTTTTAAACCTTCGTATTCGTAGTCTTCAATCTTGTCATCATGTTTGAAAACAACTCTAGTTTCATTTGGATTTGAAGCGTCAATATATAAATTTTTTTCCATAGTATTTTTTTTGATTGTTTCATGTTTTTTATTTTAATAAAATTCTGTATAATTGTAGTGCCTTACCTTTAACAAATTCTCTGATATAATGGAAATAAAATGATTATATATATTGTAAATAAAATGAGCAGATATGACGGAAATGAAAATAAATAAATTAATAAAAAATATATTGATCAAATCAAGTGTTTTTTTATTTATTAGTTTAATTCCTATTTTGGTTGTTTTGGTGGCCTTATCTACCAGCATTCCTGACTATAAATTTTTAAAAAATTATAAACCCCCAATATCAAGCAAAGTATACTCTGGAGAGGGAGAGTTTGTAGCTGATTTTTCAACGGAAAAAAGAGTTTTTGTTCCATATAGTTCAATCCCTAAAAATGTTATTTATGCTTTTTTGTCAGCTGAGGATAAAAATTTTTTCTCTCATCCGGGAGTTGATTTAAAAGGTATTATAAGAGCAATTATAAACAATATTTCTAATTTAAAATCTTCAAAAAGACTAGAGGGCGCCTCAACAATAACTCAACAAGTAGCAAAAAACTTTTTATTAACAAATGAGCTTAGTTTTAAAAGAAAAATTAAAGAAGCAATACTTGCACTAAGGATTGAACGAGCGCTTTCAAAAGAAAGAATTTTAGAGCTTTATTTAAATCAAATTTATCTTGGAAATGGAGCTTATGGTGTTGCAGCTGCAAGCCTAGAATATTTTGACAAATCTATTGAAGAATTAAATTATGCTGAAGCTGCTTTATTAGCTGCTCTTCCAAGAGCACCTAGCAGATATAACCCATATCGAGATATTGATACAGCTAAATCCAGAAGAGATATAGTTTTAAAAAATTTATTGGATAATGATTATATAGACTCCGAAACATATGAAGAATTATTAAAAATAAAAATTAATTTGAATAAATCAGAAAAAGTTTATTTAGAAGATGCCCAGTATTATATTGAAGATATTAGAAAAAATATAATAGAAAAACTCTCTTACGACAAAGTCTATAAAGAAGGACTTAATATTAATACACCAATTAATTTAGAATTACAGAAAGTTGCAACTTCATCATTAAGAGCTGGTTTAATAGAGTATGACAAAAGAAAAGGCTGGCGAGGTGCATTAGAAAATAAAGAATATTCAAAAGATTGGTTTAATAATTTAGAAAAATTAAAATTAGAAAAATCAATAAACTGGAAAATCGCAATTGTAAAAAAAATTGATCAATTTTCAGTATTAATTGAAACTGAAGATAGCTTTATAGGAAAAATTGAATCTAAGGATATTTCTTGGACTAATAAAGAATTTAAAAATTTATTAAAAATAGGTGATATTATTTACGTAGAAAAAATTCAAGATGATAATTTTACGTTAAGGCAATTACCACTGACCGAAGGTGCAATTGTCGTAATGGATCCTTACACGGGAAGAGTGTTAGCTTTAGCAGGTGGTTTTAGTTTTAAAAAAAGTGAATTTAACAGAGCAACCCAAGCCCTAAGGCAACCTGGTTCTGCTTTTAAACCATTTGTTTATGCGCTTGCCTTAGAAAATGAGTATAATCCTTCTTCTTTAGTTTTAGATGCTCCTTTAGTTATAGATCAAGGTCCAGGTTTAAAAATGTGGAAACCAGAAAATTATGGTAAAGAATTTTATGGATTATCAACTTTAAGATCTGGCTTGGAAAATTCTAGAAACTTGATGACAGTTCGAATTGCCCAAAATTTAGGTGCTGATAAAATTGCTAAATTTAGTAAAGAAATGGGTATTTATGACAATCCAGATGAATTGATATCAATTTCTTTGGGCTCAGGAGAAACTACTCTTCTAAAATTAACTAATGCTTACGCATCTTTTGTTAATGGAGGTAAATTAGTTGAGCCAATATTAATTGATAGAATTCAAGACAGTGAAGGGAATACAATTTTTAATAACTATCAAAGAAAATGTATCAATTGTGATTTAATCTCTTTTTCAAGCTACGATTATCCAGAAATAATGGATAACTATAAACAGATAATCTCTCCTCAAACCGCTTATCAAATAACCTCGATGCTTGAGGGAGCAATTCAAAGAGGAACTGGACAGAATTTAAAAGAATTAAATCTTAATTTAGCAGGTAAAACTGGAACTACAAATGATAATATTGATACGTGGTTTATAGGATTTACCTCAGATTTACTTATTGGAGTTTATGTTGGAAACGATAACCCGGCATCATTAGGTAAGAATGAAACAGGCGCAAGAACTGCCTTACCAATTTTTAAAAAATTTGTTTCAAAAGTTGTTCAAAAACCTGACGCAAGACCATTTAAAGTTCCAGATGGAACTGTTATGATGTTGATCGATTTTAATACAGGGCAAAAAGCTGAACCTAATACAAAAAATAAAATTGTTGAGGTTTATAAAACAAAAGATGTTAACGAGGGGCAAGTTTTAAATTTAAATAACGATAGGTTAAACAACAACAATATATTCAAGTTCTATTAATGGATAATAAATATTTAAATATAAAACAAGAATTAGAAAAAATTAATATTAGGATTAAGGAGTATCTTTGAAAAAAATAATATTTATTTAAAGTTACAAGATCACAATAAAAAAATGGCCGATATAAATTTTTGGCATGA
The DNA here is from genome assembly GCA_009693705.1 of Pelagibacteraceae bacterium. Taxonomy (GTDB): domain Bacteria; phylum Pseudomonadota; class Alphaproteobacteria; order Pelagibacterales; family Pelagibacteraceae; genus Pelagibacter. Next base: position 16,567 of record SHWS01000013.1, read on the forward strand.
TAAAAATTTATCAAAAAATATAATAAAAGAAAAAAAACTATTTGAAGAATTAGTTAATTCTTTTAAAAACTCGACTCAACAATTAAAAGACCTAGATGATTTACATGAACTAGCAAATAATGAAAATAATTTGTCTGTCCAAAATGAAGTTATACAAAATATAAAAGATTTAAAAAAAATTGTAAAAAAAAATGAAATAAAATGTTTCTTATCTAAGGAATCAGACTCTTTAGACTGCTACATCGAAATTCATGCTGGAGCTGGTGGCACAGAGAGTCAAGATTGGGCTGATATGTTGAGAAGAATGTATCTCAAGTGGGCTGATCATAAAAAATTTAAGTCAGATTTAATTAGTGAGCATAGAGGAGATGAAGCAGGGATTAAATCTACAACAATCAAAATAGAAGGCGACTATGTGTTTGGCTGGTTAAAAAATGAGTCAGGAATTCATAGATTAGTAAGAATTTCACCTTTTGATTCTGGAGCAAGAAGGCATACTAGTTTCGCTAGTGTATGGGTCTATCCTGTTGTCGATGAAAATATTAATATAGAGGTCTTGGAAAAAGATTTAAGAATTGATACTTATCGATCCAGCGGAGCAGGAGGACAGCACGTTAATACTACCGATAGTGCCGTTAGAATAACTCATATTCCATCAAAAATTGTTGTACAATGCCAAAATCAAAGATCGCAACATAAAAACAAAGAAACCTGCATGAATATGCTTAAAGCAAGACTTTATGATTATGAAATGAAAAAAAAAGAACAAGCTAGTGAAAATTCTGAGGAATCAAAATCTGAAATTGGATGGGGACACCAAATAAGATCATATGTTTTACAGCCCTATAGATTGGTAAAAGATAATAGAACAAATTTTGAAAGCACAAGTCCTGAAAAAGTTTTGGACGGACAAATAGATGAATTTTTAGAACAATCTCTTTATCAAATTAAATGAAAAGATTAATAATTATATCTACTTTTTTAACTTTTTTTATTTTTGGCATAATAATTGGTTACTTTAGTTTGATAGGTCTTGAAACTAATTTATTTAATAATCAAATTAAAAAAAATATTTATAAAATTGATAAAAATTTAGATCTGGAGTTAAAAAAAGTTAAAATAATTTTTAATCCTCTAAAATTTGAAATTAACGCCAAATCAATTGGTCCAAAAATAAAATATAAAAACAAAATTATCGAACTTGAAAAAATAAATACACAAATTTCGTTAGTATCATTGATTAAAAAAAATTTAGCATCAACTAGTTTGCAAATTTCAACAAAATCAATAAATTTAATTGATCTTAAAGAATTTCTTGCAGTTATTAAAGATAGACCAGAGTTAGATTTTTTAGAAAGCAATGCTTTTAATGGATTTTTGATTGCTGATATCCAATTAAATTTTGATGAAAATGGAAAAATAGTTGATGATTATAAAATTAGCGGAAACCTAAAAGAAGGAAGCATTGATTTATTCGAAAAGTACAATTTAAAAAAAATTAACTTTTTATTCGACCTAAAAAATAAATTTTATAATTTTCAAAATATAAATTTCTCATTAAATGAAAATAAATTTTTATCTGAAGAGCTTAAAATAACAAACAATATTAGTGATTTCTTTTTCGAAGGAAAAATCAAAAATGAAACATTAAACGTAAACAAAGATTATATTGACAATATAATTAATTTGAAAGATCTAAACTTAAATTTTAAAAAAATTAGTTTTAGTTCAATTAATAATTTTTCATTTAATCTAACTAATGAATTTAAATTCACAAATTTTAATTTAAAATCTGAAATTAAAGTTAATGAAATTGTATATAAAAAACCAATTTTAATTTCAAATTTATTTTCTGATAAAAGTGAGGATATTAGTTTAACAGATCATGATATTATATTAAATTATGTGGGTGATAATTTGTCAATTAGAGGATCTGGTAATCTTAAATTAGAGAGAGAAATAGACAAAATTGATTATGTTTTTTCAAAAAATGGAAAAAAAGTTAATCTTAACTCCAAAATTCAGTTAAATGAACTAAATTTAAAAAAAAATCAATATTTGGTTGATTTTTTCCCAGAACTTGCAGACCAGATAAATTTAAAAAATCATCAAATTGACATTAATTATTTAGAAGAAAGTTTTTCTATAAATGGATCGGGTAAAATAAAAATACAAAATGAATTTGATGATATAATTTATTCAATTTCGAATAAAAAAAATAGTTATAAATTTAAAACGAATTTAACCCTTAACCAAAATTTATTTAAAGTCGATTTTTTAAATTATCAGAAGAAAAAAAAATCAGAAGCAAAACTATTTATCGAAGGTAATTTTGAAAAAAACAAGAATATTGTTTTTAATAAATTAAATATAACTGAAAGTGATAATAAAATTTTAATACAAAATCTAGTTCTAGATAACCTGTATAAATTTATAAAAGTTGACTTAATAAATTTAAATTATCTTGACAGTTATAATAAAAAAAACCAATTAATCGTTCAAAAAAAAGAAGCCAATAATTACGAGATAAATGGTTCAAGCTTTAATGCTACTACTTTAATAAATAATTTATTAGAGGATACTGATCCACAAAAATCGAAAATTTTTAAAGAGGATTTATTTTTAACTTTAAAAATAAACCAAGTATATATTGATGATGAAAGTTTATTAAAAGATTTAAATGGAAAAATTTCAATCAAAGATAGTGAAGCAAATACTGCTAATATTGATGCTTTTTTTGACGACAATACAAATTTTAAATATACAATAAATATTAATCAAAATGAAAAAGTAACAACTTTATTTTCTGCAAAAGCCAAACCATTTGTAAAGCGATATAAATTTATTAAAGGTTTTGATGGAGGTTCTTTAGATTTCACTTCTATAAAATCAAACAATAATAATTCTGAATCAAAATTGAAGATCTATGATTTTAAACTTAACGAGTTGCCTGCTTTAACTAAGCTGTTAACTTTAGCTTCACTTAAAGGAATTTCAGATTTATTGAGTGGAGAGGGTATTAGTTTTAAAGAGCTTGAAATGAATTTTCAAAATAATGGAAACCTAATGACTATTAATGAATTGTATGCAATAGGTCCGTCAATTTCGGTACTAATGGATGGATATATAGAAAAGCAAAAACTTGTTAGTTTAAGTGGTACTTTGGTACCAGCAGCAACAGTTAATAAAGTAATTGGTTACATTCCTGTATTCGGCAAAATTTTAGTAGGCTCACAAATAGGCGAGGGAATTTTTGGTGTAAGTTTTAAAATTAAAGGTCCTCCTAAAAATCTAGAAACTACAGTTAATCCTATAAAAACTCTTACTCCTAGATTTATAACAAGAACTTTAGAAAAAATTAAAAACTATTAAATAAGTTCAATTTTAATATGTTTTTTTTTCCCAATAGAAAGTTTGACGAAATTGTCTATGAATAATTGATTATTTATAATTAATTTTTCATCAGAAATTAGTTTATTATTTATTTTGATAGCGTTACCCTTTATTAGGCGTCTAATTTCACTTTTGGAGTTTTCTAGTTTAGATAAAATAACCAGATCAACAATATTAATTTCTTGATTTAAATTTTTTATTTTAATTTTAATAGAAGGAAGATTAGAACCAGTGTTGGTTATGGAAAACGCCTCTTTAGCAATATTTTCGGACTCCATAGCTGCTATTTCACCGTACAACATAGCTGTCGCTTTATTTGCTAGTAATTTTTTTAAATTATTAATGTTATCATTTTTCATTTTTTCGATATCGTTAATTTCAATTTCAGTAAAAATTTTTAAAAATCTAATTACATCCCTATCGTCAATATTTCTCCAAAACTGCCAATAGTCATAAACTGGCAGAAATTTTTTATCTAACCAAATAGCACCATTTTCTGTTTTTCCCATTTTAGTACCAGAGGCTAAAGTGATTAAAGGTGTAGTTAATCCATAACTTTGATTATTAGAATATCTTTTAATTAGCTCAACACCATTTACTATATTACCCCATTGATCTGATCCACCAATTTGTAAAACACAATTTTCATTTTTATTAAGCTCCAAGAAATCATATGCTTGTAATATCATGTAATTAAATTCCATATAGCTTAGTGATTGTTCTCTATCAAGTCTAACTTTTACACTATCAAATGTTAGCATTTTGTTAATAGTAAAATGTTTGCCAATATCTCTTAAAAACGAAATATAATTTAAATTTTTTAACCAGGAATAGTTATTTACAAATATTGGTTTTGTTTTAGGGTTATTGTTATCTAAAAATTTTTTTAATATATTTTGAATATTTTTAATATTTTTTTCTATTTCTTCTTCATCTAAAATTTTTCTTGTTTTATCTTTTCCTGACGGATCTCCAATCCGTGTAGTTCCTCCACCCAAAAGCACTATAGGACGATGCCCATTCTTTTGTAATAATCTTAAACACATTATTTGAAGTAAGCTTCCAACATGTAAACTTTCAGCTGTACAATCAAAACCTATATAAGCCTTAATAGATTCTTTATCCAATAATTTAGACAGCTCCTCTTCATTGGTGCATTGATAGAAGAAACCTCTATCTTTAAATTCTTTTAAAAATTTATTCATAAGTCTATAATTCCACAATATACAAATTTTAATAAAAAAAAATAATAATGGAAAAAAAAATTTATACAGCCATAGGTTTAATGAGCGGCACATCAATGGATGGTGTAGATGCATCGATAATTAGATCAGATGGCTTTAATCATTTTGAGAATATTTTAGATAAATATTATGAATTTGATGAAAAACTATATGAAAAATTAGTTAATTTAAGAAATTTGGTTTTAATTAAAGACGATTTAAACACTCATTCAAATAAATTAGCTACTTTAGAAAAAGAAATAACAATTTTTCATAGTGAAATAGTTAATAATATTATCTCTAATCATAAAAATAATATTGATCTGATTGGATTTCATGGTCAAACTATTTATCATAACCCAACTCAGAAAATTTCCAAACAACTCGGCGATGGAAGATTATTATCTCAATTAACCAGAAAAAAAGTGGTTTATGATTTTAGACAAAAAGATTTGAAAAATGGAGGTCAGGGAGCTCCATTAACACCTATTTTTCATAGTTTGATTGCTCGCCATATCCATAATAAAAATTATGTCGAATACCCAATTAATATTTTAAATATCGGAGGAATTTCAAATATTACAAGAATTAATTCTAAAGATATTGAAGTATCGAACAATATTGAAGCATACGATATAGGACCAGGAAATTGTTTAATAAATAATTGGATAAGAGAAAACTCTAACAAAAGATTTGATGAAAATGGCTTAATAGCTAAATCAGGAAAAATTAATAAAAATTTATTAAATCAGGCATTAGAAAATTTTAATATAAATTCTTATAACAATTCTTTAGATGTAAAAGATTTTGATATTTCTTTTGCAAGAGGTTTGTCTTGTGAAGACGGTTGTGCAACAATAACTAATTTTACAGCTTTTTTAATTGCTGAAGGCATAAAATTTATTAATCAAAATGAAAGAAATATTGTTAGTAGATATTTAATTTGTGGTGGAGGAAGAAAAAATTCTTTTTTAATTGAAACTATTAAAGATTACTTATCTGGTTTTAATAATTTGATTTTAGAATCTATCGATAATTATAACTTAAATGGGGATTATATTGAATCTCAAGCATTTGGCTTTCTTGGCATAAGATCTTTGTTAAATTTACCAATTTCTTTTCCTAAAACTACAAGATGTAAAAGTCCCACATCTGGAGGTATTTTAATTAAAAATTATTAATATAAAGCAGTTTCTTTTTTAATATATTTATCTAAGTATTTAACAAAGATAGCTTCATTTTTTGCAAAGAAATGATTTCCATCAGCAATAGCCTGAAACTCAATTTTAATACCTTTTTGAGAACTTAATCTTTTATCTAGTTCTACAATATATTCATTAGGAACCAATTCATCTTTTTTTCCGTAAATTATCATTCCTGAAGTTGGGCAAGGAGACAAAAAGGAAAAATCATAAACATTTGGTTGAGGTGATATTGCAATAAATCTGTTTATCTCAGGTCTACGCATTAATAATTGCATTGCGATTAGTGAACCAAAGGAAAAGCCTGATACCCAACATTGACAATTGTCAAAATTCTCCCTTTCTAACCAATCCAAGGCAGCCGCTGCATCCGCAAGTTCTCCTTGACCATTATCAAACTCTCCATCACTTTTTCCAACTCCCCTAAAATTTACCCTACAAACTGAAAAATCATTTTCCATGAATGTGCGAAAAGTATCAACAACTACTTTATTATTCATTGTTCCTCCATATTGAGGATGAGGCTGCAAAACTAAAGCAATAGGTGATGTATTTTTTTTACTTTTGAAGTACTTGGCTTCCAATCTTCCTGCAGGGCCCGGAATAAATATTTCTAAAATTTTGTTATTCATATGTGTTAATGATTATTATTCTCAAAAAAAAATTACGTTTATCACATGTCTGAGACAAAATGCTATTTTTTTTTGTAAAATGTATACTTGACTGATTTAGTCAGGTATGTATAAAAACACAACAAAAACAAACAATAATATGAAACTAACTTCTAAAGGAAGATACGCGGTAATGGCATTAGCTGACATGGCTCAATTTAACAACGTTAACCCAGTATCTTTAAGAGATATTTCCTTGCGACAGGGGATATCATTGGTTTTTTTAGAACAGATTTTTTCAAAATTAAAAAAAAATGAAATTGTTAGAAGTATTCGAGGAACTCAAGGAGGATATGTATTAAATGGAAATCCGTCTCAGATAAAGCTAACCAAAATTCTTAATGCTGTAAATGAAGAAGTTAAAACTGTGCAATGTAAAAAAGAATCTAAAAAAGGTTGTAATGGAAAATTAACAAAATGTATTACCCACAATTTATGGGATGAATTAGAGATTCATATTAATGATTTTTTTGAAAAAAAAAGTTTACAGGATTTAATTAAAAATAATACAGAACAAAGAATATAATATGAATTCCATAGAAAAAAATATAGATAATTTAAAAGATTATAAATACGGCTTTATAACTGATATTGAAAATATTAGAGCTCCAAAAGGATTAAATGAAGATACAATAAAATTTATTTCTAATATTAAAAAAGAGCCAAAATGGATGCTTGATTTTAGGATTAAAGCATTTGAGAGATTAAAATTATTAAAAGAGCCGAATTGGCAAAAGCCGAAATTTCCGAAAATAGATTATCAAGATTTATATTATTATTCAGCACCAAAAAGTATGGATGATAAACCTAAAAGCTTAGATGAATTAGATCCAAAACTTTTAGAAACTTATAAAAAACTTGGAATACCACTTCAAGAACAAGCTAGATTAAATGGAATTGCTATAGATGCAGTGTTTGATTCAGTATCAGTTGCAACAACTTTTAAAGAAGAATTGATAAAACAAGGGATCATTTTTTGTTCAATGTCTGAAGCAATTCAAAAACATTCTGAATTGGTTAGAAAATATCTAGGATCAGTAATTCCAATAACTGATCATTTTTATGCAACTCTTAATTCAGCAGTTTTCACAGATGGATCTTTTGTTTACATACCAGAAGGAATTAGATGTCCAATGGAACTCTCTACTTACTTTAGAATAAACGCTTCAGAGACCGGACAATTTGAAAGAACTCTAATCATAGCAGATAAAGGAAGTTATGTAAGTTATCTTGAGGGATGTACCGCACCAATGAGAGATAAAAATCAACTGCATGCAGCAAATGTTGAATTAATTGCTCTTGATGATGCTGAAATAAAATATTCCACTGTTCAAAATTGGTATCCTGGGGATAAAAATGGCAAAGGTGGAATTTATAATTTTGTAACTAAACGTGGTTTGTGTAAAGGAAAAAATTCTAAAATTTCATGGACCCAGGTAGAAACTGGTTCTGCTATAACGTGGAAATATCCAAGTTGTATTTTAAAAGGAGATAATTCTGTTGGTGAGTTTTATTCAATAGCAATTACCAATAATTATCAGATGGCTGACACAGGAACTAAAATGATCCATCTTGGAAAAAATACCAGAAGCAAGATTATATCAAAAGGAATTTCAGCAGGAAATTCTGACATGATGTATCGAGGTTTGGTTGATATTTCAGCTAGAGCTGATAATTCTAGAAATTTTACGCAGTGTGATTCTCTGTTAATGGGAAATAAGTGTGGTGCACATACTATTCCCTACATTAAAAATAAAAATTCAAAATCTAAGATAGAGCATGAAGCGACAACATCAAAAATTAGCGATGAACAATTGTATTATTGCAAACAAAGGGGACTAAACAGCGAAGAAGCAATTAGTTTAATTGTTAATGGGTTTTGTAAAGAAGTTTTACAGCAATTGCCAATGGAATTTGCAGTTGAAGCACAGAAATTAGTAGGAATAAGTTTAGAAGGAAGTGTAGGTTAAATGTTATCTATAAAAAATTTGAGAGCAAAAATTGATAATAAAGAAATTTTAAAAGGTTTAAATCTTAATATTAACCCAGGTGAAGTTCATGCAATTATGGGCCCAAATGGATCTGGAAAAAGTACTTTATCCAATATTTTGACAGGAAAAAAAGGTTATGAAATCGAAGGAGAAGTAACTTTTGAAAAAGAAGATTTGTTAAAATTGGAGCCAGAAGAAAGAGCCCATAAGGGAATATTTTTGGCTTTTCAGTATCCTTTAGAAATTCCAGGAGTAAATACAAATATTTTTTTGAAAACTTCTATTAATGCAATTAAAAAAGCAAGAGGTGAAAAAGAATTGGATGCAATTGAATTTTTAAAATTAATAAAAAAAAAATCAGCAGATTTGAAATTTGATGAAAAAATTTTAAGTCGTCAGCTAAATGTAGGTTTTTCTGGTGGTGAAAAAAAGAAAAATGAAATTCTTCAAATGTCAATTTTAAATCCTAAGTTAGCAATTTTGGATGAAACAGACTCTGGTCTTGATATTGACGCTTTAAGGGTAGTATCTGAAGGTGTTAATACTCTTCGAAATCAAAATAATGCGTTTTTAATAATTACACATTATCAAAGATTATTAGATTATGTCATACCCGATTATGTTCATGTTTTAAAAAATGGACAAATCATAAAATCTGGAGGACCAGAATTAGCCAAAAATTTAGAAAAATTAGGCTACAAGGATTTTAATTAATGGAAAGTCAAATTAAATTAGATTTTGAAAATTTTTTAAATAAAGAAAAGTTTTCTAGTTCGCAAATTCAATTAAAAAAAAATAATTTTAATGAATTTATTAAAAAAGGTTTTCCTAATAAACGTATCGAAGATTGGAAATTTTCAGATTTAAATCAAATAATTCAAACTAATATAAAAAAACTTAATTTTATAAATTCTGACATCAAAAAAGAGGATTTTGAAATAACAACTGTTAAAGATTTTGAACATAATAAAATCATCTTTCTTAATGGCGTAATTTTAAAAGTTGATTTTACATTTGAAGAAAATGATAAAATTATAATCCAACAAAATCATAATATTAATGAAGACAATGTAGAAAACAGTCTTGTAAGTCTAAATTCTGCTTTTGTTTCAAACTATGTTAAATTTACTGTAAAAAAAGGATATGAGACTAAAAAACCTTTAATATTTTATAACTATTTAACAAGCGATATTACTTCTTCAGCTTTAAATATAAGGATAGACATTGATTTAGAGGATGGAAGTTCACTAAATGTAGTTGATTTATCAAATCAAAATTTAAATAATAACTTTATTAATCTTAGACAAAATTTTCATATAGGAGAAAACGCTATTTTAAAAAAATACTTTTTGGATACAGGCAATTCTCCAAATATAAAATATATTTATAATAATTTAGATCTATCCAAAAATAGTCACCTGGAATATTTTATTTTATCCAGTGGATCAAAGTTTTTGAAAAATGATATTATTTGTTCATTAAATAATGAATATGGTTCAATTTCACTAAATGGAGTAATTAATTTAGATGGTGAAAAGCATCATGAAATTAAAACTGTTATTAATCACAAAGATGAAAATTGTAAAAGTTATCAATTAATTAAATGCGTTTTAACTGATAAATCAAAAGGTGTTTACCAAGGAAAAATTTATGTTGATAATAAAGCTCAAAAAACAGATGGATATCAATTAAGTAGAGCTCTTTTATTAAATGATCAAACAGAGTTTAACGCTAAACCAGAATTAGAAATTTATGCAGATGATGTTAAATGTTCACATGGTTCTACCTCAGGAAACATAGATGAAGACTCTATCTTTTATTTAATGTCTAGAGGTTTAAGTTATGAACAGTCTAAGCAGTTATTAGTAAATGGATTTTTACATGAAGTATTAGAAAAGATTACAGATGAAAAAATTAAAATTTTTATAAAAAAATTAACAGGACTTGAAAATGAATATTAGCCAAATAAAAAAAGAATTCCCAATCTTTGATGAAAAAATTCATAATAACGATTTAGTTTATTTAGATAGCGCTAATTCATCTCAAAAACCAAAAGTCGTTATTGATAGAATTAACGAATTTTATAGCAAGCAATTTTCTAATGTCGGAAGAAGTGTTCATTATCTATCAGTTGCCGCAACAAATTTGTATGAAAATACTAGAATTTCTGTTCAAAAATATATTAACGCTAAAGATAAAAATGAAATTGTGTTTACTAAAGGAGCCACTGAAGCACTAAATCTAGTTGCAAATACCTTGGGTCAAAAATATTTACAGGAAGGCGATGAGGTATTAATTACAGAGCTCGAGCATCATTCAAACTATGTCCCTTGGCATTTTTTAAGAAAATCTAAAAATATTAAAATTAATTTTGCAGAAATAAATGAAGACGGAGATGTTCCATTGGAAAATATTGAAAAAGCACTAACATCAAGAACAAAAGTAATTGCAATCAGTCATTTATCAAATGTAACGGGAGCAATATTGCCAATTAAAGAAATAACTGATTTAGCTCATTCTAGAGGAATAATAGTTGTGATCGATGGTTGTCAAAGCGCGCCTCATTTAAAATTAGATATGCAAGATTTGGATTGTGATTTTTATGCAATTTCATGCCACAAAATGTACGGACCTACTGGACTGGGTATTCTTTATGGCAAAAAAAAATGGTTAGAGGAACTTCCGCCATATCAAGGTGGTGGTGGGATGATTAAAGAGGTTAAAAAGGACAGAATTTCTTACAGTGATTTGCCTAATAAATATGAAGCAGGTACAATGGCCACTGCCCAAGTAATTGCTTTTGATCAGTCTATTAAATTTATGGAAAATATTGGCATAGAAAAAATTATGCTACATGAAAAAGAGCTAATAGAGTACGGACAAGAACTGTTGAGAAAAAATAATTCAGTGAAATTAATTGGCAATCCTAAAAACAAAGGTGGAGTTTTATCATTTACAGTAGAGGGAATTCATCCACATGATATTGCAACTATATTAGATGAAGATGGTATTGCGATAAGAGCAGGCCATCACTGTTGTCAAATTTTACATGATAAACTGGGGATAACAGCTAGCGCTAGAGCATCAGTTGGTATTTATAATACCAAAGATGATTTGGACAAATTAAATAATTCAATAAATAATTGTAAAAAAATATTTAATCTAAAATGAATTTAAAAGAACTTTACCAAGAAATAATTCTAGAACATGGAAAAAATCCAAAAAATCTTGGAAAAACAGAAAATTTTAATAAAGAGGCAAAAGGAAATAACCCTTTATGTGGAGACAATGTTCATGTGTATCTAAAATTAAATGATAAAAAAAATGTTGAAGATATATCTTTTGAAGGTAGCGGGTGTGCCATTTCCATGGCTTCAGCATCTATTATGACAGATTTAATTAAAGGGAAAAACCTTATTGAAGCTAAAGAAATTATTGAAGATTTTTTAGGAATGATAAAAGAAAATCCAGAATTGCACTCAAAAAATTTAACTGATGATGAAAAAACAAAACTCATGTGCTTATCGGGTGTTAAACAGTATCCAATGAGAGTAAAATGTGCTACTCTTTCTTGGCATACTTTGGTTTCTGCTTTTGAAAATAAAAAAGCAGAAGTTAATACAGAAAATTAAAATATTATGTCGACAAAAGAAAAAATTATTGAAGAAATAAAAAAAATTTACGATCCTGAATTACCAGTAAATATTTATGAATTAGGATTAATTTATGATATTCAAGTTGAAAATAATAATTTTGCAAAAATTAAAATGACCTTAACAACTCCAAATTGTCCAGTCGCTGAAAGTTTACCAAAAGAAGTTAAAAATGGCGTGATGCAAGTGGAAGGTATTGAGAATGTCGATCTCGAACTAGTTTGGGACCCCCCATGGAATAAAGACATGATGTCCGAAGCTGCTAAATTGGAGTTAAATTTATAATGAATCAGATAATCAAATTAAGCGAAAATGCTGCATTAAGAATAAGAGAAATAATGTCAAATGCTGAAAAAGATTCTTTAGGTGTAAGAGTTTCAGTGAAGACAGGAGGATGTGCAGGAATGTCTTATGTTTTAGAATATAGTAAAAAAATCAATCCTAATGATGAAATAATTGAAGATAAGGGTGTCAAAGTTTTTGTCGACTCAGCTGCCATAATGTATTTATTGGGTACTGAAATGGACTACAAAAAAGATGAACTTTCCTCATCATTTGTTTTTAATAACCCCAATGAAACTGAGCGTTGTGGATGTGGAGAGTCTTTTAAAATATAGTTATCCATTTTAAACATACCAGACTTGCTTTTTATGCATATCCATGTTACTAGAAGTTAATGAATAAGTTTGAATTTAAAAATCTAGTTAAAAACCTTAAACATTCTTTGATGGAGAAATCTTTTTTTAAAGTTCTTCGAAAAGAAGTTGAAATAGGTGCAAATGGCACCCAAGACTACGTCGTTAAAAAAGGTATTAACAAAGATAAAATTGCAACAACTAGACAGTAATTAAAAAATATTAACTGCTATAGTACATCTGAAATTCGATAGGATGAGGAGCGTGTTCGAATTTATGAATTTCCTCAAACTTAAGAGCAATGTAAGCATCAATTTGATCGTCAGTAAATACATTTCCTTGAGTTAAAAACTCTCTGTCTTTATCTAAGTTCTCCATAGCTTCTCTTAAAGAACCACATACCGTTGGGATTGATTTAACCTCTTCAGCTGGTAGATCATATAAATCTTTATCAAAAGATTTACCTGGATGAATTTTATTTTTAATTCCATCAATACCCGCCATAAGCATTGCAGAAAATGTTAGATAAGGATTTCCGGCAGCGTCTGGAAATCTTATTTCACATCTTGCACCTTTTTTACTTAAAGTAATTGGTATTCTGCATGACGCAGATCTGTTTCTTGCTGAGTAAGCAAGTAGAACAGGTGCTTCAAAACCTGGAATTAATCTTTTATAACTATTAGTAGTAGAGTTAGAAAAAGCATTTATTGCTTTTGCATGTTTTAAAATACCACCAATATAGTGGAGTGCGGTATCAGATAATCCTGCATAAACATCACCCGAAAATAATGGTTTATCACCTTTCCAAATAGATTGATGAATGTGCATTCCTGATCCATTGTCACCAGCTATTGGCTTCGGCATAAAGGTAGCAGTTTTTCCAAAAGAATTAGTAACCATTTGAACAACATATTTATATAATTGAACATTGTCAGCTTGATCAACTAAGGTTCCGAAATATATTCCAAGCTCGTGTTGGCTTGGAGCAACTTCATGATGATGTTTCTCAACTTTGATCCCAACTTCTTTTAAATTTTTTAAATATTCACCTCTCATGTCTTGTTCACTATCAACTGGCGGAACTGGAAAGTAACCACCTTTTACTGGCGGCCTATGACCCATATTTCCATTTTCATATATTTTTCCAGAGTTGTAAGGACCTTCTTTGCTATCAAGAACAAAACCTGTGTTATTAGGATCGTTGCTTATTCTAACGTCATCAAATACAAAAAATTCTAGTTCTGGACCAAATAAAGCCTTATCACCTATTCCGGAAGATTTTAAATATTCCTCTGCCTTTTTAGCAGTTCCTCTTGGATCTCTTTCATAAGGAGATCTTTTAACAGCATCAAAAATATCACAGAATAAAACTGCGGTATTATGGGAAGTAAAAGGATCCATAAACATTCTTTTCGTATCTGTTTTTAAAATCATGTCCGATTCATTTATTGCCTTCCAACCAGCTATAGAGGAACCATCAAAAAAAATACCTTCGTTAAGCATTTCTTCATCTAGGATCGTTGAGTCCATTGTTAAGTGCTGAAGTTTACCTCTGGGGTCGGTAAATCTTAAATCTACAAATTCAGCTTCTTTTTCTTTAATAAATTTTAAAACATTACTAGCGCTCATTTTGTCTCCTTTAAATTTTTTATACGATAATTAACAAAATTTTATAGATAAATATTGTACTTTTAATAAATAACACATATGCAATTTTTACATAACTAGATATTTTAGGCAATAAATTAATTATAAAAAAAGTAGTTTTTATGAACTCAATTAAAACAAATGAAACAGTTAAACGCGTAGAAGTGGCTTTAAAAAAATTTGACAAAAATCTTAATATAATTTTTTTAGAGCAATCAGCAAAAACTGCTTTGGATGCTGCTACAGCTTTAGGTTGTAATGTAGGAGCTATTGTTAAAAGTTTATTATTTAGAACTGAGCTTAATTATATTTTGTGTTTAGTTGCTGGAGATAAGCGATGTTCTTTAAAAAAACTAAAAATATTTTTAGATTTAAAAGATATATCAATGGCATCACCTGATGAAGTTAAAAATATTACGGGTTATACAATTGGAGGAGTTTCACCGATAGGACACCTAAATAAAATTCAAACTTATATCGATAATAGTTTAGAAAGATTTGATAATATTTATGCTGCTGCAGGACATCCAAACTGCGTGTTTAAAATTAGTTTTATAGATTTACAAAAAATTACCAATGGTCAAGTCAAAAATATTATTGAATGAAAAAACCAAAATTAATCGATTATTTATTGTTAACTTTCTTAGGTTTAATTTGGGCGTCAGCTTTTTTCAATATAAAAATTGCAACATATTCATTTGGACCTGTGACCATTGCATTTTTAAGAGTTTTTTTTGGAGCGATACCCGTGTTATTGCTTTGTTATTTTAAAAATATAAAAATTGAGGCTTTTTCAAAAGATTGGCGTTGGTTTGCTATAATTGGATTTATTAATCTAGTAGCTCCATTTTTTTTAATAGCTTATGGCATAAAATCGGTTCAGAGTAATTTAGCAGCTATTTTAATGTCCACTACACCTTTGACCGCTACAATACTTGGACATTTTTTTACTAAGAATGAAAAATTTGATTTAGTTAAAACTTTTGGAATTTTAATAGGTTTTTCAGGAATAGTTTTTTTATTTTCAGATAATTTATTAATTGACAAAAATAACTTTATATCTGCTTTGGTGATTTTACTTGGAGCTACCTGCTATGTGGTTGGTGGTCTTTTGACCTTAAAAATAAGTAAAAAAAAAAATGAGAATGTAACTGGATCAATATTAATTTGGGGAATTATTATTTTAATACCACTTGCAAGCTTTATAGAGCAACCTTGGCATATTATTCCAAGAACCGACTCTTTAATTTCTGTTATATATCTTGGAATAGTTCCTACGGGATTTGCTTGGTTGATAAGATTTAAGATATTAAAAAAAAATGGTTTAATATTTCACACTCAAGTATCTTATCTTATACCAATATTTGGTACAATTTTAAGCTACATCTTTTTAAAAGAGTTGGTGACAGCAAAAATTTTGATTTCATTAGTAGCGGTTATAGTTGGAATTTATTTTGTTAATAAAACAAAAAACAAAAACATTACTTAATTAGTGATTTTAATATTAAAATAATTTTTTACAAAACAATTTTTGCATTAAAGGAGAAGGATCTTCTCTCTCCTTCAATATTAAATGGATATGCGGTATGCATTAAATAATTTGGAAAAATTATTAAATCCCTTACTTTTGGTACGACGTTATAAATACTTTTATTTAAAAAAGCTTTTTGACCGTTAATAAAATCTATTGTTCCATTAGTTTTGTGTTTTTTATTTTTAACCATTTTATTTAATGTCATGTTTTTTGGTATTTTAAGATATCCCACACCAGAAATATCGCCCTCATGGTAGTGAATAGGATTATATTCTCCTTTAAATTGACGTACTACCCAAAGATTTAGTATTTTAATATTTTTAATTTTTTTTAATCCTTCATTAAACAAAAACTTTTTAATTTTATTTTTTAACTCACTTTCTAAATTTTTTTTTATAAATTTATTTGAAAATTTAATTTCATTTTTGATTTGACTTGCTAATTTTGAACTATAATCTATTTTCTTTGATTTGATATTAAGATCGAATTCATTATTTAATTTATTAATAAAATTTTTAGAAATTTTAGTTTTGCCTATAGAAGGTCCAAAAGGTTTTATATTTTTCATAGTCAGTAATTAAATATATTAAAAGAAGAAGACTAAATCAACTTTATGTCATTAATCTAGTGCCCATTCTTATAGCCACAAAAATAACCAAACAAGCTGTTGCTAAGGCTAAAGTTCTATTGGAAAATATTTTTAAGTTTATGTAATTTCCAATTTGTCCACCAATTAAAACTGCCAGAAACAATATCCAATATCCAGAAATTTGGTTCAAAACATTATCCTTTGTTAATTGTCCAAGAACACCTGATATTGAATTGATTAATATAAAAAAAGATGCAGTTGTTGCTATTTGTTTTGGCTGAGCTGCTTTTAGTAGGAATAAAATAGGACTTAAAAATATTCCTCCACCTATGCCAACTATACCTGAAGCAAAACCTATTATTGATCCAATAAAAAGAGATATAAATAGTGAGGGTGTTTTAATTGTTATATTTTTTTTTGTAAAAGATTTATTTTGAATTAATAATAAAATACCTGCAATTAATAATATTAAAAATAGTAATAACTCAAATATTTTTTTTTCTATTGATAAAGATCCGCCAATAAATGCAAAAGGAACTGAACCAAGCAAATAAGGAGCAACTAACTTTAAATTAAAATTTCCAGTTTTTGAATAGTTGATACAATTTCCTGAAACTACAATAATATTGCAAATTAAAGCAATAGCTGGAAAAATATAGTATGGAATTTCCCAAATCAATAAAAGAGCCAAATAAGTAGATCCACCACCAAATCCAATACTAGAATATAAAATTGCTGTTATAAAAAATAAAATTGATAATATAATCATTTAAATTTTATGAGAGTAAATATTGCACTTCTAACAGTAACAGATACTAGAACTTTTGATAATGATAAATCAGGGGCAATATTGGTAAATAAAATAAAGGAAGCAAATCATAATCTTGTGGATAGGAAAATTTGTAAAGATAATAAACATGAAATAGTTTCTATTCTTAACGAATGGATTCAGCATTCTGATATAGACACTATTATAACCACTGGAGGTACAGGTTTAACCGGTAGAGATATTACTCCAGAAGCACTTGATGAGGTCGCTGAAAAACACATCCCAGGTTTTGGTGAAATTTTTAGAAATATAAGTTTAAAAACCGTAGGTACTTCAGCCATACAATCTAGAGCATGTGCGGTTCTAGCAAATGGCAAATATATATTTGCTCTTCCAGGTTCTTCAGGTGGAGTTACAGATGCGTGGGATGGAATTCTAAAATATCAATTAGATATTAATAATAAACCTTGTAACTTTGTTGAATTATTTCCAAGACTTAAGGAAAAATGATTATTTTTGATATTTTTTTTTCCATTCGTCGTAAGGCATTCCGTAAATGTGTTCTCTTGCATCAGGATCTGAAATAGTAATATTTTTCTTTTCAGCCTCCTCGCGGTACCATTTAGACAAACAGTTTCTACAAAATCCTGCAAGATCCATTAAATCAATATTTTGAACATCTTTTCTATTTCTTAAATGTTCAACTAATCTTTCAAATACAGCTGATTGTAGCTCTTTTTTTGCATTATTATTCATAAAAGTTTAATATAAAATCAACATATGAAACTATCAGGATCGTATCAAATCAATTTAATAAAGCAAAAAGTTTGGCAGGCGCTAAATGATCCAAACATACTGCAAAAAGCTATTCCAGGTTGTGAAGAATTTAAAAAAAACTCAGATACAAAATTTATAGCAAAAGCGACAAATAAAATTGGTCCCTTTAACGCAAGTTTTACTGGAGAAATTGAACTAAAAGATTTTGATCCACCTAACAGTTATAAAATTGTAGGATCTGGAAATTCTCCAGTTGGATTTGCTTCGGGTGAAGCATGGGTAAGACTAGAAAATAATCAAGGAGGTACCAAACTAATTTATGAAGTTCAGGCAAATGTTGGAGGTAAAATTGCTCAAGTAGGATCAAGATTAATTGATATGACAGCAAAAAAAATGGCAGATATTTTTTTTGGAAAATTTTCTGAGTTGATTTCACCTAAAGATATAGAAAATAAAGATATAGAAAATAAGGTAGTTAAAAAAAATGCCAATAAAAAAATATTCTATACAATCATTACAATTGCGATTTTATTTTCATTATATCAATTGATATAGAATTCTTATTCTACCATAGGTAGAATTTATAAATTTAAGTTGAACCTAAAGTAGTACTATGATGTATTTTGGTTTACCAAAACTAAAAAAAATTTTATGCAAAAAATTAAT